>JBJHCX010000001.1:0-178081 GCA_050486245.1 Rhodohalobacter sp.
GCCTGAACTGCACCGGCCGGTTACCATTGACAGGGAACGCCTCCCGCAGGTCAGTGCAGTTTTCGGATATCAGCTGGAAGTGAAAGCTTTTCAGGGAAAATTTGAACCTGGGAAATTGTATCTTGACACGTCGAGGCTGAATTATCCAATCACCGTTCGAAACTGGAAAGAAGGGGATCACATTCAGCCATTGGGAATGAATGGACGGCAATTGGTTTCAGATCATCTGACCAACCGAAAGATCTCTGCAACCCAAAAACAGGATGCCCTGGTCATTGAATCTTTTGATGGAAATATCTGTGCTGTTATCTTCCCGCACAAAACAGAAGACGGCCAGATTGGAACCATATCCGAGACCGTCCGCTGTACAACCGAGACAAAACACGTTCTTATTATCAGAAATAAATAGCTTTTATGGATTTATATCAGCCCGAATATGTGAATGTTAATGGCGAAGAATTTCGAGTCTATCTCACCCATGAAGAGATACAGCAGCGGGTTCGGCAAATCGGCCAGAAACTGAGTTACCATTTTGGTGAGAAAAGGCCCATTTTTATCGGTGTATTGAACGGGTCATATATCTTTTTGGCAGACCTGATGCGGTATGTGAACATTCCGTGTGAGGTCGACTTTTTGAAACTGAGCAGCTATGGTGATGAGAAGGTCTCTTCCGGACAGGTTCACGACCTTAAAGAGATTGATGCCGATATCAAAGGAAGGCATGTGATCATTGTTGAAGATATTGTCGATACCGGCCTTTCAATGAAGTACCTGGTTGACAAATTAAAGCAGAATCAGCCCGCTTCCCTGACCGTAGTAACGCTTCTGCACAAAGCCGAAGCGACTCAGCATGATGTTCAGATCGACTATACGGCATTCAAAATTCCAAACCTCTTTGTGCTGGGCTACGGACTCGACTTCGCACAGGAGGGCAGAAATCTGGCACAGATCTACATACCCTCCGATTCATCGCAGAAATAATTGAAATTTCTTTTCGGATGAGGTTGCATAGAGTGTGTAAAGCTTCCTATATTTGATGCTCTCAAAACATTGAGATATTTATTGATAGAACCACGGAGAGATGGCTGAGTGGTCGAAAGCGCTCCCCTGCTAAGGGAGTATACCCTCAACGGGGTATCGAGGGTTCGAATCCCTCTCTCTCCGCACAACTGTAGGATGCTGTTCGAATGATCAGCATCCTGTTTTTTTATATAGAGCCCCCGTCCGTATGACATTTCTTGTCTTTGATATCATTCCCGCAGCGTTTGTTCCGCTGTTTATCTTTTTTGCCCGTATTCTGGATGTAAGTATCGGCACGATCCGGATAATGTTCGTATCCAAAGGGTTTCGTGGCAAAGCGACCATGCTGGGTTTTGTTGAGGTGTTGATCTGGATTATCATTGTGGCTCAAATTTTTCAAAACCTGGATAACTGGATGAATTACGTGGCATTTGCCGGAGGTTTTGCCGCAGGTAACTTCATCGGTATGTTTATCGAGGAGAAGATGAAAATGGGTGTTCAGATTTTCCGGATCATCGTGGGGGAGGAGAGCGCTCACCTGGCTGAAAAATTGCAGGAGGCGAACTTTCGTGTGACCAGTGTTGACGGCCAGGGGAAGTACGGCCATGTGAAGATACTGTTTACCGTGGCACGCAGGAAACGGTGGCAGGAACTGGCCGATATCGTGAATGAATACGCTCCCAACTCGTTCTATTCCATTGAAGATGTCAAGCATGTTTCTGAGATGGACGAAGGGGCGCATCCACACAAACAGGATCTGGTGACACGCCTGCTCAAGATGAAGAAGAGCATCTGATCAGACTCAGCCGGCAATCACGGTGACCACAATCTTCCTGGACCCTCCCCGGTTGCGATGTTCACATAGATAGATGCCCTGCCACGTTCCCAGGTTAAACCGTCCGTTCGTAACAGGCAGCGAGAGCGAATGGCCCACCAGGGAGCTTTTGATGTGTGAGGTCATGTCGTCAGGCCCCTCCAGCGTATGTTCGAACAGGCTGGAATCTTCAGGCACCATCCGGTTGAAGTGGCTCTCAAAATCTTTTCGTACCGAAGGATCGGCATTTTCATTGACAGTGAGTCCGGCGCTGGTATGTTTGATGAAGATATGGGCAATGCCCGATGACACGCCTTCCAGCTCCGGAAGGGCCGAGAGTATCTCATCGGTAACCAGGTGGAACCCCCGTGGTTTGGGTTTCAGTTGGATCTCTTTTTGCAGGATGCTCATACCGTTTAATGGATTGCTGGTGATTACCCGAATATGCCGCTGATAACTCCGCCGTCATGGCTGATTGTCTGCCCGGTGATATAGCCGCTGTGCGGTGAAAGCATCCAGGCGGCCAGGGAGGCAAGCTCTTCCGCTTTCCCCATTCGCTTGACCGGTATATTGCTTACCATCTCCTCTTTGGCTTTCTCGTACGAGATTTCACGAATACTGCTGTTATTGCGTATCACGCGTTCGATGGCCGGTGTTTCATGTGAACCCGGCGCCAGGACATTGACCGTAACCCCCTTTTCGGCAATTTCAAGAGCGAGTGATTTGGCAAAGCCAACTACGCCGGCCCTGAATGAATTGCTGAGAGTCAGGTTTGGCAGAGGTTGTTTGACAGATTGACTCTCAATATAGAGCATCCGTCCATACCCCCTTTTTACCAGCAACGGAGCCAGGCGAAGCGAAAGATCCACCTTCCAGCGCATGACCAGCTGCCAGGATGAGTCCCAGTCGGCCATATCGGTCTGAAGTGGTGTGCCGGTCGGCGGACCGCCCGCATTCAGCACGATGCCGTGAAAATCCCCTTTGCCGGCGGCTTTCTCAATCTTTGAAAGGGTGCTGTCATAGAGAATGCTGCCCTCAATAAACTCCACCTGCTTTTCAAAGTGTTCAAATTTATCCTTCAATACATTTCCGCGGCGGGCTGCCAATACGACATTGGCGCCCTCTGTCAGCAGGGCCCGGGCAATCGCTTCCCCAAAACCGCTGCTGGCTCCGCAAACAACAAAACGCTGGCCGGTTAATTTGAGATCCATGAAACTGTAATTTTAATTGAGTTGATATCTGTGAATATAAAATAACAAGAACTTGTGAGAAAGCAGTTTCAGGTTTCAGGGCTCAAGTCTCAGGCAGTTTTTTTGATATCATGCGGATATTCACGTATTTCTCAGTGAAACTGTAACCCTTAGCCTGATGAAATATGAGAAACCTGCTATTATATCTGTCTGTATTGGCCATGTCTGTCTTACTTCCCGGTTGCATGGATCTTGAAAATCACCGTGATGATGGAATCGCCATCACCGGTGCGGTGCTGTTTGATGGCAATGGAGGAGAACCGATTTATAACAGTGTTGTATTGACCCGCAATGACCGCATAGAGTGTGCAGGGGATGGAGAAGACTGTTCCATACCTGACGGATATCGTGTGATCGACGCCTCCGGCAAATATATCACACCCGGACTGGTGGATACACATGTGCACTTTTTTCAAACCGGTTTTTTTGATGGCCGGCCGGATGCCATGGACCTGAACGATACCTACCCGTTTCCGGAAATTGTAGCCTACCAGAGACAGAATCCCCAGCGCTATTACGATGCCTATCTCTGTTCAGGTATCACAGCCGTGTATGATGTGGGCGGGATGTCGTGGTCGATAGACCTGCAGGAATCTGCCGAGAACAATCCAAAAGCACCACACGTGGCGGCTTCGGGTCCGTTGATCACACCTGTTCAGGGAATCGCCTTCGACTTGCCATCAGATAAAACCCTTGTACCTCTGAACTCTGCAGATGACGGGATTCGAACCGTTCAGTATATGTCTGCTCTTGGCAGCACCGGGATTAAATTTTGGATTCTGCGCAGTGATGATGAAGAGTATATGCAAAGGGTAGAGGCAACTGCGCAAGAGATTGAAAGACAGGGCAACAGGATGATTGCCCATGCAACCACCCTCGAACAGGCCAAAGCCGCTCTTCAAAACGGTACGAAACTGCTGGTGCACAGCGTGAGTGACCGTGAGGTAGACGATGAATTTATTGACCTGGCCCTTCAAAACGGTACGATTTACAACCCAACACTAATCGTCAGCAGCGGTTACGTTCTCGCCTACCGTGCTGCCGCGGGGATCGAGCCGTTTGAAATGAAGGATCCAAACGGATGTGTCGATGACAGAACCAGGGAGCTGATGGAGACCGCTTCACAGTTTAGTGGCCACGAATGGTTTACGGAGATGATGTTGAGGCGCCTCAATAACTTCGACCCGGCTGTTGATCGCGTCAGGGAAACTGATGCAGCCAACCTGCGCAAAGTGTATGAAGCAGGGATTCCTATTGCTGTTGGAACCGATGCAGGAAATCCGGGCACGCTGCACGGTATATCCATAAATGACGAGCTGGAGGCGATGCAGCAAGCGGGTATCTCGCCGGATGACTTAATCGTGATGGCGACTCGCAACGGTGCGATGGCGATGCAGCGTCTGGACGATTTCGGCACTATCGAGAAGGGTAAAATGGCAAACCTGATCCTGCTTGATCGTGATCCGTCAGAAGATATCTCCAATATGAGGTCACTACACCGTGTGATGATCAAAGGAGCCTTCTGGCAGTGATGGGTGCAGGTGATTGAATGTCGAATATCGAACCGCAGACAGGCGATTTGCGAAGGGGCTGATTCTTTGCAAGCCGACAATCTGATCAACGGATAATCCGGGTAAGGGGTCTCTGGCAGATGGAGTTTTAAACATTGAAGTAAGAAAATTATTCCGTGTAACTCCGTGGCCCTGTGGCCAATCATCCCGTAATTGCAGTTAAGGAAGAGCTCGTGACCAGGCCAAATAAAGAGAGGTTCGCAACGTTTGCAGAAGAAATAATATCGATATGTCGAAATAAAAGCTTATTTTAGGAAGCTGTAAACTTTTTGAAACCAATTTATCATTCGTTATCCGGTTTCACAGCAAGGCCGGATCTATTTATACTTTTTTTATGACTCAGGATATCAGAAATATTGCGATTATCGCTCACGTAGACCATGGAAAGACCACACTGGTGGATCAAATGCTGAAGCAGAGCGGTACGTTCAGGGAGAACCAGCAGGTGGATGAGAGAATCATGGATTCGGGCGACCTCGAAAAGGAGAAGGGGATTACCATCAGCTCGAAAAATACAGCCGTTCTTTGGAACGACACCAAAATCAATATTGTGGATACCCCCGGACACGCCGATTTTGGCGGTGAGGTTGAGCGTATCCTGAAAATGGTAAACGGAGTGATCCTGCTTGTGGATGCTGCTGAAGGTCCGCTGCCGCAAACCAAATTCGTTCTGCGAAAATCACTCGAACTGGGATACCGCCCAATCGTTTTGATCAATAAGATCGACAGAAAGGATGCCCGCCCCGATGCCGTTTTGAATGAAATTTTTGACCTGTTCGTCTCGCTCGATGCCAATGATGAGCAGCTCGACTTCCCGGTTCTCTACGCAATCGGCATCGATGGTGTGGCCAAACAGGAACTGGAGGATGATAATGACAACCTGGAGCCGCTCTTTAAGCTGATTGTAGATCATATCCCGCCACCCGAACAAATTACAGACGCTCCCTTCAAGATGCTGGTCAGCAGCGTTGACTGGAACGACTACGTTGGACGAATTGCGATCGGGCGCGTTGAACAGGGTACGATCAAGACCAATCAGGAGATAGTCCTGATGGACCGTCATGGCAGCCAGAAAGAGAAAGCGAAGGCGACCAAACTCTATACCTTTAACGGACTGAACCGGGAGCCGGTAGATGAGGCCCAGGCGGGCGATATTTTTGCCCTGGCCGGTTATGACGCCGTCGAGATCGGTGATACACTGACTCATGTATCTGACCCGACGCCAATTCAATACTATGATATCGATCAGCCTACCATGGCGATGTATTTCAGGGTGAACAACTCTCCGTTTGCCGGCAAGGAGGGGGAGTATGTCACCTCTAACATGATTAAAGACCGCCTGCACAAAGAGATCCGGACCAATGTATCGATTCAGGTTGAACAGACCGATAACCCCGATATCTTTAAAGTGGCCGGACGAGGAGAGCTTCAACTGGCCATCCTGATTGAAACCATGCGCCGCGAAGGGTATGAGTTTGCCGTCTCCCGGCCAGAGGTACTGCTTCGTGAAATTGACGGAAAGGTGCACGAACCGTTCGAAGAGGTGGTCATCGATGTGCATGCCGATTACAGCAATAAAGTGATCGACAATCTTCAAAAACGCAAAGGAATTATGACCTCCATGGTGCAAGAGGGAGAGAATCACCGGGTCGAGTTTAAAGTACCCTCCAGGGGGCTCATCGGCTTCCGCGGTGAAATGCTGACGGAGACTCGCGGCACCGGTATCATGCATCAGCAGTTTGATGCATACGAGCCGTATGCCGGTGACATTCCGGGGCGTACCCGGGGTGCACTGATCTCGCTGGAACAGGGAGATGTGACACCGTATGCACTGGAGGGGCTTCAGGACCGCGGACAGTTTATCGCAGAGCCCGGCGACCCCGTCTATATGGGGCAGGTTGTCGGAATTAATAAGCGCGCTGACGATCTGGTGGTCAATGTGGTGAAAAAGAAGAACCTCACCAACCACCGTGCAACTCAGACGGCCGACTCTGTCAAGATCTCACAGGCTAAAAAGATGAGCCTGGAGCAGTGCATCGAATTTATAGACAACGATGAGCTTCTTGAGGTGACCCCAAAGAGCCTCCGTATCCGGAAGCTGTACCTCGATCACAACGACCGCAAACGCGCAGAGAAGAATAAAGAGCTGGTCTAAGCCGGCACTCTTTTGACAGGCCGCCTGCTCCGTACAGGAAGGCGGCCACCTTTTCAATTCGGGCAGAGTAAGTGACGCTGCATGGGAATGACGACTGCTGTTTAATCGTTTCATTCACCATGAAAACCTTTAATTCTGACCGCGTTTTTAAACGAAATGAGATGAAACCCGATCCGGATGGAGATTATGTTCTCTACTGGATGCAGATCAATCGGCGTTTTCACTATAATTTCGCCCTTGAATATGCCGTGGGCTGGGCCAATAAACTTGGCAAACCGCTTCTGATCCTGGAGGCTTTCTCGTGCGATTACCCCTGGGCAACCGACCGCACGCACACCTTTATGATGCAGGGGATGAAGGAACACCTTGACGATGCAGAAAGCCGGGGTTTAAATTATGTCAGTTTTGTGGAGCAGAAACCGGGAGAGTATAAACGCCTTCTGGGCCGGCTCACTTCCGATGCCTGCCTGCTCGTAACCGATGAGTACCCGGTCTTCATCATGAGGGAGCGCAATGAAACGTGGCCGAAAGAGCTCAAAATTCCCTATTTCACAGTTGACAGCAATGGGCTGATACCACTCGGACTTACCGATAAAGATCCATACAGCGCCTACTTCTTTCGAAAAATAGTTCAGAAGAACTTTGTGGAAGCCTATACAAATCCCCCGGCACAACATCCGCTTGATCAGCTGAAAAACCGGGATCGAGTTGAATTGGATCGTGAACGATTCGAAGATCTGCCGGACGGCGCAACTGCACTGTCAGATATCCCGGGTTTTATCTCGGCGCTGAACATCAACCATGATGTGAAGCCGATCGAGTGGACGGGCACACGCGCAGCCGGCCTGGGCATGCTGGGACAGTTTATCGGCAGCGGGCTCAACGAGTATGGCGACAAGCGAAATGATCCCGATGAGAACAAGACCAGCCGGATGAGTCCGTGGCTCCATTTCGGGAAAGTATCCGAGTATGAAATCGTAAAGACCGTATTGGATCAGCAGCCGGAGGGGTGGGCACTCGATCGCATTACCTATAACAACGGCTCGCGCGGAAAGTTTTTTAACGGTGACGCCAACATCAGCAAATACCTCGACGAACTGATCACCTGGCGTGAAACCGGGTTTCATTTTGCCCATCACCGCGACGATTACGACAAGTTCGAGAGTCTCCCCGATTGGGCTTTGGAAACACTCAATGACCATCGTGATGATCCGCGTCAGTGGATCTACAGCTTTGACGAGCTGAAAGAGTCGAAAACCCATGATGAGATCTGGAATGCCGCTCAGGCCCAGCTTCGGCAGGAAGGATATATTCACAACTACTTGCGAATGCTATGGGGTAAAAAAGTGATTGAGTGGACTCCCAGTCCCGAAACGGCCCTTCACTATCTGATCGACCTGAATAACACCTATGCCATCGATGGCCGTGATCCGAACAGCTACTCCGGAATCTTCTGGTGTTTCGGGCGGTTTGACCGTGCCTGGCAGGAGCGGCCTGTCTTTGGCAAACTGCGTTACATGACCAGCGAAAGCACCCGGAAAAAGGTTAAACTGAAAGAGTATCTGAACAAGTACGGAAGACAAAAACGCTTGATTTGAACTCTCATAGAGAAGATGTCAACCATAATGGGAGTTAGCAGACAGTTCTGAATCGGGCAGCGGATTGGATGGTGATCTGCTCGAATAATGGCACAAAAATAGTAGTAGAAACTGTCATCTCAGGCAGTCGAATATATAGAGCAGAGAGAGGTTGCTTTTCAAGAGAAGGGCTTTGTTTCAAGCAACTCCTGATAATATACAGCGGATCATCCCTTCTTACCAAATCGTTTTCTTTTTGATGCCCTAAAGTTAAATAATATATAACTAATGTTAATCTATATATAAATAATATACACTTGATCCGGTCCTATATTGATCATCAGAACAATCAGAATGGCGGATTTCTCCATTGAAATCGCAGTATTGTTCGGGGGTGGTGAACGGTAGCGGGGAGGGGCGGTGAATCCTGAACTGTTTTCAGGAATTGGGGATGGGCTAGAGCTCTTTGATCAGGGCATTTACCAGCCGGGCAAAGTCATCTTTTCGGCTTTCGGCTGCCTCTTTCACTTCTGAATGGTCGAGCTTCTGTTTGAGGACCCCTGCGGCCATATTGGTTACCAGGGAAATGGCTGCAGCCGGCAGGCCGAGCCTTGAAGCCTCTGTCAGCTCAGGAGCAGTGCTCATACCCACAACATCGGCTCCCATCACACGAAATGCACGAATTTCAGCTTTGGTTTCGTAACTGGGACCTTTTGCATAGAGATAGGTGCCGCGCTGAATATCCAGTCCGATCGATGCAGCGATTTTTCGCACCCTGTCGGCTATGGGCCCCAGATTGTACCGGAAAGGATGTCCGTCAGTTGGTGCAATTTTTTGAAAGACCCTGAAGATGTCATCAATGACCATCAGGTCGCCCACCTGGAAACGGGTGTTGATGGCACCGGCTGCATTCGATACGATCAGTTTCTTTGCATCAAATGCCTTTGCCAGGTGAACCGGCAAGACGGTTGTCGAGAGGGGATACCCTTCATAATGATGAAAACGGCCGGAAAAAGCGATCACGCTGTGATTGTCAACCCATCCGGTAAAGAGCTCTCCAGAGTGGCCCGCTACACTGGTATGAGGGAAATGGGGAATCTGATCATACGGAATCGAGAAGGGCTCATCGATCGTCGTAGAGAAATCGCCGAGGCCGGAACCCAGTATCACAACCGCTTCAACTCTTTCAGGGAAATCATTATCGGTCAGATAAGCTTTAATTTCCTGTATGTGATTGGGCATCATCTTCATGATAAATTATTCAGTATATAGCCTTTAGTAGCGTCAAATCCGGTCAGCTCAAATATCGGATGATCGGTTTCATGATACGTTAGAAAAGCATACCCTTCCCGATATGCGAGTTCCTGCAGCTCTTTACGCGCCTGGGAGCTTTTTTTGGGATCAAAATCGAATTTGGCTTCAAATGAACGGTTTACCGCACTTCGACGGCCAACCACATCACCCGCCATAATGTACTTATCTTCACCGTTATTGAAAAACAGGGCCTGGTGAAATTCGGTATGTCCGCCAATCGTCCTGGTTCGTACATGATCGATCGGGTGATCCTCCTCAGCCAGAAAGTGAAGGTCGGCATGGGCATCAATGAAGTTGTAAAAGTCTCTCTCCTCATCCCGTTTTCGATCAATCAGCCTGCCCAGTTTTTCCCATTCCGCCCCGGAAACCCATACACGGGCCTCGGGAAAGGTGAGCTGCCAATAACCGTTCTTGCGGTTAGCCAGTCCCCCGATATGGTCAAAATGGAGGTGACTGGCAAAAATATCGGTCACCTCATAATCTTCCACTCCTTCCTTTTCAAGATTGGTGATCAGCGTATCGATCGAGGTGTTTTCTCCCATCAGATCGCCCAATCCTGCGTCAAAGAGGATGTTGTGCTCTCCGTCACGTATCAGAAAGGGGTTTATGGAGAGTTTGAGCGCCCCTTTATGGGGAGGATCTTCCCGCCGGATAGGCCTGAACTCTTTGTCGAGTCCAACCGAAAAGGTGCCTTCGTAGAGTGCTACAGCCCTGGTTTTATTCTTAATCATGAATCTGTCGTCAGAAAAGCGTCAAAAGGGCCGGTTCATTGGCCCGATACGCGAATCTATTTTTTATTTTCAAATTTTTCATAGGCATCGATGATGTCTCTGACCAGCTTGTGTCGTACCACATCCTGCTGATCAAGATAGACGAAAGAGATCCCATCGATATCCTTCAGGATCTTTTGAATGGAGATCAATCCCGACTCCTGTCGCTTGGGCAGGTCGGTTTGTGTGATGTCTCCGGTGATAATTGCGCGGCTGTTAAATCCGATACGCGTCAGAAACATTTTCATCTGTGTATTGGTGGCATTTTGAGCCTCGTCCAGAATGACAAATGCATTGTTGAGGGTACGCCCTCGCATGTAGGCCAGCGGTGCGATTTCAATGGTATTTTTGGCCAGTTGAAACTCAAGCTTGTCGAATTCGATCATCTCTTCCAGGGCGTCATAGAGCGGGCGAAGGTAAGGATCCACCTTCTCTTTCAGGTCGCCGGGCAGAAATCCCAGGTTTTCACCGGCTTCAACAGCCGGACGCGCCAGGATGATCTTCTTCACTTTGCGCTCTTTCAGGGCTTTTACCGCAAGGGCTACAGAGGTATAGGTTTTACCGGTACCTGCAGGGCCAATGGCAAACAGGATATCGTTGGTTTCTGAAGCGTTGACGATGTTCTGCTGCCCTGAGGTTTTGGCGGTGATCGCCTCACCGGTATGGGTGTGAATAATGATATCGCCCTTATCCTGGATATAGGGTTTTCTGAGTCCGCCAGGTTTCTCTTTTGTCACAGGCTGATCGGCGAGCGCAAGCAGCGTGGCCACATCATTCGATTTGATGATACCGGTTTTTTGTGCAATGGAGATCATCTCGGTGACGATCTCACGGATGGTTTTGACATCCTCTGCAGGGCCCAGGATTTTTACACGGTTGCCCCGTGCAGTCAGTTTGGTTGCCGGAAAGGCACGGTCTATCTGTATCAGGTGTTCATCACCAAATCCAAGGATGACGACCGGTTCCAGGCCTTCAATGAAGAGTGTTTCTTCGGTAAGTTGTTGTTGCGTTTCGATAAGTGGTATTCGGTTGTTTGATTAAAGATCGTACGAAGATAACGGTTGAATATGAAGTCAGTTTAAACAACCTTTCCGGTTCCCTCGGCAGCCAGCCGGTTTAACTTATCAATTCTTCCGGGGATATCCTCAGCTTTAAAGACGCTGCTGCCGGCTACCAGTACATCTACACCTGTATCAACAAGTTTTGTGATGTTTTGGGTTCCGACGCCTCCATCAATTTCAATGAGAAACTCGGTCTGCAGCTCCGCCCGCATATTGGCCAGCTCTGTGACTTTCCTGTAACTGGATTCTATAAATTTTTGTCCGCCAAAGCCCGGATTCACACTCATGATCAAGGCCAGGTCGGCATCGGGAAGGATTGGCCTGAGCAGTTCAACACTGGTTGCAGGGTTGACCACAACCCCGGCCATGCATCCGTTCTGTTTGATGTTCTGGATGGTGCGATGCAGATGCGGGCAAGCTTCATAATGCACGGAGATCAGGTCTGAACCGGCATCTGCAAATGCTTCAATATAGTTGTCGGGGTTTTCAATCATCAGGTGCACATCCAGAAATGCATCAGGCAGTGTTTGGCGCACAGCCGACACGATACCGGGCCCGTAACTGATATTGGGAACAAAGTGTCCGTCCATAATGTCGCAGTGAAACCACTGAATGCCTGCATCGCTGCAGGTCTGCAGCTCTTCACCCAGTTTTGAAAAGTCGGCGGCCAGGATGGAGGGTGCTAAAATCGGAAGGTTGAAATTCATGAATAAGGTGTTAGTTATTGTCTGGATCTATATGACTGGTATCGGGTGGTGTAACATTTGTCGTATCATCAAGAACGACTCCGGCTTCAGATTCTTCGCGAGCATCAAACCGTTCGGATACAACGAGCTGAATCGACTCCCCCTCGTTCACTTCAGGCCCGGTCGGGCTGTATGAAAGTACGGTGTTGGGTGCGACATCGCGCGATGGCTGAAAACGAATTTCACCGACTCGCAGTCCTGCACGCATGATTTGCTGTTGTGCTTCAGACAACCCTTTTCCTTCAAGGTCGGGCACTTCTACCATGCGGCTGCCCAGTCCGTCACTCACAACAAGATTGACAGCGGTGCCCCGTGCAACGGTATCTTCAGGGGCTATCGACTGACGCAGGATTGTGCTTCTGAACCGCGAGGATTCATAACTGATCGATCCGACGGTGAGTCCGTGGTTCTCGAGCTGAAGACGTGCATTTCGATAGGAGAGGTTTACGACGTTCGGAACGGCAACCATGGGGGTTGTTTCGGTATTGACGGTGAGATAGACCTTGCGGTTGGGTTTGACAAGCTGGCGCGGTGAGGGCGACTGGTCAATCACATAGTTGGCCGGATAGGCGGTGTGAGAGCGCCTGTCATGCACTTCATATCGTAGTCCGTAGCGGGTCAGCAGCTCTTCGGCTTCATTGAGTGAGAGTTTGGTGACATCGGGTACCGTGACCCCCTCGTTATAGTTCGTGTATAACGGCATGATGACGTTATCAAACAGAAGTACCGTTATGATTCCCGCCGTTACGATGCCGGCGAGTGACCAATAGAGCACTTTGCTCTTGAATATCGAGATATACTTTTTCATAGGATGAAAATACGAATTTTCCTTCAGATGTTAGAAACGGTATGACAGACTGAATTGTCTGCCCGGTGTAAAGGTTGAAGTGGCTTCCAGACGATTATGTTTCACTTTTATTGTAAAATAGGCATCAAAAGCTGCAAAAATATGGTTGGTTATCAGAATCATTCGAAAGGCCCGGCCGGTGCGATAGAGATCATTAAAGCGCTCTGCCCGGTCAACCCCGTCAAAAAAGAGAGGACTGGCATAGAGTCCGTCTCTGTCAAACAGATAACGTTCGATATAGCTGTTTCCTGTGTGGCCAAGCTGATCGTGGTAATTGTGATAATCGCGCCATCCGGCCTGGTATTGATAATATTTGGCAATAAGTTCATAATACTGCTGTGAACCGAATGCCGGCAGCGAGTGTGAAAATATGGTTGAGTTCTGGCCGTCAGTCGTGATATAACGGGTATTGCGCTCAACCCTGCGCAACAGGTTGATATCGATATTGCCCCAATCGCGTGATGTGTCGAATGCGGGAGAGATCCCCTGCAGGTCGTTCCGAAGCTGATCGATATAGGGATTGCCGATCCCGTGTATATCGTTGTATTCAACCAGCCAGTGGGCATACTGGATCACACTCCAGTTACGGTCTGCCCACTGTTCATAGTTGCGCTCTCCGCGGCTTCCGCGACGCTGATAGTCAATGGCGAGATAGATGGCCGATACCTCGATTGCGGTAAAGATCCCGGCCCTGACCCAGTTGCGGTTCACGGCTTGTGCCGATCCCGGCAGTATCGCTGAACTCAGCATGGCCACACCGGCCCGGTTTCTGACCGCATGTACATAACCGTTTGGAGAGCTGCCTGATCCATCCATAAAGAGCATGGAAGGGGCAAAGTCATGAATTGAAAGGTTGGTTTCGGCGTCCGGATGCGCCTCTGCCTGATCCTTAATTACGAGGCTATTGGAGGGCTGGGAGAATCCGGATGCAGTCAGAGTCAGCGTAAAGAATACCGGTAGCAATAACTTTTTCATATCTGGTCAAAGTCAAATGTAAGCCCAAAATAGAAGAGCAGTTCCTGTCCGTAGCCAACTCTTCCGGTATCGCCCGGGGTGATAAACTGAGAAGGCAGGGTGACATCAAACCGATTGAGTCCGTATGATGTATTCATGAAAAACTTCATCGGGAAAAGATACGAATTGTTAAAGGCAAATCGCAGTTCGGCTCCCAATCCGAATTTAAGGTTGTCTCCGATGTTGAGCGGGCCTCCCCAGCCATTGCCGGCCTCGGTATAGAGATGCAGAAAGAGTTTGTCGAGGGTGTAGACGCCGGCCTGCCGGTCAATTCCGCTCCAGACCGGTGAAATAAACGACGAACGCAGAAAGGCGGTCCGTTGCCCTCCAATGGCGAAAAAGGGATACGATCGCAGCCCTGTCAGCCCGCCGGTGTAGTCGAGGTAGAAGTGGTTTTCGGGCCGGTTCAGGTATGCAAAGGCACGGGATGTGAGCATGAAAGAGGAGGCGTTCCCAATTCCCATCCCGGCCCGGCCGTTAAATTCAAATGAGTGATTCTGTTCACGTTCGTATACCGGCCTGAGTGTGCCGTCATCCAGGTCAAACCGGTCAAGCAGCCTGCCGGGCTGAAAGCGGTATACCAGTGAGGATCGAAATCCCCTGAAAGCGATGTCACTGTGGCGTGCGGGTTCGGCCAGGTCGCTGTACCATCCGGCCGAGAGTGTGGTGCCCCGAAAATATTCGGAGGTGGAACCGGCTATAAATTCACCATACTCTTCTGAAAAGAATCCATCACTTGATACCGAGTAGGGGGAGTGTGTCACTCCCAGTTCCGCCATATTCCAGGCGTTTACCTTGCTTCTCAGAAACAGGCCGGCCTCCCAAATGGAGTAGCGGATATCGATCTGCCTGGTTTCGGGCAGACAGGCAGTACAGGGAAACTCTTCAAACTCAAGGCCGTTTCTGACGTTGCGCTTCAGGTTATAAATCTCAAGGCTGACTGTTGGCGACCAGCTTCGCTGAATAAACGGGAGCCCGCGGTGTTCTGCGATAAAAAACAGATCGCGGTCGAGGCTGTTAACACGGGCAGGGTTAAAGAAATCGGCCAATCCGTCGGCCGGTTTCGATCCGGGACCAATCAGGGCCCCTCCAAACAGGGAGATCCGTTCGGTCACATCCCGTGATGAGAAGTAGGCTCCCAGTTTCATATCCCTCCAGAGGCTCTCGCCCAGCAACCCTGCATTGCCGTCTCTGATCAGGCGGCCGTAACCGCCGTGTATCCTGGAGTAGTTGTCAAAACGGATCACCGGAAAGATCGACAGCCCGGTTGTCGTTTGGCTGTACGGCACTATTTCATATAAAGATTCTGATGGATCAGCCGTCACCGAAGCAGCAGGTGACCGGCCGATGTCTGGCTGGGTTTCCTGTCTGCCCTGAGCCGGAAAGCTGGTTGGAACCGGTGTAAGTTCGGTTCGCTCTATCTTGTAACCGTCTGACCGGTATGAGGCATAGTAGAGAAGTGAATCACGCACAAACGGCATAAAGGCGCCTCCTGACAGGTTTGTGAGCTGTTCCGTTCTTCCTGTTTGAAAATGGTAGCGGTAGATATTGAAAATACCGTCCGGATCGGACGTGTAGTAGAGATATTCTCCTTTCGGGTCGATCCAGGGATCGCGGAAGTCAATGTAGTGATCCTGAAACAGAACATTCATTGTGCCCTCATCAGGATGGTAGGTGTATAGATTCCGGTTGCCGTCAGCAGCTGCCGCAAAGATGATGGCTGATCCGTCAGGGTGCCAAACGGGAGTAAACACCGTTTCAAAGTTCTCAAATCGGGTGAGAGGCTCAATTTCTGCACGATCCAGGGAAACCAGCACCAGGTTTTGAGTGCCGTTATGTAGCTGAACGGCTGCGGCTTTCGGTTTAAATGGGTGCCACGCGGGGTCCTGTATTCGCTGGCTGTGTGTCAGGCGGGTCCGCTCCGCCGTTTCAAGGTTGTAAAGATAGAGATCCTGATAGGCCTCGCCACGGCGATTCTTCCTGGACCGGTTGTAGAGAAGCTGATCTCCTTTGGGTGAAAACGAAAACCGGTTGCTTACAAAATCGAGTACCGCATTGGATGACTGGCCGTGAGCCATCATATACTGCCGGTCACCTCCCAGCCAATCCATGCCGCTGAGATCATCTATAACGACCTTCTCATCCCCGCTCTGTATTAGCAGGTAGGTGCGGCCATAATCCCTTTTACGATTGGTGAGATAGGCAAAATGTTGACGATCGCTGCTGTATTGGGGAAAGAAATTGAAATATCCTTCCTCCTCCACAAGCTCCGTCTCAACTTCGGGTATCCCGGCCGTCATCTGTCTGTATTCAGCCTCTTTTTTCAGAACCCAATCTTCGAATAGCTCTTCACCCGTAATACCGGCAGCCCTTTCGATTACAGTGCTGAAATTACCGCTTCCGCTCCGTGAGGCTTCCCGGGTTATATCGGCAAGAATCTCTTCACCAAACCGATGCGCAAGATATGCCGTGAAGGCAAATCCCTGGTTGTAGGCTACCTCTCTCTCCAGGCCGGTTTTGGAACTGAAGGTGCCCATTTCAGTGAAGGAGAGATGCGTTTCTGTGAGGATCCTCGTGCGAAGCACCATATCGCGGTGGCTGTCCCAGTAGTCAGCCTCCATGCCAGCCCGCTGAAACTGGGCTGTCCCTTCTGCAAACCAGGCCGGGATGGCAACGGTGGCAAAGGGTAGGGTGATGAGTCCGCGTGGAAAACCGTATAGTACATCAGGTCGACGTACTTCTTCATACGACAGCCACTGCAGGTAGATGGCGGGAATTCGGCCGGACCGCTTCATGGATGCTCCAAGCTGGACCATATGCACGAACTCATGGGTGATGACATTTTCGAGCCAGCGATGTGTACCCCTGAGCGGGGTGTCCAGGGGAGGGAGCCAGATCTCGATTTTGTGATCAAAAAAGTAGGCCGCCCCGTTTGCATAATCTTCGCGGTCGCGCAGAATGATACTGATTTTCCGGTCAGGAGTATAGCCATAAAGATCTGTGATGGGGGTATAGATACGGTCTGCTATTTCAGCGGCTCTCATCGCAGGCTCCTCATTTCCCTCCTGGAAATGAATCAAAAAGGAAGTTGATTCGATGGTGTACCAATCGAGGTGATTGTGGGGATAGCCGTAATGGTGCGGCGATACCTGGGCAGTCGATATGACAGGATATATCATAGCCCCCAGCCAAATCACTACTTTTTTAAGGTATGTAGACCTGTTTTTCATCTACCTGGCAATGGCTATATGGATACGTTTTTGTTCTGTCTGTCCATGCAGGCGCGCTCTGACAACTGCAAAATACCCTCCGCTGGCCCACCGCGAGGTGTCGACAGCGATCTCCTCGGCACTCCCGCCTCGGCTTTGCACCGTGCGGTCGTAGAGGGTACGCCCGCTATAGCTCATAATGCGGATGGTCACTTCAGCGGCTTCGGATGTCTGAAATCGAATATGGGTCTCGTCACGCGCCGGATTGGGCCAGTTATAGGTCTCCTTCGGGTTTAAAAGGGAGAACGCCGGCAGGCCGGGGTCTGCGTCTGCAATAACGGAAGTCGCTTTATTGCGGGTTGTATTCCCGTAGGGACTGCTCCACCGGATATCACGCAGCTGCGGCAGTTCCCATATCCTGAAATCTCCGTCCGGACTCATCGCCGCGACTCCTCTGTCAAAGAGGACCGGATGCACCCCGTCTGCATCTCCCTCGTTGTTTCCACCGATGTAAAGTGGAGAGCCTTCAATCGGATCTCCCTGTAAATTATAGAGGTAGAGGTTTGTGGAGTATCCGTCAGAGCCAGTAATGACCAGGTCCTGATCACCGTTTCCGGTCAGATCGGCCAGAAGAGGGGTGCCGGTAAAACGTATACCCGGCGGGGGTTGCAAGGGAAAGAAGTTGATCACAGCACCGTTTCGATTGATAGCGTAGACCCTGTTGTGTTCCGGTGAAGTAAAGATGAAGTCGGGCTCTCCGTCACCGGTCAGGTCGGCTACGGCCGGCCGATTGGGAAGGTTCACTTCTGCGATTTTCACACTCCGGCTATATTGACCCTCAGCCGGAAAGTAGTGGATCTCATGATCGGTTACCAGGTAAAAATCAGGCTTTTCTGCTCTCTGAATCAGCCCCGCATAGAGGCGCATCGAGCCTGAAAAGGGGAGAAGTGAGTGGACAACCGTTCCCCCGGGTGCATGAATCACCAGTTCATTCTGGCGGATTTCAGCATGATATCCGTTTTGGGAATCGGTCCGGAATTGAATCCGGTCGGAGGTTTCCGAAATCTCATTGTTCTCTGTATCGAGCCTGTATTCAGAGCCGTCAAAGTCGATCATGTTCGATTGGGCAATACTCATCATCGACCAGGCTCCCGAAACGCTGTTTTCAAACAGAACTGTTGTTTCCGGGTCACCGATTTCCAATGCGGTGAGTTCCGACTCCGCGTTTGGATCCTCCTTCAGGGTTGCAGTCAGAATGCGGTTATCATGGTAAAAAAGAGGCTGCCTGAGCGGGCCACTGCTGAAATAGGGGGTTGTGAATGAATTGGATCCGAAACGGTAGGCAGTCACTCCATTCAGTCCGGGAATCAGCATCAGATTAGGGTTGTTAAAGCGGTCGGGGACCAGGGAGAGCGGATGGCGCCGGTAATAGGGGGAGTCGGGGCGGATCGATGCCTGAAGTTCCGGTACGGTGGATTGATGTGAAAGCCTGTAGAGATCGTCATAGGGGGAGACGGGGCGGATCTGAAAGGTTGCTTCTGCGAGATTATCGGAAAAGTTATCGAGTTCAAAAGCGTTGACAGATCCGGAGTTTGTACGATTCTGAGGGGTTGTATCCGGGCCAAACCGATTTTCGTAGAGGGTGATTTCACCTGACGGGGTGACCGATGTGGCATCATTGCCGCTCCACCAGAAGTCGAATGGTGAACCGTTTACCTCATTTTCAAACAGTCCGATCTGTACAGGCCGGCCGATATCACGGGCTCCGTCGGCTTCGACCAGGCTGATTCCCCTCCGGTCGGGATCGTTGTTGACACCTCCGGAAGAGAGCTTTTGGGTGATGACAGATTCGTCGATATGCCAGATCAGAATTCCGCCGTTCAGTTCCCGGTTTCGGATGAGTCCCCCCGGCAGGGCAAAATCGTAATGGCTCACCTGTGTGACGACACCCGGCTCCAGGAGGTCTGCAAAACCGCTCTGTTGCTGTGTAAAGAGTGTATCGGTATTGGAAAAGGTTTGTGTGATGTATCCGCCGCCGGGTTGCCTGATGGTGATTTCGATTCCATTGCCCATCGGATCTCTGTGGCGGTTTTCAACCAGGTAGTATTCACTTTCTGACATGGGAATACGGGCGATCGAGCCGGGTGTGCCGGGTGATGAGTAGGTAAGGCGGACCTCCTGTTCCGACTGCGGGTTCACATCCAATGGGTCAGCCCATCCCAGATAGGTCTTCTCCCAGGCCGACATCCGGGGTGGGAAGAGCCCGTTATAGGCAAAAATACCGGCACCGTCCATCAGTCCGAACCGACCGATGCCCGAACGGCCCGTTTCCGTATCAAAGAGGGGGGGCAGCCCCAAATGGCTGGCAACCTGAAATGCGAGCATTCCGTTGATTGAGAGGGGCAGGACGAAACGGTTGCCCGAAATATCCTCACCTGAACGGCTCAGTGTACGGGGGATAATGAGTGAGTTGGTGACCGATATGGAGCTGCTTTGCAGCGGGAACCCTTCAAAATCTGTTATATCGAGAAGGTCGGACAGTGCATCCTGGCTCAGGTAGACCGATGGAATATCCTGTGGCGTGCGGTCGAGCAGTGTGCCGGTCAACTCAATATCGCGGCCGATGCCTGCATGAAAAATGATGAAGGCAATATTGTCTCCCGGCTGAACGGCAGACAGGTCGGCCGATGTGGCGTCAACAAGGCTCCAGGTATCGCGGGCCATTTCAGCCAGGGGGTTCAATTCGGGCGATTCACCCAGGGGAGAGTAGTATGACATCTCATGGGGCAGCCGGTAGATGTCAGGCAACACGGTATACTCAATTGCAAGCCGGCTGCCGGACATGCTGTCAAAGTAATTCTGGATAAACTCGAGATGGGCTTCAAAGTATTGACGGTCATGCGGAAGGGCATCGATGTTTGTACCCGGGTTCTCCAGGTAGGGGATGCTTCCGGGCTCAAACGTTCCGTTTCCGGATGTGAACCGGTTGTCGTCCGGCTGAAACTCGGCCATTACGGCGATGACATGAAGTGTGCCGGATACCGGAGCGGTCAGGTCAGGATTGAGCTCGTGATGCTGGGAGTAGGCGGTGCAGGGGATGATTGGCAATAAAAAAAGCAGTGATATTAAAAATAGGCCACTGCTTTGAAAAGTGTTTTGGCATCCCATTCATCAAACTGTTACCGGAAGTTAACCAACAGGCTCAGGCGAATGGTATTGGCAAGAGGGTGTTCTTCTTCAAGTGTGTAGATATAGCTGAAATCCACGCCAAAGATGTTATAGCGGAGGCCGGCTCCGAGCGTGATGAATTCACGGTTACCGTTGTCCGGGTTTTCGTAATAATATCCCGATCGGAGCGCAAAAAGGTCGTTATACCAATATTCCAGCCCAAAGCCGAACATGAGCTGTTCGAAGAGGTTGAGCTGTGCGATTTCATTTCCGCTGATGCGGCGCTCCAGGGTGCCCCATGAGTTAAAAAGAGCTTCGAGCACTCCCATCGGCTCATATGTTACATCTCCGTTTTCATCCTCAACCCGTTCTGTGCGGGCCATTACTTTTGAGATGTCATTGGTAAAGGTAATGGTATTGATGCCGGTCGCATCCAGGTCCATGGTGTAAGCCCATCCGAGACGCATGATGGTTGGCAGCGGGTCTTTCTGTGCATTATCGGTATACTGCATTCCGGGACCGATATTGGAGATATTCAGTCCGGTATTGAACGAGGCCTGGCGCCCGGCTACTTCAAAAGGGTTGCTTTTGTAGAGCGCAGCAAGGTCAACGCCAACACTGGAACCGGGATTGATTTTTTGTCCGCTCACCTCACCGTCGGCCAGGGAGCTGTAGACAAACCGAAAGCCGGTTCCCAAAGAGAAGTTATCCGAAAGCTGAAATCCGTAGGATAGTCCGGCTGAAATTTCGTAGCTGTTAAACCGTCCGAGGTTGGTGGCAAATTCATCGGTTCGAACCTGCTCACCCAGGTTCAGAAATGTAATATGACCGCCTATCGTACCAATTCCGTCAATATGGTAGGTTCCGACGAGGTAGTCATAGAAAAGATCAGCATTGAAAGCGGGCAGCCAGTTGGCATGAGTAATGCTTACCTGGTTTTGATTCTGAAATGCCAGTCCGGCAGGATTCCAGAATACCGCAGAAGCGTTGTCTGCGATCGCGACGCCGGTGCCACCCATACCGGCTCCCCTGGAATCGGGTTCAATTTGCAGGAAAGGGACAGCAGTGATGCCAACCTGCGCTTTGGCAGCGGGAATGCTGAATAGAAAGATCAGTGCGAATAGTGCTAGAGAGTATGCCTTTTTCATATACATATATTTGCCTTAATGCTACAATCGATCATCGATCCATATCCAATATAACAATATCAGACCGGTTTTTCTTTTTGTGAAAGGTTTATAATGCAGGCCCTCAGTTTAAAAGGAAATGCATAGTATTGTAGCATTACATCGAATAGGCAATCGTTATTTGATTAAAAATCTCAGGAATTCAGACAATTTAAACGTCTAAGCGATAACGTTATCAATTGAGAATATGATACATCCGGTGTCTCAAAAATGCAAGAGAATCTTGAGACACCGGATTATCCGGAGAGTGTCAGCCCTACAGTCTTTCAATGACCATAGCTGAAGCGCCGCCTCCGCCGTTGCAAATTCCGGCACAACCGTATTTTCCGCCGGTGCGCTTTAAGGCATGCAGGAGGGTGACGACAATGCGTGCCCCGGAACATCCGATTGGATGGCCGATACTTACGGCACCGCCATGGATGTTTACTTTTTCAGGGTCCAGTTCCAGAAGCTGGTTATTAATCAGTGAGACAACTGAAAAGGCTTCATTGATTTCAAAAAGGTCAATCTGGTCTTTGTTGAGTCCCGCCCGTTTCAGAGCTACCGGAATGGCATCGGAGGGTGCGGTTGTAAACCATTCGGGAGCTTTGGCCGCGCTTCCGTGACTGAGCACCCTGGCCAGGGGCTTGAGCCCCAGCTCTTTGGCTTTCTCTTCACTCATCAGCAAGACCGCTGCAGCGCCGTCGTTAATGCTGCTCGCATTTGCCGCGGTAATCGTTCCTCCTTTATCGAAGACCGGACGCAGTTGCGGTATTTTGTCAAAATTCACCCTTCCAAGCTCTTCATCCATCTCCACTTCGGTTACGTTACCTTTCCTGTCAGTAACTTTCATGGGTACTATCTCATCCTTGAAGTAGCCATTTTCGTGGGCTTGAATGGCTCGTTTATAAGAGGTGATTGCGAACTGATCCTGGTCTTCTCGAGAAATATTACACTCTTTGGCACAGAGTTCTCCGGCGTTCCCCATATGGTAATCTTTGTACACGTCCCAAAGGCCGTCTTTGATAATGCCGTCTTCTACTTTGGCATGGCCCATTTTGGATCCAAAACGATGTTTGGGCAGATAGTAAGGTACATTGCTCATGCTCTCCATGCCGCCGGCTGCCATAATATCATTTTGGCCAAGGGCAATCTGGTCGGCAGCAATCATAATGGCCCGTGTACCCGATGCACAAACCTTGTTCACAGTTGTTGAGGGGGTTTTGTCAGAAAGTCCGGCTTTCAGGGCAGCCTGGCGGGCGGGGGCCTGGCCTACGCCTGCCGAAAGGACATTCCCCATGACAACTTCCTGTATATCGTCAGCTTTAATACCCGAATCTTTTACCAGTTGATGAATAACGGCAGCTCCCAGCTCAGGTGCTGAAAAGGATGCCAAACTTCCCCCGAATGCTCCAAGGGGCGTACGCCTTGCAGCAACGATGACTACATTTTTCATAATGTTATGGGTTGATTTAATTTAAAATGCTTGATTTAAGTCTTGTATTAAGTCTTCGGCATCTTCAATGCCTACAGACAGCCTGATCAACGAATCTTTTAAGCCCGCTTTTTCCCGTACCTTTTTGGGAATGGACCCGTGTGTCATTGAAGCGGGGTGGCTGATCAGTGATTCAACACCGCCCAGGCTTTCAGCCAGTGTGAAGACGTTTGTTTTGCTCATAAAATCGGACGCTTTCTCAATAGAGTCATCTTTCAAACTGAAAGATACCATTGCCCCGAAATCGTCCATTTGACGGGCAGCAATTTGATGCTGAGGATGGTGCTCCAGCCCCGGATAGAAGACTTCTGCAACATCGGGATGATTCACCAGGTGTCTGGCAATCTCTTTCGCATTTTCAACAGAGCGCTGTACCCTGACATGCAGTGTTTTGATACCTCTGAGAATCAGATAGCAGTCCATCGGACCCGGCACCGCGCCTGAAGTTTTGATCTGGAAACGTATTTTTTCCATCCAGTCGCCGTCAGAAGATGCAACGGCACCTCCAATGGCGTCTGAGTGTCCGCCCAGGTATTTGGTAGTAGAGTGCATCACTGCATCGGCTCCCAGCTCCAGGGGACGCTGAAGGTAGGGTGAGGCGAAGGTGTTGTCTACAACGCTGAAGGCGCTGTTCTGTTTACTCAGTTTGGCTACAGATTCAATATCGATGATTCTGAGCAGCGGATTTGTGGGTGTTTCCATCCAGACAAGGCGGGTATTCTCACGGAATGCCTTTTCAACCTGCCCGATATCCGTCATATCGATAAAAGAGAACTCAATGCCATACGGTTCAAATACCTGTGTGAATAGCCGGTAGGTTCCGCCGTACAGATCATTGGTCGAGATGACATGGTCGCCCGGCTTCAATGTTTTCATCACTGCATCAATTGCGGCGACACCGCTGGCAAAACAGGCGCACTGATCGGCTCCCTCGAGTCCTGCGATCAGCTTTTCAAGAGCTGTTCGGGTAGGGTTTCCGACCCGGGCGTAATCGTACCCCTGGTGGTCGTTGGGCGCTTTTTGTGCATAGGTTGAAGTCTGAAAGATAGGGGGCATGACAGCACCTGAAGTCTCCTCAGGCTTCTGCCCTGCATGAATCGCTTTTGTATTGAATTTCATGGTCTAAAGGTTGTATGATCTTTCGAGTGATTCAGCTTCTTCTTCCATTCCCAAATCTAAGTAAGTTTGGTGAAGGTTACGAATATAGTTTATGTTGTCGGGGTTGTTGCCCGCCAGTCGCTCCCATAGTGTGACCGAGCTCTCCAGATAGATGCTGCGCCGTTCACTGATTTGCTGCTCAAGAGCAGAATCAGCCGTTTCATGAAGCTGAATGAGCAGGCCTGCACTGTTTTTCAGGTAAGCGGCCTTTCGAAAGGCGTTTTCATCGGATAGGGGAACCGACTGCTCCATTTGGTCGAAGGTAGAGTCGATTTCATCGAGGTACTCAAACAGTTGGGCTGTATCATCGCCGGTAATATCAGGGTCTGCTGGCTGAGCCAGCAGTTCGGTAATCTCTTCACGGAAGATGTAGTAGAGTTCACTGGTCAGTGACTCACGGTACTCAATTCTGTTCGGGTGTTGCCGGATCAAATCCCGGAGAACCTCAACGGCTTCGTGATGTTGCTGGTTCAGCATATAGGCATTGGCCAGCCCATGCAGGATGTTTGCATTTTCAGGGCGTGATTCGGCCAGTGTGCGGTAGTTGTTGATGGAGCTCTCCAGGTCGCCCGATTCCAGCTGCAGGTAGGCAATCTTTTCCATCAGGTCTATATCATTGGCACCGTCTGCCTGTTTGGCTCGGTCAAGTGTTTCGATGGCAGACCGGAAATTTCCTTTTCGATAGTGGGCGTTCGCAAGCAGGTGATAGGTTGTGAGGCTGTCGGGGTTTACGCTAACAGCATTTTGAAGGTGATCTACAGCTTGTTCGTGTTCAGAATCAGATTCAGAAATTTCGTCCAGCTGAAGCAGTTTTACCGCTTCATTCTGTTCATGAGTCCAGGCATTTTTGATCATCTCATTGAAAGGTTCCCGGTCCCGGTTATCGATGACGCCGGAGTCGTAGATGTCCCGGAGTTCTTGATAGAGGGGCAGGCGGGACGAGGGAGGCTGGGTGATTTGTGCCAGTGACTTGAGAAGCCCGGCTCTCTCAAGGTTGAGTGAGCTGCTGGCGGGGTTTTCACTTAATTGTGCATTAATATCAGACAGCCTCTTTTCCAGTTCTTCCTGGTTTGAAAGGTCACCGTAAGGGCTGTCTTGTTGATTAACGGTAGCACACGACAGGGTAAAAAAAATCCCGAAGACGAGCAGAAGGCTCGTCATTCGGGTTTTAAAATGAGACATATAGATCTTGTTAAATCTTTTTTGTTTTAATTCATTCCGGCTCTTTCCATCGCCTCTTCAGCTTCCTCCTCCATTCCGAGGATGGTGTAGACCTGGAAGAGTGACTGCCAGTTTTCAGGGTTGTCCGGGTTAATTTCAGCAGCGCGCTCGTAGTATACCAGAGACTGTTCCAGGTTTTCACGGGCCCGTCGGTCCAGGTCTTGTGCTTCCTGATTGTCATCGGTATTGTTTCTTCTTTCAAAGAGGGCAGCAGCGCGGTTTTGGTAGATAATTCCAAGGATAAAATGTGCCGATTCATCATCCGGCTCCATTTCCGTAACGACTTCCATCTCCCGAATGGCAATGCGAACCAGCTCGTCCATGTCGCCTTCCATGCGGTCAATTTCACTGGCTGTCTGTTCCAGTTCATTTTCGATACGGCCCTGTTCCTGGCCTTCGGCATTACGCAGCTCCTGACGCAGTTCAAAGATTTTCTCATATCGGTCACTGATTCCGTCAGAGAGTTCGGTTACGATCTGATAGATCTGGGTACCGAGTACGCGTCTGTACTGTGGGTTGTCAGGATCATCTGCAATCAATCCTTCAATCAGCTCAATGGCCTGATCTCGCTCTCCGGCCTGCAGGTAGGCATCGGCCAGAAGCTGAATAAAGATATTTTCATCCGGGAAGAGCTGCCGGGCTTCATTCGCATACGAGATCGCCCTGTCGTAACTCTGATTATACAGCAGGATGCCGATCATATACTCATAATCTTCCGCTTCAGGCTGTGCAAGCAATTCCATCGCTTTTTCATATGTGCGAACTGCATTTTCAATATCCTCTTCATTGAAATAGGCAGACGACATCACCTGGTAGCTAAGTGCACTGTCCGGCTGAACCGTTGCGGCATTCTCAAAATGAGCAATTGCGGTAAAGTTAGGCTCAGGTGTGGCAGCACGCACACTGTCATCGTTGAGGATATTTACTCCCGCATTGAATTCATCGGCCCAAAATGCAGTAACGGTCTCCTCGAGTTCGTCATATTCACCAGGTCGCTCTTCGAGGCCAAGCATGATCTCTTTGGCACGGTCATATGAGGCGCGGGCTCTTTCGTAATAGGGCTTGCGGTCTCTCGGGTCTTCGTATGTTTCCGCCTGAACACTTAATACATAACCCTTATAGTAGTGAGCGATGTAGTTGTTCTCGTCTTCTTCTATTGCGGTATTTACGATATTCAGGGCTTCTTCATAGTTTCCTGTAATCAGTTGCACCTGTACATCATTGACCAGGGGGTCAGTAGTTTCACAGGCCCAGAAAAAACCTGCAAGCGCGAAAATAAGGATAAGTGGTTTCAGACTTTTCATTTGTATTGTTCTATCAGTTGTTGATTATTTTACTCTGTTGAAAGTAACCATATATAGAGCTTTCTGCAATAAGCGGATGAATTGAAGGTGTACACTTTGCTATATTGGCCAAGTGATACTACTCTATAAATGAATATTTTAACGATAATGTTTCAAAAAACTTTTTTAAACCGATGAGTCATAAAATTATATCAACGAAAAAAGCACCTGCCGCTATTGGCCCGTACAGCCAGGCAGTCGAATATAACGGAATTCTCTACTGCTCAGGACAAATTCCGCTCAATCCTGAAACCATGAAAACCGTTGGTGATGACGTGACGGCACAAACCCGACAGGTCATGGAGAATATTTCGGCACTGCTCACAGAAGCAGGATCCGGTTTCAGTAAGGTGCTCAAATGCTCTATATTTTTGGACAATATGGATGATTTTGCTGCTATGAATGAGGTCTACAAGGAGTATTTTAAGGGGAATCCGCCGGCACGCGTAGCCGTTGCCGTTCAGACACTGCCCAAAAATGTGCTTGTTGAGATCAGTTGCATCGCCTATGTGTAACCGGTCAGGATGGCTGATATTGTACGGTAACCGTTCGTGAGGTGCGGTTGCCGGCTCCATCCAGTACATTATATTCTATCTGATTCTCTCTTTCGGGACGAAATTCCGGATTGTAATAGATTAAAACGTTTTTTTCCGGATCATACTCAATAATGCCCCTCTCGCCATTCACCGTAATGGTTGAATTTCTAAACGCGATTCCCGTATCCTGGTCAACAACCGGCAGCTTTACGATGTAGAGTCCGGCCAGGTTTTTTTCAATTTGCGGCCTTCCGACCCATGGAGCAATCCGGTCTTGTCGAATTCTGAGGTTGGTAATCTGCCTCATGCGGGCCCGCACCATGCCGTCTGAGATGTTTGACGATAGAAAACTCTCCCGGTTTCTGTGTGGATCGACCGAAAAGAGGGCCAGTCCGTCCCGGTCCCGAAACTCCTCAGGCAGAATCAGATTGAAGTAGACCGGCTGTTTAAGGGGGAGCCGGGTTTGGGAAAATTCGATATCGATCTGATTGGGTGAATGAATCACTTCCATGCGAGTATTCAGGGTGTCATAGAGCGCACCTGGAGGCACGGTGACCCAGATCTTTTGGTCGGGTGTATGAATCTGTTCCAGCCTGCCCGGTGCAACGGTTTTTTCAACCGACCGGCGTGAACCGAAACGAAGGATGATATCCCGGAACTCCGGTTCAGGCGTCATTTCT
This sequence comes from Rhodohalobacter sp., assembly GCA_050486245.1. Taxonomy (GTDB): domain Bacteria; phylum Bacteroidota; class Rhodothermia; order Balneolales; family Balneolaceae; genus Rhodohalobacter. The sequence continues at coordinate 28,116 of JBJHCX010000001.1, forward strand.
GGTCCGCCGGCCGAAGCAAACAGCGACTCTTCAGGGTTCACGGTGAGTTCAATCCACGGATATCGCCCCTGTTTGCCGGCTGGATCGGGCAGCGGATTGGGATATGCCGCTACCGACGTGATTTCATCGGGCGCAGAGGTGTTTTCAAATGTCACGGTTACCCGGGCCTCTGAACGGTTGCCGTAGATATCTTTGGCAACAATACGAAGGGGGTAGCTCCCCTCATCTTTGAGCAGGACGCCGCGGTTTACCGCTTTTCTGTAGATCGGCAGCCGGTTGCCATCGGTCACGAAAAGGCGCTGAAAACCTCTTCGGGTCTGCGCAAGTATAGGATAGGAACGGTCTACAAACATATCGGCGGTTTCACGAAATGCAAATCCGTCTTTGACTGAATGGAACAGTGTATCCGATTCATGGATCACCATGAGGGAGTGAACGGCATATGAATTTGGGGTACGGTTTGCCCGGTCATGCACATTTACGGCCAGGCCGATCGGGTTGGAGGTCCTGATCTCTCCAAATTCATAGTGGGAGCCATTTCCGGTTGCCTGGCGTGTCTCAAACTTTTGAAAACGGTAATGCTCATCGTCCAGATGCTCGATGGCCAGTTGCGTAAACACCGGCGGGAGCTCATCCAGCACAAAACGCCGGATATCGGTGAGCAACGGATTGATCGGGTTGAACCCGGGATCGCGGATCTCAAAATGAAGGTGCGGCGGACCCACCCCGGTCGACCCCGTAAAAGCGATCAGGTCGCCTTTTTGATAGGTAAACCTTTTCTCGGGCCTGAGGTCTATTTCGTAGCTGTAGTCGATAAAACGGATCGAGTCGGCATAGGCCTGAAGCGACTCTTCAAATCGGTTCAGGTGGGCATACACGGTGAAAGAACCGTCATTGTGCTTCATGTAGATGACGTGCCCGTAGCCGTGCGGACCGATACCGATTCTATAAATGTATCCGTCGCGGGAGGCGAACACGCGGTACCCTTCACGTCCCCATGTACGGATGTCGATGCCGGCGTGCAGGTGTGCCGAGCGTGTTTCACCAAAAGTGGATGAGAGGTATCGGGTGGCATCAGTGGGCCACTCGTACGAAACGGAATCGGCCGGCATCCAGACCTGCTGCTGAGCATCCGCCGGGTTGTGTGCCAGAATGAACAGCAGGGTGAGAGTGAGCGTAATTCTATGAAACATATATTTGAAGCGTAGAGAGTGAATTTCCCAAGGTTGCTTTGATGAAGTCTCCCTTTTCAACGGCAGAGACACCTTCAGGCGTGCCCGTATAGATCAGGTCGCCCGGGGTGAGGGTAAAATGTGTGGAAAGATATGCAATAAGCCGCGGAACGGGAAAGAGCATATCGCGGGTATTGCCGGCCTGGCGTTTTTCACCGTTTACCGAAACGGTGATATTGAGGTCAGACAGGTCAAGCTGCGGGGTGTAGGGTATGATCTTGCCGATCGGTGCAAATGTGTCGAGGCCCTTGGCCAGGGTCCATGGCAGCCCTTTTAACTTGGCCTCAGACTGGATATCCCTGGCTGTCATATCGAGCCCAACGCCAACGCCGCCCACTGCGCCAAGTGCATCCTCTTCTGAGATATTCTTTACAGTTTTTGAGATCAATATGACCATCTCCACCTCGTGGTGGACGTTTTCGGATATAGCCGGAGTATGAATTTCCCCGCCTTCAAACACCAGGCTGCTGCGGGGCTTCAGAAAAACGACCGGCTCCTTTGGGATCTCATTCTTAAGCTCTTTGGCGTGTTTTGCGTAGTTTCGGCCAATGCAATAGATCGAGCCGAATTGCATGCCGGGGAAGTCTGGTATCTGAAAGTTCATGGCAGTCTGTTTGTATGGGCGTCAGTTGAATGGGGCAGAAAGAAACCCGGATATAGACAAAATAAAAAAAGCTCCGGTAATTTCTCACCAGAGCTTTAACATGCGAAGTAATGACGTCTGTATTAAACTTGCTCTACAGACACATATTTTCTTCCGTTGCCTCTTCTTCTGAAGGTAACTTTGCCATCAGAGAGCGCAAACAGTGTATCGTCACCGCCGCGGCCTACGTTCTCGCCGGGGTGAAATTTGGTTCCACGCTGACGTACAATGATATTTCCGGCGCGGACTACCTCACCGCCGTACTTCTTCACGCCAAGTCGTTTCGATTCTGAATCTCGTCCGTTTCTTGTTGAGCCTTGACCTTTCTTATGTGCCATTGGTGTACCTCGTGGTGGTTAATTACGAAATTTTTTCAATTTTAATCTGGGTAATGGGCTGTCTGTGGCCGTTTTTTACCCGATATCCTTTTCTTCTTTTCTTTTTGAAGACAATGACTTTGTCACTCTTCAGGTGCTCTACAATCGATGCTTCAACTTTTGCACCCTTTACTGTAGGCTGTCCAATCTTTACTTTTCCTTTCTCATCTTTGACCAAAAGAACATTCTCAAATGTTACTTTTCCGTCAGCTTCAGGCAGCCTGTTTACAAAAAGAGTTTGGTCTTCAGAAACTTTGTATTGATGCCCGCCGATTTTTACGATAGCGTACATAGGATTACGATAAATTCTTAGATTGCAATTCAGTTAATTCAGATAGACACCAAAGATAATGTTTTTAAATTAATATGAAAAGCTGAGTGAGATGTTTTTTTCTAATAATTGTGTGCAGCTTGGTTGCCAGTTGTCCTGCAGGCCGCTTACCGGAGATCGTATGATTGGCTGCCGGTCTTGTCATAAGCAAATATCACAGGCCTGCCGGCACACAAAAAAGGATGAATTTCAAATTCAGGTTTCATTATATTTCAAACAGAAACCTCTATGGCTTTCATAGGGTTTTGAATTAAAATGTGTCAATCGATTTAAAACAGATCATACGGACCTCTTGAATCATGAAGAAATTGCCAGACCTGCACAAACAAGCTTTTAAATATAAGAACAAAAAACGCCTGCAGCACGATGGCGGCCGAGCCTGGATCAAGGACTCTCAGCTGTTTGAGTCCCGGAAAGGGGTTACGGGACATTTTGAAACGGTAAAAAAAGAGGAGGGGAATCGCTAACGGATCTCTTTTGCCGATTGACATTTACCAGGTGAAATTGGTGAATGCGATGTATGCTTGTTCATACAGAAAAGCCCGGTCTATTGCCGGGCTTTTCTGTTTTAAAAGGCTTTATGGATTCCGCTTCGGTTCACATGGCCGATATATTTGCCGATGACGCGAACCTCTTCAAAGACATCCGGCTCAACATGAATGGCCTGGTACTCCTCATTTGCCGGTTCCAGCCGAAGGCCGTTTTTATCGTAGTAGATTCTCTTTAAACTGGTCTCGCCATCATACAGAATGGCACCGATATCCCCGTCCTGAACATCACTGTCCATCAGCAGAACGAAATCCCCGTCATAGATGCCGGCATCTTTCATGCTCATGCCCGATACGCGAAGGGCAAACATCTGATCCAGGTTCGGAAAGAGCGTTTCCAGGGTAATCTTGCCCAGGTCGGCCTGAACCGCTTCCTGCAAATACCCCGCTGCAATGACCCCTCTCACCTCAATCCCCTCTTTTCGAACACCCAGCAGTTCTTCATGGTCGGGATGCAGATCATACTCATCATCTTCCCCCTTAACCAGGTACCCCTTTTTCAAAAGAGCCTGAATGTTTTGCGTTACACTGTTGGGAGACTTATAATTAAAAGCATCGGCAATTTCACGGTAGGTCGGCCATACATCATGTTCGTTTTTATAGTCGACGATATAATCGAGAAATTCTTTCTGCTTTCGGGTAAGTTGAACTTTATCCATAACAAGAAACGGTTTACTGTATAATATATGTGTAAGAAACGGATTCCCCGCTCAAAATTCAATGACTATTTTTTCGGAATAAATCCCATATGGTCTCTGCTGCCGCTTCTGCTGCTGATGCTCACCTCATGCAGGGCAGATGACGCTCACCTGGTGAAGAGCGAGTCCCTGTTGGAATTCTATCCGGATGTTGCCTCTGCGATTGCAGAGCGCGATTTTGACCGGCTGATGGAGTATACGGATCATCCGGACTCCCTGACCGCCAACCTGGTGTGGAGGGCCCTTGCAAAAACAGAGACGGATGACCCGGAGCAATTTTATTCTATTGTTGAAGGAACCGACAGTTATGACGCCTGGTATGCATTGAGCTTTCATCCATTGACTGAAACGACGGTTCAGCAAATTACCCGTCACCACCGTGAAGGAGTGATCACCTCTCACGGCGTTTGTGAGGTTTACTACCGACACGGTGCAGTGGATCAGCTTCATTGGCTGGCCGAACGTGGCGAGCTGCTGGAGCATCCGGTATGTGCACTTGCGGCAGGGGGAATCATGACGCGAGATGAAGTGCCGGGCGAACTGTTTGAAACGGTAGTGAAGCGCGCATTTGAAAGTGAATCCCCCGATATCCGAAGGAATTTGCTCTACGGACTCAATCGCTCGGCAATGAACAGGCCTGCCGGGGGCAGCGGGGAGTATCGCCTGATCATGGAGCAATGGCTTGAGTTTGGAGTCGGAATGGAGGAGTACACCGACCGGGTGATGGTCAGGTCTCTGGGGCGCGAAGCTTTTGAAAAGGTGATGGAGACCCTGTCTGACAGGGAACTCAGGGCGAGATCGGGACTGTCCATAGACCTGGCAGCCGTTCTGGATCGATTTACTCCGGAATCGACACAGCCAAACTATCTGTATAGATTGCTTGAACACCGAAATCCCCATACGGCCATACAGGCAGTGACCTCTCTGAATCAGCACGAAAGCCTGCCCGGCCGGCTCACCAGATTTATTGAAAACCGGATTACCGGCCCGACCCGCAATGCTGAGCTCTTCTTCATCTCCCTCGACCTTCTTCACAGGCAGGGAGTCGACATCAGCCGGTATCGGGTTAAAATTGACTTTATGTCGGCCGGTGCACCCTACCTGACCGATCGGATTCTGGCCATATACAAATACCTTGAAGGGGAAGAGTCTTATCTGAACAGAATAGAAAGTCTGCTGGAACAGGGCGGGGTGGAAGCCTTGCATGCAGGCCGTGCACTTGCCGGGTTCCGGATGGAGAGTGAGGATGAGCGACTTCACGGACAGATCCGGGAGATCGTCTTCAGGGCCCTTGAAAGCGGTAATCGAAGTGTGATCGACGGGTTGTCGGTGCTGGTTACGGATGATCAGGTCATTCGGGATGAGGATGAAGGGCGGCTCATGGAGCTCTATCGCGAGTACATCGGCCGCGAGTTGGATGACGCCGCAGAAAGTTTGGCAGAGAGGTTGGCCGAGCGATTCCCGGACCGGTTTGAACGCGAGCACGATTCAACCGATAAGGAGATTCGGATTCCCGGCTGGCAGCGCCTCTATGACATGGGGGTGCGGCCCAACTGGATACTGGAGACAGAGCAGGGGGTGATCGTGATCCGCCTCGATCCGCTAACCGCGCCCTTTACCGTATCGTCAATCGACAGCCTGACCCGTTCGGGGGCATACAATGGAGTGGTCTTTCACCGGGTGGTCCGAAACTTTGTAGCCCAGGGCGGTGATTTCGACCGGCGTGACGGGTTTGGCGGGTCTTCATACCGTCTTCCGACCGAACCCTCTTTTAAAACCTTTGAGCGGGGGAAGGCCGGGATGGCAAGCTCGGGCACGGATACTGAAGGCAGTCAATTCTTCTTTATGCATCGCTGGGCACCTCACCTTGACGGACACTATACCATCTTTGGTGAAGTAATTCGCGGAATTGATGTGATCGACAAGCTGCAGGTGGGCGACCGGGTACTGCATGCCCGGATCTACCCTGACGATTAAATAGGAACCCGGTTGTTAAGCTCGCTCTAAAACGACTGCGTATCCTTGTCCAACGCCGATACACATGGTAACCAGTGCGTACCGTTTCTGCTGCTTCTGCAACTCGATGGCAGCGGTCTGCAGAATTCGCGCGCCGCTGGTTCCGAGCGGGTGGCCGAGAGCGATGGCCCCGCCATTCGGGTTGATCCGATCGTCATCATCATCAAGTCCCATCTTGCGGGTGCAGGCGAGCACCTGTGCGGCAAATGCTTCGTTCAGCTCGATGAGGTCCATGTCGTCCAGGGTGAGTCCGGCTCGCTGAAGGGCAATCTCGGATGCATAAACCGGTCCGATTCCCATAATGCGCGGTTCCACTCCGGCCACGCCTGAGGAGACAATGCGGGCCATCGGTTTCAGGTTGTGTGATTTGACAGCACTCTCTGATCCGATCAGCATGGCGGCAGATCCGTCGTTCAGTCCCGATGCGTTTCCGGCCGTCACCGTTCCCTCTTTTCTGAAAGCCGGGCGCAGTTTGGCCAGGATCTCCTCGGTTGTTTCAGGGCGGATAAATTCGTCATCCTTAAAGAGCAGCGGATCCTGCTTGCGCCGGGGGATTTCAACCGGTACGATCTCTTCGGCCAGGCGTCCGTTTTCACGGGCTGCCGCTGCTTTCTGCTGACTCCGGGCGGCAAACCGGTCTTGTGCTTTTCGCTCAATGCTGTACTTCTCAACAAGATTTTCAGCCGTGTGGCCCATTCCATCGGTCCCATAGAGCTCCTCCATCTTCGGATTGATGAAACGCCACCCAAAACTGGAGTCGTGCATCTGAGCATCATTACCGAAGGGGCGGGAGGCCTTGGAGATCACCCACGGTCCGCGTGTCATGTGCTCCACACCGCCGGTGATGAAGAGTTCACCGTCGCCGGCTTTGATGGCACGATTGGCATGAATGGCTGCCGACATACTCGAAGCGCAGAGGCGGTTGACCGTTTCGCCGGGTACGGTGTAGGGGAGGCCGGCCAGCAGCAGCGCCATCCGCGCCACATTCCGGTTGTCCTCTCCCGCCTGGTTGGCGCAACCAAAGATGACATCATCAATGGCATCCGGGTCGACCCGGTCATTTCGCTTCATCAGTTCACGGATCGGAATTGCCGCCAGATCGTCGGTGCGGATCGGTGAAAGGGTCCCGCGAAAGTTGCCGATAGGGGTTCGGATGGCATCGATGATGTAAGCGTCAGTCATAGTGATATTTGAAAATTTCAGTGATCAGTTGCTATGGCCGCTTCTATAATTGAAGCGGTTCAAGATAGTTAAATTCGTGCGCATTCTGAATCAGTAATGTGTGAATAAATTAGCCAGTTAAACATTCAAGATAGTTTATGTGAACTGATCTCCGTCCTGGTTGTCCTGGAATCGCTCAGCAACAACTTGGGTAACAAAATTCAGGATCTGATCATGGTATTGATCGATATTATGAGCAAGTCTCTTCAACTTAATATTTTGTTCAATAATCAAAATTATCCAAACTATGTCATTATGACTAAAATTATACACTTCAGTGCCGACTTAATTTGCCTGCATTACAAAAATCACAGATAAAGTTTAATCTAAATAGATTTCAAGCCATCAAAATTATAGCAAATATAGAAACAATGATATAATGCGCATGTTTTAGTCTGATTACATAAATCATCAGTATTGAGAATGAGAAATGAAAATTTTAAAAAAGTTTGTAACAAAATGTCTTGTTGTTACTTATATATACAGAATTATTAATAAAAAAAACTTTCAATTCTTTCTATTAATCAAATCTAAAATGAGTGCAAGGAGATTGATATGTGTAAAAAACATACTGTGAAGTCAAAAGATCAAAAAAACATAAGCTATATTGAGGCTTTAAAGGTATTAACACCTAGAGAAATTGAAGTATTAGAATTAATTGAAAAAAACTATACTGATAAAGAAATTGCATCAATATTATTCCTTTCTGTACGAACAATACACTCTCATAAAAGAAATATGCATGATAAGATTGGCGTTATAGGTCGGGGGGGGGCTGAAAAAGTGGATTGAAACTATAAAATGATTGGTGTAATCTTATTCAGCATTACCTACTATTTTAGGTAAAAAATAATTTGTTCGTAACATAAGTGTTAAATATTCTGTAAGAGATTGATCAATAAGTGTTTTGACTCTAGTGATATGTCATTACATTAAATGACAATCAATAATATATAAATATTAATATAAAAAATATTATATCATGGAACATGTAAAGCAAATATTTATTTCAACTATAGTTGTTGTAATAATGACACTTGGTTTGTTTGTAGGAATAGAAATAGGTGAAAGTTTTGCAAGCTCATCAGATGGCCCATATTATGGGTTTGTATGTAGTGATACAGTTGGGCAATGTGATCGAAATGAAAATTTAACTCAATGTACATGGGGACCAGATGGATGTGAAACTACACCTGCTCATCCACGGCCTGACTAAGTATTTCGATAATTAAAATTAAAAATAGTTGGGCAAACTTTTTTTAAAAATAGAGAGTTTGCCCTTTATTATATATTCAAAATTATGAAGATAAAAGCTTTATTCTACACCATTATATTTTCATTATTAGTAAGCTGTACACCTGACTCTAACAATCAAGAGATTACCTTTCACCCAATTGATGAGAAAAACCCTCATTCAGATGTGAGTGCAAAGGAACTTGAGGTATTAGATGGAAGCCAGTATCGGGATCGATTACCAGAAAACCTGCAACTGCTTCAAAAAATTTTGAGTGATGAAAGTTTCATTGAAGACTTTAAAAAGTTGAATATATTAGTCTCTGGTAGAGTTGAAGTTATTGGTCTAGGTGATTCAGCGTTACTGATTTTGGATAAACAGAATGATCAATTGGTTCAATATGATTTACATAGTGAAAATAGTATAGTAGTAGCGGGTGTTGGCAGGGGGCCGGGTGATCTTTTATTTTCACAAGAGTTATCATCGTATCAAGATAAAGTATTTGTCAGTATGCAGGGTTTTCGGATTTCTATTTTTATCTGTGAAAACGAAAGATGTGCATACGAAAAGACTATTATGACCAATCATAACAATTATTCACTTACAGCCAATGAGCAATATATCTATTACATAGGTGTAGACCGCATCGGTCATGATGATTCCCCGAGCCCTGAATTATCAAATCAGAATATTATCTATAAAATAGATTATGATGGTGATTTAAAACATTCCTTTTTACCCAATTACAATTTCTGGGCTCCTGTTGTACGAGATCAAATGACAAAAGGGGGAAAAGTGAGATTGTTTCCCGAACTTGAAAGAATAATCACAACGTTTGAATTTCTACCTTATTTGTACCTACATGATACGGAGGGTAATTTAATTAATAAGTATATGATACCAGATTTTTTACAGGCTTACTATAGATATGAAGAGCAAAATGAAAGTGAATGGAGCGGAAGGTTATTATATGACAGTAATACAACTATTTCATTTACATCAACATTAAATGGCAGTTGGCTATTTATAAGGCTTAGAGAGCAAAGAGACTTAGTATATTTATATATGGAAGGTTTTGAGGGAACTGAATGGTATACATATTATGCTTTTGACGTAGAGAAAAGTAAACTATACAGGATTGGTGATGATTCGCATACAGACCCTTATTCTGGGGGCAGGGTCATCAATGTATTAGAACAGGGATTGATTATCAATGAAAATGGTAGGTTGTACTATATTAATAATGTATAAATAAAATAATTTATAAAATGGCAAATAAATATACAGTCTTGTTTTTGATATTTATGATAGTGATTACGTTAGGATTTATACATGGTTTTAGTAAATCTAATTATATGAATTATAGATCATTACCTGAACTGAATCTTTCTGAGGGAGGTGAAGTGTTGAGATTAGTTTTTATAGGGTCAGCTAATTGCTATTATTCCAATAATAAAAAAAATCATTATATGGTGACGTTTATTAAGGATAAGTTGAGATCAGAATTAAGTAATTATTCGATAGATTTTTTTACAACAGGGGTATCATTTGATAATAGCAGTGATACTGGTTTTAATTATTTAAAAAAATCAGGACCATATGATGAGATAATAGTTGGGGGAGGTTTTTTAAATTTAGGTGTTTTAAATTATTCAAGAACAGGATATTCAACCCCAAGAATTATAATATATAAAGAAACTTATGACGCAAATATAGTAGGTTTAAATTTAAAAAGTTTTGAAGAGTCGCAAAAATTAATCAATACATATAATGGTTTTTATGAAATAAAATATCTATATAATATAGTGAAAAACGAAAATAATAGCGATCTTTTGGAGTTACTTGATATAAAAAAGTTTAATAAAAGTGGATAATACAATAATTAAGATATGGCTTATATCATAATATATGAAATATAAAAAAATATGTAAAAATATAATTTAAATAAAATTAAACTAATAAAAATTTTGATATTGTTTCCTTGCCACTTCATGATTCTCCAGGTAGCGCAGATACCTGGGGGGGAGTTCAAACGGGCGTTCATCCGGGATCGCGGGAAGCCGTGGTTGCCGGATTTCGGGACGCTGCGGTTTGAGATCGGGATCCCAGGTAAAGTTGTCGAGCCTTCGATCGATGTTCTGTGGATCTTCAGGGAGGTAGGAGCCGTCTACATTTCGTTCGGCCCGGAAAAAATCGAACTCTCCGTCCAGAAAGTACATGGTTGAAGGCCCGGCCGAGATCAGATCGACAAGTCCGTCGGGCTCATCCTCCTCATCCCGCTGGTGGAAGATAATCTCACTGTTGTCAAATACCTTGATTCGTTCAATCACCCCATTGTCGAAATAGGCGTGTAACGTGTCGCCGGCCATCTGGTGAAGCCTGCCGGTCAGAGTATCTTCCTGAACCGCTATCGGGCGGGGATAGGAGGCAAGAAACCGGATATCCTCATTCTCCAGATGAGCCTCGATATAGGGGCCTGAAAGCTGGATGTTCTTCTGCCAAAGTTTTGGATTGGATCTCAGCTCAAACCTCTCTTCCTCATCAATATAGGCAGCGGTATCGGCAATGGCTGAAAAGCGGGTAGACCAGATGCGGACATCACGGTAGGCATCCATGCGGGAAGTTGTGTCGGTTTCGGTAATGATGATCTCTTTGGCAATCAGGTGTGTGGTATCGGCATCGCTTTCGCTGATCTCCATCATCCAGGCATCATCACCGGTCAGCCGCCTGTAGCCCGTAGAGTCGGCATAGAGATAATCTCCTGTAAAGGTCACCTTCTCCTCAAAGTCTTCGGCATAGACCCGTCCAAACAGTTCATAGAGATCTTTCTGGCGGCTCATGAAGAGTGAATCGGCTTCCAGGTACTGGGTGCTGTCGGCCAGCTGGACATCACCCCGGAATACGGCGCTGTCGGCATCCTGATAGTAGAGTCCCGTCTCGGCCAGCAAAACGCCATCCTCATCTTCAAAGCGAACGGGTACGTTGAAGATGATCAGGTCGAGCGGCATAGCGGCATCGATCGCATCGCTGAAGACCGTATTGGTTTCCGACTGAACGACCACGCGTCCCCTGAGCTGACTGTAGTCGGTCCGGGTATTGTGGTAGAGGGTATCGGCCCAGATCATCTCCTTTTCGGTTTCAATCTGGATATTGTAGGCATGCAGCAGGTTCTGATCAACAAACTGGTGAACACTGTCGGCATCCATGACCATACGTTCTGTTGAGAGGCGAACATTTCCGAGCAGCCGGCGCACGCTCTGTCCGTCTACAACCCCGCCCACGGCACGATCGGCATTCAAAATATCAACCCGGCTCTGGGCATGGCTCTCTTCGGTATCGAATGCCAACAGGCAGAAAAGAAGGAGTCCAAAGCTGAGTGAATATGTTAAACAGGGTTTCATCAATCGACTATCATCCTTCCTCTGGGTTCTTCGATCGTATACTCGGAGAGGTCGGTAAACCCTTCAAAGCCCCGGCCTGAAATGCTGTCGGTGGGTGTGATGATCGTCACATAGCGGGGGGAAGTGATCAGATCGGTTCGCTGGCTCCAGGTCAGAAAATCGGTGTAGAGCTCGCGTTCCGTTTTGGTCAGTACGCGCACCGAATCGTAGAGTTCGAATTCGTTTTTTTGCTCCAGGTAGACGGCTCGCTTGCTCCAGGCTTCAGTTTCAACATTACCGGTGGTATCAAAAAGCTGTACGTAGACCGGGCCTTTGATGTGAGTCTCCTGACGGTCTTTGGCCTGGTAGGAGACGGCATAGCTGCCCTCGATCATAATTCTGGCTCGTTCCTGCTGCATGAGTACCATCTGCACATCCCAGCTCTCGGTAGAGGTGAGGAGGGTGTCGTGCAGGGTAGACCGAACCTGTTCACTGTCGTAATCTGACAAATCGGTGCAGGCACCGGCCCACAGCAGGGCAGCCAGCAGTATCGGAACCGGTATTTGGATGGTTTTAATCATAACAAGTGGTAAACGTACAACATGCGATCCTGTTTTGTCAGGCCGTTACACTCTGAAAAAACCGGACCGTCAAGCAACAGAACCGGACGGTCAGGTCGTTCCGAAATAGCGGTCGCCGGCATCTCCAAGGCCCGGAACGATAAAGGCGTCGCTGTTTAGTTTTTCATCGACAGCTGCAGTGATAACCGATACCTCAGGGTATTTTGTCAGGATGCGCTCAAGTCCTTCAGGTGCGGCAATCAGGGAGATGAACCGGATGTTGTCTGCTCCCTGTTTTTTTAAGAAACCGATCGCATCGTCTGCACTCCCTCCGGTTGCCAGCATGGGGTCGACCAACAGTACATGGTCATCTTTGATCCCCTTTGGCATATTTGAGTAGTAATCGACCGGTTCGTGTGTCTCCTCATCACGGTACATGCCCAGGTGTCCTACCCTGGCATGCGGGATAAAATCGATGATGGCATCGACCAGGCTGAGCCCCGCCCGCAATATAGGCACGATGGTGATCTGTGTGTCAATCTCGTAACCTTTGGCTTCAGTGATAGGGGTCTGAATGGTTGTTTCGCGAAGCGGCAGGTCTTTCAGGGCATAGTACGCCAGAATGGTGGCGATTCGCCCCATGGCTGCCCTGAATTGCGCCGTACCGGTGGCCTGATCTCTCAATATCGAGAGATCACGAGCCACAACGGGATGGTCTATGACCGTAGCTTTGTCAAGGATTGAAGAGTTACTCATCGTCTTCAGTGTCGTCCATTCGCTTAAAGTACTCTTTGGTCGTGGCGTAAACAACACCAGACAGTGCAAAGAGTGCGATCAGGTTCGGGAAGGTCATCAGTCCGAGTGCAATATCACCGATCGCCCAGATCGTACCCAGTGCTGTAATGGCACCGATGAAATGAAGCAGTACATAGACCCCTTTGTAGTAGATAATCGATCGGTCTCCCAGCAGGTACTGTATGGAACGGTCTCCGTAATAACTCCAGGCAATGGATGTGGAGATGGCAAAGAGCAATACACTGATGGTTACCAGGAATTTACCCCCCGGGAAGAGCGGACTTAACCCGACTTCAAATGCTTGTGAGGTTAATGTAGCCCCGTTGTAGATCACATCTCCGTAAACAACCCCTGAGCTTTCGCCGGTATCACCGCGGAATGCCGTATTGGTGCTCATATCGATGGTTCCCGTGAAAAACTCGGTCTGAGCCGGATTCACATAGAGGGTGTCGATCGAAAAGTTGTTTCTGAGAAGCGTGCCGTTTTGAACAATTCCATCCTCTACTTCAAGGATAAACGGATTTTCGGCTGTTTCTACAACCTCATACCCCATGTCGGGTGAATTCAGGTTTACGCTTGTCGGATGTTTGGTATCCCAAACGCCGGTAGAGATAATGACCAGTCCGGTCATGGTACAGACTAAAATGGTATCGATGAATGGCTCAAGCAGTGCTACGGCACCCTCACGAACCGGCTCTTCGGTCTTGGCAGCACCGTGTGCAATAGGGGCAGAACCCTGTCCGGCCTCATTCGAGAAGAGTCCGCGTTTGACACCCCATACCATGGTCGTGATAAAGAGTCCGGATCCGACACCGAATGCTCCGGCTACCGGATTGAACGCATAGGTAAAGATGGTTACAAAGGATGGGATGACCTGGTCGTAGTTGATAAGGAGAATCACCAAAGCCCCCAATACATAAAGAATCGCCATCAGTGGGGTGAGGCGTGCTGTTACATATCCAATTCGTTTGATACCGCCGATAATCACAAAACCCACCAGTGAAGCGGTGATCAGTCCGGTAACATAGGTTGGAACGGTGAAGAAGAATGAGTTCTCCATCACATCGGCAACCGTATTCGCCTGAATGGCATTACCGGTAAAGAAGGAACAGATGATTGCCAGGGCTGCAAAGGTCACTGAAAGCCACTTCCAGTTGGGCCCCAGTCCTCTTTCAATGTAGTACATCGGTCCGCCCGATACCGATCCGTCTGCATTTTTAATTCTGTATTTAATGGCGAGCAAACATTCGGAGTATTTGATGGCCATACCAAAGAAGGCAGTCACCCACATCCAGAAAAGCGCACCGGGCCCGCCGTAGTGAATGGCGATGGCCACACCGGCGATGTTACCGATACCGACGGTTGCCGACAGGGCTGTTGAGAGTGCCTGAAAGTGATTGACATCCCCGGTGTCATCGGGATTGTCGTATTTCCCCATAACTACTTTCACCCCGTGTCCAAACTTGCGAAGCTGAATGAACCCCATCCGAAGGGTAATAAAGATACCAAATCCCAAAAGTGCTATCACCATGAGTGGCATCATTTCAGGGGTATTCCATACTAAGTTATTTAAAAAATCAACAACTCTGTCTAACGTTTCCATCCTAATTGTTTAAGTTCTGATTAATTCCAGACCGAATGTATAAAAGATTTATCTTAATTTTTGTGAAAATTACCCCAAAAGTGAACGATTGGGGAAGAATTTCACTTTGGAAGCTAAAGAGTTATCAATAACTCTCTAAATTGTTTTCGTAATAAATCATAAAAATGACGTAAATCCCAGAATTATGACAAAAGCAGATATAGTTGATGTAATCTCTTCATCAACGGGAATTACCAAGGTAGAAACTGAAGCGGTTGTGAACGGGTTTATGGATACCGTGATCGATGCGATGAAGCGCGGTGAAAATATTGAACTGCGTGGCTTTGGAAGTTTCAAAGTTGTGAAACGTGCTCAGCGAGTGGCCAGGAATCCAAAGACGAATGAAGAGGTCATCGTTCCCGAGCAGTATGTGCCTGTTCTGAAAATCTCAAAAGATTTTAAGGAACAAGTCAACGAATCGCACGGCTGAATCACACCTGCCGGCCCGGCTGGGTGATTCCGGTATCTGTGAATGGCATACCTGGTTCATTCTACTCAAAAGCGGATTTATTTCCGCTTTTGTCGTTTGGGTGAACACAGCCATGCCGGATGCCGCCGGTTGAGCAAATCTTCATTTTTCCATTCAGAGATAAATACCGATTTTCCTGTTCATTAAGTTTATTCGTCAGGTATTTATCTTGCTATGTTCACACTTTTCAAACCGCTTTCCAAACCCGTAATTTTCCTGTTTCTGATCTGTGCAGCTGCATGCAGCAGGCCGCCTCACTCCGATTTCTATGAAGCGGATGGAATTGTTTCTATCGGGGCACAGAGTCTTGCAGAAAATGAGTACTGGACCGCAACCAGTCGTTTTGAAACACCATCCTTACTCTCTGAACAGTCATCGCCGGAGGCCAGGGGAGAACTTACGGCGAGTTTCTACATCAGGAACCCCGGAAGGTATATTCTGTGGGTGCTGGCCGGAACAATTCCCGAGCTGGCTGCCCGGCACTCCCTGCAAATCCGCTTTGAAAGTGAGGACACAGGCCTTATCTCCATACACCGGCTTCAGTTGCCAGTTCATCCGCACCCGGAGTGGACAAACCTTGATGAACTGACCGAAAGCCCGGTCGAGCTGTTGATTGAGGATGCCGAATTCTATACCATCACGTTTGAATCGGGTGGTGCCCCCGGCATGGTGATCAGTAAACTGCACCTTTCATTGAACGGGGAACGAATTCCCGAAGGGATGGGATACCCGGAAACGACCGACTGGAGAATGGTTCCCGTGATCGACAGGCGCCTGCAACAGTTTGCCATCCCTCCATCGGCAATGTTTGGTACGATCGGTTTTGATGGCAGCAGGCCTGCAGATCTGTGGCTGACGGAAATGGATCTAAACCGGTATGAAAGTGGCGGCCTGCCTGAAGAGTTCCAGCCGGATGATGAGCGTATTGCCACAGCACCGTTTTTCAGAAACAGGATAGACCCGGACGCTCCGCCATTTGCAGAAGATGAAGAGGATACACGTCAGGTGCTGATCTACCCGGTTCACCGCCTGGACCACTCATTCTACAGGCACCATCCCACGGGCTGGGTTCATCCTGCTGAGCATACAGTTCTGACGGGATTGGCCTATTTGAAGGGATTTGTCGAGTCTGCAACCCGGCCGGAAAGAGCGACGTTCGAGCTGCCCTACCCGGTGATGCTTCCCGAATGGCTGGCCGACCCCGGCAGATCAGCAGAGGTTGGCGATGAGCAAATATTGCAAACTCTCAGGGTGTCTGCCTTTCTTCCGGTTTTTCTGTTTCAGTTTCCGGAGGGGGAAATTCCGGTGGATCTGCTGGAGCTTCATAAGCTCTATACGGAATGGCGGTGGGAGTACCATCCCTACCTTTACAGTTATGGGTTGGATACCCGGCGGGGAACCGGCCGTATGATGAATCAGGCCGGCAACAGCCCGGAGATGTATATGCTGGGGCAATCATTTCTGGTGGTGCTTCCAGACGAGGAAGATTCCGCCGTGCAGAGTGTAACACTTCCGGAAGGGAGCTGGTACAGATTTGGCGACCATCAACACTTCAGCGGCGGTGAAACGGCCGGATTGAATTTGGAGAGCAACCCGTATCCGTTATTTGTAAAGGCGGGTTCGGTAATCCCGAAACGCTCAGTAGTGGAACCAATTAAAGATGGAAGCAATGATACACTAACCATTGATGTCTATTCAGGCGAGTCGGGCACCTTTCGCCTCTATGAAGATGACGGATTGAGCAATGCCTATAGGCGAGGTGAATTTTCAACGATTGCATTTCGGTATTTTGAGGGTGAAGGGTATTCCACCTTTGATATCGGGGCGCTGGTGAATGGCTATCCGGGCCAGAGAGATTCAACGGCCTATACAATTCAGTTCCACAATGTCGAGGAGCCGGTCAAGCTTTATTCAAACGACCGGGTTATGGATGAGGCGGGGTGGACGTATGATGAAGGCCATTCCGTTCTGACGATCAACTGGCAACAACCCAACCGATCCAGAACCGTTTTTCGAATCAAGTTTAAAGAGTAAACCGGAGCAAACCTAAGATGTTTTGTCCGGATGATCTTTGATCGACCTGAGGTGCAGTTCGGTTTCAAACAGATGGTAGAGTTGTGGTTTCTCAATAAACGTTTCCCAAAGCTGCTCGACATCGGCGGGTGACAGTTTATTCAGGGTGTACTTCTCGATCATCCGCAGAACGGATTCGTTATTTCTATTTTCTGACGACATTTGGTGATCGTATGTTTCTATTGGGGTAATCCTAAAGCAAAATTTCTGTGTACTCTATATCCAGTCAAATACGCTCTCTTTCTGTTTATAAGGCACCGATTTTTAAACATCCTTACAAAAAAAGTTGTTTTTTTTTGAAATTAGCAAATAATAAGTAGGGCTTTATACCTATATCGAGATGTTAAAGTTCTTATAATAGAAGGCTTGTGTACTCCTCCTGGTGTTCCAGGATGACTCCGGTACCCCGAACTACGGTAGTCAGCGGATCTTCCGGAATATGAACGGGCAGGTCGATGGAGTCGGCAATCAGTTTGTCCATACCCCTGAGCATGGATCCGCCTCCGGTAAGCATAATACCCCGATCCAGGATATCGGCTGCCAGTTCCGGAGGGGTATTTTCGAGCGATTTGGTGATGGCATGGAGGCAGCTGTTTACCGGTTCCGAGATCGCTTCCCGAATATCCTCGGATGTGACTTTCAAAGTTTTGGGCACACCGCTGACAAGATTGCGCCCCTTGGTGACATACTCCAGCTCTTTGTCGAGCTGCACGGCCGATCCCACCTCATGTTTAATGGTTTCGGCGGTACGCTCACCTATCAAGAGGTTGTGTTTTCTGCGGATATAATTGACAATCTCCTCATTCATTTTTTCTCCGCCTACCCTGATTGATTGTGAATAGACGATTCCTGAAAGAGATATGATCGCTATTTCAGTGGTGCCGCCACCGATATCAACAATCATATTTCCAACCGGCTCTTTCACGTCAATGCCAATGCCAACGGCCGCGGCTACGGTCTCCTCAATCAGGTAAACATCTTTGGCTCCGGCATTTTCAGCACTGTCGCGAACAGCCATTCTTTCAACAGCCGTGATACCGTTGGGGACAGTTACCAGCATCTTTTTGATGGTTGAAAACCATCTCTTTTTCATCACCTTTTGGATCATCTCGCGCATCATCTTTTCGGCAATATCAAAATCGGCGATAACGCCGCCTTTCAGCGGCCTGACGGTTTTGATCTGTTTATGTGTTTTTTCATGCATCAGGCGGGCTTCATGGCCCACGGCAATAATCTTGCCCGATGGATTCAGAGCGACAATAGAGGGTTCATTCAGGACCACCCCCTTATCTTTCAAATAGATGAGCGTATTGGCTGTACCCAGATCGATTGCCAAATCACTGTTCAGAGAGTTAAAAAATCCTCGTTTTTTCGTCTTTTTGTTCTTTGTACCGGTTTGTTGCGTCGTAGTCGTTGTCATATTCGGCGGGGATATCTGTTTGCTTTTCAGTCGATCTCAGGATTATGGCAGGCTGCAGAACAGAAGATCAATGAGCATCACCCAAAACAGGCCAGACTGTATTTAAAATCCAACAGAACCATAACCCTGCAATTCCATTTCAATTTGAATTCACGGAATTTGTTCCATCCGTACTGAAGAAATTGAGAAATGAATGCTTGCCGATATCAGAAGTCGAATTACCCGGACAATGACCGGCTGCCAGGTATTCTGTAAAGCTTTATCCTGCTTCTCATTTACGGTGTGGCAACCGAAAGGTGCCAACCCATTTAAAACGATCAGAGCATTAACCCGGTACCTTCTGCAGGTTTCAGTTATCCGTTTCAATTTCTATTTTAGATTTTCTAACAGGCCGGGTAATTGTAAACTGCAGCATGAATGGCAAAACTGAAACTGGATCTTCACGACATCTATAACAAAGGCGATCAAATAGACAAGGCACTCGAGGATATTATTGAGGAGGCTTTGGAGAAAAAGATCAAAACAGTTGAAATCATCCCGGGGAAAGGGTCTGGCCAGCTAAAGAAACGTGTGCTGCGGTTTCTGGATCAAAAGCATATCAAAAAGAAATACCATCGAATCGACAAAGACCGGAAAAACTTCGGCAGGCTCTTTGTTTACTTTAAGTTTTAACTCTCCCGGCCAAACAGCTTTTTGAAATTCTCCTCATAATTTGGCCTGACGACACCCTTTTCGGTTATGATCGCTGTGATCAGCCGGGCGGGTGTAACGTCAAATGCCGGATTATAGACACGGATATTTTCAGGGGCGGTTCGCCGGTTGCCGAAATGGGACACTTCATCCTCAGCTCTCTGTTCTATTTCGATCTCATCACCCGATACCAGATCCATATCAATAGTGGAGTAGGGGGCAGCGATATAGAATGGAATTTGATGGGCGCGGGCTAAAACAGCCAGTGAGTAGGTCCCGATTTTATTGGCCGTATCCCCGTTGCGGCTAATTCTGTCTGCACCGGCAATCACCATATCGACCTGTTTCTGCTGCATCAGTGAAGCCGCTGCAGAGTCAATATTCAGGGTAAAGGGGATGCCGGCTTTTTTCAGTTCCCATGCGGTGAGGCGGGATCCCTGGAGCAGCGGACGGGTTTCATCCACCCAAACCGTTTTCAGTTTGCCGGTTTGATGGGCATGAAGAATGACACTAAAAGCTGTGCCAAACTCTCCGGTAGCCAATCCGCCGGTATTGCAGTGGGTCAATATTTTTGCACCGTCAGGGACGATCTCCAGGCCATTTTCACCGATCAACCTGCAAAGCTGCCGGTCTTCATCATGAATGGAGACAGCGGTTTCGAGAACCTTCTGTTTAATTTCATCTGCCGGCAGGGCTTTCAGGTCATAGATTGTGGCCATGATCCGCTTTAAAGCCCAGGAGAGGTTGACCGCAGTGGGCCTTGCCGAATTTAGGTAGTCTGAAATACCGGCAGCCTCCTCAAACAGCTCTTCAAACTGACCGGCAACTGAATTCCGAATTCCCAGGTAGAGTCCGTAGGCACCCGTGATCCCGATTGCCGGAGCACCCCGTACATTCATCCTGTTGATCGCTTCCCAAACCTGTTTGGCGTCGGTGAGTATCAGATACTCTTCACGATCCGGAAGCTGCGTCTGGTCGATGATTTTAAGGTGTGTACCGGTCCATTCGATTGTCTGGTAGGCGGAGGTCATTGTCATATCTAAAGGAGGTTCTGAATGAATGATGATTAACAGGGGGCTTATAAAGATAGTGATTTTTCAGGTGCAGCATTCATGGATTCTGTCAGACGGGGTGTTCAGGGCCGTATAGGGATTTCCCTGATGCCCCGCTCATGTAACGGCTTAGGAGGTCGTCAGGCGAACCATGTTTACGAGTTTTTTGAATTCTGAATATCATAATAGCAGACAAAAGAGAATTGTTCTTTGACAGACAACGACAGAACCGGGAATGGTAACCATCGTCACCATCCCGAAAACTTATAGATTATATTTGAGAGGTAATACCATGATTTTAAAGAAAAACGTAGGACACGCAGACTCGTTAATCCGGGTCGTAGCAGGAGCTGTGATCATTATCGCAGGATTATATTTCGACACGATGTGGGGATTGGTTGGATTGATACCGCTGTTTTCAGGAACGGCATCATTCTGCCCGATATACAGGCTATTGAATATTGAGACATGCAAGCCCAATGTTGAGCGTGCCAATTGAAACCTTTAATTGTGCTTATTCTATGAGGCAGACACCTAATCTGCCATCATATCTGTCGAGATAGGTTAGGAGCCGGCTTTTGGATAAAAAGCCGGCTCTTCTTTTTTGGATCCTGTTGATTATAAATATGATAAGCTTCATATTCAAGATATGGCACTCAGGCTTATACAGATTATCCCGCCCACCGATTTTGACGATTATGACAAACTCATCAAGGAGGAGGATGTCATCGATCACTGGCTCGATCACTCTATAGAGGGGAGGACTACACTGTCCGTTCTTGCCGATGTTGAGCTGACTGAGAAAATTTTGAGTGACCTGGAAGACCATTTTCCCAAAAACAGTGATTACAGAATTATTCTCCTGCCGGTTTCAGCAACCGTGCCCAAACAACCCGCCGAAGAGGAAGATGACGATCAGGTGGTTCAAAAGGCAGATCAGGAAGGAGATAAACGGGTAAAGAGAATATCACGGGATGAACTCTATGAGGAGATTAAAGCGGTTGTTGATGTCTCATGGGTCTATTTCGTATTGATTGCCCTCTCTTGCGTGGTAGCGGCTAACGGCTTGATACGTGACAGTGCCGCAATGGTCATCGGTGCGATGGTGATTGCCCCGATACTGGGGCCCAATGTAGGGCTCTCTCTGGCGACCACTCTGGGCGATAAAGCCCTGTTGAAACGATCCTTAAAGTCGATTGTGCTGGGATTCAGTCTGGGGATGTTGCTCTCCATCCTGATGGGAATTCTGATTCCTTTCAATCCGGAGGTTTATGAAATCAGTTCCCGTACCAGTGTTGGCTTTGCCGATATTGCACTGGGATTAGCCGCCGGTATTGCCGGGTGCCTTTCATTTACACGGGGTATTTCAGCCGCGGTGATTGGCGTAATGGTTGCCGTTGCACTGCTCCCTCCAATGGTTGCTACAGGCTTGCTTCTGGGAAGCGGGATGTACGACCTGGCCTTTGGTGCAGCTGTCCTGACGGTCACCTATATCATCTGTGTAAACCTGGCCGGTGTGCTTACTTTTATTATGCAGGGAATTAAACCCAAAAGTTTTCGGGAACGGAGAGAGGGGGAAGAGCTGAGCCGTTATGCCATTGTGATCTGGATCTCCCTTCTGATTCTCCTGGCGGTTATCATCTATTACCAGTTTATGTAATGAGTGGAAAAGGTCAAATCTTCAGAAACTCCTCAAGATCTAAATCCATCTCTTCTGCATAGTTTTGGAGCAGCCTCTTTTTATACGACTCCAGGTCACCATTCTGGCCGGTTACCAGGTCAGAGATAATTCTGTTGCTGAATAAAAACGTACTGACCTCCTCGCCATAATCCTCAGTGATCCGCTTTTTAATCGGATTGAAGAGTTCACTCTTGGCCCGGCTGATCCGTTGCTTGCGTTCATGAATCTTTTTCATCTCGGCATCGGTCGGGCGCTTGTTGGCGGGTACCTGATCTGAGTATCCGAGTCTATCCGCTTCCTGTGAGGCAGTGTGAAGAATATTTCGGAGCATTTCTGCGGTCTCCCGGTTCTTTAGTGAACGGATGATCCCTTTTTTCGACGTCCACTCATCCAAAACGCTTTCACTGTTTAAAATCGAGTAGACCAGGTTTTTGGGAATCATCTGGTATGAAGGACGATTGGCCCGCATGGCTATTTTTTCACGAAACTCCATCAGGCGCTTGAATATGTGCCATTCTTTCTCACTCAGATCCTTTTTATCCTTCTCTTTGACATAATTGTTGATATCCGAATCATCATATTCCATCCGGTCCCAGTTTTCATTCTCTTCTCGGATCCATGAAAGAATCTCCGGCTGATCAGCCTCTTCAATAAATACCTGTTTCAGATCGAACAGGTAGAGTACATCTTTAGCCGCATACTCAATCTGGCGGTCGGTCAGGGGACGCTTGTACCAGTTGCTGTCTTGTGATGATTTGCCCAGGTCAACCTCAAGGGTATCCTGTACGATATTGGTCAATGATGCAGGGGGGTAGTTCAAGAGCTGTGAGGCGATGCGAAGGTCAAAAATATTTTTAGGCCGGCAGCCTACATAGTGAAGCAGCCTGTGATCTTCCTGAAAGGCAAATGCCACCTTTTCAATGCCGGGATCTTCCATGATTGGGAAGAGCGCTTCGGTCTGGATGCCATCCTGCAGCGGATCAAATAAAAAACAGTCCTCCCCGTCAAACAGCTGAACCAGGCAGAGGTTGAATCCATAGCGGTATCGGTTTCTGTCAAACTCCAGGTCGACGGCAATCTGACTGACAGATGCAAGATGTTTTACAATGGAGTTCAGTTCAGATTTCCGGTCGATATATCGGATGGACATAGGTGCGTTCAGGTTGATAAAAAGTTCAGCTAAAAGGTATTAAGTTCTGAAGCGATTCGAAATTCTGAATTTCAATTATCCTGACTATCCGGCTTACGTTCAGCACTCCACGGGATTAGATGCTTTCCATCTCCGGTTCTTATCTGGGCAAATCCGCGAATGTTATCCCCGTCAATGCGTCCGTTGAGTACTTTTAAGCTGCCAGCCCGATCTGTGATGGTGAGGATCAACTGTGTGCCGTAGAGTTCAGCCTTTTTTACGCTCCAGCCGTTGTGGCCAGACTCTATTACTGCAGTGATCTCCTGGAATTGCTGGCTGATGCTCACTCTGAAACTTGTGTCATTGAGATTGAGGCTCCATGATCCAACGGCATCAGCCGGAATCTTCCAGTAGTGAATTCTGTGATTGCCAAGTTGCTCCGTACGGTCGGGCTGCCAGGCTCCCATGGAGAAGAGGTGCGATACGACCCGGGTACCGGGTGCCAGCTGTTGCAACAGGACAGGGCGCAGCTCGAGGTTGACAGCCGGCGACAGATAGAGGGTAACGACTGTTGCATGGCTGATATCGGTTTCAAAGATGTCTTCATGTACAAACATGACGCGCTCGCCAACACCTTCGTCTATGGCAATCTCTTCCGACCATTCGACCAGTTCGGCATCAATTTCAACACCGTGTCCGACCGCCCCCAGTCTGGCAGCAGCGATGACGATTCTGCCATCGCCCGAACCCAGGTCGATCAGGTAGTCTCCTGCTCCAACACCGGCCATTTTGAGCATGTTATCGACAATGTTCTGAGGAGTTCCCACAAAGGGGACATCGGGGTCTTGTGCAACAGACTGTATGGGTATGGCCAGGAAGAGGACAGACAGTGTGAGGAGACCTGAGAGTGAGGGCAAACCCTTCTGTTTCATTCTGATAAACATCTTCATGGAGCGGATTTCGGGTGTTTAATAAGCTGATTCGATGCCGGAAATGCCTTCTGAAGGCAAAGTTTCCAACATTCTGCATAAAGTATCAACTGCCAGACTGTACTTCAATAGATCTTTTACGCATCGTTCACTGAATTTCAGGGGTAAATTGTATAGTTTCAGGCATGGAACATCGGAAACGTCTACTCATCATCGGAAAGGTATGGCCGGAGCCTGCATCATCTGCAGCAGGAAGCCGCATGACAGAGCTGATCAGCCTGTTTAACAGGGCGGGTTATGAGATTACATTCTGCACATCGGCTGCCAACAGTGAACATGCTGCAGATCTTTCATCTTTGGGTGTTCGTGTTGAAAGGGTGCGGCTGAACCACTCCTCTTTCGATCGGTTTGTACGGGAGTTAGATCCGGATATGGTTCTTTTTGATCGTTTTATGACAGAAGAACAGTTTGGCTGGCGGGTCAGAAGTGAGTGTCCGAATGCCGTCCGGATACTCGATACCGAAGACCTCCACTTTCTTCGGGCAGCCCGCGAAAAAGCGTGGAGGCAAAACCGTGAATGGTTGCCCGGCGACCTGATGAATGAGGAGACGGCTCTGCGGGAGATTGCCAGTATCTATCGGTGCGATCTTTCGCTGATCATCTCTGAAGCGGAGATCAAAATCCTGACACAGCAGTTTGGCATTGACCGGTCTCTCTTGTTCTATTTACCGTTTCTGCTTGATGAGGAAGAGGGTCATTCGCCTGATTTTGAGAACCGGGAGGGGTTTGTATCGATCGGTAACTTTCTCCATGAACCCAACTGGAATGCCGTACTGTGGCTCAAGCAGGAGATCTGGCCGCTGATTCGGCGTGAACTTCCCGATGCCAGGCTGCACCTGTACGGGGCCTATCCGTCTCAAAAAGTATACCAGCTTCACAACCCGGAGGAGGGATTTTTGGTGCACGGCCGGGCCGGGTCGGCCGCAGAGGTTTTGCAGCGCTCCCGTGTATTGCTGGCCCCGCTTCGTTTTGGTGCAGGGCTGAAGGGAAAACTGGTCGATGCCATGCGTAACGGAACCCCGAATGTGACCACCGCTATCGGCGCGGAAGGGATTCAGGGTGAAGGGGTGTGGAGCGGGTTTGTTGCCGATGATCCGGCCGGCTTTGCTCACGCCTCAGTCAGGCTCCATTCTGATCGCAGCGAATGGGAAAGAAGCCGTGACAGGGGCTTTGAGATCCTCAAGCAGAGGTTCATGAGATCCGAATTTGAGGGGCCATTTTTAAGGATGGTCAACCAGATGAGGAACAGGCTGGAAGAACATCGAAAGGGCAATTTTACCGGCAGAATGCTGATGCACCATACGATGCAGAGCAGCCGTTATCTTTCCAAATGGATTGAAGAGAAGAATCGCTAACTTACAGTGGCTGCCGATAACCGATACAGACTTAACCCGATTACAGAAAATGAATATTGTATTCCTGGACGCAAAGACCGTAGGTGAAACCCCAAACTTCGACACATTGCATGAACTGGGCCATCTGACTCTCTACCCGGTTACCCGGCCCGATCAGACCGAACAGCGAATCAAAGAGGCGGAAGTGGTCATCACCAACAAGGTGGTGATTGACCGAGGGCTGATGGAACGGTCTGAACGGCTTGGTATGATTGCCATTGCCGCTACGGGAATGAATAATGTTGACCTTTCGGCAGCAGAAGAGCTGGGAATCGAGGTGAAAAATGTCGCAGGGTATTCAACCCACAGTGTTGCACAAACGACGTTTGCAATGCTCTTCCAGCTCATGCAGAACATCCCATACTATCATGGTTATGTGAAAGGAGGTGAGTATGCAAAAAGTTCGATCTTTACCCATATCGAACAAAGTTTTCACGAACTGAAGGGTAAGCGATTCGGTGTGATCGGACTGGGTACGATTGGCAGCCGGGTAGCGTCGATAGCAGAAGCGTTCGGGGCTGAGGTGGTGTACCATTCTACGTCGGGCAAAAACCTGAACCGCCCTTACAAACATTTGAACCTGGACGACCTCCTGTCAACCTCAGACATCGTGACGATTCACGCTCCGCTGAATGAAAATACGGAAAATCTGATTTCATCCAGGGAACTGGGCCGGATGAAGGAGAATGCACTTCTGTTGAATACCGGGAGGGGAGGGATTGTGAATGAATCGGACCTCGCTTCAGCACTTCAAAACGGCGACATTTCAGGAGCTGCCCTGGATGTATTTGAACGGGAGCCGATTGCAGCCGACAATCCGCTTCTGACACTCAAAGATGACAACCGCCTGGTTCTGACTCCCCATATCGCATGGTCAAGTGTCGAGGCACGAACCGTACTGGTTGAGGGGATTTTCAACAATATCCGGGATTATCAATTGAGAAAGATTCGATAAGTCCGGCTACCCTTTATTGAGCCTCATATTGTGTGACGGATTACTGATTTTCAATAAAATCACATTCATGGCAAAAAGCGGCAGTTTCATCATGCGTCGCCAGCGTGACGGCTGAAGGTAGAGCCTGTAGGCCCACTCCAGGCCCGTTTTTCTCATAAGCACCGGGGCCCGCTTCACCTGTCCTGCAATGAAATCGAACGATCCACCGATGCCGATGATCAGTTTGCAATTCGGAAGCCTGTAGAGATTATTGTGTATCCACTTCTCCTGAGCGGGGGCTCCCAGGGCGACAAATACCACGGAAGCGCTGCGCAATTTTTGCTGGATGTCAGCCGGCAGATCTTCCAGCTGAAGTTCGGGACTTTCGGGCGCATAGGTGCCCCCTATAACGAGGGATGGAATTCGCTCTCTTAGAATATTTGCGGTTCTCTCGGCAACACCGGGCATCGCACCGTACAGAAAAACGGATTGCCGGTGGGCCGCACAGAGATTGCAAATCTCTTCAAAAGAGTCAGATCCGGTTATACGATCAACTTTTTTGCCATACTGGTAGTTGACGGCCCAGCTGATACCCACACCGTCTGCAGTATTTATGCTTGAATGGCTCAGGATATCCTTGTATTCACTGTCAATGATGGTTTGAATGGCAATTTCAGGATTTACCGTTACGACAAAGAGCGGCGGGGCACTCGTGTCAGAATCCATTAGCCTCTGATCGATAATCTGGTAGAACTCTTCCCGGCTGTAGGGAGAGATGTCTACTCCCAATACGTTATAAGACTCCTCTTTATTTAATACAAACATAAAACCTCCGCTGACTGGTTTATCAACAAATTCCGGTAACGTGACCGGCTGTCCGGTATCGGATGCAAGAGGAGTGCCAACTCGATAAGTGTAGCTTTTATTAAGATAGAGGGCGGTTTACAGTGTATGGCCTGGCCGCAGATGTAGAGGAAATACACGGCGGGACCATGAAGTTGTGAATTAGATACTCACCATGTTGGGCAAAGGTTCTGATGGATTCACTTCACCAATGACTCGGGCGGGGTTCCCTGCAGCGATGGAGCAGGATGGGATATCCTTTGTAACCACGGATCCCGCAGCAATAATCGACTTTTCACCGATGTGAACCCCCTTTAGTATAATCGATCCGCAGCCAACCCAAACCCTGTCGCCCAGAACAACCGGTGCCGTCATCTTACGGCTGCCAATTTTGTGCATATCGCTGTCCAGTATGGATACATTCCAGGAGATCATGCAATTTCTTCCGATTTCAAGCCTCTCTTCGGCTACGAGGGTTGTATTTCTGTTAATAAATGTACCATTGCCGATGTGCAGATGTCCTCCTTTACCCACTTCCATGCAGACGCCTGAATAGAACTGGCAATTTTCGGCGGTCAGGGTTCCGCCGCGGTTCAGAACGGAAGGCCATGGCCTGCCGCCGGATACAACAATGATACCGTGTCGGGTGAACTTCCTGGAGAACCACAACCCCGCTGCGTGTTCATGAAGGGAGAATTTCTTCAGTCGTTTTTGGATTCGTTTGATATTGGTCAGCTCATTCATGACAACAATCGCATTTTGGAAAGTTCGGGACTCCTGTTACATATTAGTAAACACAGCAAAAAACTTGCCTGATTTTTTTCTGCTGTATATCGTTTGGGTAAAATGGACTTTTAAACTCTCTATAAATTCTTAACTTCTCGGATCAATAAACTTAGATAACGTATGGATAGAACGATCAGCGAAGTCACATTGCGAACCAAAGGAATTTTACCGATTCAGAAACTGAAAGTGCTGAAAGATGCCGGAGTGATACAGGGGGCCGAGGGGTACCCGATTCTGGATGACCAGTTTCAGCCCAACTCGATCGACCTGAGGCTTGGAGAGACGGCCTATCGGGTGCGAAGCAGTTTTTTGCCTGAAAATGAGACCGTACAGCAGAAAATTGACAAGCTCTATCAATATAAGTTTTCAATTACGGAGGGTGCCGTACTCGAGCCCAACTGTGTTTATATTATTCCGCTGCTGGAGAAACTTCGCCTGCCAGCCTCTCACTTCTCACCGCAGAAGAAACTTTTTAACGGTGAACTGGATGATGGAATCAGGCTCATTTCTGAGTCGAACCTGACAGCCAAGGCAAACCCCAAAAGCACAACGGGGCGCCTTGATATCTTTACCCGGGTGATTACCGATTATTCCCACCGTTTTGAAGAGATCGAACCGGGGTTTGAGGGGAATCTCTATCTGGAGGTGGTCCCAAAATCATTCCCGATCAAGGTTCGAACCGGACAGAGGCTCAATCAGCTCCGAATACGCCACGGCCATACAGTGCTTACCGACCAGGATCTGCTTCGTATCCACTCGGCCGATCCGTTGCTGTTTGACGAAACGGGAGAGGCGTTGCCGCTGCACTCTGTAAAGGTGAATGACGGACTCTTTCTGAGTGTGAACCTTCAGGGTGACGATAATGATATCCTGGGTTATAAGGCCAAGAAGCATCGTGATTTGATCGACCTGGACAACATCAATCATTATGATGTCACCGATTTTTGGGAGCCGATCAAGGCGGGAAATGAAGATCATCTGATTCTGGAACCGGAGGCGTTCTATATTTTTGCTTCTAAAGAGAGATGCCGGATTCCCAAAAACCTGGCTGCTGAAATGATAGCCTACGATACCGGTTCGGGCGAACTTCGCACACATTACGCAGGCTTCTTTGACAGCGGCTTCGGCGGATCAGCAGATGACGGAGGGGCGCGTGCAGTTCTTGAGGTTCGCTCTCATGATGTGCCGTTTTTAATAGAACACGGCCAGACATTTTGCAGCATGAAATTTGAACCTAACAGTGAAGTTCCCGACATTGTCTATGGATCAGAGATAAAAAGTAATTATCAGGGACAAGGTTTGAAGCTGGGGAAACACTTCAAGCAGTGACTAAAATCAGGAAGATATGCCGGTAGATCGATGCATATGCCATCAGATCACTTTTTCGGAGATTAAAGAGATCTCAGAACAGAAAGGCCTGGATACAATCGAGAAACTCCAGGCTTTGAAGATATCGTGTACCAACTGTAAACTCTGTATTCCCTATATCAAGCTGATGTTAGAAACCGGGGAGACGGTATTCACCCGAGGCGCCAGATTTAGAAAAGAATGAACCTGTTCTATACTCCCATCGAATTCATTCAATTGCCAACGGTTCGCTTGAAGGGCCAGGAGGCCAGGCATGCATCAAAAGTATTACGGCTAAAAAGGGGGGATTCGATTCACGTTACCGATGGTGTGGGCCATGTCTATGAATGCGTCGTAGAATCTGTCGGTAAAGAGCAGATTGAAGCGATTGTTCAATCGACCCATCAGGAGCCCAAAATAAATCCGGGAGTTTCCATACTGGTCGGATTGATTAAAAAGCGGGACCGGCTGGAGTTTGCAATTGAGAAGAGCGTGGAGCTGGGTGCTGACCAACTTATTGTGTTTCGCGGTGATCACAGTGAAAAGGGGAATGTACGGTTAGACAGGCTGGAGGCTGCAGCGATTGCAGCCATGAAACAGTCACTACGTGCATATTTGCCAATGATCAGCTTTGAAAAGAGTTTAGAAAAAGCACTGGCGTCACTGTCTGACCCGGGTTTGGTGATTCATGCAGATGAGACCCTGGATGGATTTCAACCGGTCCGGGAATGTGAAAGATATACGGCTGTGATTGGTCCGGAAGGGGGCTTTTCTGAAGCGGAGAGAGGATTGCTGAAAAAAGCGGGAAGCGTAGCCTACTCTCTTGGCAATAAACGTCTCAGAACAGAGACAGCCGTGATCACGATGACCGATCGAATTAAAAACGGCCTGCTGAAGTAGATCAACAGGCCGTTCAAACCGTTAATAAATTTTATTGGCCGGTAATCATTATTGTTGCAATAAGCCTGCCTGTTTTGAAGCGTAAGCTTCCAGCTTCTCCACCTCACTCCACAGTTTCATCGCTTGCTTGAGCGATTCATTGAAGTAGTCGTTTACAATGGGATAGAAATATTCGTTGCCCCAGATTTGCCGGGCTACTTCAGCTTTCATCCGTCCAAAGTTCATCCAGATCAGGTCATCATACATCTCCTGGGTAATCCGGAGGGTATTTCCTTCCACTTCAGGTTCGTCCAGTTCATCGGCCAGTTCAAGCCCGGCACTCTTCATGCGTTCCAGGAAATTGTTTTTATCCTCTTCGGTCCATTCAAAGTCACTTCTAAAGGCCTGGAAGTCATCTTCCCACTCTGCCCGCAGTTCGTCTCCGTTTTGATCGATATAGTCACGCACAAAGTTGAAATCAATCCGGTTTACCAGCATGAAGTTGAAGAGATAGGGTGAGGAACTGGTATCTTCCTGGACAATAAAGTCGGGCACGATTCCACCTCCGCCAAAAACCTGTCTTCCTGCACGGGTTTTAAACTGGAGTGAATCGGGCACCTGGTCTTTGAACGATTCGGCATCCATCGTGGCATCGGCTTCGCGATGAACAATTTCAAAAGCATAATCTTCATTCTTGCCGTCAAACGGCTTTTGGATCAGGCGTCCGGATGGGGTCAGGTATCGTGATATCGTGACCCGGATATTGCTCCCGTCGATCAGTTCGTACTGTTGCTGCACCAGCCCTTTTCCAAAGGTTCTGCGGCCAACAACCAGTCCGCGGTCATGATCCTGGATGGCACCGCTGACAATCTCACTTGCCGAGGCAGATCCCTCGTTCACCAATGCGATGACCGGCATATCCATCAGGATGCCGTTTCGGCTGGAGTAGACTTCCTGGTTGAACCGGGAGTGTTTACTGTCGGTCGACACCAATTTGGTATTCCGAGGGAAAAACTCTTCTGAAATGGCAATGGCCTGACTCAGGTATCCTCCCGGATTGTTGCGCATATCAACCACGATCCGGTTCATACCCTGGTCTTTCAGTTTGTTGACCGATGCAATAAACTCTTCGTGTGTGGTAGCGGCAAATCGATTGATTTTTATATAGCCTGTACGTTCATCGAGCATATATTCAGTGTCGATGGTGG
The DNA here is from genome assembly GCA_050486245.1 of Rhodohalobacter sp. GTDB lineage: Bacteria > Bacteroidota > Rhodothermia > Balneolales > Balneolaceae > Rhodohalobacter. The sequence continues at coordinate 59,687 of JBJHCX010000001.1, forward strand.
TAAGGGGGATATCGTCACGTTCAATCGTGAATTTAATCGGGTTGGGGTTTCTGGGCCGAAGCACTTCAATGTCAACCTCGGTGCCTTTGGGTCCCCTGAGGCGCCTCATCACATCCTCATTGTTGTAACCCACAGCACTGGTGTCATTAATTGAAATAATGCGGTCACCCGACATGATTCCCAGCTGGTCGCTGGGTCCGCCTGAGATGGCTGTGATCACCGTGATGGTATCCTGGATGATGTTAAACTGTATTCCGATACCCTGAAATTTGCCTGCAAACTCTTCCTGAATCCGTTCGCTGTCGTCCCGCTCAATATAGACGGAGTGGGGATCGAGTGTGGCCAGCATCGCCTTGATGGCAGACTCGGTCAGCTTATCCATATCCTTATCGGGATAGTTGTTGGCTATATAGAGATAGGCCTCTTCAAATTTGTTATAGGAGTCGCGCAGGTTTTGCACCTTTTCAAACTTGAAGCGGGTTGTATCGATCGGTGTGCCTGTGATATCAAGGGAGCTGTCTTGCATCCCTTCAACCAATCCCGCAATACTCCTTTCAAACAGGTGGTCTACAGCGGTTTCGCCAAAGTAATTGTCGAGTACACGCCTTTGAACCTGCAGGTATTTATGGAGGTTTTCCTGGTCGTTATTGTTTGTTACCAGTACTTTATCGACCCCGGCTAACCAAACGGCCGATAAGATTAAGAGCAGTGCTAGTTGGGGAGCTAAAAACTTCTTCACAGACATCAGTATTTGTTTCGATAGTTTAACATGTAACGGATACGCAATTCAAAGAGTATAACAATCCGCTTATAGACTTACCACTTGAATATTGTAACGCAGATATTCTCAAAACGTTTCATATTCAGAATATTTCAGAACATTTTACAAAATATAGTGGCTCAGGTCTTTGTCTTTAACCAATCCGTCGAGCTGTTGTTGTACATACTTCTGATCAATGGTGATTTCACTGTCGTGAATATCATCAGGAACAGCGAATAGAAGCTCTTCCAAAAGGGATGACAGAATGGTATGGAGCCTTCTGGCGCCAATATTTTCAACTTGCTGGTTTACCTGCGCGGCAATTTTGGCGATTTCCCGAATGGCTGTTTCGGTAAACTCTACGGTAACCCCTTCTGAGGCAAGCATTGCCTGATACTGCTTGGTCAGTGCATTTTTCGGTTGCGTAAGGATGTTGAAGAAATCCTCTTCAGTTAAAGAGTTGAGTTCCACACGGATTGGGAATCGTCCCTGAAGTTCGGGTATCAGGTCGGATGGCTTGGATACGTGAAATGCACCGGACCCGATAAACAGAATGTGGTCGGTCTTCACGATACCGTGTTTGGTGTTGACGGTGCTGCCCTCAACAATGGGGAGCAGGTCGCGCTGAACACCCTGACGGCTGACCTCTCCGGTGCCTTTGCTTCCGGATGAGGAGTCACTGGCTACCTTGTCTATCTCATCGATAAACACAATACCCTGGTTTTGAACTCTTTCAAGGGCTTCCTGTACGGCAGCCTCGTGATCGATCAGCTTTTCGGCTTCCTGTTCCAGTAAAATTTCACGTGCCTCTTCAATGGGTACCGTACGCTTGGTTTTTTTACGGCCGCGGGTCAGATTGCCAAGCATATCCTGCAGGTTGACGCCCATCTCTTCCATGCCTTGCGGGCCAAAGACCTGCATCATCGGTGTTTTGGAGGAGTCTACCTCAATCTCGATTTTTCGGTCTTCCAGTTCTCCGTTTTTCAATTTTTCACGAAATCGTTCACGGGTACGCTCATTGAGCTCCTCATCCGAAGCCTTGTCGGGGTTAAACCCTGCTTCATTTGAATTTGTGCTGCCGGTACTGCTTGTACGGCTTGGGCTTTTCCGGACGGGCGGAATCAGAATGTCCAGTATTTTCTCCTCAACAATGCTCGCCGCTTTCTCTTTGACGCGCTCCTGCATTTCCAGCTTTACCATGTTGACAGCAATATCAGACAGATCGCGGATCATCGATTCGACATCCCGGCCAACATAGCCTACTTCAGTGAACTTGGAGGCTTCCACTTTAATAAACGGGGCTCCGGCCAGTTTGGCCAGCCGTCGGGCAATTTCGGTTTTACCAACACCGGTCGGGCCAATCATCAGGATATTGTTTGGAATAATCTCGTCACGGATTTCAGGATCCGATTTGAGCCGGCGCCAGCGATTTCTAAGTGCAATCGAAACGGATCGTTTGGCTTTTTTCTGCCCGATAATATACTTATCGAGCTCGCTTACGATTTGTCTCGGGGTTAAATTTTTCTGTTCAATCAACTTCATGGGTACTACTCTTCAATTTCTAAAATGGTCAGATTGTGGTTCGTATAGATGCAGATGTCAGCAGCGATATGGAGTGCTTTTTCCACGATTTCCCTGGCCGATAGGTCGGGTGCATTCTCTTTCAAAGCCCGTGCAGCAGACAGTGCATATGAACCGCCGCTTCCAATCGCTAAAATCTGATCGTCAGGTTCAATGACATCGCCCTGGCCCGAGATGAGCAGGGGAGTGTCTTTATCCATCACTACCAGGAGGGCTTCGAGCTTTTGCAGAAATTTATCTTTTCTCCACTCTTTTGCCATTTCTACTGCAGCACGCTGCAGGTTTCCGTTATAGCTGTTCAATTTCTCTTCAAACTTTTCAAAGAGTGTAAATGCGTCCGCAGTCGAACCCGCAAATCCGGCCAAAATGGTGCCGTTTTGCAGTTTTCTGACTTTCTTTACGGTCGATTTCATGACAGTTTTGTCAAGGGTTGCCTGTCCGTCGGCACCCAGGGCTACCTGCCCGTTGTGGATAACGCCCAATACGGTGGTAGCGTGCAAATTCTTCAGATTTGTCATTCTTGCTAAAGTTGTAATTCCGTTAAAATTTCCTCAGTGATCAATGGCTTTGGCGGGCAGGCCTTTTTGGCCGGCTTGGCCGGCCCGGTTTACCGTTTTGATCTCCCTTGCTGTAGAAGTCAACCTTGCTTGAGAGTTCATTGCCTGCCTCGGGCTCGTGAGCCTGCAGCTCATGTGCCTTGAGAATATCTTCAATGGAGTCACCCTGGAGCACGACATCGGTAATTTCGAGTTCTGAACCTGCAAGAGTCGCTTTAAATTCATTCAGTGAGATGTTGTCATCGGCAACAAATGAAATTTTGGTCTTGTACTTCATCATCCATTGAAAGCGCAGGCTGAAGAAGCCCCTGGTCAGATAAGAACGAAGGTATGGATTGATATAGATATCGACAGCGCGGTAGTCGGTGCTGTATTTGAATTTACTGATCCAGCTTTCAATATCGGTTACGATGGTATCCTGGCTGACAACAGAGCCGGAACCTCCGCACATCGGGCACACTTTGGAGACTGAATTGACCACACTCGGACGAATTCTCTGACGGGTAATCTGTACCAGCCCGAAATCACTCATTCCGATAACATTGGTCTTGGCGCGATCTTTTTTGAACTCTTTTCTCAGCTCATCATAGATCTTTTTACGGTTTTTGTCATCACGAAGATCGATAAAGTCGACAACGATGATACCGCCGATATCACGGAGCCGAAGCTGTTTGGCAATTTCTCGTGCTGCTTCCAGGTTTGTTTTCAGGGAGTTGTCTTCCTGTTTCTGTTTTGCAGCATAGGGGCCGGAGTTTACATCGACCACATACATCGCTTCGGTCTGTTCAAAAATAAGATACCCGCCCGATGGCATGCGCACACGTGGACTAAATATGGAGTTTACGTCGTGTCCGACATTCACGTGGTCAAAAATGTGATCTTTGCCTTTGTAGAGCTGTACGCTTGGAAGCATTTTGGGGGCAATCTGGGAGACATAGCTCTTGACCGATTTATAGAGCTGGTAATCATCGATCAATACCCGGTCGTACTGCTTCGCGAAGAGATCCCGAATCAGGCTTTCGGTGATATCCAGATCTTTGTAGAGCAGTGTTGGCGGTTTTGAGTTTTCAAGTTTGTTGAGGATGCGTTCCCACTTTTTCAAGACGGTGCGCATATCCTCTTCAAGGGCCTCCTTATCCTGCTTCTGGGCTACGGTACGGATAATGACGCCAAACCCTTCGGGAAGCATGGCACCCACAGTGCTCTTGAGCCGGCGCCGTTCTTTCCCGCTATTGATTTTCTTGGAGATGGCAATGTAATTGCCCATGGGGATCAATACCAGGAAACGGCCGGCGATGGTAATATCGGTCGATACGCGCGGACCTTTAGACCCGATCGGCTCTTTGACGATCTGAACCAACAGGCGCTGGTTGTTTCGGAGCAGCTTGCCTGCCAGGATCTGCTTGTCGTTGTTTGAAAGCTTGTCGAATTTCTGCAGGTCCTTCTCAGCATCCTTTGAAATGCTCTTCGGGCCATTCATCATTTTGATGTAATCGCCAAGGTGGTCGCCGGCATCCGAGAAGTGAAGAAATGCATCCTTCTCCATGCCTACATCAATAAATGCGGCACGTATGCCGCTCATTACCTTGTGAACCCTGGCCAGGTAGATGTCACCAACGGTACGCTGGTTCTCTTCAGATTCTATAAATAACTGAGCCAGCTCTCCATTTTCGAGAAGTGCAACACGGGTTTGTTTGCCCGATGAGTGAATAATTATCTGATTCTTCATGTAAGCGGTAAAATTTCATCAGCAATTCGCCGAGCTTACACTTCACAATCATAAAGATCTGATTGGTTTTAAATAAAAACAGTTCATGCTCCAGAATAGACATTGGTCGCGTAAAAGCCGGGCGATTTGCCAAAACGTTAGAATTCTTGTTAGAAATAGGTTGGGTTGGACAATTTGTCCGTGTACTGCCAAAATCTGAGCACGCCTCATCGCGGCAGACCGCTTCCAGGCGCATTATCAAATAAGGGGTGATATGTTGTAAAAGTCTAAATATCAATATTATATACGTCAAGTTCGTGCGTTATTCATCGAACTGATCCAATATGATAATATAGCAGAAAGTTTGCTAATTATTAAATATTGAATGAAATAATCAGCGAAGGCTGATTGAATGAAACAGTGAAGGGCTTAAAACCCTTTACTCACCGTCTTCTCTTCTGATGGAGGCTCCTGCACGGTTCAGTTTCTTTTCAAGGTCTTCGTAACCCCTGTCGAGGTGATAGACACGCAGTACCTCAGAGCGGCCTTGAGCAGCCATGGCTGCCATCACCAGGCTTACGCTCGCTCTCAGATCCGTACTCATAACGGAGGCACCATTGAGGGTCGTCTTGCCTTTTACGGTTACCCGGTTTTTATCCACTTTCAGGTCTGCACCGAGGCGATTTAGTTCGGGTACATAGCTGAACCGGTCGTAGTAGATGTTATCGGTAATTTTAGACTCGCCAGACGCCTGGGTCATCAGGGTGGCCCACTGTGCCTGAAGGTCGGTTGGGAACCCGGGGTAGATCTCGGTTTTTACCGAAACCGGCCGGATTGTTTGAGCCGACTGGATCCGGATTTCACTGCCGTTGATATCCAGCTCTACGCCCAGTTTGCGAAAATGCTTCGGGAATGTACCCAGGTCTTCCGGCTTGCAGCCTGTCAGGGTCACATCCGATTCGGGGTGCATCGCAGCCGCCACCATAAAGGTGCCGGTCTCAATGCGGTCAGGGTCGTTTGAAATCTTGACACCACTTAACTTTTCGACTTTGCGAATGGTGATGGTATCGGTGCCCGCTCCTTCGATATTGGCACCCATTTTGTTCAGCATTGTGCACAGAAGCACAACATCCGGCTCTTTGGCAGCATTGCGGATGATAAACTGTTTTGCCCGTTTAACGGCTGCGAGGACCAGGTTGACCGTGGCGCCGACGCTGCTGGGTTCGAGGGTGTAATCACCGCCTTCAACAGACTCACCCTGCATCGAGGCAATGACATACCCTTTTTCAAGTTCAATGCTGATACCCATCTCTTCCATGCCTTTCAGGTGAAGGTCTACAGGCCTGGGCCCCCAGGCACAACCGCCGGGAAGAGAGACCTTTGCTTCACCGGCGTGACCGATCAGCGCACCCAGCATGTAAAAGGAGGCTCTCATCTTTCGCACCAGGTCGTAGGGAGCTTCGGCATGGCTCAAATTGGACGGGTCTATGATGAGCCTGTTCTGGTCTTCCAGGAAGTCAACCCGCGTACCGGTAACACGAATGACATTGTTAAACGTATAGATGTCTCGCAGCTTGGGGGCCAGGCTGATCTCAGACGGGGTGTCGCCAAGTAGCGCCGCCGCCATAAGGGGAAGGGCCGCATTTTTGGATCCGCTGATTTCAATATTTCCGCTGAGAGGGGTAGGTCCTTCGATTACAAATTTATCCACGGGGTTCGATCTCTAAAATAGGTTGATTCTTTTCTACGCTGTCGTTCAGAGATACAGAAATCGTACTCACAACGCCGCTGGCCGGAGCTTTCAGTTCATTCTCCATCTTCATCGCTTCCAGTATCGCAACCGGTTCGCCCGCTTCCACTTCATCCCCTTCACCAACCAGCAGTTCGAGGATTTTACCCGGCATGGGAGCTTCCAGTAACCCGGCAGATGCAAGCTCATCGGTAGAAAACCCGAGTTTCTCAAGCAGCAGCTCTTGTTCGTCTTTAACGGAAGCGGTGACAAATTTACCGTCTATTGAAAAGCTTACCGTCTGTTTCTCTACCGTTATGTTATCGATAATATGCAATTTGGTTCCCGTTCTGAAGAGAACGCGTCCGCCGGGCTGTACAATCAGCTCATAAGAGAGTTCCCTGTCGTTAACCGAGGCAGTGGAAGCCTCTTCGTTGAGTGTAACCTCAAACGTTTTGTCGTGAATGGTAGATTCAAATTGCATGGTTCTGAATACGTTTTAATCCGATTTTGGTCGCCTTGAAACTGAAATCCCGAATATTGTCCGAATCGTAAAAGGGAGATACGGAGAGGTGTGTGTCTGAATCAAAGACCTCAATATAACCGTGATTGATCAGTTTAATGAGGTCGTCGCGAATGGCACCGAAGCTGAGCCCGGTTTCATTTTCAATATGGCTGAACGATTCCGGAAAGATCAGTTCCCGCAGAATAGCGTTCTCGGATGGTGTCAGTTTATCTTTTGGCATAGGCTGACAAAGATAGAGCCTATCGGGGTCAATGACAATACACGGCTGAACTACTCAATCCTGATATCACCATACGTAATCACATTTTCACTGGCATCAAGCAGAATGATGCGATAGGTGCCCTGTGGATTCTCACGGAACTGTGCAATGTCTAGCGCCTGTAATGGCAGGGATGTGACACCCGGCGGAATGGGGCGGCGCAGGTCTTCAAAGACCGGACGGATGTTGTTGCCTCCGTAATAGGCATAAACGATAAGGCCGGAAACCGACTCAACACCGGTAACAATCACGTCAAGGGTAACCCGTTCGGTCGATTGAACCGGATTGGGGTAGGCCGGGTCAATTTCAACAAGGCCCTGAAAAAAGGGGGCTACACGCCAGTCGTCGGGATCTTCATTGACTACGGTTCCGTTAGAAGTCGTTTCTGTAATTCCTTCGGGCAGGGAAAAGGCAGCCCGCTCAAATTCTCTCTGATCACTGCTCTGATTGCAGCCGCTCAGGCTGACAGCCAGGGCTGCTGCAAGGATGAATGGTTTTTTTAAAAAATTCACAATATGGATGTTTTGAAATGGCCGGAAACGAAAAAGGGTTCTGTTCCCTGGAAATCGGGTGACAATAAGGTCACAAAAAAATCGTATTTTTCAATCTAACATAAATGTAAATAAATAACTTCTGTAATGATACAAGTTTACGGGATCAAAAACTGTAACAAAGTACGTGATACCTTTAAATGGCTAAAAGAGAATGAGGTTGAGTATGAATTTATAGATCTGAAGAAAGAGCCCCTGACCCGGGATGAGCTTCAGTCGTTCGTCAACCAGATCGGGATTGACGTATTGGTGAACAAGAGAGGCATGAAATGGAGGCAGCTTGGGCTAAAGGATAAAAACTTAAATGACGAAGAGCTTTTTAAAGAGCTGCTGGAACATCAGGTGATGATCAAGCGGCCTGTTCTGGTAGACGGTGAAGCAATTTTGGTAGGGTATGATGAGGATGCGTTTGAAGCGTTTACTGCTGATTAAGCTGTTTCTTCTTGTTGGCATTTCACCCCTCTTTGCTCAGGCAGATCTGACATTTGAAAGAGATGAGCCTCCTACGATGGAGATGATGCTTGAGGCGCGTGAGGTATTTGAATATGAGGTGAGGTATGGCTTTTTTACACTCGGCTGGGTTGATGTGGAACTGCTGCCCGATACAACCTGGAACGGCCAGAAGGCCTACCATATGCGAACAACCATGCGATCGAACCGTCGCCTTCCGTTTATGGGCACGCGCATTGTGAATTATGAAAATATCTTTCAATTCAATGAGCAATGGCCCTACAGCCATCTTTTCTGGCGTGATGATATTCACGATGAAGAGTATGAGCGGGTGCGGATCGAGTTTGACCGCGAGCTTGAAAAGGTAATTTTTTATGAACGCGGCGAGCCGACAGATACCCTGGCACTTGAAGAGCCTGCCAGCGGCGGGGATATTATCTTCTACTACTCGCGAATGTTTGCCGGCAGGGAGGAACCCTATTCCCTTCCGGCGTATATTGAAGGGGATAAGGGAACCGTAACGGCCAAAAGCAGCTCCAATACTGAAATGAGGGAGTACGAAGCTTTTGATGAACCGATCGAAACCTATCTGAGTGAAGGGAATGCCGATGTAGACGGCCCGTTCGGCTTTCGTGGAACGTTTAAATCGTGGTTTTCAACTGATGATCTTCGGATTCCGGTTGAAGCTCATGTACGGGTCATATTTGGAAATGTACGAGTAAGACTGATCAGTTATGAACAGAGAAGGGATGATTGAAATCTATTTTAAACAACTGGAACACGCCAAAGGCCTGCCGCTGCCGTCTTACGAAAGTGAAGAGGCTGCAGGCATGGACCTGCGGGCTGCGCTTGAGAATCCGGTCAAGCTGCAACCGGGCGAATGGAAACTGATTCCCACAGGATTGCAGATGGCACTCCCAAAAGGGTATGAGGCACAAATCAGGCCCAGAAGCGGCCTGGCCTACAAGCATGCCATTACGATGCTTAACTCACCGGGTACGATCGATTCTGACTACAGGGGAGAGGTGAAAGTGCTTGCCATCAATCATGGCAGTGAGGTTTTTACGGTTTCACACGGAGACCGCATCGCCCAGATGGTGATCAGCCCGGTGTTTCAGCCCGTAATCCGCCCGGCCAGCACCCTTCCTGACAGCGACAGGGGCGACGGCGGATTCGGCAGCACCGGAATTGAATAAAATCACGTACCAGGCCGGTCGGATGATCGGCCATTATGATGAGTTTTTCCGCCTTTGAAATTTAAACTGAAGCCCTATGCCAACCTGATTCGCACGAATCACAACTACCGAAAGTTGTGGCTGGGGCAGATTGTGTCCAATTTTGGCGACTGGTTCGGAATCCTCGCAATCTATGCGATCATTCACCGGTATAGCGGATCAGAGCTGTTGCTGGGCCTGATTATCGTCGTTAAGATGATGAGCCTTGCATCCTTTTCACCCATAGCGGGCTATATCGCCGACCGGTTTAACCGTAGAAAGCTGATGTTTGGGTGCCATATTGCACGCGGCATCATCGTATTGGGATTTATCCTGATTACATCAGAATCCCTTCTCTGGCTGGCTTACGTTCTGACAGCGGTACAGATGGCATTTTCTGCTATCTTTGAACCGGCCAAAACCTCTTCCATTCCCAATGTGACCACCCCGGGCGAGCTGGTGATTGCCAATATCCTCTCGGCTGCTTCCTGGAGCATCATCTTTACGACGGGTATGGCGATTGGGGGATTTGCCACCGCGTGGCTGGGCACTGATCTCGTGTTTCTGATGAACGGTGTAACCTACTTCATTGCGGCGATTTTTATTTACAGGGCAGAGATACCGCAGCAGGAGATGTCGGCAGAAGAGAAAAAGCGTACCCGTAACCCGCTCCTGGGCATCCGGGAAGGTATCGGATACCTGCTGGGCAATTCGTATGTACTGCGCCCGACATTGGCCAAAGGGATGTTTACAATGTGCCTGGGTGCACTGGTCTATATGCTCATCATTGCCGCAGAAGAACTGTTAATGATGGGCAGCATCGGGCTGGGAATACTCTATGCCGCACGGGGAGTGGGAACCGGAATTGGTCCGGTGGTCGGACGCCGGGTCTTTAAAAAAGAGGATACCTGGGTGAGAGGAATGGGGATCTTCATGATGGCAGCCGGATTGATGTATGCCATGGTCAGTTTGTCGGAGACTCTCCTCTTTATGGTTCTCTTTGTGATGCTGGCACATATGGCATCGGGGTCGAACTGGGTGATGAGTACGGTGCTGCTTCAGCGAAGGGCGCCCGACCGGTTCCGGGGACGTGTATTCAGCCTGGAGTGGCTGCTCTTTACGGTAGCCCAGTCGGTTTCGGTAACAGCTGCAGCGCTCATACTGGAGTTTGACCTGCTCACCCTGCGGCAAACGATGGGGGTATTCTCATTGATGCTCTTTGCAGCAGGTCTCTTTTGGCTGTTTCAAATCGCTCCGCACGAAAACAACCGTCAGAAAATGAGGGAACAGATTCTGAACAAGCAGCGGCAAACAGGTGCAACATAGGCCAGGCCTTTGCGTTCATCCCCTGAGGGCGTTTGAGTATCCTAAACCTTTAAAGTTTCGGTGTACCTATTGGTTGGTTTAAGGGGCCGATTTCTTCTGAAAGGTCTCCCTGAATAATACTATCTTTCTGAAAACTTATGGACTTGACAACATTTGTATGATTTGGGAAAACAGTTCCTATTTATGGCTATTGCTGCTGATACCGCTGTTGTATGGACTCTACTACGGGTACAGGCAGATCCAGGATAAAAAAAGAGCCCGCCTTTTTGATGACCGGCTGCTGACTCAGCTTCGTCAGAACTACTGGAAAACGGGCGACAAGATCAGATTGTTTGCTCTTCTGGGGGCTTTGACCTTCTTCATAGTTGCTCTTGCGGGGCCAAAAATCGGGACAGAAGTTCGTGAAGCAGAGCGCTCAGGGCTCAATATTATGGTGGCTCTGGATTTATCGAGGAGCATGCTTGCACAGGATGTGCGGCCAAGCCGGCTTGATAAGGCTAAGTTTGAGGTGAACCGCCTGGTGAATCGCCTGACCGGCGACAGGATCGGGCTGATTGTTTTTGCCGGTGAAGGGTATGTGCAATCCCCGCTGACCACCGACTATTCGGCCATGCGGATGTTTCTGGATATTTCGAACCCTGACCAGATGCCCGTTCCGGGAACCAACTTCAAATCGGCGCTCGACCGGGCTGTTGAGTCGTTTGAATCGGTAGACAGCGGGAACGCATCAGATGTATTGATCTTTGTGGCAGACGGTGAAAACCATGGGCCGGACTACAGTGAACCTCTTGAGAGGTTGTCAGGGATGGGTGTGACGATATTTGCCGTTGGAATCGGTACCGTTGAGGGAGGGCCGATACCGGAATATGACAATCAGGGCCGGCATATCGGGTACCATCGAGACCGGCAGGGAAACCGGGTCAACACGCAATTGGGTGATCAAACCATGCGGGATATTGCTTCACGGGGCGGCGGTGAATATTTTGCTGTTAGAGCCGGAAGTGATACCATTGAACCCCTCTTTTCCAGGCTGGATGAACTGGAAAGGGGAGAATTCTCAGTTCAGGAGTATGCCGACTATAAAAATCAGTATCAGGTGCTTCTCGTGATCGGACTCTTTCTTTTTATGACTGCACTCTTTTTTCCGGACAACCTCAATCTGAAGAGTAAATATGAAGGTATTTAAGAGAGGTTGTTCCAAAATCCTCTTTGCAACATTTTAGTATTCTATAATCATGATCAAACTATTTGTCACCGATCTGGACGGTTGCATATCAGAACCGTTTGAAACCCCGGATTGGGATTCCATCAATACTATCAGAGAATTGAACCAGCAGAGCCGGGAGTCTGATTGGATACCTCCTCTGACCATCTGTACCGGCAGGCCGTTTCCGTATGCTGAAGCGGTGGCACAATGGCTGGATGTTCAGCTTCCGTTTGTTTTTGAAAGTGCCGGGCTATTTCATTGGGACGGACATCGCTTTGAAACAGCTGTGGATATCGCCAATGGCGGACTGGAGCCGATCACCATCATGAAAAAGTGGATCACTGAGGAAGTGTTGCCTCAATACAGCGGAGTTAACCTGGAGTTTTCTAAAATGATGGATGCAGGTGTTGTAAGTGCCGACCGGGAGGCAATCCAAAAAATACATCAGCAGATTCTGAATAAAGTAGAGACCGATTTTCCGGGTCTGGAGGTGCATGCAACCGATGTATCCGTGAACACCCTGATGCCTGGTAACGATAAACTACAGGGTTTCAAATTGTTGAGCAGAGCATTGAAACTCTCCTTTGAGGAGATGGCTTACATCGGTGATACCAGTGGGGATGTGCCGGCCCTGAAACAGGTAAAATTGCCATTTGTTCCAAAAAATGCACACGACATTGCCAAAGAGTATGGTGAGGTACTGAATGTGAGCACGACAGAGGCGGTACTGGAAGCTTACCGCCGGATCATTTCCTATAATCAACGTCAGCTGGGCTGATGGCCGTGCTGCCGCTTATTGAAGAAATCGTCCGCAACCGTTCACAGTCCGGTTTTCAGGGGTATTCACCGTAACCCGGTGTGTGAACAGGAATCCGCTCATGGAATCCCTGCAATATCCCGGTGTAATGGAAACCTGAATGGTCCCATGTTCATTTTCACCTCTATAGACGATATCTCGGCTCGTTTCATCATCCACGTCAAATGAGCTGAAGTCGATTTCTGATTCAGGGGTGCGATAGTAGAGCATGCCCTGCAGATCGGCTCTGATGTGCCAGAAGGGTTCATTGCCGCTGGCTAAAAAATCGACTCCCAGCTTTCTGTGTTCATCATGATTTTTCTGGATAGACTCCTTTTCATGAGCCCGTGTCAGTTGATACGCATCTTCAAAATCATTGGAAAACCGCTGCAGGTCACGGTCAAGCAGTTCAAGAGATTCTCTGCTGTAAAGAAATGCTTTATGGATCTCACCCTCCTGGCGGTACAGCCTGAGTGTGTCATTTCGAAGCTCCCATGTTCCCCGAACGTCAAACAGATCGTCGCCCCGGTCCTGATAATAGCTCAATTCGGTAAAACGGTACTCCTGCAGAAAGAGGGTATACTCAATGCCGGGACAGTCGGCACACGGCATAATCCCTGAAAAAACTGCCGGGAGCTCCTCGATCTGCTGCTGAGGAGCTTCGCCATTCATATGCTTCAGGGCTACATTAACCCTGAAGGCGATAAAAATGGCAAGCATCAGCAGGATTGTGATATTGATTACTTTATTCTTCAAGTCAGACGGTGATCTATGTCAGATTTTTGGTTTTATCGATCGACTGGTCAGCCATTTCGATATGGTATTCGTCCAGTTTTTCAGCCAGGTTGTGATCATCCATGCTCAGCATTCGGATGGCCAGCAGGCCGGCGTTGGCAGCTTTCCCGATCGCTACGGTGGCTACGGGCACGCCGTTTGGCATCTGTACTATGGAGTAGAGGCTGTCAAGTCCGCCCAGGGCCGTGGTTTTAACCGGAACACCGATAACCGGCAGGGTGGTATAGGCCGCGAGCATACCCGGCAAGTGGGCTGCGCCGCCTGCCCCCGCGATAATCACCTTGATACCTCGCTCACGGGCCATTGAGCCGTACTCAGCCATCAGGTCGGGTGTGCGGTGAGCCGAAACAACCCGCTTTTCATAGGCTACATCAAACCGGTCCAGGATTTCAGTTGCCTCTTTCATGGTGGGCCAGTCGCTGTCGCTGCCCATGACTACGCCGACGATGGGTTCTTTACTCATGGTAAAATCGGTTTCTGATTATAAATAGTAATGAATGACAAAAAATGTTTCGGACAAGTTACAAATTGTACGGGGTAAATTATGAATCAATTTTACTCCGAAAGGCCATCTGAGTGCGTCATCAATTTTATGGCCCCTCTTAATTTGAAATGGAGTCCAATTTGCGGATCTTTATATATGGTGATTTGCGAGAGGGGGTAAACGGTTTGTCTGTCAATATGATAATCCTGTAGGCTGGTATTGTAAATTTGAATTAAACTATGATCATGAGATTTTTTTTAGCGTTATGTATTAAACTGGCGGTTTTGATTCTGTTACCCGAAGGGTACACCCAGGCTCAAAGCAGCAAAGACGCAGAATTCTATGGTACTGTCAGAACGGTCTACACATGGATTGATTCGCGCAACAGATCCGGCAACTGGGAAGAATCGGATGCATTAAACGCAAGGATTCAGTTGGGTATGAAGTTTATACTTCATGAGAACCTGACATTCGATGCCCGCCTGGCAGGTCGCTATTCGACAAACCAGGATCAGTTTCAATTTATAATTGAAGATCACACGCCGCCATCGGGCAGCTACCCGGCGGGTACAACAACGATTGATCAGTTGCAGGTCACCTGGAGGGTAAGCCCGTCGGTTGAGCTGACGGCAGGCCGGTTCCAGGGAAGATTTCCGCTGCAGGGGTTTATTCCAAAAGGAATGGACCGTTATTATGCTGCAAACCTGAGTATATCACATACTGATGGGGTGTGGTTGAAGTGGGATTTGAATCGAAACTGGCGCCTGCATGTGATTGGCAATCACAATGGCCGCAGGGGCAGTACACATGCCGCCCGGGCTCCCATGGTGTTTGCAAAAAGTGAATCGAGAGTATCCGGGTTTTTAAACCTGGAGCATTTAGACAAAGAAGGCTTTTGGGTCCAGAGAGAACTTAGCATGTCATACTATCCGCAATCATTTGTGAGAAACGGACAATTTCGCGATATGGTGGTGCTGACCTCACGGGCAATGATTCGATTACCGGCAGAGTTGCGCTCGGGTGAATTGTGGATGGGAGGGGAATGGGGTGTGATTCCCTATTCACCAACAGCCGCAAGCGCCGGTATTGATGTGAGTCAGGATCGAATTTTTTCTGATCCGTCGGCCATCTCCTGGCAGATCTCAGCCTATGCCAATGACCTGATCAAAAATCACCGGCTTGGAATTCTCTACGGACAGACAGAACCCGGCTGGGTGATCTCATCCAGTTTCAGGCCCAATAATACGATGGCTGAAATTCGTTACCGTTATACATTTAGCCGTGCCTTGAATTTTGAGATGCGATACCGTATCCGGACAGATCTCTTTAAACCCGAAAGTGCAGAATACACCCAGCGTGACAGAGATTTTTACGCACGGTTTACTTACCGTTTCTGATCTTTCGTTTTTTAAATTTGTATCCCTTTGGTTACGGCTATGGCTTTTTGATAGGTCTCTTCCATCGAGTTGCCCAGCAGCGTATAGTGCGCCATCTTCCGTCCGGGCTTGCTCTGTAGCTTGCCGTAAGAGTGGAGGTGTCCGTCAGGCTCGGCAATGGCTTTTTCAGCATTTTCAATGAGTGCATCGCGTTTGTGTGTTCCCAGCAGGTTGATCATTACCACGGCCGGTTTACGCAATTCGGGGCTGCCCAGCGGCAGACCGCAGACAGCCCGCACATGATTTTCAAACTGTGATGCAACAGCCCCTTCAATGGTGTAGTGCCCGGAGTTGTGAGGGCGCGGAGCCGACTCGTTCAGCAACACCTCACCATCGTTGGTGAGGAAAAACTCAAAAGCAAAAATTCCTTTCCCGTCGATCGCCTCGGTTGCCGCAATGGCCAGCTGCTGGGCCCGCTGCCGAACCTTCAGATCTACTTCGGCCGGCGACTTCACCGCCACGTTGATGTGGTTTTCCTGAACGGTTTCACAACAGGGGTAGACCACATGGCCGGTTTCATTGCGAGCCACCTGCACCGCCAGTTCGTGTGTGAAATCAACAAACGCTTCGGCAAGAATATCCCTTCCCTTATCACCGCCAAGTTTTTGAAAAGCGTCTGCTGCCTGTTCGGCATTCTTTACAGTTTCATTGCCATAACCGTCATAGCCTCCTTTTGACGATTTAAGCAGAAAGGGCCATCCGTGCTCTCTGCCGAAAGCTTCAATGTCTGACAGCCCTTTGACCAGTTTGTACGGCGTGACCGGTATACCGGCTTTCTCAAATGTCTCTTTCTCAATCAGCTTGTTTTCAATCAGCGAAAAACTACCGGGTGAAGGGTATATCGGGGTTCCCGACAACTCTTCGGCTTTTTTGAGTATTTCAGAGTCGATAAACTCATTTTCCAGGGTAACCACATCACACTCTTTTGCAAATTCGGCCAGAGCCTCTGCATCTTCGAATGAACCGGATGCCGAATAGGGAGTCATAAACTGTACCGGTTCATTTTCCGGCCGGTCAGAAAAGACGGCTACCTGCATGCCCAGTTCAAATGCCTTGAGGGCAGACATCCGGGCAAGCTGTCCGGCTCCTAAAAATCCAATTTTGAAACGTGTATTGAGTGGCTTTGACATCAGTTGGTGGTTTTATCTGAAGTGTGCAGTTCCTGTGTGCGAAGAAGGTAACAATTCTCTGAGATAAAATTTTCTGAAACAAACATTCCGGGATGAGTTTAAAAAGGATAGAAGGAAACCCAAACACTATCGAACCCATGAAATCAATCTATACTGTATCCTTTCTCTTATTATTCGCCACCTCGATTTTTCTCATTACGGCTTGCGGTACCACTGATACGGACGATTCCATTCCGTCTGATATCTATTTATCCACCTCATCGGCCATGACCGACCAGGGAGGCAACCACTATGAAGTGGGGGTTCAGCAATCGGACGACGGGTGGAACAATCCCATTGTAACGAAGCTGGATGCCAACGGTGAACTGCTCTGGTCGATGGAGCATGACAACTCACCTGTCGATGTTCGTGCAGAAGTTGTGACTCTCGATACAAATCAGCGCCCCTGGGTAGTCTTTACACTGGATGGCGGGAGCAGCAGCAACAGCTATATCACTCTTCGCGCTACCTCCGAAACCGCGTTTCAGTCTGTGTTTCAATCAAATTACGGACAGGGGGGCGGCCCCCATGTGAGTGTTATTGCACGCCTCAACCCGGAAAACGGTGTGATCGAACGGGCCACGTTCCTGACAGCCCGGATGGATAATGGAAACACCAACCGGTTCCGTGTACGCGGAATTGGAGTTGCCGATGGATTTGTGCGGATTCAGGGTGAATCCGGTTTTCGTCCTCCCCATGCCGGCACATCGTTCACCCCGCATCCCGATGCGACCGAGTTTGGCCCGTGCGGTTCTTTTTTGATGCAGATCGATCTGACATACAGCCTGAATGAAATTGCGGAAAGCCATGTGTTAACCATTCAAGAGGCCTCTTCATTACCCAATACGGTTTGGAATGCAGACTGCAGTATTCGTCAATAATTGACAAATACACCGGACGGGATGATCAAGCGGCAGGGGAAGAGCTCTCTGCTTCCTGTAAAGTTTCTTCTATTCTGCATTGTGGATGGAACCTGAAATGCATAGGTTTTCATGAAATGAATGAATCATGACACGAATTTCAGTCTATTATGGATCTACAAATCACAGGTAAGGTAATCAGCATTCTGGAAGAGCAGAGCGGGAAAGGGAAAAATGGCCCGTGGCGAAAACGCGATTTTATACTGGAGACTCCGGGAGAGTATTCGCGTAAAGTGTGTATCACCCAGTGGGGCGACCAGATCGACAAGAATCCGGTTGCCAAAGATGAAACGGTAACAGCATATATTGATATTCAAAGCCGCGAATATAAGGGCAACTGGTATACGGATGTCAAGGCCTGGAAAATAGAAAAAGGTGCTTCGTCGTCAGGATCGGGACCTGACGATGTGGTGATCGACTTTGGCCCGGATGATGATGATACGGTGGCACCGTTTTAAGTCTCTGCTATGAACGCGGTGAGAGTAACGTAATCGTTACAGCACCGGCCAACGGGAAGCCGGTGCCGAACGTGAAAATTGTCAGAAACGGTGACGCATCAATTTACCGCTTCTGCCGAGTGTAATTGCAAAAGAGGCGTCTTCGCTGATGAAGATGTCCCCATCAAAGTGTCCGTAATATCGATTACCGGTGTTTCTTCGCACCACCGGTGAGATCTGGCCGCTATCCAGATCCACGACCTGGGCATTTCGGGAGTTTCGAATCATGGCAAGTTTGGTGCCATTGAGCTTATAGTGAGTTGCCCCGTCGCTTACCGCTGAGTGATAGATCACTTCTCCATCCGACTTCCGGAGCGCTGTTACACCATTTCGGCCAATTGAGATAAACGATTCATTGTAGGCCATGGCTCCCAAGCCGGATTCGATTGGGTTTTGGTCGGTTGATTCGGTGTGAAGGATGATTTCACCTGTGTGTAAATCAGCAGCATAAAAACCGCCGCTTCCGCTAAAAAGTACACGGTTTCCATCTACAATCACTTCGGGTGAGAGAGATCTCATTTCAGAAGTTCTCCAGAGTCTGTTGCCGGTTTCGGCATCGTAAGCAATGATACCGTCCCGGTTTCCTTCAAATGCCCGGCCGGATCCCCATGTCAGAAGTACCCCATCCTGAAGGGTGGCACCTGTGAAACTGGAATTTCGTTCTGTATCGGTTTGCCAGATAATCTCACCGGTGCGCAGATCCTGTTTGAAAGCTCTGCTCTCTGAAATTCTGGTGGTCGTTCCGTGAAGATCACTTGCAAAGTAGACAGCATCACCGTCGATAATCGTGTGATGGTAATCATTGCCCCGGCGATTGTCATTTTCCCAGAGTTTTTCTCCATTCCCCAGGTCGAAGGCTTCGGTTGGGTAGCCATCTACAAGTACGGTGTGGTCTGCAACGAACAGCCCTGCTGTACGGCGTCCGCTGTGTTCACTGACCCAGACAATATCACCGTTGCGGGATAACCGTGCAACATGGTATGCATTGGAGCCGGCCAGGTCGGCAATATTTCTTCCGCCGCTCAGAACCAGGTAATCACCGTTTTCGAGATACTTTACATCGATAATTCCCGATCCGTCAAATCCGTCTTGCTGAAAGATGATATCACCGGTTGCGGCATCTATTTTCAAGAGTCCGCCAAAGGTTTTCAGAAAGAAGTAATCTTTTCCTTCAGGGTGGAAGAGAACCCTCTCCATAAAACGCACCTGCCGGTCTCGTTTCTCTTCGGCCGACTCCTCCTCGTGTTCAGCTCCAAGCATACTGGCCAGGCGGCGCCCGACATTGGCACCGGCACTTTCAACCAGTCCCTGGTAATTGCCCAGGCTGTATGAGAGGTCGGTCTGTTTCCAAAGTTCTCGCCCGCTTGTCATGTCGACAGCCATCATAATTTCATCTCTGAAACGATAATCCAGTAGCAGCATAACACCGGTGCCTTGCAGTGGATAGAGTGTATACGCATCGGAGATCATTTCACCGGTATTGCCAGAGAAGCTGTGGATGGGGTTAATCACTTCAAAATTGATATTGCCGGCTACACGCTCCCAGAAACTGTCATCAAAGGTCTGGATGGTTTGACCGGAACGCCCATCCACAAGATATGCCCTGCGGTTGCCCGCCAGGAAAATATGGCTGCCGTTATTCATGACATAGGCAGATCCCAGGTTGCCGATTTCAGCGTCACTGGCCCAGTCGGCGACCATATCGGAAATCAGGTTTGCAGGGGTACATGCGGTACTGATCACTGCAATAAATAGAAAACAGTATAAAATGGTTGTATGTCTCATTATAGGTAAGAGTAAAATTAATGTTGATATAATTCTCTAAGCGGATTTTTGAGACATGAGGTGTCATGATATCTTTAAAATCAAAATAATCTTTGGGATAGGTGTATATCATTTTTGAGTCGTTCTATATTTTCGTAAGCTGTAGGTTGAAGGTTAAACAGAATGAAGAATTCGTTGAGGCAATTATCACATAAGGCGTTAGGCTACGCACTGGGAACTGCGATCATCTTTTCGGCGATATTTTATCTGGGATGGAAGTCAGACCAGCAGCAACTCAAACATGCCAGGGTTCAGACCGTAGAGTCGGCTTCCGATCTTTTGACGGAGCTGATCCAGGAGATGGTGAATGAAAATCTGCAAATGCTTCTGAATCACACAAGAAGGGTTGAGCACTCGAAAGGCGACTATTTTAATCAATTTAGTTTTGAAACCGATTTGGTCTTATCGGTAAAGGATGCCATCACGTTTATTGAATGGATTGATGGTGAAGGAGTGATCCGGCTGATTGAACCGCTGGAAGAGAACCGTGAAGCGATCGGGCTGAATATTTTAAATTTGCCCTACCGCGAACCGGACTGGAGGCAGATGAAGCGCGACTCAACGATCAATTTTACACCATGGACCATTCTGGTTCAGGGGAGGGGGGCATTTCTGGTCGATGTGCCGATCTATTTTGACAATCAGTTTCACGGTTCACTGACAGCGGGAATGGATTTTACCAATGAGCTTAAAAATATCATGGCCGGCAGGGAGATCTTTCACCTGCAAATCTGGGATAACAACGGGTATCGTTTTTTTGATTATGGTGAGCCTGCTTCTGATGCCGGCAGTGACCTGAGGGTTGACCGAACCCTCACGTTTAATGACGGGTCGGGGCTGGAGTGGCTGATGCGGCTTACAGTGAACGATAACCTTTACTCTGAGCGTGCCATCCTGATGAGCCAGCTGGGGCTGACTTTCAGAATACTCTTTGCCGGGATCTTTGGGGCCCTCATCTATTTTATGGCAACAACTATTCGCAAAAGCCGTGATAATGCAAAGGCGCTAAAGGAGAAAGAGGTGTTGATATCTGAGATTCATCACAGGGTGAAGAACAACCTGGCTGTCATATCAAGCCTGATCGAAATGCAAACACTCGAAGTTGAGAGTGAGGATACACTTCAGATTCTTAAAAAAACGCAAAACCGGATCCACTCGATTGCAGGAGTTCATGAGCTTCTCTATCAGTCGGAATCCCTCTCGGATATCCCGTTTGAAAGTTATCTGGAGAAGCTTCTGAATCATCATTTTTCGGTGTATAAGCAGGCCGGTGATGAGATTAGCTATACCATTTTGTGTGATGAAAAGAAACTGAACATCAACCAGGCGATCCCGCTTGGAATGCTCTTAAGTGAATTGATTACCAACTCGTTTAAACATGCATTTAAACATGAAAGGAGAGGGGAGATCATCATTGATATCCGGGAGGAAGCCGGTTGGCTGACGGTCATCTATAGCGATAACGGAACCGGATTTGATACTCAGAAATTGATGAAAGGTGAAAAGATGGGCAGTGTAATTATCCAGACCCTGATTAGTCAGCTGGAAGCAGAGGTTGAGATGACGTCAGATAACGGATTTCGTATGCAACTCAGGTTTGAACAGGAACGAGCTCCGGTTAGTCGCGGTTCAAAAGCCTCTGCCTGAGGGTGTCCGAACTCTCCCGCAGCGATACACGATAGCGGCGTTCAGCCTGCTGAAGTGAGTCGCGTTCGGCACGAAGGATAGTCTGTACCTCTTCAATGCGTTTCATCTGCCGCTCAATATCACGCTGGTAGATGTCGTGTGATCGGTTAAACTCCTCTTCGGTTACACCATAATAATCAAAAATCATTTCCCGTTTCTCTTCTTTCGGGACCTCACCCAATAACATCTCATTCATCTGATTGAGCAGAGCCAGCTCAGTCAGAAGAGTTTTATAAATCTCTTCACTGATAGGTTCCGGCTCCTCACTGCACATGGGAAGTACAATGAGGGCAGGAAAAACAAGGATCAGGATATAATTTCGGGTCCGTTTCACGTCAGGCATCGGGGTTTTTTGGGTTCAGGGGACGCAGGGTTACCTCGTTAATCAAAAGATTATCGGGTGTTTCAAGCAGATGAATCAGTGTATCTGCAACGTCGCGGGGCTGCATCATATTGGGATGAGTCTCTGTTCCCGTATCATCGAAAAAGTGTGTGGCAATCGATCCCGGAAACATTGTTGATACTTTAATTTTGTCATATCTCAGCTCTTTGAAAAGTGCCTCACTGAAACCGCGAAGACCGAATTTGGTGGCATTATAACCCGAAATTTGAGGGTTGCCAAGCAGTCCGGCTACCGACGAGATGTTGATAATATGACAGTGATCAGGGTTCTCTTTCATCAGGGGAACGATAGCGCGCGTCAGGTAAAAGACACCATTCAGGTTGGTGTTAATCATGGTGTCCCACTCTTCAACGGAGAGCTGATCCACGTCTCCAAAAATTCCCAGCCCGGCATTGTTGATTAGAACATGTGGAAGCTCTTTGCCCGAAAACTGTTGCTGTACCCACTCTTCAATGTCACGATTGCGGGTAATATCCATCTGTACGGGTTTAAAGTTCTCGCCCAGCTGATCCCGGACCTCCTGAAGTTTATTCAGCCGGCGGGCGAGGCCATAAACGATGGCGCCTTTATTTATCATTTTTTCTGAAAATGCGGTACCGATACCACTGCTGGCACCGGTTACAATTGCAATCTTATTGTTTAAATTCATTTCTGATTGTCACTTTTTTCTTAAGTTAGTAAATGCGCTACTATAAAACATGTTAACGGTTAATCATTCCCGCAGAAGTATAGATGGAACTACTCTTTATTGATATTGGCAACAGCAAGTTAAAAATTGCACAAAAGAGTGAACGTCAATGGGATTATCTCTTAAAAGCTGATAACGGTACTGCGGCTGCCGAAACCGAACAGTTTTTAAGTGCGTGTTCATATGATCATCTGATCATTTGTTCCGTCAGGGAGGATATTCTGAACCTGGTCAAATCGTACGTTCCTGATGATCGGTGCACCGTTCTCAAGAATAATCTCATTCCCGAAGGGAACCTGTATTACAGCACGCCTAAAACCCTGGGGATGGATCGCTACCTGAGTTGTTACGGGGCTCATTGGCACTCACAAACTCATGTTGTCACAATTGACGCGGGAACGGCCTGCACGATCGACCTGATGACAGCCGATGGCGTCTATCGCGGCGGTGTGATTATGCCCGGGCTTGCACTTTTTCACAAAATGGTGGAACAGGGCCTTCCTGAACTCCCTGCAGTACCCCACAGGCTTCCACTAAAGTGGCCCGGTGGTTCAACCCGTGAAAGCCTGGAGTGGGGCATTAACGGCGGCTATCTGATGGCTGTAAACGGTTTTGTTGAGAAGTACGCTACAGGCCTGGAAGGGGAGGTAACCCTCTATATTACCGGCGGAGACTCCGAGTTTTTAAATGGTCATCTTAACCCTGCAATCGAGATGAAATACCACCCATTTCTCGTCTTTGAGGGGATGCTCAGGTTCTGGGAAACACTCAACAGCTGACAGGAGTGTCAGGGTATTATCCGGATTACCCGGCTACACTTTCATTCAGCTTGCCTCGTATCAGGGCGATCACCATCTCCAGGGCAACGGTATTCTCACCGCCACGGGGTATAATAATATCGGCATACCGCTTGCTTGGTTCCACGAACTCAAGGTGCATGGGGCGGACATATTTTTCGTACTGGTTCAAGACTCCGTCGAGATCACGCCCGCGTTCTGAGATATCCCTTTTAAGTCGGCGAAGTAGTCGAACATCTCCGTCGGTATCAACAAATATCTTGATATCCATCAATTTGCGGAGTTTGGGCTCACTGTAGATCAGGATGCCGTCTACCAGGATGATCTGCTGGGGATATGCACTGATTGTCTCTTCCGACCGGGTGTGTGCTACAAAATCGTAGACAGGTATATCTACCTGGTAACCGTTTCGAAGGGCATTCAGGTGCCGGATCATCAGTTCGGTTTCAAGCGATGCGGGGTGGTCAAAATTCTGTTTTGTTCGTTCATTGAAAGGCAGGTGACTCAGGTCGCGATAATAAGAGTCGTGTTGCATCAGCAGGACATTCTCTTTACCGATAGCTTCGATAATTTTACTTACGACGGTCGTTTTACCGGATCCGCTTCCACCTGCCACACCCAGAATGAGGGGTTGTTTACTCATCATTACTTGCTTGTTGCTGCCTGTTTCTTCGCAGGCTTTTCTCATATTCCAATTTAAAGTCCCGAATGGCTCTGAAAATAGCAGATGCCATGATCGTCTGACCATAATCGCTGGCCAGGTAGCGTGCTTCCGAAGGATTTGACAAAAAGCCCAATTCAATCAATACAGCGGGAGTGGAAGCGTGCCAGAGTGCCTCCAAACCTGCCTGTTTGACACCTCTTGAGCGTCGCTGTGCCCGTTCGGCAAATTGTGTCTCGATCATGGTGGCTATCCGCTCACTGATGGCCATATTACCGGTATTGGTCAGCTCATAGATGATCAGCTCCTCTTCACTCAGTTCAAGAGTGCCCGGGCCATTTTCAAGATCGACCACACTATTTTCGCGTTTCATCACTTCCAGTGCCGACTGGCTTCGGGCAAGCCCAAGGAAAAAGGTTTCGGTTCCGTGTGCAGAAGGGGAGTTGGGCGCTGAATTGACATGTATCGAAACAAAAAGATCTGCGTTATTCCGTGTCGCGGTCAACCCACGTTCACTGAGTGGAACAAAACTGTCATCCGTTCGGGTATAGACTACCTTTACATCGGGGATATGCTCTTCAATGTATGCACCGACTTTCAGGGTAACGGCCAGGGCAATATCTTTTTCGGTCAGACCCAGTGCGCGGTTGGTTGTACCCGGATCGTGACCGCCGTGGCCGGCATCGAGTACGATAACATTAAAATCCATATTGTCGCGCAGCCTGAGGAAGGTATTGTCGATCTCCTCATCAAAATCATCGGCCTGTTCCAGCTCTTCAAAAAAGCGTATAGGTTTTTTTTGATGCTCTTCGATAATCTCAGCCAACTTCTCCGTATCGGTCCGTTCCATACCAAGAAGCAGGTCACGTCCATTCTGATCGGGATAGGTCCGGGTAGAAAAGAGTTGGTCACTGTCCATGGTAATTTCAATGGCAATGCCTTCACGTGCTGGATAGAAGTTTAACTCCCGGAAGGTATTGGGCAGATCGGGGCTGATAAAGTTGAGAGTGTCCAGATCACCGGAGTAGAGCATCATGCGTATCGTTTCTGCAGATGGCTGTTGTACCTGTACGGAGTCGACCATTTCAGACAGGTGATAACGTACAACATACCCTTTTCCGTCACTTCGTTCGGCAACCGAAATTCTATTAAGTTCAGTCTGGGAATAGACCTGGTTCAAACCCGAAATGATAAACAGGCTGATAAACAGTATGAGAGAAGTATGTATTCTCTTCATTCTAGCTAGCTGAATTGATTGATATGAACCGTTCTGCAAGATGATTCCTAAAGTTACATAAAAATTTAAGTTTAGTATAGTCATTACAAATTTCTATTGTAATGAACCATCAGGACGTAAAAAACACCAGTAACCAGCATCATTGGGATTGAATGTATTCGTATTGACCTTACATTCACAAGATCGGGGATTCATCTGATACCGTGCTCCCGAACCATTTCTACTCAATTTACCACTGGTTTGATATCTATTGAACAGTATTTGTTTTGACTTAGTATTTATATCTCTGAAATTTAGTTTATTATAAAAAAGCTGACGAACCTGTATTGTAAGAACTTTGAACTTTATCAATGGATCAGAAATCTAAGAGATATACGACTCTTTACCGACATTTGAATGACGATCTGAGGGAGATTTTGAGAAATGAGCTTGAAAATCTGGCACTCAGTTACCAACAGAATTTAATAGATTGGTATAAAGAGACCTACTCTGAAATTTTAGGTGTCAAAAAAGATGATGAGGATCGAAAGAACCGTCTGACTCAGATATTAAGCAGAAAAGTTTATGACCTCAAAACTGTTCTGGATCATGCCTGCAGCCAGCCCTTTACGGTGATGTGGCAGGAGGTTGCAGATCGTGTGGCATCAAAAGTGCCGGATGTGATTGAAGAGGTACAAGCAGAGGAGAGGTTTATTGCCCTGCCGGCCGACAGCTTGAAAGTCAGGTTTTTTAAAAAGGGAAAATCATTTGTCAAGGCCGTTTCGGGCCGAAATGAATGGACTCAACATGTGAAGCTGCAGGAGGTTGTTCAACATTATATGCTGTCTGAACATGAGCAAGCCGGTAGTTTTATGACCAAAATATTCTGCCGTATGGCGACGTCTGTTGAGATGCTCCTGGAACAAGAGATGGCAGAAGGGGAGGCCGAAGGTCACAGGCTGAAAGTGACAGATGATATTGAAAAACATCTGGAACAAGCCATTCACACCCTGGAGAACAGAAAAGATGAGATTGAGGCGTATGTAGATGAACAGGTGAAAGAGATTGGGGCTTTGGCCGAAATCAGCGGTACACTGGAAGGAGGTCGAAAAACAGGCAGGATAGGAGAAATTCTGCATGGGAAACAGGAACGATGGAGAGAATATTTAATATCACAATATTCTGATTTTGCATTGCAGGTAGAGCTTGCCCGATTTATGCGCTCTTCAGATCAGGTCAGGGAAACAATCCTGAAGCAGACCCATCAGTTCTATCGCGACTCTTTCTATCTGCCGGTTGAACGTGCCATGGAGAAAATGAAGCAGGTAAAGGATCTGCTGAAACAGCATAAAGGGGGGGCTTTATCGAAAAAACTGGTCGGCGAGATTCAGAAGGCTATAGAGGCTGATGTAATCGGGCAGATTACAGATCAAATCAATAGAAAAGAGCAAGCAGAGAACCTGAGGGATCATATACAGCGCTCTATTGCAGACCTGCAAATAGGGTTCTCCGGATTTTCAGAAACCATCACACTAGCCGAAGAACGATCGATTGAGGATGGAGCACCCCATGTTAAACCTGATAAAATTAAGTGGCAAAAAATGGCTGCCAGGTATATTACGGAAAAAGCACTTCGTGAGATGGAGCCGTTTCAGGCCAAATGGGATGAATTGATTGATCAGGCAGTTTCTGAAGTTCAGGAAGCATTTCAGATTATCGAGGTCAACCTGCTGACGGCAAAAGAGAGTGAAGAGGAGAATCAGGATGAAGAGAGTTCGGAAACGATTGCATCAGACGGTACCGAAAGGGCTATGAGTCAGTTGCAGAGCGTCATTGCAATGGTTCGTGAGAACCAAAACTCATATGAAAAAAGTATCAGTGAGAACCTGCCCAGGGTGATTGACTCACTGGTTGGTATCATGCTATCGAGATCTTACAGTGAACTTGAGATGAAGGATAAAGCACTTCAGGTAAAAGCCGCTGCTTTAAACTGGAGGGAAATTCTGGTTTCAAGGTTCTATAAAGGAGTGGAAAAAGGGGAAATTCTGTTCAGATATCTCTCTCCAAAAATCCTGAAAATATATAAGGCTGCGGCCCGGTTTCTGGGATTTGAAAAACAGGGGGAGGTGAGTACCGCCGAAAAACGAAACCTGGCTGAGTATCTCGCAAATGTCAGAAGCGGCAAGGAGTACCCTTATGTCTACCGCCGGCTTTTCAGTTTCGATTTTGACATCGATAAACGATTTTACTCACCGCCGGAACACCTTTTTAAGCATTTTGAGCAATCGATCACAAACTGGCGTCAGGATTTGGATACCAATTTCCTGATTACCGGTGAGCGCGGAAGCGGAAAGTCACTTGCCATTCGTTTTGCGACCGACAAGTTTCTGGATGGAGAGAAGCTGATTCGAACCGAATTTGATAAAACCCTTTTTACCGAGAAAGAACTGGTGCATCGCCTCTCAGATGCACTTGGATTTGAAGGCATTGAACAACGAAGCGAATTAATTGAGAAAATTCAAAACCGGCGTACCCGTGATATATTTGTTGTAGAAAATATTCATAACACTTTTGTCAGGAATATTCATGGGTATGAAGCGATTGAAGCTTTTTGGGAGATCATGACATCGACTCGTACCCGGCTCTTCTGGATTGTAAGTTCTTCGGCTTTCGCCTGGAGTCATTTTGAAAAGGTATTCGGTGCAGATCAATTTTTCTCACACATTGTACGCTCAGACCGCATGGATCGCAAGGAGCTTGAATCCTCAATCATGAGCCGGCATAAATCCACCGGATATGAAGTCATTTTTGAACCGGGTCCGGCAACCCAAAAAACCAGGGCTTACAAAAAAATCGTGACGGATGAGGTGAAAGTTCAGGAGTACCTGCGAGACCAGTACTTTACAAGGCTGGATAAAATTTCAGAAGGCAACTTTTCGATTGCACAGATCTACTGGATGCAGTCTATTAAAGAGTTTACCAAAAAAGAGGTCATCCAGCAGCCTACAGAGATTGCGGATCTCGATAAACTGGAGATTCCTTCCAGGGAGGTTCTATTTACACTGGCGGCGCTGATCCTGCATGAATGTTTATCCGACCGGGAGATGGCAATGGCCCTGCACCAGGAGCTGACCGAAAGCCGTCTCATGCTGGCAAGACTGAAGAGCAAGGGCATCGTTGAGCTCACAGAGAATGGGTATCGGCTCAATCACCTGGTATACCGGCAGGTTGTACGCCTTCTTAAAAAGAGAAATATAATACATTGAGGTTGAATAATGATGCATGGAGTCCAGCTTATGAGAGCGTTTATCGTGTTAATTGTATGGTTTCTTGCAGGGGAGGCACCGGCCAATGCTGTTTCATCGGATCTCTACCCGGAATTGTACTTTGTAGAAGAGACGGTTGAACTGCAGGATGAATCTGGTACCGAAACAGGCCTTCAGCCTGTGAATAACAACCGTGAGAATGAATCCATACAGAACGGTGCTGCCGATGAGTCTGAAGATGAGGAGAGGGGAGAGCTGGCACAACTTCGTGAATTAATCTCATTTGGAAAGATTTTTTACGCATTGCTCATCCTGTTTTTCACCTATTTGATCAATAAATACCTGACAATCATTCTGGATAATTTGTCGGAGAAGGTGGTGAACTACAGACTGTTTATCAAGCGCCTGGCCCCTGTCAGCCGCATTGTAATCTGGTCATTCGCAATCTATATTGTGATCGCCGGTATCATTGCCCCTCCGTTTGAAACCATTATTGCGATATCTGCCTCAGTGGGTATTGCCGTGGGTTTTGCGTCTCAGGATATCCTGAAAAATGTATTCGGCGGAATCATGATTATTCTGGACAGGCCTTTTCAGGTTGGAGACAAGATCGAAATAGGTGACCATTATGGTGAGGTTATCAGTGTCGGTCTGAGATCTTGCAGGGTGGTGACTCCGGACGATTCTGTTGTTTCGATCCCAAATGCTGAAGTTATGAACCGTGCGGTTTCAAATACCAATTCAGGGGCTCTTGACTGTCAGGTGGTCGCCGAGATCTATCTGCCGGCTACTGTGGATGTGAGCAGGGTCAAACAGATTGCATTCAGAGCCGTTTATGCCTCCTCCTACACCTATCTGAATAAACCTGTTGATATCATTGTGCTCAATGAAGTGCAGAACCGCTTTTTTGCCTATAAGCTTCGGGTTAAAGCGTATGTCGTGGATATCCGTTATGAATTCTTGTTCAAAAGCGACCTGACAGAGATGATCGTTTCAGAGTGCAACCGGCTGGGAATGGTACCGCTGGTAGTGCCTTCAGGTGAAAGCGGGACAATAGAGTCCGGGAATTAATCCAGCCTTGCTTTTTCTCTGATTTCACCGGGATTCCAGGCGTAAAGCCCTTCACCATAACAGCGGCCATTGCGAAGGGTAAGATCAGGTTCAGTGGCAAAATCGGCTGTCGAGAATCCGTCGGACTCAACATTTCGCTTGCGGTCAAGCTCGTTGTAACGCTCTACCAACTCTTGCAGCTTGTCGGTCTGTGTACCCTTTTCGGAATAGACCAGGTATCCCCACGGTCCGCCGGCCGGCTTGACGCCAATGGGCATCACCTTGCACTGATCGAGGGAGTCGGCTTCCGCTTCACCGACCTCCTGCTCAATCTGTTCGGCAACACTAGCCAGTGTAGGCTCTTCAGGGTCAGGTTCGGATTGCTCAGAGGCACACCCCAGCAGTAACATGGAGCCGGTTATAAAAAAGAGGGACAGTGTGCTCATTTCTTAATGGTTTGTTTAATTCAGTTATCCAGATCGTTAAAACGGAGGATGTCACCCGGATTCCAGGCGTAATTGCCCTCTCCGTGGCAAGTACCATCGCGCAGTGTGAGCTGCGGTTTGGCAGCGATTTCGCAGGTTGAAAACCGGCCTTCTTCAAGGTTTCGCTGATGATCCAGTTCATCATACTTGTCAATCAAAGTCTTCAGTACCTTTCCATCGCTCTTTTCATGGGAGAAAACCAGGTATCCCCATGGTCCGCCGCATGGTTTAGCGCCGATGGGCAACAGGTCGCAGCTCTCAACACTTGATGCTGATGCATCTTTTACCTCCATATCGATCAGGCGTGCAATTTCATCGATCTCCAGGCTGTCCAGATTAGCCGACATTTCATCGCAGGCGTTCAGCCCGAGTAGTATAAAAATGGATATGAGTATAAACAGACGCATGTATTTGAATTGATTCATCGGTGACGTATTTAATTTAACTAATAACGTGTATGATTATTACGCCAGCCACGACTTATCCGCTACAGTTTAATTTGCGCGAAGGTTTAAACTATCGGTTCGTAGCAATATAAAATTAATCGGCCAACCCGTTAAACCGTAAAATATCTCCCGGGTTCCAGGCATATCTTCCTTCACCGTAACAATGCCCATCGCGAAGAATAAGGGTCGGTGCGGTGGCAAAGTCGCATGTTGAACCAATCCCGTTTTCCACGTTTCTCTTATGATCGAGCTCATCATAGCGCTCGATGAGTACCTTCAAAATGGTAGAGTCACTTCTCTCATCTGAAAAGACCAGATGTCCCCATGGCCCGCCACACGGTTTTGAACCAATAGGCAGAGTGCTGCAGCTATTTACATTTGAAGCCTTTGCGTCACCTACCTGTTCATTAATCAGTTTGGCGACCTCCTCTATGCTCATTTGGTCCAGCTCCAGTTCATCCATGTCAAGCTGAGCCATATTGCCGGTCAGTTCATCACAGGAGACAAGCCCGGCAAACAGGAATAGGGCAGCGAGTGTAATAACAGATAGATACGTTTTATTCATCATAACTGTAATTCTATGCCGGTTTTTAGTTAGATACGCTCATGAGCACTCATTATTGTAAAGAAAACCATGGGATGCAAGGGGGAGTGCCTATTTTCTTTCCTGGATAAATCGGGCAATGGCCGTTACCAGATGACGCGGAAAGAGTCCCATAATGGATACCAAAAATCGGTTGTGAAGCCCATAAACGGCAACTCTTTTCCCTTTCATCATGGCCCGATAACCATATTCGGATACTTCGGCCGAACCGGGTACCGGAAACATGTCGAACAGCCTGGACTTCTGCATATTCGCTTTTTGCTGAAATTCTGATTTCGTCGGACCCGGACAGAGTACCGTTACAGTGACGCCAGTTGGTTTAAGCTCGTTTGCAAGCGCTTCACTGAATGCGGTGACATAGTTTTTGGAGGCGTAATAGACGCTCATCAGCGGACCCGGCAGAAAACCTGCCATGGATGAAATATTCAGAATTTTGCCGGAACCGGCGGAGGCCATTCCGGGCAGGTAGAGGTGGGTGAGATGGGTGAGTGCACGAATATTTAACTCGATGATCGCTTGCTGGCGCTCCCAGTCAGTCTCTTGAAAAAAACCGTAATCGCCAACTCCGGCGTTGTTGACCAGGATGTCTATTTGAATGCCCTTCTCCTGAGTGAACCGGAAGAGATTTTCGGGGCTATCCAGATCCATAAGGTCACATACAAACAGCTCTACACTGACCGGGTGATTTTTTTCCAGTTCCTGTTTGAGCTGCAAGAGATTCTCTTCCCGCCTGGCCGTGATGACCAGGTTGTGCCCCTCGCGGGCACAGATTCGGGCCAGTTCCCTGCCGATACCGCTGGATGCCCCTGTGATGAGTGCAGTCTGTTTCATGTCAGTCTTAACCTGTATTTAAAGGTTCCTGTTCCTATCCCTGAATAAATAGAAGTTGAAGAACAACCACAAACAGATGCGTCCGGTCTTCTCCCGGCAAACGGTCGCTCGTTGAGTAATTCATTAACACTCTGCCGTAAGGATCACCTTCATACCTCAGAAAGTAGGTTGCGCCAGCTGTATACCGATTCATCCGGTAACGATCTGTTTCAGGTGCTGCACCGGATTGTCCCGGTTTCTGCACCATCTGGTCAAAACGGCCATGCAGGTTCCAGCCGGACGTCAGCCTGTAACCGATTTTGGAATAGAAACCGTGCATTTGGTGCAGGCCGTTGTCGTCCAGAACCATCCCATAGTTGTCATCCCGCACATTCAGTTTCATCCATTCGGTTTCAGTATAGATCCCGGGGATTAGAAAATCATCGGTAGCCAGCCGGAAGGAATAGGAGGTACGATCCAGGTCAAACGGATCAGATCCGCTGATCACAACATCATTTTGACGGTTGATGGAGTAGTGAGCGCCTATGGTCACTTCGTCAAGCAGGCGGTAGTCTGCCCGACCGCCATATAACCCGCTTCCCGCCGATCGGCTCTGTATTTGTGTGGCAGCATGAGTATAGCGCCCAAATCCGTTGCTTGCATGAACGCCGTAATAGAGCCGGCCGATATCGCCGTGGGCCATCACACCAATATCGCGAAATGCATTAAATCCCATGGCAGAGGAGAGGGTTGTCGTCACCGCCGGCCACTCATACAGGCTCATCTGTGTGGCGAGCCGGCGCCCGGAGTCGTAGGCTTGTCCCGGCATGATAAATTGTCCGGCTCTCAGCCTGAATGAGTCAGAGAAGTCGGCATTCACATAGAAATCGAGCAGGTTGTTATCGGGTGCCGTAAAGTCAAACCAGGTCACGGCACTGAATGTCTGGTTGATGTCGGCCTGAAGCGTTAGCCGGGCTTTGCGTACCCTGACTCCGGTTACGGATGAGTTCCGGTCTGAGCCAAGCATAGGTTCTTGCGAATGGCTGGAGAGGAACCAGGTTTTGACGAAGCCGCCGGTTCGGATTTCTGTTTGTGAATAGCTGTCTTGTGAAATGATTGTTGTGAGTATGAAGAGCGCAGAGATGCCTCGCACAATAGTTTGTAGCATTCGAATGGTTAATTGGGATTATCTTTCTTAATACTTGTTGACCCGGTTATCGATGAACAGTGATTTAATGACTGATATTACAATCGGGCTAAGCGTTTAGTGATCTATTGAACCGGGCCCTTTTACACCAGATACTTTGAGACAGAGCATCAGGGATAGGCTATAGCTAAGATGCATGATAACGCCGGCCAGTAGAAGTTTACCGGGGATCCAGGTATCGGTATAAAAAATACCGAATGAATCGCCTGCAGCCGATGAGACCAGGGGGGCCAGGATCAGCCCTGAGAAGAGTGAGATCAGAATACCGTAGAGCAGGCCATGCAGCAGCCAGTTGCCGGGCATGCGCTCCTGCAGAAAGGCGACCCAGAAAAGTGCCATCAGGATTCCGCCGATAATATAGGCAAGGTTTGCCCAGAAAATGGAATAGACTTCATGTCCGTGTACATAGTTCAGGCTCTGGTCGATGATGTAGGCGATATCAATGGTTGGCAACCCCAGGCCACCTTGCAAGAAGGAGACCATCGCCATAATAAATGTTGCAAAAAAACCCGATATCACGGTTCGCCAGAATGTATCAGTACTCATCATAAAGCCTCCATAAATAGTGTGTGGCAGTTGCCGTAAAATCCCTGTTTGATGAATGATTTACTACCGAAAGATGGTGATTTTTTCATTAAACAGGAAATCAGCCATCCCGTCATTCAATGGAAGCCTGCAAGGGCTTTCTGAAGCCGTCGGGGTACGATTCACGTGACTCAGGATTCAAACTCGGTTAGCTGATGTTTCAGTTTTTCCAGGTTGGTTTCAGCATCCGCTTTTTTCTGCCGCTCTTTTTCAACGACCTGTTCGGGTGCATTGTTGACAAATCCCTTGTTCGAGAGTTTCTTCTCAACACTGATTAAAAATCCTTCCAGCCGGTCGATCTCTTTCTGAATGCGATCACGCTCTTTCTCAAGGTCGATCAGGCCTTCAAGCGGCACATAGATTTCAGTTCCGTCAATAACCGATGCGGCAGAGGCTTTCGGTTTATCAGCACGGTTGTCAAATGTGATCGATTCTACCGGCAGCAGTTTACGGTAGATCCACTCAGCAGTTGCCAGCCGGTCTCCCAGTTCCTGGTTTGCCGGTTTGATGATCAGTGTCAGTTCCGCTTTGGGAGACAGGTTCATCTCTGCCTGAATATTACGGATGGAGGAGATATGCGATTGAACGGTTTTAAAGAGTGAGACCGACTCCTTAAATGTATCCTCAATGGGTTCAGGCCAGGCACTGATTGTAAGCGCGTCCTCTTTCGAGCGGCTCTGAATACGCTGCCAGATCTCTTCGGTGATAAAAGGCATGAAAGGGTGCAGCATCTTCATCAGCATTTCAAAGAATCCAAGTGCCCGCTCAAGATTCTCTTTTGGCATGTTTTCACCATACTGATCCGATTTGCACACCTCAATATACCAGTCGCAAAAATCGTCCCATACCAAAGAGTAGATCTTTTTAAGTGCTTCATTGAGCCGGTAAGAAGAAAAGTCATCTTCCATTTCACGAAGCGTAGCCTGAATGCGTCCCATCATCCACTTGTCGGCCGCACTGTCAGGATTAATCTCTGTTGTTGGGGTATAGGTTTGCCCCTCTTCCATATTCATCGTTAGAAAACGGAAGGCGTTCCAGATTTTGTTGGAAAAGTTTCGTCCCTGCTCACAAAGGTTTTCGTCAAACAGCAAATCGTTGCCGGCGGGGGATGCAAACAGCATTCCCACCCGGGTCCCGTCTGCGCCATACTTTTCAATCAGTTTGAGAGGGTCGGGCGAGTTACCGAGCGATTTCGACATCTTTCGCCGCTTTTCATCGCGCACAATTCCGTGATAGTAGACATTGCTGAACGGTTTCCTGTCAGCAAAAGCGTATCCGGCCATAATCATTCGGGCAACCCAGAAAAACATGATTTCAGGAGCGGTGACCAGGTCGCGTGTCGGGTAGTAGTACTCCAGTTCGCGATTGGCTTCTTTATTGCGGATAAATCCCGGATCGAAAACGGTGATCGGCCAGAGCCAGGAAGAGAACCAGGTGTCGAGAACATCTTCATCCTGTCTGACATCGGATTTGGTGAGGGTGCTGTTACCCGATTTGCCGCGAGCCTTTTCAACAGCCTCATCGGCAGTTCGGGCAATGACATACTCCTCTTCACCTTCTCCGTAGTACCAGGCGGGGATACGATGGCCCCACCAGAGCTGACGGGAAATACACCAGTCACGGATGTTCTCCATCCAGTGCTTGTAACTGTTTTTGAACTTAGGCGGATGAAACCTGATTTCATCGTTCATGACGTTGTCGAGTGCCGGCTTGCTCAGTTCATCCATTTTGCAGAACCACTGCAGGGAGAGGCGCGGCTCAATCACCGCATCCGTGCGCTCCGAGTAACCGACCTTATTTGAAATCTCTTCCACTTTAACCAAAAGGCTCTGCTCTTCAAGGTCCTTGAGGATCAGTTTTCGGGCTTCAAACCGGTCTTTGCCGATATAGTGTCCGGCAGCCTCTGCCACCGTACCGTCTGCATTCAGCATGTCAACGATCTCAAGCCCGTGTTTCACACCGATCTCATAGTCATTCTGGTCGTGAGCCGGTGTAATTTTCAAACACCCGGTACCATACTCTTTATCCACATAATCATCGGCAATGACCTTTACCTCACGGTTGGCCATCGGGATGATGACGGTTTTTCCAACCAGATGCTCGTAACGTTCATCATCGGGGTTGACACAGACAGCGGTATCGGCCAGGATGGTTTCAGGCCGTGTTGTGGCGATGGTGATAAATTCGTCCGAACCTTTAACCGGGTAGCGAACGTGATAGAGTTTTGACTGAACCTCTTTATGGATCACCTCCTCATCGCTGAGTGCGGTCTGTGCTGCAGGATCCCAGTTGACCATACGCTGGCCGCGGTAAATAAAACCACGGTCATAGAGTTCAATGAAACAGTCGATCACCGATTCGTACAACTCATCTTCAAGTGTAAAGCGGGTGCGCTGCCAGTCGCATGAAGCTCCCAGTTTTCGAAGTTGCTGCAGGATGATTCCGCCGTGTTCATCGGTCCAGTCCCATGCGTGTTTCATGAATTCGTCGCGGGAGAGGTCGCTCTTTTTAATGCCCTGTTTACGAAGCTTCTGGACGACTTTGGCTTCAGTTGCAATGGATGCGTGGTCGGTTCCCGGCACCCAGCAGGTATTATACCCCTTCATACGGGCCCGGCGTACCAGTACATCCTGTATGGTGTTGTTGAGCATATGCCCCATGTGCAGCACACCGGTTACGTTGGGCGGGGGGATGACAACGGTAAACGATTCACGCTCATCCGGTTCAGAGTGAAAGTATTGATTCTCTTCCCAGTAGGAATACCATTTCTCTTCAGTTGTTGAGGGATCGTACTGTTTGGGAATATCTTGAGTCACTTTATTTGTCATACGGTATCAGGAACCGCCGAGTATGAATCATACGCGGCGGTTATCAATTATATAGGGTTAACGAAGTTGCCAGTTCCATTTCAAAAGGGTGAATTGAACAACCGGAAGTAACAACATGATGAATATTGCGGAGGTTGACGATGATTACTTGACACGTTTCATGCGTACCCCGAAGTGTCCGTCACAGCCGTGTTTGTGCGGGAATGTCTGATAGGCAAACCCATCTTCAATCAGAACCTCTTCCGGCAGGAATTCATCCAGCTTTTCGAGCTCATAATTATCATATTTTTCCAGGAACTTCTGCACCTGTTCCCAATTCTCTTCAGGTTCAATGGAGCAGGTGCTGTAGACCAGGCGTCCGCCGCGCTTCACGTGGTTGGCCGCTTCATCCAGCAGCTCTTCCTGCAGTTTTACGGAGTGTTCAAGCTCTTCTTCGGTCCGCTTCCATCGCAGGTCTGCACGCTTGCTGAGTACACCTGTGCCGGTACAAGGGGCGTCGAGCAGCACGCCGTCGGCCAGTTTCAGTTTCAGTTCACGGACATCGTCCTGTCTGATTTTAATATTCTCAGCACTGTAGTCTAGTGCACTTTGTGCAAGCAGTTCGAGGCGGTTCGGGTTGATGTCGACAGCTACAATACTTCCTTCGGCATTCATCATATCTGACATCACGATACTTTTGGTTCCGGGAGCCGCGCAGAGGTCGTAGATGGTCTCACCGGGCATTGGTTCCAGGATGGTGGGGGCAAAACCCGCAGCGATATCCTGAACCAGGCAGATCCCTTTTTTGAGCAGGTCCTTCTCGATGAACGGAGCTACGGAGTCTACCTTGAAATATCCGGGCAGCCAATCGCTCTCTTCAAACTGAACGTCTATCTTCTCCATTCGAAGCTTGAAGTTACTGGTTTTGGTACGCAGGTTATTCACGCGTACATAGTAGTTGGGCCGCTGATTATTGGCCTGCATGAGCTGAAAGGCTTCGCGTTCCCCAAAACGCTTGACCCACCTCTGAACCATCCATTCAGGATGAGAAAAGGTTGTGGCTATCAATTTGGTACGGTCTTCAAAGGCCGGTTTCGGAAGGTTGTCGATATCCCTCTGAATATTCCTCAGGATGGCATTAACCAGATCGCCCGCTTTTGAACCCATGCGAAGTTTAGCAATTTCGACGGCTTCGTTGATAGCGGCGTAGTCGGGGGTGCCGGCCATGAACAACATTTCATAGAGGCCCAGGCGGAGGATATTCTTCAGGCCCGGTTTCATCTCCTCAATGGTTATACTGGAAAATTCGCCGATAATAAAATCGAGGTAACTTCTGCGTCG
Source organism: Rhodohalobacter sp. (assembly GCA_050486245.1). Taxonomy (GTDB): domain Bacteria; phylum Bacteroidota; class Rhodothermia; order Balneolales; family Balneolaceae; genus Rhodohalobacter. The sequence continues at coordinate 97,528 of JBJHCX010000001.1, forward strand.
GAGGATATTTTGAACATACTCCCGAACCTGCGCGCGCTCTCTGGATTCAAGGTCGTTTGCCAGTGAATAGTCAAGGTTTCTATTTTCGTCAAATGTTACTAATAGATCGATGCTGGCTGTACGTGCTGTTAGTTCAGTATCCAATGGTTTTCCCCGGGTTTTAAATTGTTCAAATTTCCAATCCGAAGCCGTTTAAAAACGGCATTTTGTCGAATTTTAAAGAGTCTTAAAGATAGTACTTTGATACTCTTTTTGCTAATGGTCGTTTCCTGAAAATTGAAATTGACAAGTCATAAGATTTCTTAAATTTATTTTTACTTTTTAGTTACGCATGAAACGCTATTTGATTGTCGCACAACGATGAATTTATTTGCAGAATTTGAGATCTGGTTGTTTCTGGCCGGACTGGGAATTTTTCTGTTCGGAATGCATATGATGGAGGAGTCGATCCGCATTTTGAGCGGGGCCGCCTTTAAGTCGATTATCCGCCGTTCAACGGGAACCAAGCCAAGGGCTATTTTGAGCGGAATGGCGAGTACAGCCGTTCTGCAGAGCAGCTCTGCCGTTTCACTGATGGTGCTGGCCTTTGTAGGTGCCGGAATCATGAACCTGATTCAGGCAATCTCGGTCATGATGGGCGCCAAGGTGGGTACAACGGCAACGGCCTGGATTGTGGCGATATTCGGATTTACCTTTAACATTGAAACCTTCTCACTGCCCATGATCGGGATTGGCGGACTCGGGATTATCCTGCTGGCCAAATCCCCGAAGTATGTGAACATCAGCAAGTTTCTGGTGGCATTCGGATTTCTGTTTATGGGACTCGATTACATGAAGAGTAGCGTCGACCAGTTTGCGGAAGCGATTGATCCGGCTATTTTTACCGGATATGGCATACTGGTCTATGCACTGGCCGGACTGGTTATGACGGCCATCATGCAGAGCAGTTCAGCAACCATTGCCATTGTACTGACCATGCTTTTTAGTGGTGTGATCGGCTTCGAAGCCGGAGCTGCCATGGTGGTGGGGGCCAATGTAGGCACTACCGTTACGGTCATGCTGGGGGCTATTGGGGGAATCCACACCAAAAAGCAGGCGGCGGTCAGCCAGCTTCTCTTTACCACCGGGACGGCTGCAGCTACGCTGCTGATTCTGCCTGTTCTGGTCTGGGTGGTGCTCGATCTCTTTTCACTGTCGGGCAACCTGGTGGTAGGGCTGGCGCTCTTCCACACGATATTTAATATTTTCGGGGTTCTGATCTACTATCCGTTCATCCCCGGGCTGGCACATATGGTTGAGGGGTGGATTCCGGAGAGGATTGTAACCCTGAGCCGGTATATTCACAAAACGGACCCCGAAATTGAGGAGGCGGGCCTGGAGGCGTTCAGAAAAGAGATCGGCTGTCAGCTTCAGGTAACGGTGGGGTTTATGGAGGATGAGATATCGGGTGTTCGGAAGAGGGACGGGATTCGCTATGAAGACCTGGAACGATACAATGCTGAAATTTTTGAATACTACAGCAAAATGCAGACAAAAGAGCTGCCCGAAAAGTTTGTCGGGCCGATGGAGGAGCTGCTCAGGGCCAGCCGTAATATCATGAACAGTGCCAAAAATATTGAAGAGTCGGCCAAAGAGTTCAGGGTTCTTGAAAATGAGGAGAGTTCGATTCACTTGTCGGCCGTGCAATCGATCCGGGGTCGAATCCGCATGCTGTCTGATACGGCCCTGTTGTTGGAGGAGGTGCAGGGAGTGGGGAGGCTTCATGAGGTGAAAGATGAAGTGGAGAAATTTTTTGAATACAGCATGCAGAAAGACAAAGAGTTTATCCGCATGTGCAGCGATGTTGTGAAAGAGCCTGCATTTCGCAAAGTGGAGGTCACATTTTTGCTGATGCTGAACCGGTTGATAACACAATCCTGCCGGATGATGGTCTACGGAATGAGAACAATTTTGGAGCATCAGCCTGAGCCGTCTGATGCAGGATGACAGGGGTGTGTTAGATTGTATAATCTTCTTTGATTTTTGAAAAAGAAGTGGGTAACTTTTTTAGCTTTCAATGAGGAGGTGAAAACGGGCTGAATTCCGGGGTCTCCATATTGAGATGAAAAACAGAAAACAGTTTACAATACGCGTAAAGACTTAAAAAACGATTATAATCGAATGAATAAAGGAACTGTAGCACAAATTATTGGTCCCGTAGTTGACGTCGACTTCGGTAAAGGTGAGCTGCCAAAAGTGATGAGCGCACTCTATATTGAGCGCGAAGACAATTCGAAATTGTACCTGGAGGTTGCTCAGCACCTCGGAGAGAACCGGGTCAGAACCATTGCAATGGACTCTACCGACGGACTGGTACGCAACACGGAAGTGATTGATACCGGCGCCCCGCTCTCGATGCCAATTGGCGAGGATATTCGCGGCCGTCTGTTTAATGTTGTGGGTGAATCGATCGACGGTATTGAGCCGCCCAAAGGTGAGCGAAGCTACCCGATTCACCGTGAAGCTCCCAAATTTGAAGACCTCGCTACAAGTACCGAAATGCTTGAGACCGGAATCAAGGTGATTGACCTTCTCTGTCCTTACGCTAAAGGGGGTAAAATCGGCCTGTTCGGCGGTGCGGGTGTAGGTAAAACCGTACTGATTATGGAGCTTATCAATAATATTGCGAAAGCGCACTCCGGACTTTCTGTTTTTGCCGGTGTTGGCGAGCGTACCCGTGAAGGGAACGACCTGCTTCGTGAGATGATCGAATCGGGTGTGATCAAGTATGGCGATGAGTTTATCAAATCGATGGAAAAAGGGGAGTGGGATCTCTCTAAAGTAGACAAGGATAAGCTTAAAGAGTCGCAGGCAACCCTGGTATTCGGCCAGATGAATGAGCCGCCGGGAGCGCGTGCCCGTGTAGCCCTTTCAGGACTGACTGTTGCAGAGTACTTCCGTGATGAAGTATCCAAAGATATTCTGCTCTTTATCGATAACATTTTCCGCTTTACCCAGGCCGGATCTGAAGTATCTGCGCTGCTGGGCCGTATGCCTTCAGCGGTAGGGTACCAGCCAACACTGGCTACCGAGATGGGCGACCTTCAGGAGCGTATTACTTCGACCAAGAACGGTTCGATTACCTCGGTTCAGGCCATTTATGTACCTGCCGATGACTTGACTGACCCCGCTCCGGCAACCACATTCTCTCACCTCGATGCAACCACCGTATTGAGCCGTGCGCTTACCCAGATTGGTATCTATCCGGCGGTTGACCCGCTCGACTCAACATCCAGAATCCTGGATCCTAAAGTAGTGGGTGAAAAGCACTACAAGTGTGCACAGGATGTGAAAGAGATTCTGCAGAAGTACAAAGACCTGCAGGACATTATTGCCATCCTGGGTATGGATGAACTCTCTGATGAAGATAAACTGGTGGTATCGCGTGCACGCCGTGTTCAGCGGTTCCTCAGTCAGCCATTCTTCGTTGCCGAGCAGTTTACCGGCCAGAGCGGTGAGTATGTGAAGATTGATGAGACCATCAAAGGGTTCAATATGATCCTCAACGGTGAGCTCGACGATCTTCCGGAAAATGCATTCCACCTTGTCGGAACGATCGAGCAGGCTCAGGAGAAAGGTAAAAAGCTTCTTGCAGAAGCATAATCTTAAACCGGAGCTAACCCGTGTCTAAAACTTATCATGCACAGATTCTCACACCGGAAGGTACTCTCTACGATGGGGATGTCACCGGTGTGCAGGTTCCCGGAAAGAGTGGCACCTTTCTGATGCTATACGATCACGCACCGATCGTTTCGACACTGGACGTCGGACAGATTGTGATCAAGAAAGCGGATGAAAGCGAGACCGTTTATGCGGTAAGCGGTGGTTTTGTTGAGATGAACGACAACCATCTGACACTGCTGGCCGAAAAAGCTGAAGAGGCTTCTCAAATTGACATCGAAAAGGCAAAACGCCTGGAAGCTGATGCCAAAGAGAGGCTGAAAGATGTTAAAAACGATCGCGAGAAAGCGTTAAGAGATCTCAAAATCGCCAAAAACAAGATTAAAACAGCTTCCGGAGAATAAGAAACCTCTCCGGTTAACAATTAGATTTTTTGAAAGAAGCCCTGATTTTACATCGGGGCTTTTTTTTTGAACCAATTTATGCACATCTTCGTAGGAAAGTGAGATTACAAGAGGGGGCACATCACCTGCCCGTCTTTCCAACCGAAACCTTAAATACATATTATGAGTCAGATTTTTACCATCAAACCGTACCTGTTTGTGTTGACAGCGTCACTGATGCTGTTTGCGGCATCGTGTGCATCGACCGGCCAATCGGCAGCACCCGAACCGGCACAAAGCGAACAGCCATCAGCAAGTGATTTTGAAAAAGCACTCGAGAATACGGTCTCTTTTGAAGGCCTTTTTACCATTCATCAAGATACCACCTCCGGGGCACTGAAGATGGAGATTCAAAAGGAACAGCTTAACCGAGAATATATCTACTTCGGACTGTCGCAAGACGGCGTGCTGGAAGCCGGACATTTCAGGGGCAACTTCAGGGATAATAAGATCGTTGAGGTACGCCGCTATTTTGACCGCATTGAGTTTGTACACATCAACACGGGATACTACTTTGACGAGGAGAGTCCGTTAAGCCGGGCATCATCAGCCAATATCTCGGACGCGGTTCTCTTTTCCGGAAAAATCAGCGTTGAAGATGACGAGAACGGGAGGTTGCTGATCGATGCAGACCCGCTATTCCTGACCGAGAGCCTCCACCAGATCAAGCCGAGTCCGAGTCCGTTTATGGGGCCCGGCCAGTATACCATTGGAAACCTCAGCCGCGACAAGAGCAAATACCGCTCGATCCGAAGCTATCCGAAGAACACCGACGTGATCGTAGAGTATGTCTATGAAACACCCTATCCAACCGGCGGAGCCAGCGGTGCGGTAACCGATCGGCGATCGGTAAAAATAGCGTATCAGCACTCTTTTATCGAGATGCCTGAAAACGACTATCAGCCACGATTTGCCGACCCGAGAGTGGGTTACTTCACCACACAGGTAAACGACCAGGTGAGCACCAGTGCCACGCCATACCGCGACCTGATTCACCGCTGGAACCTGGTGAAGAAAGATCCAGAGGCAGAACTGTCAGAACCCGTAGAGCCTATTGTCTGGTGGATTGAAAATACGACCCCCTATGAATTTCGGGAAGCCGTCATTGAAGGGACCCTGGCGTGGAACGAAGCGTTTGAAGCGGCCGGGTTCAGGAATGCCATCCAGGTGAAAGTTCAGCCGGATGATGCCGAGTGGGAAGCGGGTGATATCCGGTACAATGTGCTTCGATGGACCTCCTCTCCGGTACCGCCATTCGGTGGATACGGGCCCAGCTTTGTCAATCCCAGAACCGGCCAGATCCTGGGAGCGGATGTGATGCTTGAATGGGGATTTTTCAGAAACCGCTCTTTTGAGGAGGATGTACTTGCTGAGGGGCTCTCAGCCGTATCGAAGGGAGACCTGATGCATGCAATGGACGAAAAGTACTGCTCATTCGGTATGCATATGCAGCAAAATAATATGTTCGGAATGAGTGCCCTGCAGCTGTTTGACTCTTCCCCGGATGACCTGGAAGGGTTCCAGAAAGAGGCGATGATGATGCTGACCCTGCATGAAATTGGCCACACACTGGGACTGAACCACAACATGCAGGCCAGCACACTTCACTCTCCTGAGGATATTCACGACCTGGAGCTGGCCAATACGGTTGGGCTGACCGGATCGGTGATGGATTACTCTTCGGTCAATGTGAATGCTGATCGTGACAACCAGGGACGCTATTACGATGTGAAACCGGGCCCATACGATATCTGGGCCATTCAGTTTGGCTATCAGCCTGAACTGGATGATGAGCGGCTGATGAATGAACTGCTGGCGCGCTCTACCGAACCGGCCCTGGCTTTTGGCAATGATGCCGACGACATGCGCAGCCCGGGTAAAGCGATCGATCCCAGGGTGATGGTTGGCGATATGTCGTCAGATCCGGTTGCATACGGTGTGGAGCGAATTCGTTTGAGCCGTGACTTAATGGACGGACTGCTGGAACGGTTTGGCTCGCGTGAGGGTCAGTCGTACCAGGAGCTTCGCAATGCCTACATGTCACTGATGGGACAGTATCGCACGCAGACAGGAGTGATCTCTCGTCAGATCGGAGGTGTCTATCGCGACCGGGCCTTTATCGGACAGGAGGGCGGCAACAAACCGTTTGAACCCGTGCCGGCCGACAAACAGCGCGAAGCGATGGACTATCTGTCCAGATATCTCTTTTCGCCCGAAGCATTCCATACCACCCATGAAGTCTACAACTACCTGCAGATTCAGCGAAGGGGGTTCAATTTCTTCAGTATGTCAGAGGATCCCAAAATTCACGACATGGTACTCTCCATGCAGGGGAACGTGCTGAGCCATATTCTGCACCCAAATACCATGAAAAGGATTACCGATTCACGTACCTACGGCAACAGTTATAGTGCCGCCGATGTGGTTGGTGATCTGACCGGCGCAATCTTCAGGGCCGATGCAAGGGGGAATGTAAATACGTTCAGACAGAATCTTCAGGTTGACTATGTGAACCGGTTGATTTCAGCACTTGAAAGTGACAATTATGATCACATATCCAAGTCGGCACTTCTGTATAACCTGCAGGATATCCGTCGAATGATGGATAACAAGGGGAGTGTGAATGCGGAAACCCGTGCACATACAGCCCATGTGAAACTGCTGATCGACAAGGCACTGGACTAAATAGCCGGGCCGATACGTATGGATTCAAAAAATCCCCTGTACCCGAACGGTGCAGGGGATTTTTTATAGATAGATTATGCGTCTGATCAGGACGTGCGTAAAACATAGTTCTCGCCGGACTTTTCAAACCCGACGGTTTCAAGGTAGCGGTTGTGCTCTTCGCTGCCGGGGGCTGCAGAGATTCGCTGAATACCCTTCTTTTTAAAGTGATCGAGCCTGTTTTCAAAGAGAAACTTGCCAATCTTGAAATCACGATAGCTGGGAATGACAAAATCGAGGTCGATCTCCAGGGTGCCGTCTTCGGTCAGGTCGCCCAGAATCAAACCGGCCGGAACCATGTCGCTGAGTATAAAGAGGGCATAGCTGTGTTCCTTGCCGGGCGAAAATCCGGGCTGCGCCGAGGCGATCTGGTCTCTGTAAAAATCCAGGAAGGCAGAGAGGTAACGGCTGTCGCGATCGGTTTCAAGAAGGTGAAAATAGGCTTCATCTCGGTAGATCTTTACCAGGTAGTAGATGTTGACCACCACAATGAAAGCGTTCATGGCGGCGACCGGCATGGAGTTGATGAGAAGGCCGTATATGGTGAAGGTGATGGCGCCGATCATGTTGACGATGCGAAGCTTGACAATGGCGCTCATCATCAGGGAGATCGCCACCAGCAGGGAGGCTGCATAGCCGATCAGTTCATAGATAAATTCTGTTTCCATAAGGCGTGGTTATGTCAATTTTTTGAAAATTACAGTGCGCTCTCCGAAGATTTCAAATTCGGCGTGATACTGTCTGGCCATCCAGGCAAAGGTTTTTTCAGAGTAGAAGGTGACATGAGTGTCATCTTTGCGGTAGTGCCAGTCGGGGAACTCGCTGAGGGAGGGGACAATCTTGGTCATGATACCCAGATACCCTCCCGGTTTCAGGATTCTCCAGAGCCGGTCAAACTCCTTGCGGGGATGGAAGAGGTGCTCGGCCGTCTCGGTTGTGGTGATAAAGTCATAAGAGTGCTCAAGTACGGCCGGATGATTTGCATAAAAGGGGTCATAAATGTTCATGTGGTGTCCCGCTTCCTCAAACATCACATGGAGAGTGGGTCCGGGGCCCGATCCAAAATCGAGACCGTATGAACCGGGCTTGAGTTTTGCTGAGAGCGGGTCAAAAAGCTGACTCAGAAATTCCCGGTAATGCGGGTCTGATGGATCATTTTCATGAAGGTCATAGCGGCTTTTCTCCTCATCCGGGTCGAGCCTCTGGCCGGGCCTGACGAAGATCAGATCGCAAACCGAGCAGTGAAGGTAGTCATAACCGTCTGCAGTACAGTATGTATCTGCTGATTTTGTGTGACAAAGAATGCATCTATCCATAAGGGGCTAAAAATATCGTTTTTTTACACCGAATGAGAGATTAAATTCATATTTATCTGCAATGAATCTGAAAAATTGCGTATTTAAGCGAACGATTTTTCAATGTTTAACTTTTTGATGTTCGGATGATTAATTACAATAAAGCATTAACCTTAAATTAATGGCATCATATGTTAAAAAATAAACAATGGATTGTAATTTTTGGGATCCTGCTGATTGCAGCTGCGGCTTGTGAACCGCCTGCGCAGGATGATGAGTGGGAAACTCTTGAGCTGAGAACACAGTATCAGGATATCAAGGTAACCAAAGTAGCGGGCGGACTGGAGCGTCCCTGGGCTGTGGCATTTTTGCCTGATAACAGAATGCTCGTCACCGAGCGTCCGGGCCGACTCAATATCGTTGACAATGGAGAGGTAACGGTTGTCAATGGCACTCCCGAAGTTCGGGCGGTAAACCAGGGCGGGCTGCTGGATGTATCGCTGCACCCGGATTATGAGGAGAACGGCTGGATCTACCTGACCTTCTCCAAGCCGGGACCGGATGATGAGACCGCACTGGCACTGGTGCGCGGACGATTGGACGGAACCGATTTTATTGATACGGAAGAGATTTTTGTTCAGAACCGCTACTCTTCACCCGGCCGTCACTACGGTTCACGCCTGGCCTGGGACAATGAGGGGATTCTCTTCATGAGCGTGGGTGATCGCGGTGCAGATCCGCCGAGAGCACAAGATAATTCTGACCACGCCGGAACCCTGTTGAGAATGTATGACGACGGATCTGTGCCCGATGACAACCCGTTTGTGAATGATCCCGATGTAGCGAACGAAATCTTTTCGTACGGACACCGAAATATCCAGGGATTGATTATCAATCCGGAGAACAATGAGATCTGGGCAACTGAGCACGGTCCGAGAGGCGGTGACGAATTGAACTTTGTAGAAGCCGGTAAGAACTACGGCTGGCCCGATGCCAGCCTGGGCCGTGATTACCGGGATGAAACCCGTTTTCATGCAGGCACCGAAGCTCGAAGTATTGAAGGAATGGAAGACCCAGTGTATGAACTGCTGCCTACTCATGCCCCATCAGGGCTGGCACTGGTTACATCCGAACACTTTGGCAACTGGCAGGGTAATCTGATGGCCGGCGGACTCCGGGCAGAGCGCATTCGCCGACTGGTGATCGAAGATTATACGGTCATTCATGATGAAGAGCTTCTGTATGGTGAAATTGGCCGTATCCGGGATGTGAGGCAGGGACCAGACGGATATATCTATGTGGTGACCGATGAAGATCCGGGAGGCATCTACCGGATTGAGCCGAACTAATCAGATCCTTTAAATTTGATCTTTACAAGCCCGGGTTTACGATGTAGATCCGGGTTTTTTTATGTCCCGGTTTTCAGGGCAAACTCAAGCAGCATCTCCATCTCTGTAATCTCAAGGACCTTTTCATTGGTGGCTTCCAGGTCGACTTGGGGAGCCATTCCGGCCTCATAAGCCTCTTTCCAGCGAAGGGCGCACAGGCACCATTTATCACCCGGTTTCAAACCCGGAAAGTTGAATTGTGGCTGTGGAGTCGAGAGGTCATTTCCCCGCGATTTTGAAAAAGCGAGAAATTCAGCAGTCATCACTGCACAGACCAGGTGTCTCCCGTGATCCTGCGGACCCGTATTGCAGCACCCGTCACGGTAAAACCCTGTCAGCGGCTGTTGGCTGCAGGTTTTAAGCGGTTCACCGAAGACATTTTTAGCATTGCGGTTCATAGATCCTACTCTACCTATTTTTCTGTAAATCGAAGGGTTTTTCGGTTCGGGTCGAGTACCCTGTAGAAGCAGGACTTTCTGTGGATTCCGCCGGCATCTTTGGTATGGCACACTCCGTCACCTTCCAGGCGCACCTTATAGATCAGTGCATCCTGATCACAGTCGGTTAAAATTTCATCAATCCAGAGGGTATTGCCGGAGGTTTCACCTTTGACCCACATCTCATTTCGGCTGGTACTCCAGAACGTCGCTTTGCCGGACTCCATCGTGTATTCCAGGGCATCCTGGTTTACAGAGGCGAGCATCAGGATGTCACCGGTGGCCGATTCCTGTACCACTACCGGAAGCAGTCCGCCTCGTTTAATGAATTGAGGATTGAAACCGGTACCCTCTTCAAGATCTTTTCTGGATGTAGCCATTGGATAGAGTTTGATTCATAATGACTTTGGAATGTAAAGATTCGGGCAGGCAAAAGGCAAAAAGTGTTGATGCCTGCACTGCGCCTTGCAACTTGCGCCCTGCAACCTGAACCCTGTGCCGTGCAACTTATCCCTTCTTTTGGCCCCAGGTGGAGTAGTTACCGGACTGATCTTTTCGGTCTTCGGGGATTTGGCGGAGTGGCTGGCACTCTTTCAGCGTATCGTGGAGTTGTTTTGGGAGCCGCTGGTACCAGCCTGTGCCTTCGGTTTTCCACTGTGCCATCTCATCGGTCACATCCTTTACGATTTTTGCCGGATTGCCGACAACCACTTTGCGGTCAGGGATCTGCATTCCCTCTTTGACAAATGCCAATGCCCCGATGATGCACTCCTTTCCGATGCTGACACGGTCCATGATTACCGCATTCATTCCCACCAGTGTGTTGGGTCCGATGGTGGCACCGTGTATAATTGCACCATGTCCGATATGAGCGGCTTCATGCAGGGTGACGGTTACGCCGGGGAACATGTGGATTGTGCAGTTCTCCTGTACATTGCATCCATCCTGAATCATGATTTTACCCCAGTCGCCGCGAATGGCTGCACCGGGACCGATATAGACATCTTTGCCGATGATCACATTACCGGTTACGGCCGCCTGCGGGTGGATGTAGGCCGTTTCGTGGATCACGGGTTTATATCCGTCAAATTCGTAGATCATAGTCTTGAGATATGAGTCCTGTGTCGTGAGAATGGAGCTGTCAGTGTCCCCAATAGTATTCGGGGACCTGACAGCGTCCGGTTTAAGATCTTATCAAACTCCAACAGAATTACATAACACAGTGACGGACTGCATTACACTGCGGCTTATCCGTTACCTTTTGGTGTAAAGGCTTGGATGCCGGTAATGTCACGTCCCAGTATCAATCCGTGGATGTCGTAGGTTCCTTCATAGGTGTTCACCGACTCCAGGTTGACCATGTGATGGATCACCCGGTATTCACCGGTAATTCCGTTACCTCCGTGCATGTCGCGGGCTACGCGTGCAATGTCGAGTGCTTTGCCTACATTGTTTCGCTTGGCCAGTGAAACCATGGATGGGTGAAGGCGTCCCTGGTCTTTCAGCTGACCGAGGCGCCATGCCAGCATCTGCATCGAGGTGATTTCGGTGAGCATGTTGGCCAGTTTGGTTTGGGGCAGCTGGTTAGCTGCAATCGGCTTGCCAAACTGCTTGCGTTCCAATACGTACTGACGGGCCTTTTGATAGCAGAATTCGGCTGCGCCGATGGCTCCCCACGCAATTCCGTATCGGGCGCTGTTCAGGCACATGAAAGGTCCTTTGAGTCCGCGAATATCCGGGAATACATTTTCATCGGGAACAAACACATCTTCAAAAACCATCTCGCCGGTTGAGGAGGCGCGCAGGCTCATTTTGTGTTTGGTGACAGGGCAGGAGTAACCGTCCATTCCCGTCTCAACCAGAAAGCCGCGGATAACGGGCTTGTCGTCCTTATGCTCTTTGGCTTTGGCCCAGACAACCCCAACATCGGAGATGGGGGAGTTGGTGATCCACATTTTGGCTCCGTTGAGAATCCAGCCGCCGTCTGTTTTCACAGCGGTTGTGACCATCGATCCGGGATCAGATCCGTGGTCGGGCTCGGTCAGTCCAAAGCATCCGATAATCTCACCGGATGCCAATCTTGGTAAAAATCGTTCTTTCTGTTCTTCGGTTCCGAACTGTGAGATCGGGTACATAACCAGTGAGGATTGTACCGACATAAACGAGCGGTAGCCTGAGTCGACCCGTTCCACTTCACGGGCAATCAATCCGTAGGCAGTCTGGCTGGCACCCACACCTCCATATTTGGGGTCGGTGGTTGCTCCAAGCAATCCAAGATCGCCCATCTCTTTGGCGATCTCCATATCAAATACTTCCTCCTGATTCCCCTCGAGTGCACGCGGTTCCAGTTTGGTTTGAGCATATTCCCGGGCGGTCTCCATGATCATTTTGTCATCTTCTGAGAGCTCGGATTCAAATAAATAGGCGTCGTCGATGTTAAATTGTGAGTTGGCCATGTGGGTAGATGATTAAAAGTCTGAAAATGTTGAATGTTCTGTCTCCCAATGTAATGAATTCAACCTGTCAAATCATCTGAAAGAGTTCATTTTGAGAGAAAATTTCAAAATTAAATCGACGACAACGTTCGTTTTTACATGATTTAATTCATGCAGTTATAACACATTGATTTAATTAATGGATTTTGGGATCAGTTGTGACTGAAAGGAGGAGAAGCGAAACGATCAGGTTGATTATCAGAGTAAAAAAAAGCCACACTCAGCGATGGGTGTGGCTTTGAAATGGATTGTATAAACTGAATTTGAGTTAGCTGTTGTACCCCAGCTCTTTTTTGACTTCACGTGCCAGGATGAGTCGCTGGATTTCGGAGGTTCCCTCACCGATGGTCATCAGCTTGGAATCTCTGAGGAAGCGCTCAACGTGGTACTCTTTGGTGTATCCGTATCCTCCGTGAATCTGGATGGCGTCAAGGGATGCCCGTTCAGAGAGTTCGGAAGCGAACAGTTTCGCCATGGATGCTTCTTTGGTATAGGGGCGTCCCTGGTCTTTCAGCCAGGCGGCACGATGTACCAGGAGCCGGGCAGCATCGATCTCAACAGCCATATTGACCAGCTTATGTTCAATGGCCTGGAAATCGCCGATGGAGCGGCCAAACTGCTTGCGCTCTTTGGCATATTTCATCGACTCCTCAAGGGCCCCGCGTGCAATACCCACAGAGAGGGCGCCGATTCCAATTCGTCCGCCATCGAGTACTTTCATCGTATCGATGAATCCACGGCCCAGCTCGCCGAGCAGGTTCTCTTCGGGTACCCTGACGTTTTCAAGGACCACTTCTGCAGTGTCGGATGAGTTCATTCCGAGCTTGTGCATCGGTTCACCGGGCTTGACGCCGTCCATGTCTCGCTCGACGACAAAAGCGCTGATCCCTTTGGTTCCCTTCGTGGGATCCGTTTTGGCAAGCACGACATAGGTGTCGCCCACGGTGGCCTGGGTGATAAACGTTTTAGTGCCGTTGATGACCCACTCATTGCCCTCTTTTACTGCTACAGTCTTCATATCGGAAGAGTCACTACCCGATCCGGGTTCGGTCAGGCACCAGGCACCCAGCTTTTCACCTTGTGCAAGAGGTGTGAGAAATTTCTTCTTCTGGGCATCATTGCCGGCAAGTGCGATGTGTCCGCTGCCCAAAGAGGTGTGTGAAGCAACCGTAAGTGCCAGGGATGCATCCCAGCGGGCGATCTCTTCAATGGCCAGGCAGAAGCTGACGGTGTCAAAACCGGCTCCGCCGTACTTCTCTTCGTGATAGATTCCGAGCAAGCCCTGATCGGCCAGCATCTTAACAATATCATGGGGAAACGCTTTGCCGGAGTCGCGTTCAATAACACCGGGTGCAATGTGTCGGTTGGCAAAATCACGAACGGAGTCGCGAATCATGGTCTGATCTTCAGTCAGATCGAATGAGAGGGACGTAGTATTTTCAAGTGCGTCTAGAGTCATTTTATAATAGTCATTTAATTTTTTTGGTACCGCTTCCAAAGGTAACGATTTTTGGGCTGAATTCATTTGTGAAAAGTTGATTTTTCTTCTCCTGACTGAGCCGTTCTGACGAAGTGTAATGATGTGAGATTTTTCGGAAATAGGTTGGCTTGATTAGAGTTGCCGGATGTCAGCAGATTTGAAAATTTTGCAATAAAATGGAACAATATTCGTTCAATTCGCTTTATGAGTATTACAGACATTCATAACAGACCTTAAAATCAACCATCGTATACTATGTTTAATAAGAAAATAGCGTTACTCATTACAGTACTGGCATTTGTCGGAATGGCGTGTGCTTCACCCAGCAGCCTTACATCAGATGAAATTACAAATGTAGCCGGGGTTGTGTATGATGCAGAGAGCTATGAGCGTATAGCCAATGCACAGGTTATCTTTTCGGCCGATGACAAATCTGCCACAACCAATGAAGAGGGTACGTTTGTCCTGCGTGAGGTGAGTGTTGGAACACATACAGTGACGATACAAACCGACGGACACGGTACCGTTGAAAAGAGTGTTGAAATTGTTAATGGCGGAACCAGATTGGAACTTGCCATTTGACAAAACTGCACAGCAGCAGCCTGAAAAAGCTCTCACTCTTCGGATTGAGAGCTTTTTTTTTGTGCTGCCGAATCATCGGTAAAAAATTGGAACCTTCAGGATTTGTTTGGGTAAGATGGATTGAGAGATGAGTACAGATTGTCTCTCCAATTATGGTTAATCAATAATAAATAAGAGAGGTTAACAATGAAGATAGAAATGATGCTTTTAGGTGTCATGGTTCTCTGTGCCGGAGTAGTATTTGCCGTAGCACAGGAAGGGCCTGCAACATCAGCAGAAGCAGAAATGGTGAGAACATCGATTACAGGAACCGTTGTCGATGAAACGACTGGAGATGGCATACCCAATGCCGATGTAGTGCTCAACGACACAGGAGATACTGCAATTACCAATGAGAACGGTCAGTTCGAATTTCGGAATGTGGAGCCGGGACAATATTCGGTGACTGCATTTGCGGATGGATACAGTGAAGGCACTGAGACTGTTGAGGTGACGGAAGAGGGGGCAGATATTGAGATCTCCCTGACCCCGGCCTCCAGTGCATATAAATAACGTGAACTGAAAAAGAACTCCAATAAAAATGCTCCCTTTCAACGGGGAGCATTTTTTTTTGCTGAATGATCGTATCAGAAATCGGTCATTAACCGAAATTCCAGGTTACGCCCCGCCCAATTTCGGGATCGGGAAACTCCCAGCTTACCGCTCCCTGATCACAAGCGTACATGCACGTACCGCACTCGATACAGTCTTCCACCTGAAAGTGCACCTTTCCATTTTCATCTTTGGTGTAGCAGTTGGCCGGGCAGACATAGGTTGTACACTGATGCGGACAGGTGGAGTTACAGATGTCCGTGTCTACCTTGATGTGGGGTTTGATCTCTGATTTGGCCTGATTCCGGTAGCTGACAAGCCCAAGTCGTTCGGGTAGTGTTAAAAGTTTCATAATCTATCTGTAATGATGGTTAAACCGTTTATATGAATCTTTTTGATTAGAGTGATTTGGCCCCTTTGGCCCCCACTTTAATGAGGTCCCAATAGGATGCGTGTCGCTTGACGGATTCACTGAACATCTGCCGGGCCTTCTTCGTTGGCTCATTTTTAATGCTGAAGAAGTTTCGCCCGAAATCACAGATCAGGTTTGGCATTTTCTGGGTCATAAAGGGGTCGTGCAGCATATGTACGGCATCCTGAAAATTGTTGATGTCTTTCATGACATAGCTGTCTTCCAGGGTGTCCTGGTATTTTTTCATGGCTGCCTCACCGTAATCGCCTGACTGTTTGGCATTTTTAATGGCTTCTGCAGCCAGAATACCGGATCGCATGGCGTAATCCATGCCCTGAATCGCTTTCCCTGCATTCATCAGCAGATTGGCGGCCTCACCACATACAACGAGTCCAGCTTTATATAATTTTTCAGGCATGACGCGCTTGTCGCCCGATGAGACGATATGGGCCGAGTATTCGACCACTTCACCGCCCTGTATCATATCGGCTACCGCGGGATGCTTCTTAAAGTGGTTGAGGACATCGTACGGTTTCTGCTCTTTTTCACGAAGGTCTTTCAGGCCGAGGACCAATCCGATGGAGATGGTATCTTTATTGGTGTAGAGAAAACCGCCTCCTTCGATGCTATTGGTGCCATATCCGACAAACTCATTGCTCATGCCGCTTTTGCCGTGAAGCTGAAAACGGTTTTCAAGCACCTCCTGGTCGAATCGGATAATCTCTTTAACACCGGTTAGCATGTGGTCGGCTGGGACATACTTGTCCTGGAGTCCGACCTGGCGGGTCAGCAGGTTGTTCACGCCTTCTGCCAGGATCACGGAATCGGCATAAAACTTATCTTCACCGGTTCGGATTCCGACTACTTTTCCATCCTCTTCAAGAATCTCTTCGACAAGGATATTCGGTGCCACGAACGAATCCATTGCGTAGTCGCTCTCGGCGATCGCCTCTTCAACTTTTCCGGCCAGCCATTTATCAAATTTGGATCGCAGAACGACCACACCGGTGTAGGGCGGCTCATTAAAGTGAGAGGATTTGAAATCGACCGAAAATGATGACTCTTCATCCATAAAGGTGAGGCGGCGGTGGTTGATGAACCGGTCCCAGCCGGCATCCTCCTCTTCCCAGTAGTTGGGAACGAGCCTGGCCAGGTCACTGCCCCAGAGCACTCCGCCCGATACGTTCTTGGCACCCGGAAATTCACCCTTCTCAATCAGAAGGAATTTCATATTGTTTTTTGCCAGCGTCATCGCTGCAGCAAGTCCCGCAACACCGGCCCCTACGATGATACAATCAAATTTTTCGTCCATAGCAGATTTGTCTTGTATAGCGATTTGAGAGCCCCGGGCAGGCGTTGAAGCCTGACGATCAGGGCTCGGTTCTCAAATCTTAATTATTTTTGATTTTTTTGATCTCTTCAATGAAAGGAGGGAGAATCTTGTAGAGGTCTCCTACCAGGCCGTAGTCGGCAATATCAAAGATTGGAGCGTCAGGATCTTTGTTGATGGCAACAATCACTTTGCTGTTTGCCATACCGGCTACGTGCTGAATTGCCCCTGAAATTGCAACGCCAATATAGAGCTGCGGAGAGACCACTTTTCCGGTCTGACCGATTTGAAGGCTCGGGTCGTAGTCGCCTGCTTCAGTGAGTGCACGTGAAGCACCGACTCCGGCATTGAGCAGGGATGCGAGTTCGGAGATCAGGTTGCGGCCCTCTTCATCTTTAACCCCGCGTCCGGCAGCGATCACCACTTCAGCCTCAGAGAGGTCGATGCGATCGGAAGAGGAGCTGATGATCTCTTTCAGCGTGGATTTGAGTTCATCATCGCTGAAACTAAAATCGATGGCTTCAACCGAAGCGCTGCTCTCTTTTTCGGCCAAATCGTAGGATCCCGACCGAACGGAGATGATCACCGGTGAACCGGTTGCTTCAACGGATGAAATAATCTTGGAAGCCATAACCGGTCGCTTGCCCTTCACGCGATCGCCATCTAAATCAAATTCGGACATATCGCTGAGTGCAGCGGCTTTTTTATTTGCGGCAAGTGCCCCCAGGATGTCTTTTGACCCTTCAGTCGATGCAAAGGCAACAAGCTGCGGCTGGATATGATCAACAGCCACTGAAAGAGCCTTGAGAAGCGGTGTGTTCAGGTGGTTTTTGAAAATCGGATTGGTAATGGTGTAGATGGCATCCGGCCCATACTTTTTCAGTTCATCGGTAACAGAATCGGCATTGGCATCGACCACCAGGGCGGCGGAGGTCAGTCCGTTCTTTGCGGCAAGTTCATTACAGCGCGACAACACTTCCAGTGATGACCGCTTGATTTTCCCGTCGTTTACTGAGATGTAAGTTAGTAGAGTACTCATAGATGATAATTTCTGATTTAATTAAATAACGTTTTCTGCGGTGTCAAGAAGCTGAGCCACTTCACGTGCGATCTCTTCCGGTTCTCCTTCGTACTTTTTGCCGGCTTCACGCTCCGGTTTCTCTTCATATCCGAGAACATTGGTTTTCACGTCATCGGCCGAAACATCAGCTCCAAGGTCAGACAGTGCAATGGTATCGACAGGCTTTCGCTTGGACTGCATAATTCCCTTCAGGCTCGGAATACGGGGATCGTTCATGTCATTGGAACAGGTAACCAGTCCGGGAGAGGGCACTTCAATCATCTCCTGCCCGGTATCGCCCTGACGCTTCACGATCAGTGCACTCCCTTCGGCTTCAAGCCCGACGGCATTGGTTGCGTATGGGAGGCCGAGCAGCTCAGCCAGCATGGAACCGGTCAGGCCGGCATCGGTATCCTGACTCTGCTTGCCGCAGGAGATAAAATCGTACTCCTTGTCATCAAAAAATTTGGCTAAAATCCTGGCATAGGCATATGAGTCATAGTTTTCATCGCCATTGGTTATGATGTGCGTCCCTTTATCGGCCCCCATGGCCAGGGCTTTTCGAAGTGTCTCTTTGGCTTTGTCTGGGCCTACCAGCACCACTTCAACTTCACCGCCATGCTTTTCAGAAAGCACCAGGGCTTCTTCGACAGCCGAAGCGTCGTATGCGTTCAATATATTGCGATCTGCGTCTTGAATTAATTTGCCGTCTTTAATCTGCAACGGAGCATTTACATCGGGTACCTGCTTTATACAAACGTAAAATTTCATGCTTGATGGTTTATTTTTTAGTTAGTGTATGAAACCGCTTTTTTAGCGTCTTTTAAATATACAAAACGAGAATCAAAAAATTGCATCGGTTTGAATGCCGAACTATTGGGAAATTCTAAGTTGGAAGATTTTTTGAGCTTACATATACTTGATTTAAGTAATTCATCATAGACTATGGCAAAGTACATTTGCAATATCACTTTAGTTGCTCTGCTGATATTTACCGGGTGTGACGAGTTTAACCTGGAAGATCCGTTTATTTATCCGACCGGGATTGATAAACTGTCAATGGAGGAGCTTCTTGAGCTCAATGAGGCATTTCAGGAGAAGAACCCGAATATCTGTTCAACACTCAATGAGTATGGGCTGACCGGTTTCAGCACGGTGCTTTTTGAAGGCCGGGCAAGTCCCTGTCTGGACCGGGAGACTGTCAGGGTAGAACTGACACGCCCGGACACCTTGCTGGATCTGGCCCGGAAAACCCTGGTCGAGAATCAGGACTATACCGGAATTTCATCAGCCGGCCAGCTTGAATTGAAGGAGATGGAACCCCTGAAAGGATGCATTGTGTGTGAGGGGCCCAATATCGACAGCCGCGATATTGAGTGGAAATTTGTATTTGCCGGCCAGAAGATCAACGGAATAGTTGTCTATGGCTCAACCATCACGGTTGTTGCCGATGGCAACGGGATCAACCGGATTTGGGGAAACTGGTATGACTCTCCCTATATACCTGCACGGCCCAATTACAGGGCAGAGGAAATTGTTGAGACGATTTCGGGTCAGACCATCGTCTGGGAAGAGGCCGATGCAACCTGGCATCATACCATTGAAGCTGACAGCCTGCAACTTCCTGACAGCAAATCGATTATACCGTTTGAAAATGAAGATGAGGGGCGATTGGAGCTGAGGTCAGGGTGGGAGATCCGGGTTCCCGCACAGGATGTGCCGTTTGGCGGCTGGATCGTGATCGGAGATATGATCGACGGCCGTATTTTGAAGGTTGATAAGATCATAAAAGACAGTCTGATAGATTTTTAAAAAAACTTTTTAAAGTTTTTTGTAACGATTCGGGTTTTCAACACTCTTATTCATAGTTCTCATAGCTATCGAGTAATTATTAATTTAATAGGAGTATTCTTGAAACGAGTGTTGATCGTGGAAGACGACCTGATTATATCTTTGACCACTGAAAAAATGGTGGAAAAGCTGGGGTATCAGGTCATTGCTTGTGTAACGACAGGGGAAGAGGCGATTGAATTGGCATCCAGGGAACAGCCGGATGTTATCCTGATGGATATCAGGCTGAACGGACCCATGGACGGTATCGATGCAACCCGGCAGATTTTGGAGCGATCGGGACAAATCAAAGTGGTCTATGTCACCGGAAATACAGATTCGGCATATCGCGAGCGTGCCGAGCAGACCGGTTATGAGGCGTACCTGATCAAGCCGGTAACCATGCCCGACCTGAAGGAGATCATCGGATAGTCGATTAAAGGTTTGAATTCCGTTATATTCAGCATCGATTTTGAATGAATTCAAACCCGGATGCCGGTACCGACACATAAGAAGCGCATCATATTAAACCTGTTTCTTTATACAGTTGTTGCTGTTATGGCCGGGGTGTGGGTATATGACATGCCGTTTGAGAGCAGGCTTGTCAACCTGCGCTACCTGCTGCTTGGCGTGTCAGGGTTTATCGCCTTTGTGACCCCGTACATTCTGTTTCCTGATAAACGTGCAAAGCTTCTGCAGCTGGGGAATGTACGCGGACGAGACCTGCTTTTTTATCAGTTTGGAAAGACTGCCCCTCTCTATTTCAGCCTTCTTCTCTTTGTAGGGGTGCTGATGCTGTTTGACAGTTCTCAACCCCGGGAGAATCTATTACAGAAGCTGCTCTATACTTTTTACGGGGTACTCTTTATTAGCGGACTGAATCTGATGGCCCTCTACAGATATTCAAAATCAGGTGCCCAGTCGCAGTTCTGGCAGGAGTCTGAGCGGGGACGGGAACTGCGCGGCAGGATTGCTGAATATTTTAAATACCCGCTCGATCCCGGTGCCATCCCCAGCCTTCTGAATACACTTTTGATTACGTTTACGGGCATGGCATGGGTGGTAACGGCTTCCCTGCTGGAGCAGGGTTTCGGGATTTATGCAGAGCTTGCTGCCGGACTGTTACTGTTTGCCGGCGGTGTACGCTATTACTTTTTCAGCAGCCGGGATACGGAAAGAAATTACTATCAGACAAATAGCTTTTTTGGTGAATTTTTCGGAGTCGACCTTGACGCAGACAGCATTACTGCCCGCAGGGAGGTGGAGCAGCTTTGGTGGGTCCCTTCACCCTGGCGTGCCGGTGTATGGCAGTTCCTTCAGCAGATTGACCGAAAGGTACCCGCCGGCCGGGCAGTGGCTGCAGGCCACCTGTTTGTCTGGCTCATAGCCTACCAAAATCCGGATGAGCTATTTATGACAGGTATCTGGGCCCTGTTTGCGGTTGCACACCATCTGTTTATTCTTATGACCCTGCAGCAGGAGATGGCTCCATCCTGGCTGCTTCGATGGCAGGGAAGTGTGATATACTGGTTTTTTATCAGAATCTGGATGCAGGTACGTTGGCTGTTGCCGCTGGTTGTCAGCATGAACCTGCAACTCTTTCTGTTTGGCATTCCGGGATGGCAGGAGCAGTTTTTTGTTGTCATAATTTATCTGGCCTCTGCATCATTCGTATCGATGCTGGGAACATTGCAGTTGAAAAAAAGCATTCACTGATATGATTGAAATAAAAAATCTTTCGAAACAGTACAGACCGGGCAGGCCGATCTTTACAACGTTCTCCAAAACGTTTTCCCGGGGGAGTGCCGTAGGGATCACAGGTCCGAACGGATCGGGTAAAACCACATTTCTGAGAATTTTATCAGTGAACTCTTTTCCGACCGAGGGTCAGGTACTGGCCGATGGGGTGGATATTCATCAATATCCGTCAGAGTATTTACAAACTGTTGGGCTGGTTCACGATGAGGAGAGCCTGCCGCAACATCTTACGGCATCTGAACTTCTGCAGTGGATATTGCGATCCCGAAAAAAATGGGATGAAAACTCACCCTTGCGTATAGAGCAGATCTTCGAGTCACTGTCTCTTGACGATCGGGATGAACAGATCGGCACATTCTCTACCGGCATGAAAAAGAAGACACAAATAGCGGCAGCTCTGATTATTGATCCGGAAATCCTGATTATGGATGAGCCGCTTCGCGGACTTGACAGTGAAACACGGGGTGTGGTTATGGATCTGCTGAAGACTGCAAAATCAAAAAATACCCTTATATTTATGTCTTCTCACTACATGGAGGAGGGTGAGCTGTTTGATGAAATGATTCAGTTCCCCCTGTAGTTAAAATTAATTGAAAATTAACCATAACATCGCACGCGAAGTAAACCTATTCATGGCAGAAATCAAATTACCCGAAGTAGAACTGAATATCTATTCACCAAAAAATCCGGTTGAAGTAACCGTTGTTGAAAATTATATCATCACACGAGAATCGAGCCCAAATTTTGTCAGGCATATTACCTTTGATGTTTCAGGTACGGAGCTGGAAGGAAGGGTTATGGTAGGTCAGTCGATCGGTATACTGCCGCCCGGTCAAAATGAAAAAGGCCGTCCACATAAGCTTCGGCTCTATTCGGTCTCGTCACCATCGGCCGGTGAAAATGGCAAGTCCAACCTGATTTCAACCACCGTTAAACGTACTATTGAGGAGTTTAACAATAAACTCTATACGGGTATTGCATCGAACTATCTTGCCGACCTTCAGCCGGGTGATAAAGTGATGATGACCGGTCCGAGCGGTAAACGATTTTTGATGCCGGAAAATGCGAAAGAGTTCAACTATATCTTTTTTGCCACGGGCACCGGTATCGCTCCTTTCAGGGGCATGATCATGGAGCTATTTGAAAAAGGTGATTATCAGAATGAATGCACTCTGGTGTTTGGCTGTCCCTATCGCACCGACCTGCTCTATTCAGACTTTTTCGAGAAAATGGCGCACGAGCACTCCAATTTTCACTATCTGAAAAGTATCTCCAGGGAAGCGAGAAGGGGTGATGGCTCCAAGCATTATGTCCAAAACAAGATTGAGGACGAAGAGGAGCTGCTGCTTCCTATTTTGAAACAGGAGAATACCCTGATCTATATCTGCGGACTAAAAGGAATGGAATCCGGAATTTATCGTGAGTTGCTTCAAAGGGGGCTGACCGGGTATTTCGATATTCGCAAGGAGCTCCCCGAAGATATCAATGAGATACCGCGTGATGATCTGAAAAAGTATATCAAGCCGTCGGTTCGAACATTCGAAGAGGTCTACTGAGCTGGCTACCCGTTCCGTTTGCCGGTATCTCGTGAAATACGGTTCAGCTCGGCCTGGAGAACCTTTCCGGGGTCATCAGAACGTTTAAATGATGCCGGAGAGAAGTATCCGGGATATACCGAATAACGCTTGTAAAAATCGGTATATCGGTCAACGAGTTCCATTGAAAAATTGGAATCCAGGGGTTCGGGGCCATACAGTGTGATCTGGCCTTTCATGAGCGGGACGGACATAGGCAATTTATAGAGTCCGCTTTTCAACATGAACCGTTCAAAGCCGGAAGGATTATTAGTGCCGGTATCATATCTTCGGATCGTGTAGACTCCCCCTTTGAAGCCATGAATTGTGGTTGTCTGATAGACCTGTGACTGGCCGTTGCCACGATACAGCAGGTAAAGCAGCGGCCGAAGAAATGTCCAGCTGATGAACAAGAGGGAGCCGGCTAATGTGTCCCTGAACCGTTCGGTCCCTTTGGGCACGTGTTCCAGTTCATGGAAAAAAAGGGATGTGACAGGGCCTGAAATATCTGATTCGCGAATATCCAAGGTGCGAAGAAGGTGTATTTTCCCTTCCATGGAATCTATTTCGGGCAGCTGCCTTTTACGGGCAGTTTGAGAATTCATTTATGAGAACTAAATAATAGAAGTACGAACAATTGATTTATTTGAAATCAAAATAGAGAAAAAGTTTCGAACTTCAGTAAAAAAATTTGTCTAATGGTTCCCTTGATATTGTAGCAATCAGTTGCTTTTAGGGGTAAAGCCTTTGAGCGATACAAATTTATAGGGGAGGATCTGTCCGCCGAATTTTTGTGTATAGACCTGGGTGAAAACGGCTCCGACCAGTATGGTGAGAATATTGTAGTAGACCCAGATGATAAAGACCACGAGTGATCCGGCTGCGCGGTATGCTGCCTCAATTCCTGTGGCAGAGAAGAAGAGCCCGATCAGATATTTTCCGATCAGGAAGAGAATCGTGGTTACACAGGCGCCGATCAGTATATCGACCCATCGTGCATGGACGTCAGGCAGGATTTTGAATATGAGTGTAAAAAAGCTGACTGCAAAAACGATGGTAACCATCTGTACAACAAACTGGTAGATGTCTAACGGTACATCCGGGAACCATTCGGTGAAGAAGCCGGCAATCACGGCAATCACAACCTCCGCCAAAAGCGATGTGAGCAGCAGCAGGCTGAACAGGATGATCATGCCGAATGCGAGAAGGCGATTCAACAGAAAGTTCCAGACTGAATTAATTTTAACCTCGGCTACATTCCAGATTTTATTCAGTGTAGCCTTTAACTGGCTGATGACGGTTGTTGCACCAAAAATTACAGCCCCGGATGCAACGACGGAGGTGATCAGTCCGCCACCGTGCTGATCCGTCCTGCCGGCAATATTGTCTATGAGGTTGTTAAGTACATCCTGGTCAAGATAATCGCCAAGGTATTCCGTAACCTGGGCCGTGATTACATCTTCACTCAAAAAGATACTTCCCAGAAAGACAACCAGAATAAAGAGCGGGGTTACCGAGAAGATGGTATAGAATGCAATGGCTGCCCCGTGGGTCAGTATTTCATCATCCCCAATTTTTTTACCTGTTTTAGCCAACAGGTCAAGGATGTCTAAGCCGATCTCTTTAAACTGATTTAAATATTGCATCTATGGCAGTCTCTATCTCTTCTGGTGAATTGTAATAGTGTGGTGCAATCCGGATACTCCCTTCGCGTGCCGATAGGGTAATATTCTGTTTTTTCAAGGAATCTACAAGAGCGTCACTCTTTTCAACTCCCGCTATCCGGAAGGTGACAATACCGCTGCTCGTTTCGGGATTTTCCGGGCTCAGCCGGGCAACGCCGCTATATCTGTTGAGTTTCTCCTGTATCAGTGTATTTAGTCCGAGGATGTGGGATGTGATTCGGTCATGTCCTGTTTCATAAAGTGCTTCGAGCGAGCCGTGCATTCCGGCGATTCCAAGTATGTTGGGTGTGCCGATCTCAAGATGCTGCGAAAGGGGCTGCCATTCCTGCTCAAATTCGGAAAGATGCCACGGTTCCCGAACCGAAAGCCAGCCGGTTTTGTAGGGTGTCATCTGTTGCGATATACGATCAGAGAGATAGAGAAAGCCGGTTCCCATCGGGCTCATCAGCCACTTGTGTCCGCCGGTTGCCAGGGCATCGATTTGACACTCTTCTACATCGATTTGAAACGCTCCCAGGCTCTGTATGCCGTCAACGGTAAACAGAATGTCGTGTTCCCGGCAGATCGAACCGATCTCTTTCAGTCTGGCCCGGTATCCCGTCAGGTATTGTACGGCACTTAACGAGACCATCCGGGTCTTTGGGCTAATTGCATTGCGAATCATATCCGGTGTGAGCACGCCTTCTGTGGCATCGATATACCGAATTTTGATTCCGTGTTTCATGGCAGACCGAAAGGGCTGTACATTGGCCGGAAACTCCATGGTATTGAGGATCACTTCATCGCCCTCTTGCCAATTGATGCCTTCAGCCACTGCCGTAATGCCTTCAGATGTGTTGGCCGTAAAAGTGATGGAGCCGGGCGACGGAGCCCCGATATATCCCGCAATCATTTCACGTGTTGCCGTTACGATAGACATTCCCAGCTCAATGTTGTCAATGGCACCGGTCTGCCGGTCATCCAGAAAACGGTCAACAGAGCGCCTCACAGCGGCCGAAATGGGTGAGATGGCTGCATGATTCAGGTAGATGTGCCCGGTTTCCGTATGCGGAAAGTTTTTTCGGATTTCCTGCAGCTCCTGGCTGCTGAACATTTGATGCGGCATCGATTTATTCTTTTCCTTTCAGGGCTTCAATTTGTGTAACTCCGGCGCTGACTGCAAACTTCATGGCTTCAGAGGGGTGAATTTTTAAAATCCGCACCCGTTCGGGGTCCACCAGAAAGAGATTGCCGGAAAAGTTGTATGAGTGTGGACAGTAAACAGCAATCCTGTTCTCAATGTTCAGAATCGATAGATCTTTTTCTGTGATAAATCCGATCCGGTCCACTCCATCCACAAGAGTTACCAGCACAGGTTTGTTAAACCGCTTTTTGTCGCCAACAAAAGCAGCGGTAAAATCCTTGAATGCCGTGTAGATAATTTTGATGAATGGGATCTTTGCCAGCAGGTTTTCAAAATAGTTGACCACAGGCCTGGTAAGGGCGGTTGAAATGGCAAATCCCAGCAGTGCTATAAGCAGAAATGAGGTGAGCAGGCCGAGTCCCGGAATCTGAAAGGGAAGCCAGCCAAACAGAACCGGATGAACGGCGTCATCCAGCCAGTTAATCAGGATCATGATCACATAAAAGGTGGCGAAGAGGGGAAAGATGAAAAGGAGTCCCCTGAGAAAATAGTTGATGGTCGTTTTCATAAAATATGGGTTCAGTTGTAAAAGGTTTCACTGCAGTCCCTCAAAAGAGCAACCCAGTGGCAAAAAGTAAAAGTTCGAAATGAGGTTATCACTAAAATTTGCTATTTTATGAAGCTTAATGAAAAAGTGGTTATTAAACATTTAAATATTTTATGTCTTTGAAAACGGCGGCTCAGATCCGGCAGGAGTTTTTGGAATTTTTTAAGGAGAAGGAACACCTCATCGTCGAGAGTGCCCCGGTGGTTCCCCAAAACGACCCATCCCTGTTGTTTACCAATGCCGGCATGAACCAGTTTAAGCCGGTATTTCTGGGCGAACAGGATGGCCTCAAAGAGGGCGGGAGGCTTTGGAAGCGTGCGGCCGACACCCAGCGATGTATCCGTGTAAGCGGTAAGCATAACGACCTGGAAGAGGTTGGGCACGACACCTACCACCATACGCTTTTTGAGATGCTGGGCAACTGGTCGTTTGGCGACTATTTCAAGGAGGAGGCGATCGAGTGGGCATGGGAACTGCTGGTTGATCAGTGGGGACTGGACCCTGACCGGCTCTATGCCACCGTTTTTGAAGGGGATGATTCTGACGGGCTTCCGGCAGATGATGAGTCGGCCGACCTCTGGGTGAAAAAGACCTCCATTGATCCGTCTCATGTATTGAAGTTTGATAAAAAGGATAATTTTTGGGAGATGGGCGATACCGGCCCGTGTGGACCCTGCTCCGAAGTTCATGTCGACTTGAGAAGTGATGAAGATCGCCGTAAAAAACCGGGTGCTGAACTGGTGAACATGGACCATCCAGAGGTGATGGAGATCTGGAATCTTGTCTTTATTCAGTTTAATCGACAGCCTGATGGCTCGCTGGTCAAACTGCCTGCTCAGCATGTCGACACAGGAATGGGTTTTGAACGGATCTGTGCCGTTCTGCAGGAGAAAACCTCGAACTATGATACCGATGTGTTTCAGCCTATTATTCGCGAGATTGCGGAGCTGGCCGGCAAACAGTACGGGGATAATGAGGAAGAGGATATTGCCATGCGTGTGATTTCCGATCATATCCGGGCCGTCAGTTTTTCGATTGCCGATGGCGCATCCCCATCCAACGAAGGCAGAGGATTTGTTATTCGCCGCATCCTGCGAAGAGCTGTTCGGTACGGCTGGGACCGGCTCGGTTTCAAGCAGCCGTTTATGAGCAGGCTGGTACCTGTGCTGGCCAAACAGTTTGAGGATGTATTTCCCGTACTGAGCTCACAGATTGAGTATGTACAGAATGTGATTCAGGCCGAAGAGAAGAGCTTTATTAAGACATTGGGCCAGGGAATTGAACTCTTTCATTCAATGATTGAAGGAAGTGATCAACTCTCGGGTGACGACGCTTTTAAACTGCATGATACCTACGGGTTTCCGATCGACCTGACTGAACTCATGGCGCGCGAAAACGGCGTAACGGTAGACACAGCACGTTTTGACGAGTTGATGAAACAGCAGAAAGAGCGCGCCCGTGCAGCCGGCAAGTTTACCGATTCCGGCCAGGGCGGTGTGGAGTGGGTGACTGTCAGCGAAGGGGAGTCACAGTTTGCCGGATATGACCATAACCGGACCGAAACGCGCATTTTGGCGTATGCAAAGCGCGGTGATCAGAACCTGCTGATGCTCCAGCAGACACCCTTTTATGCCGAATCGGGCGGACAGGTAGCCGATACCGGTTTAATCATGAAAGGCGATGAAAAGCTGCGTGTTATCGATGTGCACAAGTCGGATGAAGGCAATATTCATATTGTAGACCGGCTGCCAGATGATGCTTCCGGAGAGTGGACGGCTGAAATTGATGCGACCCGCAGAAATGAGATTGAAAAACACCATTCGGCGACTCACCTGATGCACGCCGCGCTTCGTGAAGTGCTGGGGGATCACGTGGCACAGAAAGGATCACTTGTAGAACCTTCACGGCTTCGGTTTGACTTTTCACATTTTGAAGCTGTAACCCGTGATGAGCTAGACCGGATTGAAAAGCGTGTCAATCAGAAGATACAGGAGAATATTCCGCTTCTTGAGGAACGAAATGTACCCATTGATGAGGCCCGCGAGCGGGGAGCCATGATGCTCTTTGGAGAAAAGTATGGCGAATATGTTCGCGTCATTACCTTCGATCAGGATTTTTCGGTTGAACTCTGCGGAGGGACACACGTCCAGGCAACGGGTAACATCGGATACTTCAGGTTCACCGATGAATCGTCTGTAGCTGCCGGCATCCGCCGGGTTGAAGCGGTTGCAGGATATGCGGCCGATGAACTGCTCAGGTCTGAGAAGAGCCTGTTGCAGCAGGTGCAGACAGTTCTGGGAAGTCAAAAAGAGCTGGTTCAGACAGTTGAAGGGCTGATCGAAAAAAACAGGGAGCTGGAAAAAGAACTGAAGCGATTGCAGCAGAGCCAGGCGGGCGACAGCCTGGAGGCGATTCTGCAAAATGAAACCGGGGTATCGGGTATTCGCGTCTTTCGTGGCAAGATTCCCGGTGGCGATATGAATACCCTCAAACAGCTGGGTTATGATGCCCTGGAGAAGACCAGGACCAAGAGTATCATAGTACTGGCATCGGAAGATGAGGATGCCGGAAAAGTCTATTTAATGGCTGCTGTCACAGATGATTTGGTTCAGGATGGATATAAAGCCGGTTCGCTGGTATCCCGGCTGGGCAAAATCGTTGGCGGCGGCGGTGGCGGCCAGCCCAACCTTGCAACTGCAGGGGGCCGTTTCCCTGAAAAAATTGATGAAGCACTTGAAACCGTGGATGAATGGCTCTCGGAAGGGCCCTGACACCTCCCGTTTCATGTAAACTTCTTAATTATTGGGTATATTCAAGCACTAAATTTGAAATTGTTAAACACCATTAACCGTAAGTATGGCGAAGAATAAGCAGACTGAAGCCTTTTTTGCCCCCATTGGGACGAACAAAGGCAGCAACGGACAAATTGAAAAATCGGTAGACCTACCCGAACCAACAGATAAATCGCATAAGGACCTGGGCCTTTCGGATGATGATGTCATTGAGATGTTCAGACAGATGCAGCTGCAGCGCCGTTTTGAAGAGCGCGCCATGCAGATGTATCAAAAAGGGAAATTCGGAGGTTTTCTGCATCTCTATATCGGCCAGGAAGCCGTGTCAACGGGAACGGTGTTTGCCCTGAATGATGACGATGATATTATAACTGCTTATCGCGACCACGGATGGGGACTTGTCCGAGGTATTTCAGCCAAAGAGGGGATGGCTGAGCTTTTCGGAAAAGCGACCGGATGCTCGAAAGGGAAAGGAGGCTCGATGCACTTTGCCAATGTAGAGCAGCACTTCTGGGGCGGTTACGGCATAGTTGGCGGACACATCCCGATTGGGGGTGGCCTGGCGTTTGCCAATAAGTACCAGGAGAACGGACGTATCGCCACGACATTCTTTGGGGATGGTGCCGTAGACCAGGGGGCGCTTCATGAAACCCTGAATATGAGTCAGCTCTGGAAGCTGCCGTGCATCTATGTGGTTGAAAATAACGGCTACTCGATGGGTACTGCAGCCCGGCGCCATACCGTAAATGAAATTCACGAGCGGGCCAAAGGTTACGGTATGAAAAGTGCCGTGTTTAACGGCATGGACGCCCTGACCGTCTATGAAAATATGAAGAAGATTGCCGATGAAGTGCGCGAAGACAATATGCCGTGGTTCGTTGAGATCAGAACCTACAGGTATCGCGGACACTCCATGTCAGATCCTCAAAAATATCGTACCAAAGAGGAACTGAAAGAGTATCAAAAGGTGGATCCGATAGAACGGATGAAAACCTATCTGCTTGATGAAAAGATCGTCAAGAAAAAAGAGATTGAGGAGATCGAACAGAAGATTGAAGATGAAGTGCTGGAGGCCGTAGAGTTTGCCGACAACTCAGACTTTCCTGCCGATGAGGCGCTGTGGGAGGATATGTTTGCAGACACACCCTACTTCCACGACCGGGACGACTGGAGAAAATAAGCAGAACGGCAACATACAAATTTAACAATAAGACATTATAGAAAATGGCTGTATTACAATTTAGAGAAGCAATTCGTGAAGCAATTGATGAGGAAATGGGCCGTGATGAACGGGTGTTCATTATGGGTGAAGAGGTGGCAGAGTACAACGGTGCTTATAAAGTAACCGAGGGCCTGCTCGACAAATACGGTTTCAAGCGGGTGATCGATACACCGATATCGGAACTGGGTTTTGCCGGGATCGGCGTGGGTGCTGCGATGAACGGTTTGCGCCCCATTGTGGAGTTTATGACATTTAATTTTGCCGTTCTGGCAGCCGACCAGATCATCAATCACGCTTCTAAGGCGCGATATATGCTGGGCGGGCAACTGAACACACCGATCGTATTCAGAGGGCCCAATGCTTCTGCGGGTCAGCTGGGGGCAACCCATTCGGTGGCGTACGACTCTATGTATGCACAGTTTCCGGGATTGTCAGTGATCTATCCGTCTGAGCCGGATGATGCCAAGGGGCTGTTGAAGTCGGCCATCCGAAACGATGATGCCGTTCTCTTTATGGAGTCTGAGCAGATGTATGGCATGAAAGGCGAGGTCTCGGATGAAGAGGATTATATCATTCCGATCGGAAAAGGCAAGGTGAAGCGTGAAGGCGACGATGTGACTGTTGTTGCAACCGGAAAGATGTACCATATCGCTAAAAAAGCTGCACAAGAGCTGGCCAAAGAGGGGGTAGAGATGGAGATCATTGACCCCAGAACCATCAAGCCACTGGATATCGAGATGATTCTGAAATCGGTCAAAAAGACCAATCGCTGTGTAGTTGTCGATGAGGCTCATCCGTTTGGTGGACTCGCAGCCGAGGTCGGTTTTCTGATTCAGCGTGAGGCGTTTGACTATCTGGACTCACCGGTTCGCAGGGTTACCCTGCCCGATGTGAATGCTCCGTTCTCTCAGCCGCTGTTCGATCTATGGCTGCCGGATGCCAAGCAGATTATCGATGCTGTGAATGCCGTGACCTATAGAAGCTAAACGGATACTGAACCGGAGGGGCTGACATCCGGCCCTGAAAGCTTCGGGCAAACCGAATGCCGGGTAACCCGGAGGAAAGAGGCAGCAGGAAGTTAAAAGTTGCCTTTTGCCGGTTCACTTATTACTGTTAGGAAAATATCAAACTCAATTTTTACTTTTTAATTACTCAAGGATTAAAAAACTATGGCTGTTAAAATAGAAATGCCCAAGCTCAGCGATACCATGGAAGAAGGGGTCATCGCCAAATGGAATGTTAAAGAAGGGGATAAAATTGAATCGGGCGATGTGATTGCGGAAGTGGAAACCGATAAAGCGACCATGGAAGTCGAGGCCTTTGATCCCGGAACGGTCCTTAAAATACTGGTTGGAGAAGGAGAGACCGTTCCGCTTGGCGGCATAATGGCGATTATAGGAGAAGAGGGTGAGGATATTGACGATCTTCTGGCAGACGCCGATAGCGACGGTTCAACTGCGTCAGAAGGTAAAGAGGAGAAGGGTAAATCTGAGGATGCTCCGAAAAAGAAGGAAGAGAAAGAGTTTGACCCGGTACTGGAAGGAGTGGAGTCAAAAACTGAGGCTACTTCCGATGATGGAAGGGTTAAAGCTTCACCGCTTGCCCGAAAGATGGCAGAGGATAAAGGGATTGACCTGTCAAGGGTAGAGGGATCGGGTCCGGAAGGCCGGATCATAAAGCGTGACATTGAAGAGTATAAGCCATCTGCTGCCGGAGCGGCTGCAGCAGTGCCATCGTTTGCCTCTGCCGAAGATGAGGATATCAAGGTTTCTCAAATGAGGAAGGCGATTGCGCGCAGGCTGTCAGAGAGCAAGTTTTCCAATCCTCATTTCTATGAGACGATTGATATTGACATGGAGAGAGCAATGGAGGCGCGTTCAGCCCTCAATGAGATCAGTGATGTCAAAATCAGTTTCAACGATATTGTTGTTAAAGCGTGCGGCATGGCACTCAGAAAACATCCGGAAATCAATTCCTCGTGGCTTGGCGATACCATCCGGAAGCACGGTGACGTGAATGTAGCCGTTGCGGTTGCGATTGATGAAGGGCTCATGACGCCGGTACTCAATCATGCCGACAAGAAGACGCTTCAGCAGATTTCAACCGAAACCCGCGAGCTGGCAGGATTGGCCAGGGACCGAAAGCTGCAGCCGGAGCAGATGGAGGGGAGTACCTTTACCATCAGTAACCTCGGAATGTTTGGCATTGAAGAGTTTACCGCAATTATCAATCCGCCAAATGCATGTATCCTTGCAGTCGGAGCCATTCGCGACGTACCGGTTGTGAAAAATGGCGAAGTTGTACCCGGAAAGAGGATGAAGATGACCCTCTCCAGTGACCACCGAATTGTGGATGGAGCCAAGGCAGCCCAGTTCCTGAACACGCTTCGATCCATGATTGAGAACCCATTGGCGATGCTGCTGTAACAGATCTTTCAAAAAAAGATGAGCCGTCTTGCAGAGATGCAGGCCGGCTTTTTTTATACCTGCTAACAAACACAGGACGGTGGACCCGCATAGTCATTTACACCGGTGTATCAGGTGCCGGATAAGCACATCTTACCCGCCATTCAAGCTCTCCTC
Source organism: Rhodohalobacter sp. (assembly GCA_050486245.1). Classification (GTDB taxonomy): domain Bacteria; phylum Bacteroidota; class Rhodothermia; order Balneolales; family Balneolaceae; genus Rhodohalobacter. Next base: position 130,598 of record JBJHCX010000001.1, read on the forward strand.
CCATTACCTGCAATTGAGCACTTTATAGGCAAAACTTTACGGATTAAAGCCGGGTATAACCCCCTTTCGGGATTTTTGAATCTGTGTGAAAAAGTCTAATGGTTGTAAAAAACGATGCTGAGGCCTCTATGAAGGCCACAATTCGGGACCACGCCACACCATCATAAAAATTAGAATTTTTTAATATTAATAAATTCTAATATCTTCTTTTAGAAACAGATGCTTTAGAGAGCAAACCATGAGAAAACAAACACACATATTCACTTTTGTCCTGGCGATAGCCGCACTTTTTGCACAGGATCTTGTTGCTCAGAGCAGCTCTACAGCTGTGATGCAGGTGCGGGCAGAGGTGGTGAGTGCAACTCAGATTGCACAGGTTCACAACAATGATCTTATTACGGTAAAAGAGGGAGAAGAAGCAGTCTACGGAGAGTTCACGATCAGGATTCCGGAAGGAACCGATTTTATCACAGAGAGCGATGACAGTATACTGCTGAACAGCAGCGGAAACCTCTGGAAAATGAACAGCACGCTTCAGGTTGAAACAGGGGAAAATGGGAACGTATCACTTCAATTCCTTACCGGCGGAAACCATTTGCCCGCTCACGGAAACTACCGCGGCACACAGGTGGCGACCATCCAATACCTTTAAAGTTTACCGCATATACATCCTGCAGGGTGTTGAAACACCAAAGCTTTCTCCGGTTACATACTCCATTTCTTAGGCAACGCGCATAGTTTAATTTGCGTAACTAAAAGGTTACATATATATTATAAATCGATTCACTGATTACAGGTCTCAATGAAGGCTCTGTGCTCTAAGCCCCTATGCCGGGAGATTTGTACTGAAACTTAATCGATTAACTATGAAAACCTTCTCGTTAATAGCAGCTGGACTGCTGGCTGCAACACTCTATTCCAAACCGATAATAGCACAAGATATGGACTCCAAAATTACCACGTTTCTGATGTTTGAGGGACAGGCTGAAGAGGCGATGACGTTTTACACTTCTCTGTTCGAAGACTCCGAAATCATAAGAATGTCAATATACGGACCTGACGGACCGGGCGGTCCGGAGGCTGAAGGTACGGTTCAACACGCTCTGTTTACGCTCAATGGAAAACCCTATATGGCGATCGACAGTTTTGGTCACCAGTTCACCTTTACACCGTCAATCTCCCTGTTTGTACAGTGTGAGACAGAAGAAGAGCTGATTGAGCTCTTTGAAAAACTGAGTGAAGGCGGAGAAGTTGCGATGCCGCTGGGAAATTACGGTTTCAGCAAAAAATTTGGCTGGGTAAACGACAGGTTTGGTGTCTCCTGGCAGCTGAACTACGGATCATTGAATATGGAGTAACCGCCTTAATACCCCCTGGAGTTTTGAAATCCTTGTGGCCTCTATAAAATATTCCGCAAATACCAACAAAATGAACAACAGACACGGCATATTTCCGAAACCGGGCACAGTACAGTTTGAACGACTCCTTCCGGGTCCGCCCGAACGGGTCTGGGAGTATTTGACCCGGTCAGAATTCAAGGCAAAATGGCTTTCGGCCGGTGATGTGGAGCCACGGGTGGGAGGGAAGGTTGAGTTCAGATTTAAACATGATGAACTCTCGGAATTGGATGATCCGTATCCCGAGAAGTATAAGCATATGCAGGAAGGGACCTATTTTGAAGGGAGGGTTACCGTATGGCAGCCCTGCAAAAAACTCAGTTATACCTTGAGTGAGGGAACCGGACACGAATCGGAGGTGACCTTCGAACTCGTTCCCAGGAAGAACAATAAGGTATTGCTCATCCTGACACATGTACGCCTGGGAGATGACCCGGTTATCCTGATCAGTGTAGGAGCCGGATGGCATACCCATCTCGGAATTCTTCACGACAGGCTGAAGGGCAAGGAGCCACAGGGCTTCTGGGCCGTTCACACAGAGATGGAAAAAGTGTACCAAAAGGTCCTTGAGAGTTTGTGATAAGAACGGTTTTGGTTATATCAATCAATTTTTAATGAACCGTTTTTCAAACCAGCCAATTAGTACTATTTTCAAGTGTATGTTTAAAAAATGTGCTGATCAAAATTGTAATTGTAAATGGACTGGATTAAAGATAACGTAAGTTACCTTAAATACCGTCGGCTAAAAACCGTGCAGATTGAAGGTGAGCATCAACGTGCGCGGGATCTTATCAGTAACTTTCACCCGATTGGCAGTCAGTTTGTCTATGCAAATTGTTATTTGAGTGATAAAATTATTTATATAACAGACGGTATAGAGCAGGTGCTCGGATATAACGCGGATGATGCAGACTGCCTGGCGTTCTTTTATGATAAAATTCATCCTGATGATGTTGAGAAGGTAAAGAACCTGACCATTAAGGCGATCAAGGCGGGGTCCGACAGGTACGGTATATCTCCGATGAAGCACATTTTTAATATCATCTATCGCATAAAAACCAGTGATGGGACCTATATCAAAATTCATCGGCAAACCGGGAAGCTAACCCAGGATCCTAATGGAGATATGCTCACCTCTTTTGGTATCATTACGGATGTAAGCCGGCTTTCGAATACTCAAGAAGTTCAAGGGTACATGAGCGGGCCGGAAATTCCGGATTACCGCTTTTCAGTTACTGAGAAGAATCCCAAAGTACTGTTTACAAAACGGGAGCGAGAGATTATTGATTTGCTTGCAAAAGGGTTGAATAGTGAAAAAATCGGGGAGAAATTGTTTATATCAAGGGAAACGGTTAACACACATCGCAGGAATATTCTGGAGAAGAGTGGTGTGAAAAACAGTACTGCATTGATGGCATATGTTTTTAAAAACGGGTATTGAATCTATTGAATGCTCTTTATAAAACTTTCTGCCCATTTGTTAAAATCACTTGGATTCTCCATGTGGGCTGAATGGCCTGCACCTGGAATTGTATGCAGTGTTTTTCTCCAAAGTTTGCCGGCTACAGTTTCCCGGATATAGTCACAGTTTATTAAGGCATCGAACTCTCCAATTCCGAGCGCAATGGGAGATGATAATGATTCCACTATTTTGACCTCATCCTCCCATTCGCCGGTTTCAATCGATTTTGACAGGATACTTCTGAATACCGGATCGGTATGAGAGATGTTTTTGGCAATACCGGAGGGAGGTTCCTGATCATCACTCCAGTATGCTTTTGAAAGGGTGCGTATGTTGTTTGTAACCAACTCTTCACTGAATAGAAGAGGAATGGCGAGATGTTCCCTGAACGGTGCAGATGCAGTTTTCTCATATGTCAGCGGTGGGGTGCCCCAGGCCATGATACCCAAAAGACCGTTAAGTTTGTCGGCCGCTTCAATTGCAATATGCCCGCCCAGAGAGTGCCCCAGAAGTATATAGTTATTCAGATTCAGCTCATGAATGACATTACACAGAAAAGATACCAGTCCCGGTACGGTATAAAATTGATCCGGTTTGCCGTCCACTCGAGTCTTGCCGTGTCCCGGCAGGTCAATGGCAACAAGATTGTACTGTTCAGATAACACTGAATCCAGCTGTCTGTCGAAACTTTTCAGAGACATTGAATTGCCATGAATAAAGATCAGTGTAATGTCACCTTTTCCTGTATGACGATAATGAACATCAATATGATCAAGGGAAAGCATTTTTGAATCTGACATGTGAATAGACTTTTAACGGATTAGCAAATCATTAGCCTGTAAAATATTGAGTACCCAAAGACTCAATAATAGCACCCAAGACACAATAATCATAATAAGAATGGCCAGTCCGGACGATGGTGTGTGAAAAAAGGGTTTAAATACTCATTTCTGAGTATTGTCCAGCCGGTGTATAAGCTTCATTATTCAGTGACTTCTCTTTTTTGACTGCGCAGAGGGGTCCATTCAGTTTACAGCAAATAGAGCACGATAGGTTTTTCCGTACGAATACCATTTTAAGATTAAGGTGAAACTGAATGCAAGGTGCTCGTAAGCAGAAACCCTAATGAATAACGGTGATGAAAATGAAAAAAATAGTTATTGGAACTGCTCTCTTTTTCGCTTTTACTTTATCCGTACAGGCACAGACATCCTGGAATTATACAACTTATGCAGAGTTAAAAAATAGTTCGGGGACGTTGTTTACAATTGAATATGGTATTCATCCGTCAGGGTACAATGGCCGGGTTGTATGGAAAATTACAAATCACACGAATACAACATTATATAATGTGCGAATTGCACGTGGAGAATATACCCTCAGTGATGGCAGGAGAGTGGAGCGGACTACCGGAAATATCGGCAGGATGGACCCTGGGCAATCCAAAACGTCATCGCAAATTTCAATAAACACCGGTGAAAACTACGGAGCGTGGTCCGACCAGAATGATAACCCCGTTATACGGATCAGCCTGGATACTCCAATGGTACTCTTTTCAACGGAAAGGTCAGGGCCAGTACATGATTGGGGAACATATGGGACTGTAGTGAGAAGTGATTAAGGCTTTTTAAAGTCTCAGGGGCTTGCAAATGAAATCCAGTTCTCATGGGCCTCAGAAATGCAGGTGGCATTGATCATTGAAATTATTTTCAAACTACGGTCCATTAAACATCATTGAGTTACAGGAACAAGTTTTGGCCGGTCCGGTTCATCTTCCTTTCTCGCTTCAAGCAGGCGGTAGAGGATGTCCCTGGCATCGAGACCAAAGACACCTTCATCCAAAATGGACGAGGCACGCTGAACAAAAACTATATCGAGCTCTGGCAGAATGGTGATCAGTTGATTGCCGGCACCCGATGCATGATATGCACCGTAATCTTCAAGTGGGCCTGCGGGTATCCACCAGCTGAGTCCGTATCCGGCTGCATGGTCTCCAGGTAACTCATGATGAATTTGCCGGCTGGCATCAATCCACTCTCCCGGGATAATCTGTTTATCCTTCCAGATTCCATTGTTTAAGTAGAGCAGTCCGAATCGGGCCAAATCGCGGGCACTCATCCACACATCATAAGCCGGGTGCTGTGATCGATTTGGTTGCAGGATGTAGGATCCCCAATCCGGATGATAGTGTTCCATTTTGATCGGTTCAGCAATCTGTTCATGAAAAGCATCAAAGATTCTCCTGCCGGTTTCATTCTCATAAATCACTGCCAGAACATTAAAATCCCAGTTGTTATAGAACCACTGCTCGCCGGGACCCACGCTTCCCCGATCCGGTTTGACGAGGGCAGGCGGTTCAGCGGCAGCGTTGTGAAATATGCCAGAGCTGGTTGTCAGCAGATGGTGTATATTGGCCTGTTTTTCCTGCTGTTGTAACGGAGAAAGATCATCAATACCCAGATCGGCAAGGGTGGAGGTTGTATCCAGCAGGCCTTTATGAACCGATATTCCCACCAGTGCACTGAGAAGGCTTTTACGGATGGATGCGACAGGAGCCAGGTCTTCGGTAAATCCCCATTCAGCTACAATCGCCCCTTTGTAAACGAGCATGACTGCTTTTGAGCCGAGTGAGTCGGCAAATGCACGTGTCTGTTCAATTCCCCCGGCCGACCAGCCAGCATCTTCCGGGGTGGCATATTGCATCCACGTAGTATCGGGAAAAAAGGATTCTACATGCTGAGCATAAAGATTGCCTGATAGGATGGGTAACGAAAACCAGGATATACCCAGCCCGATTAGTTTGAGTGTTGTTAAATAGGTTGGTTTCATCATCACCTCTCAGCTGATTCATTGACAAAGAAATACAGATATTTTCTGGCGTCATTTGGCATCTCCTTTCAAAATCCCGAGATGACTGAAGAGAGAGCGTTAGAGTATTATAGATAGGGTCTAATTATCTATAAAGTTCACGCCAGTCGTTCAGCTTTCCTGCCAGCTCCTCGGGATCTGCCCCATAGGTATCCGGTAAGGTTCGGTCGTATGTCTTTTGTATTTGATCCCCGCCAGACTTTATTTTGAAGCGTGTGAATCGTGAATCATGGCCAGTTTCTTCATAAGCCGATGATAGGTTAAACCCGACAAACGCCTGGCCGGCCTGCAATCCGCGATACTCTGTAGTGATATTCTCAATCCCGAATGTTTCAATTTCAATCCACCGGTAAAATCTGGTTTGCCAGAATGTCCGTACATACAGCCCTTCCCGGGTTATTGTCAGGCTTGAAATGCCGGGATAGATCAGGCAGAGGATGCTTACCGCAGCAGTACCGCCAAATAAAAGAATAGAGGCGTAGCCCAATATCAGAGGGGTGACCTCGTCAAACGATGAGATGAGCCAGAAACCGATCGCGATAAAAGGTAATGAAGATACCAGTATGACAATCCACTTTTTGCGGCTGGATCGGAAAGTAGCAAGATTCGTTGAATCTGTCATCGTGACGATCTATTTAAAGCTTTAACGGAGAGTTCTACATAAGGTGCCTGACCCCGTTGATTGCACCGCCTGTTTATCTAATTGGCAGGACAGCGGTTAAGGAACTCTTTAGAATATGGATAAAATCAGGGATTTACACAAAAGGAGGTGTAATGCATGTTTTGCCCAGATCGTACTGTTATTTAATCGGTACTAAAAAAGTTTTTATTATGCTGCAGATGGTATTACTGTTTGAGTCAGTTGTGCATCAGATTGGAAAGCAGCTAATACATCTGTAGATATGCACTGTAAAAAGAGGGTGGTTGTTGTAAAAACGGAAGTATGATTAGGCCCACTAAACAGATACCTAAAGGCGGGTATAAAAGAAAAGGAGCCTCCGATCAAAGAGACTCCTTTTTGATTTAGCAATCTATAGAGTAGGCAGAGAAAGCCTACCTATGGTTTTAAAGCAATCATAAAATGGTGGGTTATCTCCGGGTCAGTCCATGATTTTTCGTAAAAATGCAGGCTGCTCGGTGTCACGCTTGTCAATTCGCTCAGTTCTGGCATTCAGCGTGGTATTGTCGCTGCTCGCCTTGCGCTGCTCCTGCTGTACCTGTACCTGCTGTTCATCATCGGCCTGAACCTCTTCATGATTTCTCATGTGCTTTACCTCCCGTCGGTGAATGGCCGGTGTATCGAGGTTTTTCAGGTTTTTCTCCCCTTTGTAGTAGGGCCCGTCAATACTTTCGACATGACGTCTGGCCACATCACTGGCTTTGGGCAGCAGGGTGGTCTTGGCCTTTTTCTCTTTATCGGATGAACTGTTTGGCGCAACCCGGGCTTTGGTACGGTCATCGCTCAGTTCAAAACCGGTGGCAATCACGGTTACGCGGAGTTCATCTTCAAATGACTCATCCAGGACGGTTCCAAGTATGATCTCTGCATCGTCTCCGGCCTCCTGTTGTATGATGCTGGTTGCCGTTGCGGTTTCTCGCATTCCCAGATTGGCTCCGGCCGAAATATTAACCAGTACGTTGCGTGCGCCACGGATACTCACTCCATCCAGAAGGGGAGAATTGATCGCCTCACGGGCAGCAATCTCAGCCCGGTCGGGTCCGCTGGCAGTGGCCGATCCCATAATGGCTGCACCACCGTCAATCATTGTGGTACGCACATCAGCAAAGTCAAGGTTGATCAGTCCGGGCATCAAAATCAGATCGGAGATGCCTCTTGTAGCATTGTAAAGCACTTCGTTTGCCTGTTCGAACGACTCCATGAGGGAGGTGTTCTCATCGGCGATATCGAGCAGGCGTTCATTCGGAATGACAATAACGGTGTCACAATTTTTCTTCAGTTCAGTAATACCTTCAAGGGCATACTTCATCCTCACCTTTCCTTCCACCTGGAAGGGCGTGGTGACGATACCAACGGTCAGAATGCCTTTTCGCTTGGCAATTCCTGCAACCACCGGCGCTCCTCCGGTTCCGGTACCGCCGCCCATTCCGGCCGTAATAAATACCATATCGGCAGAGTCGACCGCCTCGTCTATATCATGACGGTTCTCTTCAACCGCTTCCCGCCCAATTTCGGGCCGCGCACCGGCTCCCAGCCCGGAGGTAAGGTTTGACCCTACCTGTACGGTGATGTCTGCCATATTACTCTTCAGCGCCTGCGCATCGGTATTCAATGCCAGGTATTCAACGCTGTCCAACCCTTTACGGATCATATTGTTCACGGCGTTTCCGCCTCCGCCACCGACTCCGATGACCTTTATTTTCGCATTATCCTGACCTTTCTCGTCAAAACTAAAGCGTGATCTGTTCGTTTCCATGATGTACTCCTTATTTATGATTGCTAATGGTTTGTTATCTGTAGATTGCTAATGGTTGTCTGTATGGTTTTTATCCTGTTTCAAAATGATTTGAGACAGGTTGTCCGGTGATCAGAGTTCTCTGAACCAGTTTTTCATGCGCTCGGTAATCTTGTTCATCACCGCTTCAACACCGGTATCTTTCGATTTTGAAGGCACAATTGCCTGGTCATCCGGTCCTCCGGACCTGAGTGCGTGCAGAACGAGTCCTACACTGGTTGCATACATCGGGCTGTTGACCTCTTCAGTCAGTCCGCCGGATAAACCTAGCGGTTTCCCGATTTTTGCGTCTATACCCAGCACTTCATTGGCCAGCGGGCATATATTCTTGATCAGAGATCCGCCGCCGCTCAGGACGATACCCGCACTGAGTGAATCGGCATAACCGCTTCGTTTCACTTCAATGGCGATGATTTCCAGGATCTCTTCCATCCGGGCCTGGATAATTTTGGCCAGGATGCTTTTGGTAATCTCTTTGGGCGGCCGCCCCGCGATGCCTGGGATGGTAATGGTTTCATCCTCTTCAATCAGATCGACAAAGCATTCGCCATGCTGATGTTTCAGTTTTTCGGCCTGATCATCGAGCACGCTCAGTCCCACGCGGATATCGTCGGTCACTTTTTTGCCGGCAATGGCAATGACAGCGGTGTGACGGATGGTATTGTCCTGGAAAACGGCCAGGTCGGTTGTTCCGCCGCCGATGTCGACCAGTACCACACCCGCCTCTTTCTCTTCATCGTCGAGGACGGCATAGGAGCTTGCCAGGGGTTCGAGGATGATGTCGGCAACCTGGAATCCGGCCCGTTCCACACAGCGGTAGAGATTCTTGGCAGCCGAAACGAGTCCGGTAATGATGTGTACTTCAGCCTCCATTCTCATGCCGCTCATGCCTACGGGATCGCTGATGCCATCCTGTCCGTCGACCACAAACTCCTGGGGGATTACGTGGAGAATCTGCTGGTCGGGGGGGAGCATGATGCGCTGACAATCTTCCAGTAGCCGCTCCACATCCTGTACGGTAATCTCTTTGTCCTTGTTGTTGATGGTGATTACCCCCTTGCTGCGTATGCTTCGGATATGGTCGCCGGCAATTCCGACATTTACGGAGTTCACCTCGATGCCGGATGCAAGCTGTGCCTGTTCCACGGCGGTTTTAATGGCTTGAACCGTCTTGTCGATATTGACCACCACACCCCGGTTCAATCCGTCGCTCGGGGCTTTACCCACTCCGAGGATATGAATCCTGTCCTGGGGGTCGATCGATGCGACAACCGCACAAACTTTGGTTGTCCCGATATCCAATCCTACTACGATGCGTTCATTTTCATTTTCTATTTCCATATATCCACCTGCTTGTCTTGTCGATTGCTAAATGTTCTTAATTGTTGAGCTACGATTCTTGGGTTACGATCTGGTTTCTAAACCGAAGATCGATCTGATTAAATGACCGGATACCCTGCACGGCCACAACTTCCTGATAAAATTCTTGCCAGTGGCGAACCGAACGGTCAAAGCCGGAGTGGCCAAACAGCAGTTTCACACCGTTCTCTGCAGTCAGGGCTACCACACCTTCACGTTCATTCCAGGCCACTTCACTGATGGTGATCCAGGTAAACCGGTTGTTTCGGGCTTCGGTCAAAAACTCCTCCACCTGTCGATATCCTTCCGATTTAAGGGTATCGCTTAGCGGCTCTGCAGGAAATCCGTACACCAGCGGCACATCCACACTTTTGCCGGTGACCAGCGGCAGCCTGATGCCGCCTTCTGCCACATATGACCGCCGGTTTTCATCAACCAGCATCGCAAGCGGCTCCCGTTCGGTCACCGAAAACGTAAGGACTCCCCTTCGCCCCATGCTGATCTTCACATCCTTCACGTAGGGGAGGGCAGAGACGGTTTCAATCAGCGACCGGTAATCCACACTGTCTGCCATGATCCCCACGGGTGAACGGCTGCCGATGGTGGCCTCCAGTTCATCGGGTGCGGTAAAATGATACCCTCTGAACTCTACACCTTCGATCTCGGTGCTCTGTTCAGCCCAGTAACCGGCAAGCACAGCCAGCCCGACAATCAGCATGATCGCAGAAATCAGGGTAACCGGTTTTTTGCTATTTGAACGTTTCTTTGCCACGTCTATTTCTGTTTAAGCTGTTCAACAAACTGTTCGCCATATTTGTAGATATCACCTGCCCCCATGGTGATGACGATATCCCCCTTCTCGACAATTCCGGATAAACGCGACGGAAGATCGCGCTTGTCGCGGATGTAGTGTACATCGCGATGGCCGTATGTTTTGGCGGTGTCGGCAATCAGTTTGCCGGTCACACCTTCAATCGGCTTTTCCCTCGAGGGGTAGATATCGGTCAGTACCAGCACCTCGGCATCAAAAAAGGAGAGTCCGAACTCCTGGTAGAGCTCCTGTGTCCTGGAGTAGAGGTGCGGCTGAAAAACCGCGACGATTCTGCGTTCGGGCCAACCGCGCCGCGCTGCCTGAATGGTGGCCTGCACTTCGGTCGGGTGGTGTGCATAGTCGTCAATCACCAGGATATCGTTCTCTTCATATTTGGGCTGGAATCGTCTGAAGACTCCTCTGAATCTCTCCAGTCCCGATTTGATATCTTCAAACTCCATTCCGAGTTCGAGCCCGATAGCTACGGCAGCCAGTGCATTTTTAATGTTGTGTTCGCCGGGCGCCATCAGTTCAATTTCGCCCTGTATCTGGTCGTGATAGAGAACGGTGAAGGTGCTCTTGAAGGCTGACTGGCCGATGTTGACAGCTCGCACATCAGCCTGCGGAGTGAATCCGTAGCTGATGGTGCGCCGTTCAATTTCCGGCAGGATGCTTCGCACGGTCGGATCGTCAAGGCAGACGATCACCGCTCCGTAAAACGGAACTTTGTTGGCAAATTCGATAAAGGCCCCCTTGACATCATCCAGGTCGTCATAGATGTCGAGGTGTTCGGCTTCAATATTTGTGATCACGGCAAGTGAGGGGGAGAGCCTCAGGAAGGTGCGGTCAAACTCATCGGCTTCTACCAGCAGGATATCACCCTTGCCCACAACGGCATTGGTCTTGTCAAAGCTGTGCACGCGTCCGCCAACAATGATTGTGGGATCGAAACTGCCGTCTTGTACAACGTGTCCGGCCAGGGTGGTGGTGGTCGTTTTGCCGTGCGTTCCGGCGATGCCGATGCCGTATTTCATGCGCATCAGTTCGGCCAGCATCTCGGCCCGTTTAATGACGGGGATCTGCTGCGAAAGGGCTGCTTTGGTCTCTTCATTCTCTTCTGCCTTGACGGCACTGGTATAGACCACAACATCGGCTCCCTCAATATTGGAAGCACTGTGGCCTTCAAAAATGACGGCCCCCAGCTCTTTCAGTCTCTGTGTGGTTTCACTCAGGCTGCTGTCTGATCCGGTTACGTTATACCCCCGCTGAAGCAGGATTTCGGCAATTCCGCTCATACCGATCCCGCCAATCCCAACCATGTGGATCTGCCGTGTACGGCCAAAAACGGGTTGTGTTTGAATCTTTTTACTCATGGTTCTTATCTGCGATGTTGAAAATTTCTTCTGCGATCTCTTTTGCGGCATCCGGTTTGGCCAGGCTTCGCATGGCCCGGCTCATAGACTCCAGTTTGCCGGGGCTGGCGATCAGGCTGCCGATTTTATCGGTAAAGGTTGCATCGAGCTCATCTTCCGGCAGGAGTTCGGCCGCCCCGGCTTCAACCATGGAAGCCGCATTTTTCGCCTGGTGATCTCCCGCTACATTGGGGGAGGGGACCAGGATAGCCGGCTGACCCAGCAGCATCAATTCACTGCAGGTGCCTGCTCCGGCACGGGTCACAACCAGATCGGCAGCACCGTAAGCGGCCGGCATATTTTCGATATACTCGGTAAGGCGCAAGCGCGGATACTCTTTGGTCACGATCTGTTGCGACAACTCTACAAAATAACGTTTTCCGCACTGCCAGATCACCTGCAGCCCCATTTCATGGTGTATAAAATCGAGGTTTTTCAGCATGATCCTGTTCAGAGCCCGTGCACCACCGCTGCCGCCCAATACCAGCAGCACCGGTTTATCGGGGCTGAAGTTAAAAGCTTTCAGTGCCTGCTCCTTTCCGGAAGCGGTCAACTTTTGTCGCACCGGGTTACCGCTCAGCGTCACCTTGTCTGCGGGCAGATATTGACGTGCATCATCAAAAGCGATAAAGATCTTTTGGGCATGCCTGGCCAGCATGCGATTGGTAACGCCGGGATAGCTGTTCTGTTCCTGGATGACGATCGGGATGCCCATTTTGGCGGCAACCCATCCCACCGGGCCTGCGGCAAATCCGCCGCACGCTACCAGTACATCTGGCTGGAAGGATCTTAAAATGGTATAACTCTGAAGAATACTTGCAGCCAGTTTTACAGGGAAAAGGAGGTTTTGGGGAGTCAATCGTCTGTGAAATCCGCTGATCCATACACTTTTAATCTCATAACCTGACTTGGGAACGGTTTGCCACTCCATCCGGTCGCGCGTGCCCACGAACAGTATCTTCGCATCAGGCTGCATGGCACGCACGGCATCCGCAATCGATATAGCCGGGTAGACATGTCCGCCGGTACCGCCGGCTGCGAGCAAGACCCGGATGGGCCGTGCCGCAGCTGAACGGTTGTCTGTGGATGATATGTTCTTGTCGGTTATACTCATTAGCTGTTATAAAATCTGTTTTTCATATGGCGGTTGTGCTTCGAGATATTGAGCAGAATACCCACCATCACACCTGCAAAGAGCATGCTGGTTCCGCCATAGCTGATAAACGGCATGGGCAGGCCGGTTACCGGAAAGAGTCCGGTAGCGACGGCTGCATTGACAAATCCATAAAGGGTGATCATCAGGGTGGCACCGAGCGCCATCAGGGTTCCCAGTACATCGGGAGCATGCCTGGCGATCACGGCAATGCCACGGAACAGGATCACCGTAAAAATGAGTATCAGTGCTGCTGAACCGATCATACCGTACTCTTCAGCGATAATGGCAAAGATAAAGTCGTTGTAGGGTGCAGGCAGAAAATCGCGCTGTGAGCTCTTCCCGATGCCAACGCCAAATAGTCCGCCTTTGGCTACGGCGATGTGAGCCTGCTGCGCCTGGTATCCGCTGGCAGACTCCAGGCGATCGGTGTTAATCTCTTTAACCTGGGTGATGTAGTTTGTGACGCGGCTGGTCCGTTCGGCCGAGCTGAGGACCAGCGAGGATCCCCCGACAATTCCGAGCAGAATCAATCCGAATATCTGCAGGGCGCTGATTCGTCCCACAAACATTAAAAATACGGAGATTCCCATCAGGAGGGCGGCGCTGCTGAAATCCTCGAGTGCGATCAGGAAACAGGTGATACCGACCCAGATCAGGATGGGGAGGAATGCACGTTTAAAATCTTTGATATACCCCTGTTTTTCATGGAGCATGACCGCTACATGAATGATGAGCGCAATGGCTGCGAACGAGGAGGGCTGGAATGAGAACCCGGCAATGGAGAGGGAACGGCGGGCACCAAAGACGAGGTCGCCGTAGATCATCACCGCAATGAGCAGGATCCAGCTAAAGATCACAGCGATACGGCTGAAACGGGCCAGTACGCGGTAGTTCAGCTTTGAGACGATCATCATGGCGATAAATGCGATTCCCAGCTTGACGATGTGACCGGTAACCAGCCGGCCGGCCGTCGTGCCATGTGTCTGGGCAAAGAAAGCGATTGAGGAGTAGACAGCCAGGGCACCGACCATCATCAGCATAAAGATGCAGACCAGGATGACCCGGTCACTGCCTTTTGCCGGCGTGTCAAGCTCTTCACGCGTGGTGCCGAAGATCGATCCTACATTGCTATTTGGTGTGGTGTAGTGCAAATTTCAGTGGTTCAGTCGGTTAATTCGGGTTCTGTTGATTACGGTATCGATTTAGAGTTCCAGAACGGCTTGTTTAAAGGCATTTCCGCGATGCTCATAGTTTTCGAACATGTCGAATGAAGAGCAGGCCGGGCTGAGCAAGACCACTTCGCCCCGCTTGGCTACTTTCCGGGCCAGTTTCACGGCCTCTTTCATATCATCGGCTTCTGCCAGGCCGGGGGCAACCCCTTCAAGCTGCTGGCGGATCTTCTCGCGGGCTTCACCGATTGCAATCACGGTGTGCACCTTTTCCCGTATCTGATCTTCCAGTTCCAGATAGTTATTCCCCTTGTCACGTCCGCCCAGGATCAGGACCACGGGAACATTGAAACTGTCGAGTGCAAACCAGACGGCATTGATGTTGGTTGCCTTGCTGTCGTTGATATATTTAACACCCTTCAGTTTTCTGACCAGTTCCAGGCGGTGTTCCACACCTTCAAACGTCATCAGGCTCTCGCGGATCTGTTCATTTTTAATTTCTGATGCCCGTGCAGCCAGGGCTGTTGCCATAGCGTTACTCAGGTTGTGTCGTCCGGGCAGTGCGATATCGTTGACGTCCATCAGGACCTCCTCTTTGTGGTTGATTCGAAATAACAGTTGTCCGTTTTTGACAAAAAGTCCTTCTTCAACATCCGACAGGGTTGAAAAGGCCATCAATCTTGGCCCGTTTGCCTGTTTTCTGATCTTGTCAGCAAAAGCGGCGATCATCTTGTCGTCTGCATTGTAGATGAAAATATCTTTGGGAGTCTGGTTCTCGGTAATTCTGAATTTAGACGCGGCGTATTTTTCAAAGCTGTTTCCGTATCGGTCAAGGTGATCAGGAGTGATATTCAGGATCACGGCCACATCCGGCCTGAAGCTGTCGATGTGATCGAGCTGAAAGCTGCTTACTTCAAGGATCAGGTCGATATCGGGCGATGTCTCGTCCACTTTCTCTGAAAAGGCATACCCGATATTGCCGGCCAGGATGCTTTTTTTCCCGGCGGTTTTCCAAAGGTGCGCCATCCACTGTACGACGGTTGTCTTGCCGTTGCTGCCGGTTACGGCTATCACCGGGGAGCGGTTAAACCAGCTTGCCAGTTCAATTTCACTGTAGACTCCTTTCAGCTCCTTCAAAAATGCTGAGGGGAGGGGGGAGTCGGTTGGCACGCCCGGACTCAGCACCAGCATATCTGACCGGTGTGCGCGGCTGGAGTGAATGTTCTGTTCAAACTCTATGCCATGCCTGTTTAGACGATCGGCTACATCGGGCTGTACCGGACCTGCATCCGAGAGAAACGGGATGGCACCTCTGTTTTTCAACAGAATGGCTGCGGCTACACCGCTTCGGGCGGCTCCTGCAATGGTGATATGTCGGTTGCGAATATCGATCATCGGAGCTTCAGGGTTAACAGGCTTAAAATTCCAAGCAGGATGGCGATGATCCAGAAACGGACCACAATTTTCGATTCCGGCCATCCCTTTTTCTCAAAATGGTGGTGTATCGGGGTCATCAGGAATACTCGTTTTCCTTCACCCAGCTTCTTCCGTGTATATTTGAAATAGGTTGTCTGAATGATGACAGAGAGAGCTTCCACAACAAATATCCCGCAGATAATGGGCAGCAGAAGTTCCTTGTGTATCATAAGGGCGAGTGCACCCAGTGCGCCGCCGATAGCGAGTGACCCGGTATCGCCCATAAAGACCGATGCGGGGTAGGAGTTATACCATAAAAACCCGAGGCATCCCCCAACCAGTGAGGCTGCAAATATGGTGAGCTCTCCCGTACCGGGCAGATACATGATGTCCAGGAAGTTCGAAAAGTCGACCCGGCCCGATACATATGCAAAAATTCCAAGAATGACACCCGCTATGGCCGATGTGCCTGAAAGCAGCCCGTCCAGTCCGTCGGTCAGATTTGCTGCATTGCTGACGGCGGTGATCACCAAAATGACCAGGGGGATGTAGATGAGCCATCCGAACTGCTTGCCAAAGAAGGCGTAATCGATATTGACATCTTTTAAAAACGGTACGGTTGAGAGGGTATTGAACTCTTCAAAGGCGGGCCAGAAATAGAGTGTTGCCCCAAGGATCAGTCCGACAAAGACCTGGCCGCCCACTTTAAACCATCCGTGCAGCCCCGATTTGTCTTTTTTGACAACTTTGATGTAATCATCTATAAAGCCGACCACCCCGAGAGTAAACATGACAAAGATGATCATCCATGTATAAATGCTGTCCATTCTCATCCAGAGCAGTGCCGGTATTACGGTAGCCAGGATGATGATTACACCGCCCATGGTTGGAGTATTGGCTTTACTCAGGTGTGAATCGAGGCCGATATCATCCCGAATCACCTCTTTGAGCTGTAACCTTTTCAGCCAGTCGATAATATTCTTGCCGATAATCAGGCTGATGATCAGCGAGGTCACGGCAGCCAGTGCCGTACGTGTCGTGATAAAGTCAAAAGCCCCGAATCCGGGCAGGTCAAAACTTTGATTGAGCCAATCCAGCAGTGCGTACAGCATCAGTGAACCTCCCCGTTTTTAGAGTTGGAGGTAAAATGGTTTAATGCCATTCGTGCTTCCTCACGATCATCAAAGTGAGTACGTTTACTGTCAATTTCCTGGTAGGTTTCGTGTCCCTTACCCGCAATCAATACAATCGAATGTTCATCACTCTCCTGTATCGCTTCCCGAATGGCATCCTTGCGCGAGGTGATCGCTTTATAGACAGCCTGATCAGAAAAACCATCCAGGATATCACGGATGATCGCTTCGGGATCCTCGGTTCTGGGGTTGTCGGAGGTGACAACGATACGGTCTGCCCACTTCTCTGCAACTTTAGCCATGGCCGGACGCTTCGAGCGGTCGCGGTCGCCTCCGCAGCCAAAAAGAATACAGAGTGTCTGGCCTTCCTGTTTCAGTTCGGCAAGGGTAGAGGCAACATTTTCCAGGGCATCGGGGGTATGGGCGTAATCGACAATGACCACGGGTGTTTTTGCCGACTCGTCATCCGGCTGAACCACTTCCATACGTCCTTCGGCGCCTTTGCATTCAGCCAGCACCGATGAGATCTGCTTACCGTCAAAACCCAGGGCTGTACAGATCAGGAGCGCCTGAACAACATTGTAGGCATTGAACATGCCGATCAACGGAGTGGTCAGTTCAACACCCTCAATATTGATGGCAGTTGATGAAGCGGTTGACTGAACCAGCCTTGCCTTGAAGAGCCCGTTCTCCCGGAATGAAAAACTGAGTACTTTGGCGGGTGTATCTTCCGTCATCTCTGCCGCATAGGGGTCATCGCCATTGACAACAGCCCAGGATGTTGCAGAAAGCGAGTCAAAAAGTATTTTTTTGGCAGCTGCGTACTCTTCCATGCTGGAGTGATAGTCCAGGTGATCGAGGCTCAGGTTGGTAAAAGCTGCAATTTCAAATGGAATGGCTTTTACACGCTTCTGATGCAGTGCATGAGAGGAGACCTCCATGACCAGGTATTCACAGCCTGCTTCTGCAATCTCTTTCATATCCGAAGCCAGTTCAACCGGGTCGGAAGTTGTGAGACGGCTTGGGAGGTCTCGGTCGTTAATTTTTTTGGATACGGTGCCAAGCAGGGCTGCGCTCAGATTCATTTTGCGCAAAATCTGCCACACCAGGGTTGCAACGGTGGTTTTTCCGTTGGTGCCGGTAATGCCGATGATGGTAAGTTTTTTGGCAGGATTGCCGGCCAGTTTCTGTGCCAGGGGAGCCAGCAGGCTGCGTGTATCGGCAACCTGAATCAGCGATACATGATCCGGAAGGTCCGACTCTGGCTGCTGCTCTACAATAACAATAATAGCACCGCGATTGATGGCCTGATCGATAAATCGGTGTCCATCGGTCTGGGTTCCCCTAACGGCAATAAAGATATCACCCGGCTCAACCTTTCGGGAGTCCAGACAGAGTTTGCCTGTCCACTCAGGGGCAGGGCCCTGAAGGGAGACGGGATCGCAAAAATCTGTAATTTCCTGGTGATTCATCCTATTCATTGCTTGCTATGGTTGCAGCCTGTTCCATTGCCCGGGCTCTTCCCCGAACGGTAACGGTTCGCCCTTTTCGCATCAGGTCTCCTTCACGCGGAAATTGCGTATATATGGTACCTGAGCCGATGGTTTCAATATTCAGTCCCCTTGAGTGGAGCAGGCTGGTTGCCTGACGCATATTGAGATCTCTGAGGTTCGGAATTCTGGCAAATCCATCGGGGATGGAGTCGGTGTCAACGGTTCCCAACTTCACCTGCAGGGAAGTGTTTCCATTAATTTTCTCGCCGGGTGCGGGTACCTGTTCAACGACATGGGTACCCGATCCGCTAAACCTGGCCCGCAGTTTGTGTGCTGACAGAAGCATGGAGGCAGATTCCCTGTTCAAACCCTCCAGGCTCGGTACGGTACGGTATTCGGAAGCAATGGCCTCGCCCCGCCGCATGCTTTTCTGGATATCACTGTCGAGACCTGCGATCCGTGTGGCAATCTCTTTAAAAATGGATCCTGCAGTAAATCCGCCATAGATACTTGAACTGGGTTCATCCAGCATGACAAACATCACATATTTTGGATCGTCGGCCGGGAAGAAGCCTGCAAATGAAGCACGGTAAGCAGCCTGATAGCGTCCGTCAATCAATTTCTGTGCTGTTCCGGTTTTACCTGCGATGCGAAGTCCGTCGACCGATGCCCATCCGGCTGTACCCGAATCGGATACCACAGCCTCAAAGACCGGAAGCAGTTTGTCAATGGTGCTCTGCCTGGCAATTCTACGGACACTTGACGGCCTCGTTTTTTCAATAATATTTCCAAACTCATCCGTAATTTTATCAATGACATAGGGGCGCATCATCAGCCCGCCATTGGCAAAAGCACCGTACGCCTGAAGCAGCTGCAGCGGCGTGGCCTGTATTTCATATCCGATCGACATCCAGGGCAGGGTAACCCGGCTCCATTCATAGGGTCGCTGCAAACGGCCTGGCGATTCATTGGAGAGGTCGATGTTCGCGGGGGTTCCGAAACCCATATTCCGGGCGTACTGATAGAGTACATCCGGCTTCATCCGCATGGCAATTTCGGAAGTGGCGATATTGGAGGATTTGGCAATCACACCGGTGAAATCGAGGTCTCCAAGCGGGTCATGATCACGCATCAACTGGCCGTGAATCATTTTTCTTCCATCCTCCGGGGTTTCAAAAATTTCATCAAAATCGACAACACCCTGTTCAACGGCGGCAATGGCGGTTACAAGCTTAAACGTTGATCCCGGCTCGATCATATCGGCAATCGCATAATTTCGTCGGTTTTCACTGTCTATTGAAGCGGGGTGATTGGGGTCAAATGTGGGATAATTCGCCATCGCCTTGATTGCGCCGGTGCGGGGATCCATCACAATTGCCGTACCGTATTTTGCGCGGTGACGCTGAATGCCGGCTTCTAATTCCTCTTCAGTGATGGCCTGAATGTAGGCATCGATGGTGGTGTGAAGTGAGTAACCCTGGGCCGGACGCACCTGGGGGGCTCCAACGTATGCAAAAATTCGATTTTGGCGGTCTTTTCGAACCTGCTGCCGACCATCACGTCCCTTAAGCAGCGTGTTGAACCGGCTCTCGATCCCGGCCATTCCGTCAATATTATGATTCACAAAACCAAGTACATGAGCCGACAGTGAACCGAAATTGTAATTTCTTCGATACTCCTCTTCCAGGATCAGTCCCCTGATTCCAAGTTCGCGAAGGTCTTCGTAGGCATTGACGCTGACGCTGCGCTCCAGGACAATGTATCTTGACCGATTGGGGGCAGATCGGATTCTGTTTTGGTAGAATGCAGCTGATCGGCCTGTATGCTGGCTCAGTATCGCGGCGACCTGATTCAGTTGATCGGCGGTGGTTGTGGGGGCCAGGGGATCGACGGCTACTTTATAATTGACCGAGTTGGTGGCCAGGAGGGAGCCGTTTACGTCATAGATGTTACCTCGCTGGGCCGGAATGGAGATATAGTCGATAGCCTGTGCGCTCCAGAGTTCCCTGAGTCCGTCGCCCTCGATGACGTTCAGCCTGAAAATCTGCAGCAGAATGGCAGCCGGCAGCAGGAAAAGGAGTCCCAGCAGCAGGAACATTCGGCTCATAATGGCTGTACGTTCGTTCATCTGCGAATTCTGTTGAGGGTTACGGTTTGATGATGATGACCTGATCGGCCGGGCCGGCATTGATTAAGCCCTGCTGACGTGCCTGCTGATAGATCTCCTTCGGACCGATCATCCGGTCGTATTGAAGTCTTTTCTGATCGTACAGGCGTTTGGTTCGGTTATATTCGTTTTCCAGCTGACGCACTTCCTGAAGTGCCTGCTGGGTGCTGAATACATGGCCGATATAGAAAACACCGCAAACCCCTATCAGGAGGCTTGCGAGTATGACTTTCCAGGGGGTAAAAACCGGAAGTGCCGCTTTTCGCTTGGATCCATTGTCGCTTTTGATGCGCCGTCCATAATTTCCGGATGACCCGTTGCTTCCGTTGGTCAGCGGTGATGATTTCTTCCACTGCGACGGTTTGCCGCCTGAGATACCCCGGCGGTTTGGTTTTACGGGCCTGTTCTCTTTAACCGGTGACTTTATATACATTACTGCACCTCCCCGGTCTTTTGTGCAACCCGCAGCTTTGCGCTCCTGGCTGCCGGGTTCTGTTCAACTTCCTCGTCAGAAGGGGTGATAATCTGCCGGTTTACCGGTTCAATCGGGGTGATTGGCTTTCCGTAAAAATCCTTTTCAATTTTCCCTTCAAAATTGCCGCTCTTAAAAAAGTGCTTCACCAGGCGGTCTTCCAGGGAGTGGTAGGAGATGGCGGCAATTCTTCCGCCGGGTTTCAGCAGGGCCAGAGACTGCTTAAGGGCCTGTTTCAGGACGTCCAGTTCGCGATTGACCTCAATCCGGATACCCTGAAAGACCCTGGCAACCGACTTGATCGAGTGGCGCCCTTTGACAACCTGTTCAACAATACTGCGCAGCTGTCCGGTTGACTCAACCGGACGATTGCTGATAATTTCCCGTGCAATTTCACGGCTCTTTCGCTCTTCACCGTAGTGGAAGATCACATCGCGAAGTTTCTTGTAGTCATACTCATTAACTACTTTATATGCAGAAAGCCCGGTCATCGAGCTCATTCTCATATCCAGCGGACCATCATGCTGAAAGCTGAATCCGCGTTCAGGCTCTTTGATTTGATGGGTTGACACACCATAGTCGAACAGAATGCCCGTGATTTTTCCGCGGTCAGCCTCAGGGGTAAGTGTTTCGATATATCCGAAATTTCCCTCCAGGGCATGAAAGCGAGGGTCGTTGCCAACCCGTTCTGTGGCAGCCTGAAGAGCTTCCGGGTCCTGGTCAATGCCGTAGAGGCGTCCGCTGGAACCCAATTCATCCAGAATGGCCCGGGTGTGTCCGCCGCCGCCCAGGGTGGCATCTATATAGATCCCCTCCGGATCGGTAATCAGCAAATCGACCGACTCCTTAAGTAATACCGGGATATGTTCGTAATAGGATGTCACTGTTCGCCTCCCGGATGATGATCGCCCATCACCTGCTCAAAAAGCTCCTGGTACGATTCAAAGCTGAGTTCTTCGTCAACTTCATTCAGTTTTTCTGGCGACCAGATTTCAATTCGTTCACCGCTGCCGATGAAGATGGCACTGTCATTGATTCCGGACCATTCCATTAAGTGGGATGGAAGAGAAAGGCGGTTTTGTTTGTCCAGAACCAGGTCTTCGGCAAACCGAAGGAAATTTCGTTTTACGGTTCGTCCCTGGCGGGAGAAGCTGTTGATGCGGGAGAGTTTATCTTCAACCCGCGTCCATTCGTCCTGCGGATAGAGATAGAGGCAGGGTTCGAGGCCTCGCAACAGGGTAAACCTCTCCTGGGCCTCAGGAGTGAGGATCTTGCGCAACTTAGCCGGAAAAGCAACACGGCCTTTGTTGTCTACACTGTGTTCATATTCCCCTTTAAAGCTTGGCACGGGTTTCTCTGTTGTGGCTCATAAAACCATTGAGCCTGGATTGCTAAAACTTGTTGATAGCCGGCTGTCACCGGGTACGGGAATCTTGCTAATTAATTCCCCACTATCTCCCACTTCTCCCCACAATGTACCTCATAGCCCCCGTATTTGTCAAGAAAAAAAATAATGTGATGGTGAGAATTTTTTAAGCAAAAACCGGATCGTGTAAAAAGGGGCGTTTTAGTGCAATAGAGGCCTCTTTATGCGTAGGTGTTTTCCGGTGGGGGGAAGGTGGGTGAGAGTGGTGGTTTGGTGGGTGAGTTGTCACGGAGACCCCGCAGCTTCACCATTTTGAGAGTGATGACATTCCAACCGGGATTCTTTCGCTTATATATATAAGGTATCCAGACTGACAGAATGAGGGGACATGTTCGGTGCTGTTCTTACGACCGAGGTCAAGCGTTAGCAGGAACCTTTTCTTAAAAATTTAACCGCAACAGAAAGAGAAAATTGAAAAGGAGAATACGATGAAGATTCAACTACGAATAGCGCTGTTAACAGGAGTGCTTTTATTTACGGGTTTGAAAATGGATGGGTTTGCACAATCGGAGGATCAAGCCCTCAACATGCAGATTGAATTTAACCGGGGCAGTTATGATATGCTGGTTCAGCGTGCCGGTGAGCGCGGGGTTTCTGCATCCGATCTGGCCGCCTGGATGACGGAAAGCGGAAATGTCTACCTGAAGATTGAGGGTGTCAGAGGCGAGACGGTTCCGCGTGAAGGCATCCTGTCGGTTTTTATAGTCGGGGAGAATGGGATTGTCGGACAAAACGGATACCCGGTGCAGCTCACCGAGCGTCCGACCGCGATCGGACGGTTTGTGGGAGCCGGCCAGCTTGGCAGGCTGATTACAAGTGCCATACCAGGTGATGCTTTTATTCCCGGTGATGCATTTTTTCCCGGTGATGCATTTTTCCCGGGTGATGCATATATAACATCTTCGCGTGATGCCGAGCGAATGGCGGCCGATGCCGGCCGGCGGGCAATTGGCTCTGGCGGTGGGGGAGGGTCCGGAAAAGTATCGGTCGTGATGATCCTGATACCCGACCAGTTCCACCCCGATCTGCCGGTTATCAGCAAACCGGTTTCAGTGGTCGGATCGGTCAGGTAGCCTCCGGCTGAATATATATTTGAAAAATATTGAAACCTCCTTTCATTTCTGGAAGGAGGTTTTTTTATTGAAGGTGTTTTGGTGCATTGAAATCACTGCACGGCAACCGTTAAACTTTTAATCCGATTCCGTTCGAACCCGGACGGAATGCAAAACCCAAACACCATGACTATCAAACGGCTACCACTCCTGATTATATCCCTCTTGCTGGCCTTTGGCTGTACCCAGGCTGAAGAGGCAGATCTCATTATCACCGGTAATCATATCTGGACCGGCAACGGATCGCAAGCTGAGGCGATCGCAGTCAAAAACAATACAATCCTGGCTGTTGGGAGTTACAATGAGATTCGTGCACACCGCGGCTCCCAAACCGAACTGCTTGACGCCGGTGACGGAATGGTCGTACCCGGCTTTATCGACAACCACACACACTTTAATCGTGCCGGCGAGCTGCTGATGGGGATCAATCTGCTGGATGTTTCAGATTCTGACCTTCTGCGTGAACGGGTTGCCGAGACGCGCGACCGCCTGCCGGAAGGGATGTGGATGACCGGCGGCATGTGGGGTGCATACGACCAGTGGGAGATGGGTGGCACCGGCAGTGACGGTGAAGAGCGGGAGGCCTGGACACCCCATCGCAGGGATATTGACGAGCTGACTCCCGATACCTATGTGCTCCTGCACCGATGGGACCAGGAGCAGTACCTGGCAAACTCCAGGGTGATTGAGGAGTTTGCCCTGACCTGCGGCTCTGCAGGAGTTGTCTGTGAAGACGGAGAGCCGACCGGTATCCTCGAACCGCAAGCCGCCCGGCCAATATTGAATGAGGTGCCTGCCCGCACGCTCGAGCATCGAATCGCCGAGGCGCATCTGGCCCTCGAGCGACTCGCGTCACACGGAGTGACGTCATTTCATGATATTACAGGCGCTGAACAGATGAGGGTATTCCAGGAGCTGAAGCGTCGAGGTGAGCTGACCAGCAGGGTCTATGCACGTCCCACTCTCGACAAGTGGGAAGAGCTCGCAGAGGTTGGCATCGAGCACGGATTTGGTGATGAATGGGTCAAAATTGGCGGACTCAAAGGCTTTGTCGATGGTATTATGGGGAATTCATCGGCCCGTTTTTATGAGCCGTACCTTACCACCGGAGAGCGCGGAATCTGGCGACAGATGATGTATCCCGAAGGGAATATGAAGGAGCTGATCACACAGGCCGATGCGCACGGGCTCTGGCCGCAGGTTCATGCCATTGGCGATCAGGCGGTCGACTCCCTGATCACCCTGTTTGAACATGCGATTGAAGTGAATGGCGAACGCGACCGGCGCTTCCGGATGATACATACGCAGGTTCTCAGGGATGGAGATGTTGCCGGACAGCTGGCAGACCTCGGCATTATCGCTGAAATGCAGCCCTATCATGCCATCGACGACATGCGCTGGATGGAGGAGAGGATCGGCGAGCGCTCGCGCTGGGCTTACGCATTTAACACACTGAACGAAGCGGGTGTGATGCTCTCATTTGGCAGCGACTGGCCGGGAACCAATGCATCGTGGTACCCTGCAAGTGCCATCGAGGGAATCTATGCGGCTGTGACGAGGCAAACCCTGAACGGAGAGCCGGAGGGTGGCTGGTTTCCCGAAGAGCGGATCGATGTTGAAACCGCACTTCGTGCCTATACAGTGAACAACGCATGGGCAGCGGGTGAAGAGAATATCAAAGGAAGCCTCGAACCGGGCAAACTGGCCGATATTGTGATCCTTTCAGACAACCTGTTCGATATCGATCCCACAGAGATCAAAGATGTCGATGTGCTCTATACGGTAGTCGGCGGACAAATTGTGTTCAGAAGGTAAAGGGAAATTTCAAGCACCAAATTTTCAAATTCCAAATACCAAGCACTAAACAACCCACCAAGGCTTTGAAACTCTTGGCGGGTTGAAGGATGGGGTATATGCGGACCCCTGCTACAGAATCTTTAATATGTCGGCCAGCACACCGGCGGCGGTGACCTCTTTACCGGCTCCGGGACCCTGGATTGTTAGCGGCTGGTCATTGTACCGCTGCGTCCGGATGGTAATCAGGTTGGTGGTTCCGGTAAGGCTGCCGAGCGGGGAGAGTTTTGGAACCGATTCAATTCCCACACTGATTTTACCATCAATCAGCTTTCCGGTATATCGAAGTACCCGCCCCTGCTTCTCTTCATGGTGAATGCGCTTCTGCCACTCATGGTCTACCTCTTTCAGTCCGTCAAGAAATTCTGACGGAGTTACCGTTTCCAGTTTTTCCGGAATCAGCGACTCAACCTCAACCTCTTCCCGCTCAATACGCACGCCGCAGATCCGGGCCAAAATCATAAACTTTCGGGCAACATCCTCTCCGGAGAGATCATCGCGCGGGTCGGGTTCGGCATATCCCAGGGTCCGGGCTTTGTTGACTGTTTCGCTGAACGGGGCACCGTTTTCGAGCTCAGAAAAGAGGTAGGTCATTGTACCCGATACCACACCTCCAATCTCAATGACCCGGTCACCCGATGAAATCAGATTTTTAACCGTATTGACTACCGGAAGCCCGGCGCCCACATTGGTTTCATAGTGAAACTCCACATCGTGATCGGCAGCCAGTTTGTGGAGCCTGTCGAACGACTCCTGGCTCTGGGTGTTGGCCAGCTTACTTGGGGTCACCACATGGATACTGTTTTCAAACAGGCGGGGGTAGAGTTCGGATACTTCGGCACTCCCGGTGGCATCCACAAAGATCACACTTCCGCGTTTATAGGAGGTGAGCTTTTGGAAGATCTGATCCCACTCTTTGTCAGGGGCGGTTTGCAGATCGGCTCGCCGGTAGCGGGCATCCCCGTTTTTGAACCATTGTACATGGCGCGAGTTGCAGATACCCACAACACTGAGTGATTGTTGGGATTCAAGCTGGTTGATCAGTGTGCAGCCAACGGCACCGACACCGGCAATGAAGACCTTTTTCACGGGTTTGGGTTTTGAGTAGGGCACTGTCGATTGTTTTATAGCGTGTAAGTGTGACATAATCAGCAGATAGCAAGTTGTTTTTGTTGAATAAAAGGGTTGATGATTTGATTTAATTGATCAAATTCGAGCAGAAATCCGTCGTGTCCGGCACGCGAGTCGATCTCCCCGTATCGTCCGTTGGGAAGCAGTTCAGCCAGCTCATGCTGCTCGGCTACCGGGTAGAGATGATCGGAGGTGATGCCGATTACCAGAACCGGAATCTCCACACGGTTCAGAACATTTTCATAATCCCCGCGTCCGCGGCCGATATCGTGCGTATCCATCGCTTTGGTCAGGGTGAGATAGGTGTGGGCATCAAATCGGCCGGCCAGTTTTTTCCCCTGGTAGTCCAGGTACGACTCGATCTGAAACTGTCCGTCTTCATTTTGCAGTTTCCGTCCAAATTTCAGGTTATAATCCTCCGGGGTGCGATAGGTAATCATCGCCATCATGCGGGCGGTTGCAATACCGTTTACGGGTCCGTTGCCGGGTTCATAATTCCCATTCTTCCACGCCGGGTCGCTCAGAATAGCCGAACGCTGGGCATGGCTGATACCGATTGCCCATGGGGTATGAGCTTTCCCCATGGCAATCAGTACCGCCGAGCGGACCCGGCGGTCCATAATGGTGAATTCCAGTGCCTGCATGCCGCCCATGGATCCGCCAATAACCTGTTCAATTCCTGTAATACCGAGCTGATCCAGCAGTTTCTGCTGAAATCGAACCATATCCCTGATAGTCAGTTCGGGGAAGTCGTTACGGTAAGGCCGGCCGGTTTGTGGATTGGTCGACTGCGGGCCCACCGATCCGTAGCAGCTTCCGGGCACATTGATGCAGATGATGAAATGCTCATCGGGGTCGCAGATGTTGCTCTTGCCAAAGATGCCGGGAAACCACTCATCGGCAGCCGCATGGCCGGTCAGTGCATGACAGATCAGAACCACATTGTCGCGGTTGCCATTGAGCGATCCCCATGTCTTATAAGCGACTTCGGGCGACTCCAGCCGGGCTCCCGATTCGGTGATAAAATGATCCTTTAAGCGGGTTTGGGTAATTCCTTTATTCATGTTTACATGATTCTGGTTGATGGCAGGCCTCTCCCGGCTTTATGCCGGAAGAGGCTAGTGGTTCTCTATTCAGGAGTGTTTAAATTGAATGGTGCCTTCAACGGGCACCGGGTCGCGAACGATGTCGAGCACCGGGCACCTGTTAACCGAGAAATCTTCAAGCTGTTTCAGCTTTTTTTCATCCGTTTCATCCGTCTCAATTACGGTCTGGTAGGTGACTCCCGTAAAACCCGGCCGCTCGTCAGATAGGTTCAGGAATCCGTGCAGATCGAGCTTGCCCTGTACATCGACACGAACCGATGATACCCGGATGCCCAGTACGGTGGCGTACGCTTTAATGACAATTTCCTGGCACGCGGCAAAGGCGCCGAGCACATATTCAACCGGGTTGGGCCCCTTGTCGGTACCGCCCAGGTCTTTGGGTTCATCTGAATGAAACTTGAAATCCCGGACATTGACGTCTGCCAGGAATCCCTCGGTAAGCTCTGAACGAGCCTTAAAGGTTGCATCGGCCTGTTTGGGGTCGCTACGTATCCCGTCAATAAGGGTTAAAAGTGACTTTTCCAGTTCCGGATCGTGCTTGGGGGTGGTTTTAATTGTTGTTGTACTCATGGTTTGTTTTCGTTTTTAAATGTTTTTAAGCAGAGTGAGTATTCAGTTCAGGGCAGGTGTCAGGCCGCGGCTCCTTTTTGGCGTTCCTGTTCCTTTTCCCTGACCAGCGGAATCACTTTTTTTCCAAACTTCTCCAGTTCCGTATCGTAATTGAGGAATGCGGTTAGCACCAAATCTACACCCAGATCTTTCAGTTCGATGATGCGGTCGGCCACCTGTTCAGGGGTGCCGATCAATCCGGTTTTAAATCCGTCGTTGTACTGAACCAGGTCTTCGAAGGATGAGTCGGCCCACATTCCTTCGCCCTCTTTGGATGAGGCTCCGGCCTGTTGAACCGCTTTTCGAAACCCTTCAACGGCGTCATCGTTGGCGTAGGTGATGATCTGCTCCAGCTGTGCGATCGCCTCCTCTTCGGTATCGCGTACAATCACAAAACCGTTGAGGGCAAACTTTACCTCTCGGCCCTCTTTGCGGGCAAGCTGTTTCACATCTTCAATCTGATTCCTGATTCCCTCATTGGTATTACCGTTCATGAAATACCAATCAGATACCTTCGCTGCCATCTGCCGGGCTGCCTTGGAATTGCCGCCCTGGAAGATGGGTATGCCTTCATCGTGAATCGGTTTTGGTTTATGGGGGGCATCACTGATTTGGTAGAAGTCGCCTCTGAAATTGGCTTTCTCCTCACTCCAGAGCTGTCGCAGAACCCTTATAAACTCTTCCGATCGCCTGTAGCGCTCATCATGTTCCAGCCAGGGCTCGCCAAAAGAGGTGAACTCCCCCTTGAACCAGCCGCTGACAACATTTACGGCTGCGCGTCCGCCGCTTACCTGGTCAATTGTAGAGAGTATTTTGGCGTAGACGGCAGGATGCCATAAGCCCGGATGAACCGCTGAAATCAGTTTGATTTTATCGGTGACGGCAGCGAGGGCTGACCCCAGTGCGGCAGCTTCAAGCTGCTTGTCGGCGCCATAACTGGCAATAAAGCGGGTTTGAAGCAGTGCGTAATCAAATCCGTTCTGTTCTGCTGTTTGTGCGTATCGTTTGTTGGCCTCAAATGTCCAATCGGTCTGTTGCGGCAACTTTGAAACCACAAGTCCGCCGCTGACATTGGGAACCCAGTATGCGAATTTTACGTGACTCATTTGTATATTTGGTTTGTCATGATGCCGGTTGGTCTTCCGCTAAAAAGTGCCTTCCGGCGTTATGGTTTTGAACCCGGTTCCGATTTTCGGAGCCGGGTTTTTTTGTTTTGCTGCGGTATTGTGCTATGCAGTTACTTTAATTTTGCTGAATGCCTGTTCAAAATCGGCGATGATATCGTCGATATGTTCGATACCGACAGATACCCGGATCAGGTCCTCTTTGACACCGCTCGAAGCTTGCTCTTCATCAGATAGCTGCTGGTGGGTTGTGGATGACGGGTGAATCACCAGTGTTTTGGCGTCTCCGACATTGGCCAGGTGGCTGGCCAGCTCCACGCCCTCAATAAATTCACGTGCGGGCTCATATCCTCCCTTGACACCAAATGTGAGAACGGCACCGAATCGTCCCTCTCGGAGATATTTCTTCCCGTTCTCGTGGTGCGGATGATCGGGCAGTCCGGTGTAATTCACCCAGGAGACGGAACTCTGCTCTTTCAGCCACTTGGCCAGCTTCAGCGCATTTTCCGTGTGCCGTTCGGCGCGCAATGAGAGGGTCTCAAGGCCTTGCAGCAGCAGGAAGCTATTAAAGGGTGAGATCGCGGGCCCAACATCACGCAGTCCCTCAACCCGTGCACGGATGGCGAATGCGATATTCCCGAAGGGTCCGCCTTCACCGAAGACCTCCCAGAAGTTCAGGCCGTGGTAGCCGGGAGCAGGATCGGTGAACAGAGGGTAGCGTCCGTTGCCCCAGTCAAAGTTGCCGGCATCAACGATCACGCCGCCAATACTGGTGCCGTGTCCGCCAATCCACTTCGTTGCAGACTGTACCACCACATTGGCGCCATGGTCTATGGGACGCGCAATGGCTCCGGCCGCGCCAAAGGTGTTGTCGACTACAAGTGCAATTCCGTGTTTTTTGGCAACGGCTGCGATTCCGTCAAAGTCAGGCACATTGCCCCGGGGATTTCCAATGCTTTCCACATAGATCGCCTTGGTGTTTTCATCGATGGCGGCCTCAAACTGATCGGGCGAGTCCGAACCATCAACAAACTTCACATCGATTCCTAAACGGGGGAGGGTCACCTTGAACTGGTTGTATGTCCCGCCGTAAAGGTTAGGGGTAGAGACGATATTGTCTCCCGCTTTGGCCAGTGTGGTGATCGCCAGAAACTGTGCGGCCTGGCCCGATGCTGTGGCCACGGCGGCCGCGCCCCCTTCAAGTGCGGCAATCCGCTTTTCAAAAACGTCGGTGGTCGGGTTCATGATCCGCGTGTAGATGTTGCCGAAATCTTTCAGTGCAAAAAGGGTGGCTGCGTGCTCGGTATCATTAAACTGATACGAGCTGGTCTGATAGATCGGTACGGCCCTCGAGCCGGTTACAGGGTCAGGCTCCTGTCCGGCGTGAAGCTGCAGAGTTTCAAAGTGGTAGGTTTTATCTTGTCCGTTCGTGCTCATGGTTCTAAATGTTTATTCTGTTGGATGTTCTGTTTTTAAAAATGTTTAGGATGTCAGGCGTTGTCACGGTCGCGAATCAGGAACTGGTGATCCACTTTCATGCACCGGTTTTGCACCAGTGTGATCTCATGTTGTTCAGCGATCGCTTTCTGGTCGGGGTGATTCCCGGTACCCAGCTGAAGCCATATGACCTTTGGGCGGATGGCGATCGACGCTTCAACAACTGCGGGTATCGACTCAGGTTTCACAAAGATGTCGACCGCATCTACCGGTTCGGGAATCGATTTCATATCGGGGTAAGCTTTGACGCCCAGTATTTCGTCGGCCCCGGGGTTGACGGGATAGATGGTATAACCGGCCTTTTGAAGATACCGGCCTACAAAATGGCTGTCTTTGTGGCGGTTGCGTGAAAGCCCGACAATTGCGATAGTCCGGATCCGGTCGAGGTGCTCCTCAATCCGGTCGGTCTCATCCGACAACTCCGGGGTTGCCCGCATCTTCGATTCATACCAGTTGTTAAATGTGCTTTTCAAGGGTCCTGCTGTTTGGAATTAAATTGGATTCAAACAAAAAAAGCCTCTTCCGAAAATCCTGCGGGAAAGATTTTCAGAAGAGGCTTTATACAGAACCTGTGAACTACAGGGGAGCCAGACTTCTTATCTTTCCATGTCGCGGTTTATTCAAACCGTGACGGGCAGGATTTAGCACCTGACCCCCGGATAAACCGGGGCGGTTGCTAAGGTTTCACAGGGCCTGTCCCTCCACCTTTCTTGATAAGACTCAGTTTTGATAAAGAACGATGTTCAGTTAAACTGAACAAAAAAGGCCCTGCTGTTTCCAGAGGGCCATCAAATAAATTATTTCATGAAAAGTTACCCTCTGTACGATATGTAGCTATGCATACACATACACATGGTACAGATTGCAAAAATGCCGCTATGTCGGGTAGAATTTTTCATTGGCTTTAAGATATTGCTGTCTGCAAAGAAAATGCAAATTTATTTTTCAATTTTGTGAATTCAGGTTTCCGCTTCACCGTTCAGCGGGTCATTTTTCATTCCAGTCAATTCCTGAAAATGCCTCCTCACCATGGAGAACCGGAAGCGTCAGCGTGGTGCGCTCGAGGTCGACCGTTAACTCCGTACCCGGTTGCGGCCAAAGGGTATACTCTTTATCGCTTGAAAAGATCATCAGTCCGATCTGCTGCCCGGCGGGAATGATCTGATCGTTAGGCTGGAGGTCAAACTCAACGGTGTAAAACCTTCCGGGTTCGAGCGGCTCACTCTGGCGGATGGAGCTGTGATTCTGTGGACTCGCCCACCCTTTGGTGATGATATTGTCGGTAATTTGAGAGTTCCGCCCGTCATTCCACGGCAGGGAGACCATCCAGACCGTGAGATTGGCAGCCGGTTTGCTGCTGGCCAGGGTTATCGATACCGATGCAACTCCCGAGATGTGTACCGAATCGGCAAGTTCGGGCGTCAGGTAGATCAGCCGGTGATCGGTCCACTCAGCCTGGGCAAGTGATGAACCGGTAAAGGAAAAGTTGTCTGCCAGCGTCTCGGTGCCTTGTTCGGCGGGCCTGTTCAGCGTCAGTTCACCGCGCTCAGGGGCACCGGGCGACAGATAGAAGGTAACGTCAGACGCTGCGGGATGGGGGAAGTCATCGTACGGAGTGGGTTCGTCACGCTCATCGCGCTCCCGGACAATCCACGAGCGGGGCAGATCTTCAACTCCGTTTTCAATCCCAAAAAGATACCGTGTAAACCACTTGTTCATCAGTTCATGCGGAGGTTCTCCGCCGTGTCCGCCCTGGTGATAGTACACCATAGAGGGTACCCCCATCTCTTTCAGGGTTTCATAGGCCCTGTAGGTGTGTTCGGGCATCACATTCCAGTCATTGAACGCGTGGGCAAAGAGGGTGGCAGCCTTATAGTTTTCCATCTGTGCCAGGTAATCCCGTTCTGCCCAGAAGTCGTTATAGTCACCGGTGATACGGTCCATTCCCTCTGCCATCTCCGTATCACGCATGGTTCGGTTGTTGTACTCGCGCTTCGACTCGTCACCGCTGTGGATGAAATCGTAGAGTACATCGGCATCTTCACCCAGGTAGCCGCCGGGCGACCGCACCAGTCCGTTTGATCGGAAATATTTATAAAAAGAGGTCACCGGTGCCACCGGGATGATCGCCTTGAGTCCATCAACTCCCGTGGTGGCGGCAGCGAATGGGAGAAATCCGTTATAGGAGGTGCCGGTCATGCCCACATGTCCGTTGGTCCAGTACGCTTTCACTTTTTCATCTCCGTCGGGGGTTGTGTAGGCGTTGGCCCTGCCGTTCAGCCAGTCTATAACCGCTTTGGGAGCAAGGGCTTCATTTTCACCGCCTACCGAGGGGGCACCCTGTGACAGGCCGGTTCCGGGCGAAGTGGAGTGTACGACAATAAATCCGCGCGGCACCCAGGTGGCGATGTGGCGGTTCGAGATGACCGGCCGTTCACCGGTTCTGACAACCTCAGGCCCCATGGTTCGTGCAGGTGGCTCTTCTCCCAGCTCATGCCGCACATCCCAGAAAAAATCGTATGGCGGACGCGCAGTACCGGCGTAATAGGGACTGGTTTCATAAATTACCGGAAGTTTCAGATCGCCATTTTTCGTTTGAGCCGGGCGGGTTACCGAGACATGCATCCGGTCAGGTTTGCCGTCGCCATCGGTATCAAAGGTTGTCTCGACCCAGAGGTCGTGGCGAATCCATTCGTCGGGATTGGCAAACTCTTCAATGATCTGTGCCTGGCCATCTTCAATGAGGGGGACGGTAAGGGCAGGCTGCTGAGCGGCTGCCGATGTATATAGTGAAATGGTAATCAGCAGGCTGATAAACAGAGAGAGGGTGCATTTGTTCATGAAGCGGTAGAGGTTCGTTAAGGGTTAGCCGGATTGTAATGTAAAGTAACCGTTTGTAACGGTTTGTAAATCTGTTCGCGGATTGGAATCGGCAGGCTTCGGATCAATAGCCAAAGTTACGCACCCAGTTCTCTTTTTCGCGCCATTTTTCACGCACTTTAACATGGAGGTCGAGAAATACTTTTTTGCCGATAAAATCTTCAATCGCCTCTCTGGATTGGGTGCCCAGCTCCTTAATGGCGGCTCCTTTCTTTCCGATCAGAATCCCTTTTTGAGACTTCCGGTTTACAATAATATCTGCACTGATCCGGTCGATATCCGGTTCAGCGTCATAACTTACCACATCGATGGTGCAGGAGTAGGGGATCTCTTCATCAAACAGCAGGAAAAGCTGCTCCCGGATCAGTTCGGATACGAAAAACCGTACCGGATGCTCACTGAGGTCCTCTTTCGGGTAGTACGGTGGACCCGGAACCAGGCAGGTTCGTACAGACTGCAACAGGTTGTCAATTCCCTTGCCCTGAAGTGCAGATACGTAATGAACCTCTTTAAAGCGAAGTTTCTCTTCAAGCTCCCTGACCTTTCCTTCCGTCCGTTTTTGATCGGCCTGATCCATCTTGTTTACCACAAGAAAGATCGGTTTGTTAATCGATTTGAGCAGTTCAATCACCTCGTCGGTCGGAAAGCGGTCGGTCGGATCGAACAGAAAGAGGATCACATCCGCGTCGGCCCGTGCACGTTCCACCGTATTCATCATTGCCCGCTGCAGTTCATACTTTGGCGAAATCACTCCGGGTGTGTCCAGAAAGATGATCTGGGTGTCATCATCTGAAAAGATGCCCACAACCTGATGCCGGGTGGTTTGCGGCTTATGGGTGGTGATAGAAATTTTGGTACCCAGAATACGATTCATCAGCGTCGATTTTCCCGCATTGGGTTTACCAATGATGGCTACATAGCCCGACTTATGTGGTTGATCGCTCATTCAGTTTCCATAATTTTGATATACTCTTTGACGGTTCGTTCCAGTCCCCAGTAGATCGATTTCGAGATGAGGGCATGGCCGATGCTGATATCCTGCAGGTGCGGAACCTCCCGGATCAGAAGCGGAAGGTTTTCAAGGTTCAGTCCGTGTCCCGCGTTGACGGTCATACCCAGTTTGTGAATCAATTCGGCTCCCTCTTTCAGCCGCTGCAGCTCTCTGCTTTGAGCCTCCCTGTCAGGGGCATTGGCAAACGTACCGGTATGGAGTTCGATCACATCGGCGCCCAGTTCGCCGGCCAGTTCAATATCTTCGGGGTTGGGGTCCAGAAAGAGGCTGATCTCTATTCCGGTATCCTTAAATGTGGGAAACACCCTTGTTTTAAAATCGTCAAAGACCGCCGGCATGTTGAGTCCGCCTTCGGTAGTGAGTTCTTCCCTGCCCTCGGGAACAAGCGTGCAGAGTTCGGGTTTGACCTCCTTGCAGATTTTGATCATTTCATCGGTAGCGGCCATTTCAAAGTCAAGGAGGCCATTTACGGATTTTTTGAGCCGGTAGACATCCTCATCACGGATGTGGCGGCGGTCGCCTCTCAGATGAAATACAATTCCGGCAGCACCGGCCCCTTCACAGACGGCGGCTGCGTCGATAGGGTCGGGATAACCTTCACCGCGTGCATTTCGCAATGTGGCAACGTGATCGATATTTACAAGTAATTGCATGGTTTTGTATGTTTCTGTCGTTTCTGCCAAAGATACAATTTCCCGTATCCAATTGTGAACCCCAAAGATGCTCATTGTGAGAATACTCTCCATCACTTTTTTGACATGCATACTGCTGATCGGCTGCGGAGTCGTTCCAAGGGATGAGGCGCGTCCCGGCTCGGAAGCTGCCGAATCCGCACCGGTTGCGGCTTCCGTCTCATCGTTTGACCGTGTGGTTGAGCAGCTGCACAGTGCACACCGCGAGTGGGAGGGAACACCCTACCAGTTGGGTGGAACCGGTATCAGCGGGATCGACTGTTCGGCATTCACGCAAGTGGTGTATCGCGATTTTTTTGGTGAGAACCTTCCCAGAAGTACCGGTGAACAGCTTCAGGAGGGAGAAGGCGTACGTCGGAACCAGATTCGTCCGGGCGATTTGATCTTCTTCCGCACCTCACGCGGCGTGCTCCATGTCGGGATTGCCATGGACGATGGCGATTTTCTGCATGCTTCGGTATCGAGCGGCGTGATGATCTCCAATATCGGCGAACCCTATTGGGCCGGGCGGTATCTGGGAACCCGCCGCATCCTTTGAAAGATGTTTGGGACATAAAAAAAGCCATTCCGGCGGGACCGGAATGGCTTTGAAGTTTATACAAGTGAAGGTTTGATTACATGTTCTTCACAATCTCCTCACCAAACTCAGAGCATTTCAGCAGGGTGGCACCCTCCATCAGACGCTCAAAGTCGTAGGTTACCCGCTTGCCGCTGATGGCGGTCTCCAGGCCTTTCTCGATCAGGTCGGCCGCTTCACCCCATCCCAGGTAGCGAAGCATCATAACCGCTGAAAGAATCAGGGATCCGGGGTTCACCTTGTCCTGTCCGGTATACTTCGGTGCGGTTCCGTGAGTTGCCTCAAAGACAGCGATACCGTTGTCGTAGTTGATGTTGGCACCCGGCGCAATACCGATTCCGCCAACACAGGCAGCCAGAGCATCAGAGATGTAGTCACCGTTGAGGTTCATGGTGGCGATCACATCGTACTCAGCCGGACGCGTCAGGATCTGCTGCAGGAATGCATCGGCAATCACATCCTTGACTACAATGCCATTCGGCAGCTTGCACCAGGGTCCGCCGTCAATCTCTTCTGCACCGAACTCCTCTTTGGCCAGTTCATATCCCCAGTTCTTGAAGCTTCCTTCTGTAAACTTCATGATGTTGCCCTTGTGAACCAATGTGACGCTGTCGCGCTTCTGGTCAATCGCGTAGTTGATGGCGGCACGCACCAGACGCTTGGTTCCCTCAATGGAGATCGGCTTGATGCCGATTGAAGAGGTTTCAGGGAAGCGGATATTGGTGGTTCCCATTTCATTGATCAGGAAATCCTTGACCTTTTTGTTTTCAGGCGTTCCGGTCTGGTACTCAATACCGGCGTAGATATCCTCTGTGTTTTCACGGAAAATAACCATGTCGGTCAGTTCCGGCTGACGCACAGGACTGGGAGTTCCGTTGTAATACTTCACCGGACGCACACAGGCAAACAGGTCGAGTTTTTGACGAATGGCTACGTTCAGTGAACGGATTCCGCCGCCAACCGGTGTGGTCAGGGGACCTTTGATACCGACCAGGTATTCGCGAAATGCTTTCAGGGTATCTTCTGGCAGCCAGTCGTCGTTTCCGTAAACGTCGAGGGCTTTTTCTCCGGCATATACTTCAAACCAGTTGATCTTCTTTTCACCGTTGTACGCCTTCTCGACGGCGCTGTCAACCACATGTTTCATGGCCGGTGTAATGTCAATTCCGATACCGTCTCCTTCGATGTATGGAATAAT
This sequence comes from Rhodohalobacter sp., assembly GCA_050486245.1. Classification (GTDB taxonomy): domain Bacteria; phylum Bacteroidota; class Rhodothermia; order Balneolales; family Balneolaceae; genus Rhodohalobacter. The sequence continues at coordinate 167,605 of JBJHCX010000001.1, forward strand.
CGGGTCGTTGCCCACTGTCAGTGAACCGTCAGCATTTTTCTTCACAACGCTTCCCTGAGCAGGTCTTTCTAATTTGTCAAAACTCATTCGTTCCAGTCATTTTGGTTAGCATTACTTTGTAGTGCAATGATAATGAAAAATTGTTGATTATACTTGGAAAAGAGAGCATTCAGGTCAACTTCTGAAGCGGGGCCGGCAAATCGGTTCCGCTTTTGACAGATTCCGAAAAAAACTGCACATTTCCCGCCTCAAATTGTATCTTTACACTTTAAGGCGATGATGTACGTTAAAAGGCTAAAATGGAGTAAATATTATGATCAGACCCATGATGGGCCGCAGGACCAAGCCCAAAAAATTTGATATGCCACTCCGGTACTACAATCCTGAGGAGGATGAAAAACGGAAACAGAAAATTCGTATTAAAACGAGGAGTCTGAGCAGCCGAAAACGCGAAAGAAGCCAGAACATGAGAATTCTGGTCTACGCCGCCGGACTCGCTATGGTGATCTACATCATCTCGATACTTTAATCACAGGATAATCCTTTAATACGAAGACAAGCAGTTGAACCAGAACGGAGACACGGGGCCGTCTATCATTCGGACTATGCCCCCCGAACTATCCAATAAAATTGCAGCGGGTGAAGTGATACAGCGGCCCGCTTCTGTAGCCAAAGAACTTCTCGACAATGCCGTTGATGCCGGTGCCGACCAGATCAGGCTGATTGTGCAGCAGGCCGGCCGTACGCTCATTCAGGTTGTCGACAACGGCTGCGGTATGTCTGAAGCCGATGCACGCCTCTGTTTTGAGCGTCACGCCACATCCAAGATTGAATCGGTAGACGACCTGTTCCGCATTCGAACAATGGGCTTTCGCGGGGAGGCGATGGCATCGATTGCTTCGATCTCGCAGGTGGAGATGAAAACCAAGCGGGTTGAAGACGATGCGGGGATGCTGCTGGAACTCTGGGGAGGAGAGGAGAAGCGGTTTGAACCGGCAGCTACCGATGATGGCACCTCCGTGGCCGTCCGGAATCTCTTTTTTAACGTACCCGCCCGGCGTCAGTTTCTGAAAACAGATGCCACCGAACTGAAGCATATCATTCGGACATTTCAGAATACCGTGCTGGCCAATACCGATATCGAATTTGAGTTTATCGCAGACGGTGACCAGCTCTACCACCTTCCCAAACAGAAACTGGAAGACCGGGTAGCCGATCTGTTCGGCAAACAGTACCGGGCCAGTCTGATACCATTCAGTGAAGAGACCAGTTATGTTAAGGTGCACGGCCTGCTGGCCGATCCGAAACTGGCTAAAAAGTCACGCGGAGAGCAGTTTCTGTTCGTCAATGGTCGCCCGTTTCAGCATCGCTATCTGAGTTACGTTATACTGAGCCTCTACGACGCCTGGACCAAGCAGAATGAGTACCCTTTCTACGCCATCTTTCTGGAGATGGATCCCGGACAGGTGGATGTCAATGTTCACCCGGCCAAGATGGAGGTGAAGTTTGACGATGAGCGAAGCATTACACAGCTTGCCCGTTCGGTTGTCAAAAAAGCACTGAACCAGCACTTTGTCGTGCCCGATGTGGGCAGTTCCGACTTCATGGAGAGCGATTTCGACCTGAATTTTGACCAGGTCACCCGCGGCGGATCCGCTTCCGGTTCGTCATTTCATCAACAGGGCCGGCACTCCGAACCCGTTCAGTTTCCCTCACGCATCAACTTTGGCTCTGGAGCTGAAGGCGGGCAGGACGGACATGAATCGGCAGAGCAGCTCTACGGCCAGCAAGGCCGGCAGCCTATCACAGGCCGGTCCGGTTCAGATCAGAAAGAGACGGAGAACGGCCGGTCAGAAAGCCGCGACAAAACATTCTGGCAGCTGCATAACCGCTATATCCTCACACAGACACGCACCGGATTGACGGTAATCGACCAGCATGCGGCACATAAACGAATTATCTATGAAAATACACTCAGTGCGACCGAAGAGTCGCTGCCGTTTACGCAGCAGCTCCTGTTTGCCCAAACCATCGAACTGAGTGCATCCGAATTTGCCCTTCTTGAGGAGCTCCTTCCCATTATTCAGCGCATGGGTTTCAGTATTCAGCTTTTAAGCGGCAATACGGCGATCATCAATGGCGTGCCGGCCGATATCAACATCGGCGATGAGAGTGAAGTGTTGCGCGATATGCTCAGCCAGTATCGCGACCTTGACAAAAAGCTGAAACTGGAAGCTCGTGATAAAGTGGCAATCGCTTTTGCTTCGCGTACAGCCATACCGCGAGGCAAACGCCTTACCCAGCAGGAGATGGAGATGCTGATCGATCAGCTCTTTGCCTGTGAGGAGCCCTATCACGATCCGCTTCAAAGGCCGACCCTGGTCTACATGTCGATGGATGAGATTATGCGCCGCTTTCGGTAAGCCCTCATTCTGTCGATGAGACGACTGATGGGTTGCCGCTGACGCTCAGAAATGTCTCTGAAATGGAGGAGGGGTGTTAGAAAGGGGCTTCGTCATCATCGCCGCCCGGACTGAACGGCGGGAGGGGTGCACTGGCTGATCCGCCGCCCGAATCACCTTGTCGGGGAGGAAGGCTCTCCTGCTCATCACCCCCGAACGGATTGTTTTCAACACGGGTCAGTTTCTCGAAACGGGCATACTCTTTCACAAAGAACATGCGTGTGGATCCTACCGGACCGTTCCGCTGCTTACCGATGATCAGTTCTGCAAGGCCGTTGGTCGACTCTCCGTCCGGCGTCGTGGTAATCCCGTAATATTCAGGCCTGTAGAGGAAGCAAACCACATCGGCATCCTGCTCGATCGAGCCTGATTCCCGAAGGTCACTCAGCTGCGGACGCTTGTCGCCGCCTCGCTGCTCCACCTGCCGGCTAAGCTGGGAGAGTGCAATCACAGGCACATCAAGCTCCTTGGCCAGGGCTTTGAGTCCACGTGAAATCGTCGCAATTTCCTGTTCACGGTTTCCGACATCTTTCGATGTAGCGGTCATGAGCTGAAGGTAGTCAACCACGATCAGCCCGATGTCGTGTTCGCTCTTGAGCCTGCGGCATTTCGTGCGCATCTCCATCACACTCAGACTGGGTGTATCATCGATGAATATATTGGCTGTAAAGAGGCGGCTGGCGGCATCGATCAGACGCTTGAAGTCTTCATCCTTCAGCCGTCCGGTTCGCGCAGCCTGGGCATCGATACGCGCCTCCATGGTAAGGAAACGCTGAACCAGCTGCTGTGCCGACATCTCAAGGCTGAAAATGGCTACGTTGCACTGCAGGTTTTCATCGGCATGTAGGGCTGCATTGCGGGCGGCGGTCAACGTAAAAGCGGTCTTACCCATCGACGGACGCGCTGCAATAATAATGAGGTCGCCCGGCTGCCACCCGGAGGTGTAGGTATCGACGTCGAGGCCCGCAGGTACTCCGGTCACACCGGCCGGTTTGCCCCGAAGATCTTCCAGGTGTGCCAGGGTATCTTTCAATACATCGCCGATCTTGGTTGCACTCTGTCTCGACTTGGTATTGGCAATTTCAAAAATGCTCTGTTCAGCCTGATCGAGAACATCGTAGGCATCGGAGGTGGAGTCGTATGCAGCCTTGATGATCTCATTGCAATTGAGAATCAGGTTCCGCTTGACGGCCTTCTCAGAAATGATGTGTGCGTGATAGTCGACACTTGCTGCCGAACTGACCGATCTCGTCAGGTCGGCCAGATAGCCGGCCCCTCCAACCGAATCGAGCAGGTTTTTATCACGAAGTTCATTTTCGACCGTGATCAGATCGAGCGGATTGTCACGTTCGTAGAGCTCGTAAAGGGTTTCAAAAATATGCTTGTGAGCAGGCTTGTAAAAATCGTCAGTTTTGAGCAGCTGCAGGGCAATGGTTGCCGCTTCATGCTCAATCAGCATGGCGCCGAGAACAGCTTCCTCAATCTCGACCGCCTGGGGCGGAACTCTCCCGCCGTCATGGGGAGCCGACGAGTCTTTCTTCTTCTGATAACCGGAGCCGTTCGGGTTAGCCATATGCCGCTAAAGCAGATATTTTTAAGGATCAAGGGTGAACCGGCCAGAACCGTCTGATCATCGGGCCGGGCCTGACAAACTACAAAAAAGTGATGGATATATGCACGTTATAATCTGAATGATTTTCACGGATCACCCGGTTGCCGGGACACCCCGGCTTGAAATTAATCCAGATCCATTTCGAGCCTGTGCTTGCGCTTCACAAGTGTTAATATCGTGTACTCGGCAACCTGTACATCTTCCTGATTGGTTACCTGTACGTCAAACCAGACCATTCCGTAGGGCTCCTTGTCGGTTTCCCGTTTCTGACGCACGGTTTTTCTCTTCACGATCAGTTTTGCCTGTATCGTATCACCGGGGTAGACCGGTGCCACAAAACGGAGATCTTCCAGGCCGTAATTAAGCATGACGGGACCCGGTGCGGGGTGGACAAACATGCCGGCCGCTGCCGAGAGTACAAAATATCCGTGAGCCACGCGCTTTTCAAACAGGGAGTCTTTTGCGGCTACATCATCAAAGTGCGCATAGAAATGATCACCGCTCAGACAGCCGAAGTTGACAATATCAGCCTCGGTAACGGTTCTTCGGTGTGTTGTCAGGGCTTCTCCGATGGTCAGGTCTTCAAAATACTTTTTGAATGGATGAACATCCGACTCTTGGGTCTCAGCCCCTTTAATATACTGCTGAACGATATTCATCAGTGTGGTGGGCGACCCCTGAAGTGCAACCCGCTGCATGTTGTGAAGCACTGCCCGTGCACCTCCCAGCTCTTCACCGCCTCCTGCCCGGCCGGGTCCGCCATGCACCATATGCGGCATCGGCGAACCGTGTCCGGTCGACTCCCTGGCAGAGTGACGGTTGATGATCATAAACCTGCCGTGATAGGGGGCACAACCCAGGGTGATAATACGGGCTGCATCATCATCATTGGTAAAGAGTGAACCGACCAGCGATCCGTCCGCTTTATTGGCGATTGCGATTGCCTCATCAATATTATCGTAGGGCAGAAGTGTGGTGACCGGCCCGAACGCCTCAACGGTATGAACCTCATCGATGGTGACCGGAGATTGACAAAGCAGCACTTTGGGAGAGGTATAGGCATCCTTTTCATCTCCGCCGGTGGTGTAGACCGTATCGGTTACATCAATCAGTTTTTGAAGCTGTTCCCCGAACCGGACGGCCTGCTGCGAACTGGCCAGCGGACCCATGCGCGTCTCTTCAGACGCAGGGTCGCCGATGGTGGTCTTCTCCAGGCGCTGTTTCAGGGCCCTGGCTACATCATCGACCAGATCCTTCGGGATGATGGTACGCCGTATGGCCGTACATTTCTGTCCGGTTTTTACGGTCATCTCGTTTGCAACCTCCTTGACAAAGAGCTGAAACTCCTCCATGTCTGGAGTCACATCCGGGCCCAGGATAGAGCAGTTCAGTGAATCGGCTTCCAGGTTGAATGGAATGCTGTTCTGGATAATGTTGGGATGCGCTTTCAGTTTACGTCCGGTGAAAGCGGAGCCGGTAAATGCGACCGAATCCTGGCTGGTGAGATGATCGAATAGGTCGCCCGGAACATCGGCAGCAATAAACTGAACAGATCCCTCAGGCAGCAGGCCTGATTCAATCATCTTTTTGAAAACCGCATGGGCCAGGTACGACCCCATCGGAGAGGGCTTGATGATGGATGGGACCCCGGCGATAAAAGCGGGTGCAAACTTCTCGAGCATTCCCCAGACCGGGAAGTTGAACGCGTTGATATGAATGGCAACCCCCTGTTTGGGAACACAGATGTGCTGCCCCACAAACGTTCCGCCGCGCGAAAGGCGTTCAACTCCGCCCTCTACATGAAACGGGAGGTCAGAAAGCTCGATGCGGGCTTTGCTGGAGAGTGTAAAAATCGAACCGATTCCCCCTTCGATGTCGATCCACGAATCGCGCCGCGTAGCCCCGGTGTGCGTAGAGAGCTGATAAAACTCCTCCTTGTGCTCCATCAGGTACTGCCCCAGAAATTTGATCAGGAATGCGCGCTGATGAATGGTCATCTCACGCAGTGCGGGTCCGCCAACGCTTCTGGCATACTCACACATTCCCTTGTAGTCGAGATCGGCTTCAACAAGTGTGGCTACACTCTTGCCGTTAACGGCGCTGATCAGCTCTGTTTCGTCTCCTTGTTCAATCCACTGGCCCTTGGCGTACGATGTTACCTTCATGTCTATGATAGTTTAATTAGATCCTGTTTTCGGAGAAGATAACAAATCAGATGAAAGGTGACAGTTTTAAAAAGAACAAACAGATGTTTATGACACGAGATGCCAGCCGGATTACAGGCGGCTTCTGTGGGCAAAATCCAAAAGGAATTTTGATTTAAGACTAATGGCAATGAGACTAAGGCCTAAAAGGATGATCTTGAGATCAATCCAGAACGCCAGAAAGAGGCAGCCTGCAAGTCCCATAACCGGTATCCACTTCGGATACAACCTCAGCTCTTCAGGCAATTTAAGGGCAGAGAGGTTTGTGATCGAGTAGTAGATGAGGACGGTGAAGGCGCTGAACGACCAGGTAAAAAAGACGTCGCCGCTCAATGTGAGAAGGGCGATTACACCGCCGGTTGTCAGTACAGCCGGAACGGGGCTGCCCGTCTTGGGATGGATGCGTGAGAGGGTTTCGGGCAGGTCTTTTCGCCGTCCCATGCTGAGCATCACCCTTGACAGGCCGAGAATCAGGTTTAACAATACCCCCATCATTGCGGTGATCGCTGCGATGGATACGATCAGGCCCAGGTAGGGGGTTGACAGGGTTTGTGCAACGATCATCAAGGGCGCGGCATCGCCGTCAACCGATGCCCCAAAAGCTTCAGCCCCCATGATGTTCAGAGAGGTTAAGGTGATTGAAAGGTATAGAAAGACAATGACAACCATAGCCAGGATGATCGACCGTGGGATCGTTTTTCGCGGTTCGGCAACCTCTTCACCAAGTGTGGCAATTCTGCCGTAGCCGGTATAGGCAACGAACATCAGGGCAGAGGCATAGAGAACGGAGGTGGCCTCCGTACCGTCAAACATATTGACGATGGGATCGGTGGGGACCCCTTTGACGAACAATCCGGCCAGAATCAGCGCGGCCAGACCGAACAGTGTAACAGAGACGATCACTTTATTGGCGGTGTTGCTTCGCCGGATCCCCCCAGAGACCAGCAGGGTCATGACCAGCAGAAGGGCTAATGAGGTGAGAACCAGGGTGGTTTTGGAAGCCTCAACCTCAAAAAGGTAGAAAAGGTAACTGGAGCAACCGAGCAGGGCTGTTGCGGCCGAGGCCGATTTAGCCAGCAGAAACATCCAGCCGGCCGTGAATCCGTAATAGCGGCCGGCAAAGCGATAGCCATACTCATAGGTTCCGCCGCTTACCGGATGGGCTGCGGCCAGCTGTGCACTGCTCAGCCCGTTGAATACAGCCAGTGCGGCGGCAATGACAATCGCCAAAATGACCCCGTTGCCCGAAACCTGGGTCGCAATGGCTATACTTACAAAGATCCCCGTGCCTACAATCGATCCGAGTCCCATTAAAATGGCTCCGGGCGTTCGGATGTCGCGCTTCATCTGGTTCATGGATGTCAGTTAATTTCCCTGGTTCGGTTCTGTTTAGCGTGTGTCCGCGTTTAGTTTGAGCGATTCTATCACCGGCAGTATATCAGGCTGTCATTTTAAATTAGATCGATCTGCACCGGCTAAAAATTAAAAAGTAAACAGAGCGAATCAAGCGGCCACGCCAATCGCCGGGTGCCTGAAAGTAAAGAATAGATTTGATATTGCAGGTTAAGAGTTTGTTAAATAATTGAATCGTGTTTCCGTTTCGGCAGAAACCGGTTAAAGTTTTTTAGAAAGAATTATGGAAATCAGTGTGAATCAAATATTTTCAGAGAGTTAAACGAAACATGAGTATGGATAATAGAGAATCTATGAATTCGGAGATCAAGTGGTACTATAAATATACCGCCATCTTGCTTGGGCTGATCCTGACGGTCTACACCATGATTGTGGCCAAGTCGATCTTGCTGCCAATCCTATTTGCCATCCTGCTGGCCATTCTGATGGCACCCCTCGCAGGATGGCTTGAGAAGTTCAAGATTCCGCGGATTCTCTCGGCACTTCTTTCGATGACAATCGGCCTCTCCGTACTGGTCGGACTCGGATACTTTTTCTACACGCAGATCGTCTCGTTTGCTGAAGATTTTGACAATATCAAAAACCGCGCAGAAGAGCTCCTGGGCGGAATTGAAGGGTTTCTGGTAACCTGGTTTGATTTTGAAGGATTTGTCGAATTTGAAACCCTCGAAGAGCTCTTTTTTGAGTTTATCCGTGAAAATTCAGGTCAGCTTGGACGCGGACTCGCCGGGGCAGCCTCTATCGTAACAACCGTGTTCCTGGTGCCGGTCTTCATGTTTATGCTCCTGATCTTTCGCGACTTCCTGAAGACCTTTTTGCTCAAGCTTTTTGGCCGCAAGAGCGATCTGCATGAGACCAAAGTGAGAACCATCATCACGAATATTCAGAAAGTGGTTCAAAGCTACATCACCGGTATGCTGATCGTCATTATGATCCTGGCGGTTCTCAATACGATATTGCTGACGGTGGTAGGGGTTGAGCATGCCATCTTCTTTGGTGTCTTTGCCGCTATCTTAAATGTTATCCCCTTTCTGGGACCCATTTTGGGATCGATTCTGCCCATTCTCTACTCACTGCTCACGATGGACTCGCTGATCTATCCGCTCATCATCCTGCTTGGATTTTATATCATTCAGCTATTTGAAAGCAATCTATTCACTCCGGTTATTGTCGGAAGCCAGGTGAGCATGAATGCACTGGTTGCACTGCTTCTGCTCTTTTTGGGAGCTCAGATCTGGGGACTCGCCGGCATGATTCTCTTTATTCCGCTGGGAGCCATGCTGAAAGTCATATTTGACGAAATAGAGTCCCTGCACCCTTACGGTTACCTGATCGGCAGGGTGCCTGATGATGAAACCGATGGAAAAAACGTGCTGGCCCAGAAGATCAGCAGCCTCAAAGAGAAGGTAGCCCTGCCGGGTGAACAATCGGGAGAGGAGCCGGAGAAGAATAGCGACTAAGCCTGTATCATCATTCAGAAAGATGATCCGGCCCATGCTGCAGACTGACCGGATTCCCCAACGGACAATGGATTCGTCCTGCAAGCCAATCAACGCTGCATATTTTACAATTTCCGTCTGGGGTGAAACCATCTGTCTGTTATCATCAATTCTCATGGAAGCCTGTTCTGGCCTGTTGGATGTTGCCAGTCATGACTGTTGGCATCCGTAATACCCGGTTGTAGTCGTTCACCCTACAAAAATGATCACTGAAAGACTCATGAGGGTCGAATGGGTTCTGAATAGCTTGGGGTATAAACGAACTTTCAATCGATGAACCCTTTAAAGGTGAGCCTATGGTACAAACGTTAAAGAGAACACCGTTCGATGACGAAACGCTGGACTATTTTCGCAATTTGCTGCTTCGCAAAAGGAGTGAGGCAAAATATGAGATCGATCTGCTGACAGACCGCCAGTCTGACCTGGATGATGCCGATGATGCGGATATGTCATCTGCTGTGCATCACCCGGCGGATGTGAGTTCGATTGCCGAGGAGGATGACCTGAACTATCAGCTTCTGGAGCGCACCAAAAAGTATGTCAACCAGATCAACGAGGCACTGGAGCGGATCGAAAGAGGAACCTATGGAATCTGTGAGGCGACCGGCAAACCGATCGATAAAGGCCGGCTCGATGCCGTGCCTCATACACGGTACAGTATGGAAGCCAAAGAGAAAGGGCTGGACAAACTGCCCGAGATATCCTAATGGCAATGCTGATGGGCATCAGACCAGACCGTACCCGGCGGACAATCGACCGGGGCGTCTCCGCCTGTCAGTGCCAGCCCGACAATGATCAGTCCCAGAGCCAGGGCAACGGCCACTGAGATGATGCCCACTTTGGAAGAGGTGCCAGACTGATCCTTTTCCATACAGCAGTTCTTATATTTATGACCACTGTTGCAGTGGCAGGGTTCGTTACGTTCCGGAGTTATTGCCATGATCCCTGGGAATTCAAATATTGGTTACAATGATGGGTAAATATAGCACAAATTTTTGCAGGGTGCAGGACAATTCCCCCCATAACAAGGGGGATTAAGGGGGGGTGGATCGAATTGTAAAGCACGATTTTGCCCTGCTCAAACCGATCAACAGAGAAACAGAATAACTGATAAACCGAGAAAGTGGTAGCAGGGTGCAGGACAATTCCCCCATAACAAGGGGGGATTAAGGGGGGGTGGATCGAATTGTAAAGCACGATTTTGCCCTGCTCAAACCGATCAACAGAGAAACAGAATAACTGATAAACCGAGAAAGTGGTAGCAGGGTGCAGGACAATTCCCCCATA
>JBJHCX010000001.1:178181-264105 GCA_050486245.1 Rhodohalobacter sp.
ACAAGGGGCTCATCTTTTGTACGCGAAAGCGAGATTAAGGGGGGTGTTGGATCGAATTGTTAAGCAGGATTCAAGATTCAAGGTACAGGTTTCAGGGATGGACAGTGAAAATTTTGACTTCGTTGCACAGTTCTGCTGCGCGATGTCTCGAAGAACCGAACAGCGGTTACGTTAGAGTTCGAGAGAGGCGATGTCAGAGAACCCTTCATTTTTCAGCATGTTGAGCTGTTCTACAATTTTGATCAGGCTGACGGCGGCGCCGCGGCGGCCGATATTTTGAAAGGTTGTTCGGCGCTCCTCAAAGCGTTCGCTTTTCATGTACTGGCGAATGTGTGAGCAGAGATCCTTCAGGTTCAGGTGCAGGCTGATCAGGTGGGAGGCCAGTTCGGGGTGGAAATAGTCGGAATATTTGATATTCAGGATATCCCAGATTTCATCAGCCTTTTCATTAAAGTAGTCATATCCCGATTCGCTGAACAACTCCTCTTCGTTGATCTTTTGAATCACCTCTTCAGGTTGAAGCAGGGCAATGTCATTCAGGAAACTGGATCGGCTCTCCCTCAGCTGATCGAGGAACTGATTTTCGGGCAGGGTTTCGTCGATCGCGGGGTTAAAATTGAATATCCTGGTCGAAATTCCATCTCGAATCCGGTTTACGTTGCGCGCAATCAGATAGTCCAGTTCATCGCGTACAACCTTCCATCGCTTGGCTTTAGACCGTACCAGCAACACATCAACGATAAAGAGGGTGAATGCAGCTCCGCCCAGTTCCACGAAAAAGTCGATCGCCAGGTCATTGTAGGCCTGGTAGCGCCACAACATGAACATGGTAAAGAAGACGACGGTGTAGACAATGATCGGGATATTAGTCTGTAAAAGACTTCGTACAATTTTATTCCGAAGGGTATTCTCTTTGGGATTTGAACTCATCGGTTGATATCTATATGAAGACTGTTGACAGCTGTTTGTTTTCCTAAATAAAGAGAAGCCTGAGGTGAAATCAAAGGAGGTTTGCTTTCTGAAACGCTTTTTGCAAATTACAGGTTCTGTTAAAAACCATTTAACCATACTGTTATGAGACTCTTTTACACAATTCTCGCCATGTTATTATTGAGCCTGTCTGTCACGCTATCGGCAATCGGACAGACCCTGGTATTTGAAAATATAAATGTGCTTACGATGGAGGAGGAACGAATCCATACCGCACAGACCGTGATCGTTCGAGACGGTATGATCGAATGGGTGGGTCCGGCAGCCGAAGCCGAACTTCCCGCCGGTGCAGAGGTTGTCAGCGGTGAGTACTACCTGATGCCGGGACTTGCAGAGATGCACGCCCACATCCCCTCCATACGACAGGGAGAGGAGTATATGCATCATGTACTCAAGATGTATGTGGCACAGGGCATCACGACAATCCGGGGGATGCTTGGCGAGTCCTCACACCTCGATCTGAGAGAGAAAGCTGCTGCCGGAGAACTGATTAGTCCAAGAATTTTCACTTCCGGTCCCTCATTCAACGGTAATTCCGCACCCGATCCTGAAACGGCTCGTCAGATGGTTCGGGAGCAGAAAGATGCCGGATACGACCTTTTGAAGCTTCACCCCGGACTCTCGCTCGATACCTTTCGGGCAATAGCCGATGAAGCGAGAAACGCGGATATTGAGTTTGCAGGACATATCTCCTACGATGTTGGACTGGTTCCGACACTTGAAGAGCGTCAGGCCTCTATCGATCACCTCGACCGGTATATGGAGTATATGGCCGGTGAGGCAGCCAATCGGCCCGATCCCAGCATCATCTACTTTGGATATGACCTGACTCCCCATGTGGATGAACGCCTGATGCAACAGGCTGCGGCTGCCACTGCAGAGGCAGGAGTTTGGAATGTGCCAACCAACACATTATCTGAAAATGTATTTAACCCGGATCTTACGGTTGATATGATGATGGAGTGGCCGGGTGTAGACCTCATGCCCGATCAGGTGGTTAACGGCTGGCGGAATTATATCGGTAACCTGCGCTCATCAGAGGATTATGATCCCGGTCAGGCGCGGCAATATCTGGCCCTCCGACAAGCCCTTACGCTTGAGCTGCATCGTGCAGGTGCCGGACTGCTTCTCGGAGCCGATGCACCCCAGATATTTAATCCGCCGGGGTATTCCGCACACCGGGAACTGGAACTGCTTGTGGCGTCCGGTTTAACTCCCTATGAGGCACTCAAAACCGGAACAGTAAATGTGGGTGATTACTTCGGTGAAGCTGATAAAACCGGAAAAGTGGCTCCCGGGTATCGGGCGGACCTTATACTGCTGAGTGTGAATCCGCTGGAATCCATACCCTTCGGCGGCTCCATTGAGGGGGTGGCGACCGGCGGAACCTGGTATTCCCGCGCCGACCTGGAACGCTTTTTTGATTAAGGGCCGAAACCGGAATACGAGCCTTGGCCTTCTGCCGGTAACCTGAACGCATCCTGCTGAAGATTGCAACCCATCGGTTTGAACCCTGAAAATGGATTTATTTGCAATTTTGAAAAACTGAACTAAATTAAGACCGTGTACTGTTGAATAATTCAATGTAAACCAAAACTTAACGGAGTCTTGTACGATGGATCAGAATAACCTGTCAAAATACCACGATGTTGCTCACCTGCTTCTGCGAATCGGAGTCGGTATCATATTTATTGTTGCCGGCTGGGGGAAACTAACCGGAATTGAGGGGGTTCAGGATTTTTTCGGAAATATCGGAATCCCGCTTGCGGGTATGATGGCCTGGGTCGTTGCCCTGGTTGAGTTTGTGGGCGGACTGATGGTTCTATTTGGTGCGAAAATCAGAATTCCTGCAATACTGCTGGCAATCATTATGGTTGTTGCCCTTTTGACGACCAAGCTTGGCGGTGAATTTAGTGCAGCGCGACTCGATTTGATGCTTCTTCTTACCTCGTCGGCCCTGGCGATTCTGGGCAGTGGTAAGTACTCAGTAGATGCCATGATGAACAAAGGCTCATAGAACGGGCCATTTATTCACTTTCAAACCCCTGTTCCTGTTAATGGATCAGGGGTTTTTTATTGTCCCTGTACCGGGAATGGGTTACCCGGGTATGTTTGTGACTCTGAAGAGCCTGCTTTCAGCTTTTTGGCCTGAAACTGTACGGTAACAATTCTCTTTTGTCTGCGTAAAAGCTGAGAAAACCGATCACTAATTATCAGGCATGAACTCAATTGACGATCACTCTCAACTGCCGTCGCGGGTGCTTCTGGAAGAGGGGAGTACCTGCAAGCTTGTTCACCTGAAAGATGTCAGGCTTTTTGAAACCTACGGCAACTACACAAAAATTTGGTATCCGGAGGGAAACATGCTCATCTATAAATCCCTCAACCACCTGGAGAACCGGTTGCCTTCCGATCTTTTTTTCCGGGCAAACCGGCAGTTTATCATCAATGTCCATTCGATAACCGAACTGGTTCACTGCAAGGGCAGCGGGTATAAAGTAACGATCTGCTGCGGAAAGGAGATCGCCATTTCACGCAGGCGATCGAACCGTTTCAGGGAGTTATTCTCAATTTAGGAGATTAACCCTTTCTGATCAGAGACATAATAATTCAGTATCAGTATGGGGCGGGAAAGGAGTTATCAGGAATGGGGATAAAAAATAACCGGCACAACTCCTTCATTCTGCTGCAGCGAGTGCTGCAAGGTCATCTGCAGAGTCAGGATCGTGCCGGCTCCTGTTGGGTTGATCAGGATATGGGGGGAGTGCGTTGGCCATGACGGTTAAAGTAAATGATGCGCACTTCACCGTCGCGTTCAAGAATCACCTTGTACTCAATCGTTGACCGGTCAAAGTTTTTGACTGAAAACTCATTTCCGATCATCGTCCAGGAATCGAACGGTTCGGAAACCAACTGAAACAGAATCGATTCGGGAAGCAATACATTTCTTTGGATCACTTCTGCCTTCATCAACCGGCCGGACCGGTCATAAACGGCGTAGATCTGTTCACTTTTAGAGTTTCCTTCTACGATATAACGGTCATAGCGTTCACTGTTCAATCGGATCGATTCAAGGTTGCTGCTTTTGAACGGGTTCTCCTTCTTCAGACACTGAAGATCCTGGAAACATGGAAAGTTTGACTCCTGTATGGCAAAGCCGGCAGTTGCCTTCTCTCTTTCAGGTTGGTTGTCTGGTTGTTGTGCAGACGCCTGAACAGCTGTAAAAGCTGACAAAACAAAGATTATAAGACTATATTTCAAATTCATAGCACTTGATTTAAGTTTAGGGTTACCCGGCATTACGGCAGGCCGGTCACAACGGTTACAGACAGTTCTCTCATTTTATCTGAATGGTTTCCAAGGGTGATGACCGGTGGTCAGAAGGGATAAAAAAACCTCAGCCGGATTCCGGATGGAATCCTTCTGAGGTTGAATGATGATGACGATAAGCAGAATGAGTACAGCGCGCCGGATGAGTAAACCGGATTTAGAAGAGTCCGGTAATGTTACCGGTTTCATCCACATCCATGTCGCTGGCTGCCGGCCGCTTGGGGAGTCCGGGCATCAGCATCATGTTGCCGCACACGACAACAAGAAATTCTGCTCCGGCCGAAAGGCGCATATCGGTAACGGTGAGTGTCCACCCGGCGGGGGCTCCCAGCCGGTTTTTTTGATCACTGAGAGAACTTTGTGTTTTGGCGATACATACCGGCAGGTTGTCATAACCCATTCGCTTGAATCGGGCCAGTTCCTTTTCGGCCTTGCTTTCCAGATAGATATCATCGGCACCGTAAATTTCCCTGGCCAGCTGTTCGATCTTCTGTTCGACAGGCTGTTTTGGATCGTATATCGGCTTTGGGAAGGAGGGGGTATCGGCAGCCTTAACAACGGCTTTGGCCAATTCTGCGGCCCCGGCACCCCCGTCTCTGAACGCCGTATGTGGCATGCACTCTACACCCTGTCCGGCACACCACTCTTCAATCCATCTGATTTCGTTATCGGTATCGTCATCGAACCGATTGATGGCAACCACGATGTTGGTTCCGAATTTTTTCATGTTGCGGATATGTTTTTCCAGGTTTGAAACCCCGTTTTCAAGCGCTTCAATGTTTTCATTGCCCAGCTCGTCCATGGGAACACCCCCGTGCCATTTCAGGGCGCGTACGGTTGCCACTACCACCACTGCAGACGGGTAGATGCCGGTTTGCCTGCCCACGATATTGAAGAACTTCTCAGCACCCAGGTCGGCCCCAAATCCCGCTTCTGTAACGACATAATCGGCAAATTTAAGGGCCATTCGATTGGCGATCACACTATTGGTACCGTGCGCAATGTTTGCAAACGGGCCCGCATGCACCAGCACCGGTACGTGCTCTGTAGTCTGCACCAGGTTAGGCATAATGGCTTCATTCAGGACAACAGCCAGGGCATTTTCCGCTTCCAGGTCGGCTGCACGAACCGGTTTGTCATCCCGCGTATATCCGATAATCATGTTGCCCAGGCGCCGTTTTAAATCACCTCTCGATTCAGACAGGGCCAGCACCGCCATAATTTCAGAGGCCGCCGTGATGATAAAGTTTGATTCACGAGGCACACCGTTGGGATAGCCCCCCAAACCGACAACCACATTTCGAAGGGCACGTTCATTCATATCGAGTGTTCGATTCCAGACCGGGCGGGTAAGGTCGATGCCAAGGTCGTTGCCCTGGTGCAGGTGGTTATCCACGATGGCCGCAAGAAGGTTATGTGCCGTGGTAATGGCATGCATGTCGCCATTAAAGTGCAGATTGATCCTCTCCATCGGTACCACTTCTGCCTTTCCGGCTCCGGTAGCCCCTCCTTTTACGCCAAATACAGGACCGATAGAGGGCTCGCGAAGGGTAATCATGGCATTTTTGCCGATATGCTGCAAGCCCTGTCCCAGGCCGATACTGGTCAGTGTCTTCCCCTCACCGGCACGGGTGGGGGTGATTGCGGTCACAAGGATCAGTTTACCGTCATCCCTGTCAGCCCTGTTGGTCAGTGCCTCCAGGCGGATTTTGCCGGTATACTTGCCGTAAAATTCAAATTCTTCTTCTTTTAAATCCATTTGGGCCATAAAGTCACGCATGTGCTTCAGCCCGTTTTCAGTAGGTCTCTTCATGTCTGATAGCTCTGTTTTTAAACGTTTACCAGAGTGGGCAGCTCTCAGCCGTGAAGGGTTTATTGATCAATAAACACATCTCTGTTCTGGCTTATGAGAGAACTGCTCAAACTCTTTTCTGTCATTGTTTTGAACGATTCACCACATGATAGCATTTAAATTGTGCATTTATATTAAGGGAAAACCTGAATGAGGGATGTTTTTTACAAATTCCCCAAACTTCTTTTAGTATGTTCCGAACAATTCAATCATGTAAACCTAAACCAAATCTACATTGATATGCTGATTAAATGGGTACAACTTTTCATGGTTTCCCTGCTATTATCGTTAACCGGATTTGCAGATAATCTGTTTGCACAGTCGGTTACGGGCGAGGAGGAACCAAGTCATAAAAACCTGCACATCGAACCTGAACGAACGGTTCACCTTCAGACAAATGAGGGAAGCTGGATGTCGCTGGATGTTCACCCCTCGGGAGAAAAGATCGTCTTTGAATTCATGGGCAATCTCTATGAATTGCCGATAGAGGGCGGTGAGCCTGTTCAGCTGACTCACGGCATGGCTTTTGATACACAGCCCAGCTACAGCCCTGATGGAAATAAAATTGTCTTTATTTCTGACCGAAGCGGTGGTGAGAATGTCTGGATTCTTGACCTGGAGACCATGGAAACCGAGCAGCGGACCCGTGGCAACAACCAGCGAATGCAATCACCTCTCTTTACTCCTGACGGAAACTATATTATCGCAGCCCGTACCGGCTTGCGAAGCGGTGTGCATAAATTATGGATGTATCATGTAGATGGGGGCAGCGGTACCGAGTTTATGGACACCCCCAATAACCTGAAGACCATTGAGCCGGCTTTTGGCGGTGATGATCAATACCTGTGGTTCTCTCAGCGAACGGGTGACTGGAGCTACAACGCGATCCTTCCTCAGTATCAAATTGCCAAAGTAGACCTTGAAACGGGCGAGCGCCATACCCAAACCGCCCGCCTGGGATCGGCATTCCGCCCCACACTCTCACCTGACGGAAAATGGCTGGTCTACGGGACCCGTCATGATCAGGAGACCGGGCTTCGAATCCGTGACCTGGAGAATGGCAGTGAACGATGGCTGGCCTACCCGATACAACGGGATGATCAGGAGAGCCGCGCTACCCGCGATGTTCTTCCATCGATGTCTTTTACCCCTGATAGCGAGCATGTTGTTACAACGTATGGCGGACGCCTCTGGAAGGTTCCGGTTGATCCGCAGAAGGATACGGTAGAGATTCCATTTCAGATGGATACCGAGATTGAACTGGGTCCGCGTCTCGAGTTTAAATACCCGATTGAGGATGATCCCGGGTTTATCGTAAAGCAGATCCGCGATGGGGTGCCCTCGCCAGACGGCAGCCAGCTCGCCTTTACCGTGCTGAACGATCTCTATGTGATGGATCTGCCCGACGGTACACCGCGTAAATTGACAGACCTGAATATGGTTGAAGCATTCCCGACCTGGTCGCCCGACGGACGGTGGATCGCCTTTGCAACCTGGAACAACGAAGATGGCGGGCATATCTACCGTATGCGAAGTGATGGCCGCAGAAGCGCTCAGCGCCTGACCGAATCTCCCGGCATCTATCAGCAGCTTGCCTGGTCAAAAACCCAGGATCGAATTGTTGCCATTCGCGGTGAGAAGCGGTACTACTTTGAAGCACCCGGGCCTTTTGTGCCATTTGCCGCCGCCGACCTGGTATGGATCCCCTCAAATGGAGGAGAGACAAACTTTATTGCAAGTACAAACGGCAGAAGCAATCCGCATTTTGTGAAGAATGATGACCGAATCTACCTGAATCACGGCCTCAGAGGATTGATTTCGATACGGTATGACGGAACTGATGAACGTGAACACCTGCGTGTGACCGGCGCTTCGCCTCCCGGACAGAGCGGCCCTACACGCGCTTCCATGATTTTGAAAGCGCCTGAAGGCGATCAGGCCCTGGCACAAATCGGTGCCGATATCTATACGGTAACCATACCGCGCGCAGGAGATGCACAGACGATTAACGTCAGCAATCCGGATAGAGCGGCATTTCCTTCGGCACAGCTAACCGATATCGGCGGACAATTCCCGGCATGGGGCTGGGATGGCCGAACGGTTCACTGGTCGATCGGTAACGGACATTTTATCTACTCTCTCGATGCAGCCGCAGAGCGCAAACGGGAACAGGAGCGTTATGACCGTGAAAAGCGGGAAGCTGAAGAGGAAGAAGATGAAAACGGCGAAGAGAATGACGATCCTGAAAACGGTGAGGAGAATGACGACAGGCCGGAAGATTACAAGCCGGAAGAGCTGACCATTGAAGTTCAGGCAATCCGCGACATTCCGGAAGGAGTTCTGGCACTGCGCGGGGCAACCGTCATTACCATGGATGGGTATGAAGTTATTGAGAATGCCGACCTAGTGATAGAGAATAACCGTATCGCAGCCGTCGGGGAGAGGGGCAGTGTTGATATCCCGTCTGATGCAGATATCCGGGATGTATCCGGCAAAACCATCGTTCCCGGTTTTGTAGATACCCATGCCCATGTGCGTCCCTACAGAAACCTGCATCAGCCACAGATCTGGTCGTTCCTGGCCAACCTGGCTTATGGCGTGACAACGCTGCGTGATCCGCAGACCGGTACCACCGACCTGATCACCTATGCCGACCAGGTGAAAGCCGGTAACATCATGGGTCCGCGCATCTACCAAACAGGCCCCGGAGTCTTCTGGAATGAACAGATTCGGGATCTGGATCATGCACGCGATGTCCTGAAGCGGTACAGCAAGTATTATGATACCAAGACAATCAAAATGTATGTTGCCGGTAACCGTGAGCAGCGACAGTGGATTCTGCAGGCTGCCAAAGAGCAGGAACTGATGCCGACCACCGAGGGATCGCTCGACATGAAACTGAACATGACGATGCTAATCGACGGTTATCCGGGTCAGGAGCATAACTACCCGATTACACCGGTATATGATGATGTGGTTCAGGTCACGGCTGAGTCACAAATGGCCTATACGCCAACGCTGCTTGTAACCTACGGCGGGCCCTGGGCCGAGAACTACTTCTTTGCCAAAGAGGATGCCGCCAATAACCATAAACTCAGAAATTTTACTCCGCGTGCCGATCTTGACGGGAAAGCCCTGCGGCGGGGAGCCGGCTGGTTACATGACGATGAGTATGTGATGGATCGTCAGTCTCGAACAGTCAAACAGATCTATGAGGCGGGTGGAATCAACGGCGTTGGCAGCCACGGACAGCTTCAGGGCCTCGGCTATCACTGGGAGCTCTGGGCAATGGCCTGGGACGATATGGATCCGCATAAAGCATTGCGAATTGCTACCATTCAGGGAGCTGAAGCACTCGGATTGGATGGAGACATCGGAACGATTGAAGAGGGCAAACTGGCCGATCTGATCATTCTGAACCGAAATCCTCTCGAAAATATTCGGCATACAGACACCATTTACCAGGTGATGAAGAATGGACGCCTCTATGATGGAGATACGCTGAATGAGGTGTGGCCCCGAATGATACCGGCCGGACCGTTTCCGTTCCAGCTCGAAGAGCCCAACGGGCTGCCGGGGCTTCAGTCAATGAGCAACTGAAACTGATCAGATATATAACTAAAAGGCGGCCGGATGACGGCCGCCTTTTTTGTTTTGGGTATATTAAAAATGGTTTCTGTTTTAAACCGTCAGGTGTTTTTTCAGGGAACGTTTCACCAGTGATTGAAAGTGATAAACGCCCAGCTCTCGCTTAACAGAAAAACGCCCTTTGTCATACGCCCTTGAGCGAAGCCCCCGTTGAACGGCTTCACAGATTTCGATATCCTCCTGCTGTATCTTTTCACTGTATTCGATATCCTCCTGCTGTATCTTTTCACTGTATTCGATATCCTCCCGAATCATCTTCTCACTATCCTTCCGTCCGGGGTTCAGGTAGTAGTAGTCAAACTCCACGATACAATTGGATTCATCAACCGGCACGATAATATTGGTCTGTAACCGCCCGGGAAGAATGTTGAGCATAATATTGGGGTAGATAAAGTAGTAGTAGGCTTCACCCTCTTCCGCATTGTAAATATTATCGTCTCCCTGATCTGAAAACGGGCTGTACTGAAGGGAGTAGTACTCTTCGGCTTCCGTTACATAGTTTCGGTAGTCCAGCAGTTTTGCCAGCTCCGGATGGACGATCGGGATGTGGTACCCTTCCAGGTAGTTGTCGGCATACACTTTCCAGTTACAGGCGATTCGATAAACCACCTTGCTGTGAAATGTGAATGGTTCCAGGTTGATGGGGGAGATCCGCTCCTCAATCCCATGTAGAACATTGCCCAGCGGGTGGGGAGACTCTGATAGGTGAATAAAAATCAAACCCTGCCAGATTTCGGTTTTCACAGGGGTCAGCCCAAAGTCTTTCTTGTCGAACAGGTCAACTCTGTCCCATTGCGGAACACCGCGCAGGGAGCCGTCAGATAGATAAGTCCAGCCGTGATACTGGCACTGAAGAACGGTGGTGGTGCCTTTTTTTACGTCAACCGGTCCACCGCGATGTTTGCAGACATTGAAGAAAGCACGAATCTGACGGTCATTATCCCTGAAGATAAGAATCGGGTTGCCTGCAATCTGTTTGCAGAGTGAATCTCCCGGTTTTGGAATTTCGCTGACATGGCCGGCCAGCTGCCACTCTTGTGAAAAGATGGCCGACTCCTCCAGTTGCTGCATTCCGGGTGTGGTGTACCAGGATGAAGGGATGGTTTCGGCCTTTTCTATCGGCTGCTGGTGAAACTCGGTGGGGTCTATGAACGACGGCAGCCGGTCCATTGCACCCTACCTGAACATCTGCTCTGCATCCGATGCCAGCGCCATGACGGCATCTGTGTAGAGCTGGCTGGGGTTATAGCGGAAAACGGCTCGTTCTACACTGCCGGTAATATTTTTAAAGTGTGCCAAATAATTGGCAACCGAAAGAATGTTGTTGTCCATATTGAACAGTTCATCGCCAACCCACCATCGATTCAGGGAATAGGGGATAAATTGTGCAAACGTCATGGCCCCGGCATAACTCGATTTCAGCTCGAAAACATCCATATTGCGTTCTGAGGTAAACTTCAGCAGCTCCTCAAGCTGTGCACGGGCAAACTCTGAGCGATAATTTTCGGCAATCATCGATACATAGGCATTGAGCGGGTTGAACGAGCCGATATTCTGGCCAAAATCGGATTCTACTCCAATGATGGCGGCAATGACATAGCGCGGAATACCATACTCCTCCTCAGCCTGCTTGAGTTTGTCGAGGTTGGATTCAATGAACGGCTTGATATTTCGTTTTTTGGCATCGTATCCCAAAATTCTTTTATACTGATCAAGGGTGGGGGTGCTGCGTTCCGCACTCCGGGTAAACCGTTGGGTAATTCCCTCATATAGTTCAAAACGGGGATCCTCAAGAAGACTCTTTAAATCATACCCCCTGGAATCCATATAGCTGATAAGGGAAGCGAGGTGCTTATCACGGTCCGGGTCATTTTCATCCGAGTGAGTCAGTGTAAATGAATGGTTTGCTTTTGTCTCGGAGGAAAAGAGTGACAAAACCGAAAAAATGATGAATAGAGAACTGACCAGAGAAATCGTATGCTTGAACATATATGTACGAAGGATAATGAGTTAGCGGGATTGATGAACGCCGGGTTATGTTTGACGCCTGTAAACGGATTAACTATATACGTTTAAAAATAGTATACGAAACAGAATGTTGATTTCAAGCGGAAAACGGAAATTGAGAAATTTTAACATTTAGCCAGTCCGGTTTAAAACCGGATATATCTCTGCGGATCAACCGGTTCACCGTTTCTTCTGATTTCAAAATGGAGGTGAACTCCGGTCGCTGCACCTGAATCACCGGCTGTTCCGATCACATCTCCGCGGCTAACCCGTTCTCCCTCACGAACCCGAATTCGACTCAGATGGGCATAGACGGTTGTGTATTCGCTGCCGTGGCGTATAACAATTTTATTGCCGTAGCTTCGTGTGGTGCTGGTTTCAATGACAACGCCGCTTGCCGCTGCACGGACCCGATCGCCCCGGCTGGCATCCAGATCGACCCCCTCATGCATTCTTCCCCATCGGGAACCGAATGGAGAGGTCACATGTCCATTTTCCGGCATTGGAGAGTCAAACCGGACTCCCCTGACACTCATCAGCGAAGGGAATCGTGAGGCATCGTTTAAGCGCTCCATTCGCTGCCTTGAGTTCCAGGGAAAGGAGATGGATATGCCAACGGAGACCGAGACCGGCTGAAAAGAGACTTCGCGAAGTTGCGGGGTTGCAGATGCATTCGGGTTTGGCGTGAATCCGTCTCTGCTGTAATGGGTATTTCTGACCTCTGCATGAATCCTCAGGTATCGCATCAGGTAGTATTTTGCTCCCAGCCTGTATCCGCCCTGCCACATCGCACCGTTCTGCTGCGGATCAATCTGAACCGTTCCGGTTTGTTGATCACCGTCCGGATAGCCTTTGAAGGTAAAGTTATAGGTGGAGCCGCCAAAAAGTCCCGCATAAACCCCCATTTTGTCCCATTGTATTCCAAGGTTAATGGACGTATTAAACCGGTTGAAATTGACAGGTCCGCCCAGGAAGATGCTCTCCTGGTTGTGCAGAATCACATCGCCGGATATGCTCAGGTAGAGCCTGTAGAGCAGGTATCGTTCCAGCTCGGCCTCAAGCAATCCTTTCTGGGTAAACCCGATCTCTCCCAGGTATTCGCTGTTAGGGGTCATGTCTAATCCGAACCGCTCGGTTGTATACCCTGCTGAAAGGCGCCAGTCTTGTGCCGCCGCAGTGAAGGGCACCCCCGCCACAGCCACGCACATCAACAGAAACAAGGCAAAACGGGCCGTGTTTTCTGTAAGGCCTGCCATCAGGCCTGTCATCTGACTTGACGTCTGTCTAATCATGTGCAGAATCTGTGGTTCATCCGTTAGTCATCAAATGAGAGGACAGATTGTCGCTGACGGTTAACATGCAGCGTTGTCACATCGGGACGTGAATAGTGTCCGCTGGGATCAAAATTTTGCCGCTCTTCATACACCCTGTTGATATCTAGCTGGGCGGTAATCAATTTTTCCTCGTTGAGTACTGGCTCGACTACCCACTCACCGCGCGGATCCGATATGCAGGATCCGCCGTCTGTCAGGATCTCAGGAGCTTTCTCCAGGATCAAATCACGATGCGGGGTGTTTTCCGGGAAATCATCATGGGTCATAAGCGCCGAACAGGAGAGGACATACGAACGCGACTCTTTTGCGATATAGCGGGTGATATCGTGTGTATTCCGGTAACTGCCGGGCCAGACAGCTACATGCAGATTCTCTCCCTGGCCATAGAGGGACGCACGGGGCAGGGGCATCCAGTTCTCCCAGCAGTTGAGTCCGCCAACCGTAAAATCACCCAGGGAGTGCACCCTCAGGCCGTTCCCATCGCCCGGCGACCAGGTCAGGCGCTCATCATATGTAGGCTGAAGCTTGCGGTGAACCGAACGAATGATCCCCTCGGCGTCGATGTAGGCCAGCGAGCAGTAGAGGCTGTGACTCCCCCGATTGGATGCCCGCTCAATGAGCCCCAGGTAGATCGCCATCTGATACTGTTTGGCAAGCCGGCAAATATCGTCGAGGTCTCCCCGTTCGATTTGCACGGCATTGCGGATATAGTGTGCATGAAACTCTTTCTGAACGTCAGAGTCCCAGGCGGCACCATCGGTTAAAGCCAGCCAGAACGGGTAGCCGGGCAGCAGGGCTTCCCCAAAAACGGTCAGTTCGGCGTTCTCTTTTCCGGCCTGGTTCAGGTAGTCAAGCACTTTTTCAGTGGTCCTTTGTTTGTCCAGCCAGACAGGTTTGATTTGGGCAAGGGCAACGTTAAGCATCTGATTTTATCCTTAATTATTTGAAGGGTTCTGCCTTTAATGGTCACTGAAGCATTCAATGAGCTTAATGTAACAGATATTGCCTGTATAAAACAGGTAAATTGTTTCTGTTAATGCTTTTCCTTCAGGAGATTTTTCAGTAATTAGGGGAAAAACCATTCATGAGGATATGCCTGATAGAATCTATAAAGCGGATGCAGTGATTGTTGGCGGTGGACTTGCCGGAATCGCAACGGCTATAGAGCTGCTTGACTGCGGGAAAAAGGTTGTTTTGCTCGACCGGGATGTTGAAGCAAACTTGGGGGGATTGGCAAAACGATCATTTGGCGGAATCTGCATGGTCGATACACCGGAGCAGCGAAGGATGGGGATAGAGGATTCGCCTGAACTGGCTTTGAGCGACTGGATCTCATTTGCTGAATTTGAGGAGGATGCCATCTGGCCCAAAAAGTGGGCTGAATTCTATACAGCCAGTAGCCTTGAGTATATCTATCACTGGCTGAAAGAGCGCGGTGTATCATTCCTGGCGATGGTTAACTGGCCCGAGAGGGGCCTGTTTGTACCGGGTAATTCGGTTCCCCGCTGGCATATCACCTGGGGTACGGGACATGGGCTGATGGAGGCTATCATCCGTCACATGAATGAACACCCTAACCGGGATCATCTGACCATTCACTACCGGCACAAGGTTGAAGAGCTGGAGGTGACGGATGGCGTGGTAAGCGGGTGCAGGGGAGTTGATGAGGAGAACGGAACGAGGTTCAGGGCAGAAGCCGGCATTACTGTCGCAGCCGCCGGGGGAATCTGCGGGGATCTCGATCTGGTGCGAAAGCACTGGTATAAAGCGTGGGGCGAACCACCCGAGAAGATGCTGACCGGATCCCACAAATATGCCGACGGAACTGTTCACCGAGCCGTTGAGCAGGCTGGGGGGAACCTTACCCATCTCGAAAAGCAGTTTCACTATGCAGCCGGCATTCACCATCCCCATCCAGGAAAACCTCACCACGGACTCAGCCTGGTGCCTCCAAAATCGGCTCTCTGGGTGAATGCTCACGGTGAGAGAATCGGGCCGGTTCCGCTGGTCACCTCGTACGACACCCGTTACCTCGTCGAGCAGGTGTGCAGGCAGCCGGGACAGTACTCCTGGCAGGTGATGAACCGAAAGATCATGGAGAGGGAGCTGGCCGTTTCGGGATCGGAATATATGACAGCTTTCAGGGATAAAAAGCGATTGCAGGTGATCAAAACCCTGCTCTTTGGCAACAAACCCCTGGCCGACCGGCTGTTGGGGGAAAGCGTGGATATCGTTACGGCTGATTCGGTGGCCGGGCTGGCGAAAAAGATGAATGAGCTGAATGGCGACCAAATGGTGGATGCAGGCCTTCTGGAGAAGGAGGTCAGGGCCTACGATGAAAACATCGGCCGGGGTAAAAAATATATGAACGATGACCAGTTAAGGCGCATAGCCCATCTGAGGCAATATTTAGGAGATCGCCTGCGCACCTGTAAGTTTCAAAAAATTGACGATCCGGGTGCATATCCGCTTGTCGCCATCCGTGAATTTATTCTCGCAAGAAAGAGCCTGGGTGGAATTCAGACAGACCTCCAGAGCAGGGCCCTGACTCCTGACGGGTCGCCGTTGCCCGGACTCTATGCCGCCGGAGAGGCTGCCGGGTTTGGAGGAGGCGGAATTCACGGCCTTCGTTCACTGGAAGGCACCTTTCTGGGCGGCTGTATCCTGACCGGAAGAAGGGCGGGTCAATCCATTACTGATAACGTGTAATGATAAAATGAGAAGAAGATGAAAAAGAGCGGCGCACAACTCACTGTATACGCACTGGAACAGATCGGGGTCACCCATACGTTCGGCATTCCTGGAGTACACAACACGGAAATCTACGATGAACTCAACAAATCGGAGAAGATCGAACCGGTTTTGGTCACGCACGAGGGGGGCGGGGCTTTTATGGCAGATGCCATGAGCCGGACATCCTCATCCATCGGCTGTATGATGATCGTCCCGGCTGCAGGGATGACGCACGCCATGAGCGGGATCGGAGAGGCTTACCTCGACGGCATTCCGATGCTTGTGATATCCGGCGGGATACGTACCGATACCGGAAAAGCGTACCAGCTTCACGATATTGATCAGCACAAAATACTCTCCGGAATCACCAAAAAGAGCTGGAAAATAGAGCATCACCGGGACATTATACCGACCCTTTACAGGGCATATGAAACAGCTGTCAGCGGTGAGCCGGGCCCCGTTTTTGTTGAGATACCGGTCAATATCCAGCTCTTTAGCGGTGAGGTGGATGAGCTGCCGGCCTGTCAGCTGGATATCAAGACTCCCAAACCGTCGGCAGATTCGATCGGTGCAGCCGTCAGGCTCCTGGAACAGGCAAAACGGCCGGGGCTTTTTTTGGGGTGGGGCGCAGCAGGTGCCACATCACAGATGGTTCAGCTGGCTGAGAAACTGGAAGCCCCGGTGGCAACATCCCTGCAGGGATTGAGTGTCTTTCCGGGCCATCATCCGCTGCATACCGGGATGGGTATCGGCGAATATGCGGTTCCCGCTTCTGAAAAAGCGTTTGAAAACTGTGACTGCCTGCTGGCTGTCGGGGTTCGGTTTGGGGAGATTGCAACCGGAAGTTTCGGAATGAAAACACCAGATACCCTGATTCATGTGGATATCAATCCGGATGTGTTTAATAAAAATTATCCAGCTAAAGTTACCGTTCACGGAGATGCTTCCGAAGTGGCCAATCAACTTTTGATGAAACTGGATCGCCCTGCTTCGGCCAATCATAGGGGCGCCGAACTTCGCACTCTCATTCAAAAAGAGAAAGCGGCCTATCGCAGGGAATGGGAGGAGGCTTCGAATCCGGACCTCGTGAATCCCTGGCTCTTTTTCAAAGAACTGCGGAATCAACTTCATGACGGTGATATTGTTGTGGCAGACGACGGGAATCACACCTTTTTGTCGGCCGAACTGTATGAAGTGCGCAAATCAAGAGGATTTATCTGTCCGACCGACTTTAACTGCATGGGATATGCCGTGCCGGCTGCCATAGGGGCAAAAATCGGAAACCCCGGAAAGCGTGTTGCGGCGATCGCAGGGGATGGTGCCTTTCTCATGACCGGCATGGAGTTGATTACCGCAAATTCACTCCAGATGGGAGTTGTGATTTTTGTCTTCAATGACGGTGAACTCTCACAGATATCGCAAGGCCAGGAGATTCCGTACAACCGGAAAGTGTGCACCGTTTTGGGAGCTGTGAACCTGGAGGGAGTAGCGCTGGCAACCGGGTGCGGTTACCTGAGAATGGAGTCGAACAGGGATATCGAAAAGGTTATCGGACAGGCGCTGAAAATGTCGGATAAAGGTGAATCGGTTGTGGTGGATGTCAATATTGACTATTCGAAACGTACCCGGTTTACCAAAGGGATTGTTAAAACCAACCTGGGGCGTTTCCCCCTGAGAGAAAAAGTAAGGTTTATCGGCCGGGCCCTGAAAAGGAAAATTACCGGATAGGCATCACTCCATCTTCATGGCCTTGATGGAAGGCATCAGCATTGACAGTTTTGCACGGTGGGGAAACACCTCATGCGGAAGCAGGGTTTTGCCGTCTATACGGCATTTATTGATCTGAAGCCATTCATTGCCGCATGCCACTGAAACCACTCTTTTATGATTTCGGACAAAACCGGGCTGCTCTGAAACGGATTCTCCGGTCAATGATACGTTCAGGATCTCAACACAATGCCTGTCAACTTTAGAAACGGGATGTCCCCAGGGTGAAGGAAATGGCCCGTAATCACATGCCCGCACAAATGCATCGATCTCTTCGGCTTTCTTTCTCCAGGGAATGACACCTTCGTTTGGAACATCCCTTTTCGTATAGAGCCTTCGTTTGGACCGGTCTTGCGGAAATTCCGGAATCTCATCAGGCCGGTGAACGGCATCGCGCAACAGCTTTACAATGAGTTCCAGTCCGGTGTTCACACACTTCATGCTTAGGGTAAATGCGGTTTCGTCCGGTTTCATTTCAAAATGATCACTGTAAGCAATCGGGCCGGCAGCCAGTACAGGAGTCATGTGATGGAGGGTGACGTGATGGGTCTCTTCCCGGTTGAAGATGGACCAGCTGGGTGCATTCAGTCCCGAATAGGCAGGCAGATGTCCGGGGTGAAGATTGAACGCACCGATTGCGGGCACCTTCAGGATGTCGGGGTGGATGATGCGCAGCAGGTGTACATTCAGCAACAGGTCGACATTCTCGTCATGCAGTTTGTCGGCAAACGAGGAGGCCTCCAGCACGGATGCCGGGAAGACCGGCAACCCGAGAGACTGTGCCAGGCTTCTGACAGATCCTGAGTTGGATTGATCCGGCGGATCCATTTCGGTAACGACACCGATAATATGGTGTCCGCTTCCATGAAGCAGTCGCAGAGCCTGTACCCCTGCAGACTCATTAGCGGTTAACAGCACCTTCAAGCTGGTATTTAAAAAGTATTTCATGGCATGGTCTTTAAGGATTTGTTTTAAAAGCAAATCTTGCGCCAATATGAATTTTTACAGATTGAAAGTCTTGGCCGTGAAACCCGGCCGGCTCATGAAATGTAACCACCACCGCCCTGTGAAGCTTTGGGGCTGCCTGATGTACATTTTGTTAAATCTTTAAATGCTCTCTTCAGTGACGTTTATAGTTAACCCATTGATTTCAGTTTGGTGAGTTCTGCGGGGATAAATGTTACAGTGATGATATGGTTTGTGTAAGAACGTTACAGGGCAGGATGAGTCATCATGAACGTTCAGTGGTGATCATATTTTTAGTTGCATCCTGAAATAGTATAGAATGATGAACCGGCTGACAGTCACTACGTTGGCAACCATTTTGTATTAACATTTAACAATACCAAAAAAAACAGATATACAAAAATATGGATGTCAAAATTTATACGATCATACCGCAGTCTGTACATTGTAATGGAGATTATTTTGGGGCAGATCAAAAGAATAGCAATCCAGTGTGAAGGAAACGGCTTTGAGGGAACGCCGGTTTACAGGGATAACAGCTATGTTTCCTGACCGATATGGCTTTATTTGAGACGATTGTAATGACTCACCTATCTGAATTTGTAGGTCAGTTGTACAATGCCTCCGTCGAAAGTGGATGAGTTGACCAGTTCCAGTTTGCTGTTGGTACCGGGCGGTGAAAAGAGCGGTATTCCCTCACCCAACAGGACCGGAATCAGCGTGATGGTAAATTGATTGATCAGGTTTTCATTTAGAAACTGGCGGATGGTATCGCCTCCGTCTATATAGACATGTGCATACTTCTCTTCAGACAACAGGGACAGTACCTCAGACGGTTCGCCCGCAATCGGTGAAATGTTCGCATCTGCGAATGCATCAGGCAGTTCCAAGGGCCGCCGGGTTAAAATATGAACCGGTTTGCCTTCATACGGCCACGCCTCAAACCCTGAGACAATATCAAACGTATTCCGGCCCATGAGGATCGCATCGACTGATGTGAAGTACCTGGAGTAGCCGTAATCTTCTCCGGGGGCATCAGGGTTCGCTGCAGGAAGCCAGCTCAGGTCGCCATCGGGCCCGGCTATGTAACCATCTAAACTGCTTGCGATAAATACAGAGAGTTTCATAAAGGATTGTGTTTAAAGTTTTGACCAGCTTTGGGTTGCTCTTCCCTCATTATAGTGAAAAGAGGAGAATTTGTTCGCGGCGCCCTTCGACTCATTTTCAGGGAATGGTGAACAAATGTTGCCTGTTTATTCTTTCATAAAAATTGTTTAATATTAAACAAAAAGAAAATCAACGCCTGTCAGCATGGAATTTGGTTTATACACATTTGCAGAGAATACGCCGCATCCGGATATGCCGAAGAGGGATCCGTCTGTACGGCTGGAACATTTACTTGAGGAGGCCGAGCTGGCCGACCGGCTGGGGCTGGATATTTTCTCGATTGGTGAACACCATCGCGAAGAGTATGTCGCTTCGGCTCCCTCGGTGTTATTGTCGGCCCTGGCTGCCCGCACCCAAAAGATCAGGCTGAGCAGTGCCGTGACGGTACTTGGCTCGGATGATCCGGTCAGGGTCTATCAGCAGTTTGCAACGATCGACCTGTTGTCTAAGGGCAGGGCTGAAATCATGGTTGGACGGGGATCCTTTATCGAATCGTTTCCGCTTTTTGGGTATGACCTTCAGAACTATGAAGAGCTCTTTGAGGAGAAGCTGGAACTGCTGCTCAAACTGAGGGAAGAGCAGCCCGTCACCTGGAGAGGCAAATACCGTCCTTCCATTGAGAACCGGGGTGTCTACCCTCAGCCTTACAACAGCCGGATACCAATCTGGAGAGCAGTGGGAGGAACGCCCAAATCAGCCCACCAGGCCGGATCGCTCGGGTTGCCGATGGCAATTGCCATTATCGGCGGATATCCCGAACAGTTTAAGCCGATGGCCGACCTGCACAGGCGATCGGCAATCGAGGCCGGCCATGAGCCCCCGCCAATCAGTATCAACTCACACGGGTTTATCGCAGACACAGAGCAGGAAGCTTTCGATACCGCCTTTCCGGCGTTCAAACTGACCATGGATCGCATTGGCCGGGAGAGAGGCTGGCCCCCAATGAGCCGTCAGCAGTTTGAAGCCTCCTGCTCGCTGATGGGAGCCAATGTGGTGGGGACCCCGCAGCAGGTGATTGATAAAATTCTCTATCAGCATAAAATATTCGGACATGACCGGTTTCTGCTCCAGATGAGTGTCGGGAGTGTTCCGCATGAAAAGATGCTGCGCTCCATAGAACTCTTTGCGACCGAAGTGATGCCTGCCGTCAGGGAGCAAATAGCAGCTCAAAAGGCGTAGGCTGATGAACATAACACGGGTATACAGCGATTCGAACGGCGAGAGCCGGTTTGAAGAGACGGAGATCGAACTGTTTGATCAGGGTGAAATCGGAGCTCTGTCAGAATTGATCAAGACGGAGGGGGTGCAGTTCAGGGAGGTATCTCCGGACTATGATTATGATTTCCATACGGCCCCGAACCGGCAGTTTATCCTGCTGCTCGACGGTGAAATAGAGATCGAAACCTCGTTGGGAGAAAAACGGCGGTTTCAGGGCGGAGATATCCTGCTGATGGAAGACACCACCGGCAAAGGACATAAGACGCGTAACCTGAAGGCGATCCGGCGCAGATCGGTGTTTATCATCCTGCCCGGGGATTCGCTAACCGGCTCCTCCTGACGCACCGCCGCCCGAAACACCGGCCGTGGCACCGCCTCCGCCCGAAGTGCCGGCAAAGGATGTCGTGCTGCTCGCAGCCAGGGTGGTTACCGACCTGGCCATCGATTGAGGGGTTTGAATCGATCCCGGCAAAAAGAGGATCCATGGGAAAACAGACGATACCCGGTCTTGATCCTGTCCGCCGGTCTCAATAATGCGTCCCAGTGTTTTGCCCGACAGGTGAAAGGCCATGGCATAGATAAAGTGCAAATCTGAGGGTCCGCTGCGGATGGTTTCCGGATTTGCATCCTTTAACCCGTTTCGGTAGGCTGTCCATCGTCTGTAGACCTCCTCTCCCTCCGGTGTGCGACGAATGATGAAATAGGATGAGGCGAGCATCAGCGAGGAAACCCCAAGAGCAATGATTGCTGTGGGTCCGCCGGCAATGATCAGATAGACCGAGATCGCTGCAAGGGGTATCTGAAGGCCGATATTCCAGTAAACACCCCGGTAGCTCTCCGGGTCGATCCAGCCCTGACGGTTAAATTCATCGGCTGCCGACTGTTTCCATTTCGTATGCCATTTGGAAACCTCACTGTCGGTACCCTTGAACAGTTTGTCAAAGGTGTTCTTGCCCGCTGCAATTCTGGATTGAGCAAAATCGGCCAGCATTTTTTCAAAAGGGAGAAGTGCGCCTTCAGGCCTGCCTTCAGGTTTACCTTCAGGCCTGTCTTCAGATTTACCTTCAGGCCTGCCTTGAGGTTCGGAGAGGATAAATTCAGATCTACCGGTTGAGAACAGAGACTTCTCCTTCTCTTTCTCTTCAATCGTAAACCATCCCCGCCGGGCCAGATCGAACAGGGTGGCCGTCAAATGCTGAGTTGTCGTGTATCGACCCGCAAGCAGCCTTCCGATTATGGCCGGCGGAAGCGGATCGGGAATCATGACAGTATCCCTGGCCGGGATGGATGAGCCGGTCAGCCGATTGCCATATTTCTGATAGAACAGAATAAATATCCCGATGCTGACGAGGGAAATAAGCAGCGTAAACCCTTTGATCGCGGCAGCCCACCAGGCGTCGGATTCGGCCTGTTCCCGGATCCGGTCGGCACGCTCATCTTCGGCTTGCATCACCGTATCAAGGGTTAGCCCGTCATCAGCAACCGTATAGGCCTTTTCACGAAAGAGGGAGGCGGGAAAGAGGGTGCGCACCTCAACAGACTCCCTGCGTGTCAGGTTGCTTGCCGTAAAGAGGTACCCCTCCGGTGTTGTCCGGATCTCAAGTTTATCGTGGTTGCTGTAATCCCAGGCATGGAGGCTATCCGGCGATGTTTCGGCCGGCAGGATGACTCTTGCAGTAAAGGTGCGGGTCATCTTTTCGCGTCCGGAGGCGAGAAAATTCCAGAAGAACTCACTCCACCCGTTGCCGGTTACAACCGCCTCCGTCAATTCATAGGAGAGGGTAAAGGTGCGCGTGGTGTCTTCAGCCGCATAGTGCCACTTGACGATGATGGCGCGGCTGCTTTCGGAAACGGAGAAGGTGCCGGGCTCTTCACTGTTTTCATTGATGTAGTCATGGTCACCTTCACTCACGCGGATATTTCTGATTTCGGAAAATCCGCTTTTGGGCAAGCGATAGTCGGCCCAGCTGAATAAGCCGTTAAACTCATAGGTACGATGTTCCGTGATACTGACCCGTCCGTCTTCCAGAATTTTGGCTTCTACTCGAATCTCCGGTATCGAGTAGTCGGATGCATGAAGAGGGGTGGAAAATCCAATGGCGAAAAAGAGGGAGATAATCAGTACCCGGTACATATCAGACTGGTTTAATCGATGGGGTTGTTCAGGTCAAAATCAGCCCTGAAATAGAGGTTTTCATACAGGTAGAGTGAATAACTGAATGTGCTCAGATCCTCACTCAGTTCAATTGTCCAGATGTGGCTTCTGAGGTTGTCGCGAAGGGATATGGTAACATCATCGGCCGGGAAAAACTGGTGCAGTTCGTTGCCTTCATCGGTCGCATACCCGCCGTAATCGGTCATGCGCTCAGGCGTGCCGTCCGGGTGACGGTGGTCATGCTTGAAATGGAGAACGTTCTCATCGGCCAGTTCCAGCATCCAGGTACGAGATTCATTTTCACCGACATGAAAGGGGATATGTATCTCACTCTCCCCGCAGTGAGAAAAATGGGCAACGAGCGGATCCTCAAAGCCGCGGGGAGGGGTTTCGGGATAGACAACCTCACCGGAATAACTCTGGCCGCATAAACTGCGCAGGTTCTCCATGAACGCCTGTTTATCGGTTTGATCGGCCGGAGTGGCATTGAAGGAGAGGGTATAGATAAACAGGAAGAGGAACGCGTATTTCATGAACGGTATGTTTTGAAGTTATTTAAACTATTGATATGGGGCATGTTACGCGAAACGAAGAAGGGTTGCAACCGGAAAATTAGTGTGAGCACACTGTTTTTTTCGATGAGATGGAACATTCGGGGTGAAAAACTTTTTAATGTACTATAACTCAAGGCTGTAGACAGGGTATCCGATCCGGAAACGGGTCAAAACCAATCATGTAATGAAGATCTAAATGGACTGAATTATGGGGAAAAAAGTAAAAATTGTGATCGGGGCGCTTACAACACTGTTCATTATTGCACTCTTGGTTTTTTCGCTCTCCATCAACTCAATTGTCAAGTCGAGTATTGAACGAATCGGAACGGAGATGACCGGTACGGCCGTGACGGTTGATCGCGTGTCGATCTCCATCTTCACCGGGAATGGTGAGATCAGCGGCTTCCGGGTTGCCAACCCCGATGGGTATGGCCGTGATTACGCCGTCGAAGTGGATCACTTCTCGATCAGCCTGGAACTGACCTCCCTTCTGTCGGATGAGGTAGTGGTAAAGGAGATCGTGATCGAATCGCCCCTGATCTATCTGGAGCAGAAGGTGCCGGGGAATAACCTGAATGAAATATTACGTCACGTACGGGATACTTCACCACAGGAAACTTCAGAGAAACACCTGGTTATCGAGCGG
Organism: Rhodohalobacter sp.; assembly: GCA_050486245.1. Classification (GTDB taxonomy): domain Bacteria; phylum Bacteroidota; class Rhodothermia; order Balneolales; family Balneolaceae; genus Rhodohalobacter. The sequence continues at coordinate 202,549 of JBJHCX010000001.1, forward strand.
TTTTACCTGAACAACGGGATTGCTGAACTCTACACGGAAGTAGGGGGTGAGCGGGAAGCACGTGTTGAAATATCCGAGATCGAGCTGAACGACCTGGGACGCGGGGGCGGCCAGCAGGCACTGGAAGAGGTGATCGAACGGATCGCTGAGCGCATTGTGAATGAAGCGATGAGGGGTGCCGTGGATGCCGGCGCCGACCAGATCCGGGATGCCATCCGTGATCTATTCAACTAACTGAGGGCAGTGGAACAGGTGTTCACCGGTCAAACTCTGCTGATGATGTCGTCCAGCACCGACCGGTCGCGGTAGACGCTGACCACACCCGACACCCAAATGGCTCCATGAATCAGGGGTTTGAAGAATCCTAAATCGACACTCAGCATGGCAACACCCGGCCCGAACATGAAGTTAAAGATAAAGCCCAGCAGAAAATAGAGAACGTAGAGCGGGATGACCGTCCCAAAAAAAAGAATCGCCTTGTCGATGTAGACATTGCTGTTCTGCTCCCTGATCTGCTTCTGTTTCTGCCTGTAATCGTCCTGGGTCAGATTAAATTGCAGATCCTTTTCAATCTCTTTCTCCTTTTGCTTTTTTTTTCGCTGCCGGATCAGCTTTTCGCGCTCTTCTTCAGTCATCTGTCGTTGTGTTGTGTGAGATTCCCTGTAAAGTTCTCAGTAAATAAAACAAAAGAGATACGATTATTCCAGTAGATAAGGAAAGTTTTTACTTTCCAGTTGAACATGACTTGCCTGACGGGTACCGCCCGCCCCTTTTCTTACCCTTCTGCCCGATTCTCTTTACCGTACCCCTTCACCCACCAGAGCATAACCATGTCATATACGGTATGGGCGGCCATTGCGGCAACCAGCCCGGCATAGATGAACAGATAGCCCAGCATCATGCTCAGTCCGAACATCATGAGCCCAAACAGGATGTGTCCGGCTGATTTAAATTTGAAATAACCGTGAATGGCAACGAAGATGATGGATGTGAGCCAGATTCCGATCACAGGCTGCAGGGCACCCCTAAAAAGAAACTCCTCTCCGATACCGGCAAAAAGAGAGATCTGAACCCGGTCAACATTGTTGAACCTGGCATTTGCGATGATCTTGAAGATCCCAAAATCGTTCAGTACCCCGGCAACCGGCTGCCTCGACGAGATATTCATGATGATCAGAGCTGACCCGGCTCCGGTCAGTATCCCGATGGCCAGCTGTGTGGTGAAGGCGTAACCGTGCTGAAAGAGGTCAGACAGGCCGCCGTCATGGAACAGCCAGACCAACATCAGGCCTGAAAATCCATAAAACAGAAAAGAGAGGAGCGACATCCCGAGCAGGTTTCTCGTTGAGAGTTCCGGCCCGATCCCGGCTGTTTGCAGCTCCGGTTCCTGGTCGATGTCTGGCTCCCCATGCTTCTTCATACCTTAGTCATTGTTTTTTCGAAACTCTTCGGGGGTAGTGAGCAGAACTTTTTGGCTGAACTCTCTGAAACTGGCAGGTATATGTTTTTCATGCAGTTCAGGCCCTGCCTCAGAAGGAATGAGCTCTTTTGGAAAGTCTCCCTTGATGACCGTCGAGCTGTCATCTTTACTGAAAATGGTGATGGGCCCGGTCGACATCTCTCTCTGCATGGAGAGGGCAAAATCGGCCAGCTGAAGGGGAGCGGGTACCCGGCTGCCGGGCACCTCGGCAAGGGCTGATATCAACAGCATCGGCTGAACGGGAAATCTCTCCAGCTGACTGCGGTTTATGGAGATCTCCCGGTTTTCGTATCGGACCAAAGATTTCTGGTAACCGTTTACGGAAATGGTTGAAATCCCTTCATCCGCAAAGAGTGCCGTTAGCCGGTGGTTCAGGTCTTTCATGGCTCGCAGGCGTGCATCCTCCCGCATGACTCCTGTCTGAATGATCCGGTCGGTATATTCACTGTCACCGTGAATGATGATACCCCGCTCTTTTTTTTGAGCAAGGGCCCGTGCAAAAGAGGTCAGAAACAGGCCGTTGTCGAGGTGCTCAAAGTCTAATACTGCTAAAAAATTCATTTTTTACGTTTTAGGGATTCGCCTGTGAACCCAAAGGGCAACAGGTCGGATACAAAATGAGTTGATTGTGTGCCGTTGCCGTGATGAAGGGTTACGGGGATGCGTGGAAAGAATTCGGCCATCACCTGCCTGCAGGCACCGCATGGGCTGCTGAAATCCCCTTTAGGAGCGGAGATATGGAGTGCTTTGACATGCTGGATGACACCTGCGGTAACCGCCCGGGCAATGGCAGTGCGTTCTGCGCAGAGTCCCAGGCTCCAGGCTCCCACCTCTACATTCACGCCCGGAATATATCCTGAATCGGTCTCCAGAAGTGCAGAGACCGGAAAACCGGAGTGGGGTGTAACCGATTTAAGGGTCAGCTCAGCAAGCGTTTCGACAGTGTCCAGGCCTGCAGGCATTATTGGATTGTAGAGGTCAGGCTGGTCCGGCAGCTGTTGGCGAATGGTGACGTTCAGCTCTTCAACCCACCACTTTTCCAGTTCTGATGCGGAACCCTTGACATAGAGGGATACCGGCCGGTCGCCGTTTCCGAGACAGCTGGCCGCCGCAGCCTGCAGGGCAGAGATGGAAAGGGGGAACGAGATATTTTCGATTCGGACACCGGGATAAAAAAGGCCTGTCTCGCCTTCAATCAGGCAGTACTCCTGCTTTTCGGTATAGGGTGAATAACTGTTCATCATTCAGGTCATTAGGGTTGCTCTGTGATACTGTTCATGACTGCATCGGCAATACGAGCACGGATCCGGCTGATCTCCCGCCCATAGCTTCTGTGGGGATAAGCACGGTTGGTTAACAGTATAATAGCAATTTCTTGATCGGGATCGATCCACAGGCTTGTCCCCGTAAATCCTGTATGGCCAAATGTCTCGGGACCGGTTAACTCACCGGCGGTACTGAATCCGTCACTTTTCCGGTCAAACCCGTAGGCGCGCTGATTGATCGGTGACTGTCTTGAGGTAAAGAGTTCAACCGTTTCCGGGGTGAGGTAATCCCTGCCGCCATAATGTCCGCCGTTCAGCAGCATATAGGCATAGATACCCAGGTCGCGAACAGTAGAGAAGAGTCCGGCATGGCCGGCCACTCCATCCATATACCATGCGCGTTCGTCATGGGCTTCAGCCCGTACGGTCATATGCCTGTAGGTTGTGTCGACTTCGGTGGGGGGGATCCGGTTGCTGATCCACCGGCCCACTCGTTTCGGATTGAAGTGGCTCGACGACATACCCATCGGGTAGAAGAGCTGGCTGCGGATATAGCTGTCGATCCGCATTCCGGAGATCTCTTCCACAATTTCGCCCAGCAGAATAAACCCGAGGTCACTATAGACATACTCTTCGCCGGGAGCGTTGATCAGGGGTTCATTGCGAACCGCATTGACAATCTCATCGCGCGTTTTCAGCTCGTTCACATACTCCCGAAAAGCAGGCAGGCCCGAGGTGTGAAGCAGCAGGTGCTCAATGGTGATGTCACGTTTCTCCCCGTTGCTGTACTCATCAATATAGTTGTGAACCGGATCGGTTACATCCAGACGGCCCTCACTGTAGAGTTTCATGATGGCCGTAGTGGTGACAACCGGTTTGGTCAGTGACGCAACATCATAGATGTCATTGGCTTCGGTCGCCCGGGTTTTGGTATAGTCATGATACCCGTATCCCTCACTCCAGGCCATCACGCCGTTTTTCATGACACCGACAACCCCACCCGGAAATACGGAATCGTCGATGGCTTTCTGCATGATCATATCGATCTCAAGCAGTTTTTCACTGTTCAAACCGGCTGATTCAGGCGAATCGAACCGTACGGTTGACTGCGGCAGGGAGAGTCCGTCGCCAATCTGATACATCCCCGGAATGTGGATGGGAAGTGTGCCGGTTATATCGGCTCCGCCAAAGAGGGAGGGCACGGTATTGCGGACCTGGTCCAGGTTTGAAGCCCAGGCCATGATGTGGGCATCGGTATCGGGCAGGTCGCGTACCACATAGGGGTTGCCAAATGCAACCAGCATGGAGGGTTTGTCGCGGCTGATAAGCTGGTTTAAAAATTGCAGCTGTTCCGGCTGTATCTGCATCGGCTGATGAGACCGCACGATGATAAAGGAACCGATGATGATCAGGTCGGCCCGATCGGCTTCTTCAAGTATTTTGGATTTCTCTTCAAGGCTGGTTCGCTGGTCGAGCACATGAAAACTGACGTTGCTGTGGTACCTGCGAAGTTCACGTGCAAATGAGCTGCCTGTACTTCCGGACCGGTCGTCGGCCAGGGAGACGGCAAGTACCCGCTGGTGGTTAACCTCCCGGATCGGAAGCAGGTTTTTCTCATCTTTCAACACGGTAACCGATTGTCGTGCAATAGAGGCGGCGGCTTCACGGTATTCGGGGGTGTTGATGTGGGTGCTGAGGGCATTCAGGTCAATTACAGGCCGATCAAATGCCCCATACTCTTTCTTCAGTTCAAGAATTTTTTTTACCGACCGGTCAATTCTCTCTTCCAAGAGCTCACCCCGCTTAACAGCCATCAAAATTTCATTGATTGCGGTTTTCACATCGGGGCTGATCAGCATCATATCGGCACCCGCTTTCAGCGATCGTATCACCGCTTCACCCGGTGAGTAGTGATCGGTAATGCCCCGCATTTCAAGCCCGTCGGTCACAACCAGTCCGTCAAACTGCAGAGTCTGTCTCAATATGCCCCCCAGGATGTTTTCATCCATGGTTCCCGGCAGCCCCTCGTTGCTGCTGATGTTGGGGTAGGCGATATGCGCGCTCATGATGCTGCGGAGCCCGTTGTTAATGGTTGCCCGGAAAGGGTAGAGTTCGAGGGAGTCGATTCGGGAGTAGTCATGGGTGATGACAGGCAGGGCGAGGTGTGAATCGACATCGGTGTCGCCGTGTCCCGGAAAGTGTTTGGCCGTGGCCAGTACGCCCTCGCTTTCAATACCGTTGATTTTATACTGACCGTATAGTGATACTTTGGCAGGATCGGCAGAGAAGGATCTTACATTGATGACCGGGTTGTCCGGATTGTTGTTTACATCGAGAACAGGCGCAAAAACCTGGTGTACTCCCAGGGCCCTGGCTTCACGGGCGGTGATTTTCCCCTTCAGGTAGGCATTGGCCGGATCACCGGTAGCGGCCACTCCCATGGCCGGAGTGATGCGCGTGGTTCCGTTTACCCTCATGGCGGCTCCGAACTCCATATCCTGTGAGATCCAAAGAGGCAGCTCTGAGATCGACTGCAGACGGTTTGTAAGCATGGCCTGTCCGTAGACATCCCCCTGCATGAAGATGAGTCCGCCGATATGGTAATCACGAATCAGGCGCTGCAAACGCAGTAGCTGAGGATCCCTGTCACTGGTGAATCGCCCATAGGCCGGCACAACAAAAAGCTGCCCCACTTTCTCCTCCAGGGTCATCTCACTGAGTAGCTGATCGATCTGAACATCCGGATAGGTGGCGGGTTCAGTGCGCTCGGGGGCTTCCGGTACCGGGAGGTCCGGATATTCGGGCAGAGGTTCATCGGCAACCGGTTCGGCAGACCGGCAGGAGGAGAGGAGGATTGCCAGCAGGATCAGAAGTGAGATCATTCCAAAACCGTTTGGGTTTGACATACCGACTCCGGAACGGTTCCAATTTGCAGATACGGATTGAATCATGAATCAGGGGTATTAAAAAATTCAGGTTTGGAATGAAATGTTAACGCCCGGGCAGCAGTTGCATTGTCTGGTAGCTGGTCTGGCTGAAAAAGGTACTGTCTTGGTAGATATAGCGATAGCGCCCTTCAAGCCATAACTCTGTCTGGTCGCCGTAGTGTGTGGAGAGCGGATTGCCCGACTGGCCGGTCGGAAGCACTGACATGGAGCGTCCCGGTGATGAAAAGTCGACAATTCTGCGGATAGTCGGCCCCAGGTTGACTTCAAACGGCCGGTCCCAGTTGTACTGCGACTTGTTGACCGACATGGCGTGTCCGTGCACGGGATAGGGGCCTTTACTAAAGATATTATTGACAATCAGCTGCAGCAGGCGGGGTGCATCTGGGGAGCTGGCGGCTTCGCCGAGAAGCGGTGGACGCAATGTGATCCGGTTGGTATTCTCCCAGCGCCAGCTAATGCTCTCAGGCCCAAATTGATCGATCAGCATCTGAATGGTTTCAAGCATGCTTTGCCGAATAATCTCTTCGCGTGACTCGGTCCGGTTTGTGTGAATATTGTTGAAAAAGACACTGTTTTCACTCACCATCCTGCTCATGATCTGTATCGGCAGGTAGTTCAGTGAGATCAGCGAATGGTAAGCGGTCTCACCCAGTTCATCGGCGAGGGTATTGCGGGAGAGGTTCAGGAAAAAGAGTTCATAGATTGAAGCTGCCGTTGAGTTGGGATGAAAGTCAAAATCCCAGTTTTCGAGATAGGAGAGCACCCTTGAAAAATCATTTTCCGGGTCATTTCTGAGAATTGGAAGAATAATTTCGGTGATTTCACGGGCATGTTCGGAATGGGTGTCGAACTGCATGAGCTGAACCTGGTCGGATGTCAGTTCATCATATGATTCCAATACAGATTCAATCCGGGCAATACGCGACGGAGGAGCCCAAAATGAGCCGATGTAGTAGGGGTAGCTGTCGGTGTGCAGTTTGTTGTTGGCGTGTGCAACAAACCCTCTCTCCGGATTGACCAGGTGAGGCAGACGGTCGAACGGTATCACACCCTGCCACTGATACCCGGGATCCCACCCGTGTCGAAACAGCAGCGGATTGTGGTCACGGATGGGGATATTTCCGGAACTGAAGATAGCGATGTTGTTCTCCGCATCGGCATAGGTAAAGTTCATGGCCGGCGATTTGAACTGTTCGGCAGCATCCCTGAATTGATTCATATTCCGGGCATGATTCATTCTGTAGATCGCTTCCGCCTCATTGCTGATCATGTGGCCGGTCCAGGCCATGGTAACCACCTTTCCGTCCAGCAGTTCAGACTCTTCGTCCCCCTCATCATAGAGGTCGCTGATCACCGGTCCGTTTCGGGTTTCACGCACCCTGTAGAGAATGTCATCGCCATCCCTTACCTGTATGACTTCATTTCGATAAGTGAATGGCAGGGTGTTGACCGGAGTCTGCAGGCTGTCTGAAATGTAGTGGCGGGGATTATCATCTGCCGGCTGTTCAATGAAAAAGTCAAGTACATCGGCCATCATATTGGTGATGGTCCACGCCAGATGGCGGTTCTGTCCCATAATCACAAAAGGGGCACCCGGTATGCCGGCGCCGCTGATGCGGTGGTTTGGCGTCTGCAGATGCATTTCAAACCAGAAACCCGGAATGCTGAGCCCCATGTGGGGATCGCCCGCCAATATGGGCTGGCCCGATTCGGTTCGGTCACCGCTTACTGCCCAGGCATTGCTTCCCCACTGTGATCCCTCAATGGAGAGCAGTGAACGTCTCTTCTGTTCGATTTCAAGCAGGGGGAGAGCTGATGAGGCGATCCGGCGGCTGCGGGTTTCACCGAGAGTTGTCGGGTTGCTGTCACTGTAGGTAGGGAAGAGTTCCTGGAGACGGGCAGGCGGCAGATGCTCCTCCAGATAGGCGTAGGCCAGCTCACTCCACCAGTAGATATTCTGATCCCACGCCATGAGACGTGTTACGGCAAATGAGTGGGTGGGGGTCCACTCAATCGGTTTCATGTCGAGGAGGGTAAATTCAATGGGGAGGTTTTTCCGGTTGCTGTCAACAAAACGGTTCACACCGTCGGCATAACTCTGCATCAGCCTCAAGATTTCAGGTGAAGCCTCTTCCTCAATACGCTGTGCAGTTTTCCAAAAACCAAGGGTTCTCTGGTATTTATCCAGCTCTATAAGCTCTTCACCCAGAAACTCTGCAAAACGCCCCTCGGCTGCAAGCTGCTGAAGGGTCATCTGCCACAAACGTTCCTGTGCATGGATATATCCGGCTGCAAAATAGAGGTCAGATTCGGAGTCTGCATAGATATAGGGGACTCCGTAAGGGTCCCAGTGCACATCCACAGGACGGTTCAGGCCTTCAACCGTAAGGGTGGCAGAGTAATCGGGAAGTGGCTTGATCACCGTCCAATAGATTCCGATGGCGGCAAATCCCGCAAACAGGACAATCAGTAACAGGGTAATTCTGATAACGGATCTCATGTACGGCTGTAAAGAATTGGAAATTTATGCGTTCAAAGATTGAAAATTCCGTTCAAAATACATACTCTCAAAGCCGAATGAAATGATTTTTGAATGGAAAACAAAATAAAGGAGCTATACCATGAGTGAGATTAAAAAAGTAGCTGTTATCGGTGGGGGTACCATGGGTAACGGTATTGTACATGTCTTTGCAATGAATGGGTACGATGTCAACCTGATAGAGACGAAGAAGGAGTATGCAGAGCGCGCACTGAATACCATCGACAAAAACCTGAGCCGGATGGTCAATAAGGAGAAAATATCGGAAAAAGATAAAGCGGCCACACTTGACCGCATTCAGACCTTTTTGAGTATTTCAGAAGGTGTGCAGAGTGCTGACCTGGTGGTAGAGGCGGTGCCCGAATTGTTCGACCTGAAAAAGAAGATATTTGAAGAGGTGGATGCCAGCGCCCCCGACGATGCGATCCTTGCGAGCAATACCTCCTCTATCTCCATTACCAAACTGGCAGCGGTCACCAGCCGGCCGGAAAAGTTTATCGGAATGCACTTTTTTAACCCGGTACCGGTCATGAAACTGGTTGAAGTGATCAATGGCCTGGAGACCGATGAAGCGGTAACCGAGTCGGTGATGGAGATCTCCAAAAAGCTGAACAAGGTTCCGGTTCCGGCCAACGACTTCCCGGGATTTGTTTCAAACCGTGTTTTGATGCCGATGATCAATGAAGCGATCTTCTGCGTTCATGAAGGGGTGGCAGAACCCGAGCACGTGGATGAAGTGATGAAACTGGGTATGGCCCATCCGATGGGGCCGCTTCGCCTGGCCGATTTTATCGGACTGGATGTCTGCCTCGATATTTTAAATGTCCTTTATGATGGGTTTAAGGATCCGAAATATCGTCCGGCGCCGCTGCTGGTGAAGATGGTTGATGCCGGGAAGCTGGGCAACAAGACCGGTGAAGGCTTTTACAAATATGACTAGCCTGAAGCAATTCTGACATTTTAATGTTCATTTTTCCACCCGGCAGATGGCCATTCCGCAATGTTGATTGGCTCTTGCCGGTGTGGATTTATTAATCCATGGATTCTGCATGATCGATCTCCGAAGTGATACCGTAACAAAACCGACCCCTGAAATGCTGGCTTTCATGTCCCGTGCAGAGGTGGGCGATGATGTCTTTGCATCCGATCCGACCGTGAACGCTTTTGAAGAGAAGATGGCTGACATGTTCGGGATGGAGGCCGGGCTTTTTGTGCCGAGCGGTACGATGAGCAACCAGCTCTGCCTGGCAGTACTCACAAAGCCGGGAGATGAAGTGATCATCGATGAGACAGGCCATATCTTTAACTATGAGTCGGGTGCGGCTGCACACCTCTCATCCGTTCAGATCCGTCCGGTAAAGGGGCATCGCGGAAAGCTGACCCGCAGACTCGCCGAAGAGGCTATTCGGACCTATAACGACTGGGATCCCCATACGCGTGTGATTGCCGTCGAGAATACGACCAACAAGGGCGGGGGAGCGTGCTACTCGAAGGAGGAGCTGATTGAACTGAGCAACCTGGCCGATGAGCACGGCCTTTATTTTCACCTCGACGGGGCAAGAATATGGAATGCAATCACGGCTACCGGAATTGAGCCGGAATTTTTCGGGTCTGTTGCCGATACGATTTCGATCTGTTTCAGTAAAGGGCTCGGGGCACCGGTCGGATCGATGATGCTCGCATCCAAAGAGAATATCAAAAAAGCGCGCAGGCTCAGAAAGATGTGGGGCGGAGGCATGCGTCAGGTGGGTTTGCTGGCGGCCGCTGCAGACTACGCCGTTGACCACCACCTGCCGCTGCTGAAAGAGGATCACCGCCGGGCAAAATTACTGGCCGAAGCCGTCAGCGACAACCCGGCACTTGATATCGATTTGGCGACCGTAGAGAGCAATATTGTGATTTTTGACGTAAAGAATGAATCAGCCGCAGATCTGCTTGAAAAGTTTGAAAAGCAGGGAGTCATCATGATCCCGTTCGGGCCCCAAACAATCCGGGCTACATTCCACTTTCAGGTGGGTGACGAGGATCTTGAAAACGTACTGGAAACCATTCGCAGCTATAGTTAACGATCGAAAATGAACGTTTTGGCAATGGCGTTCATCTTTCCATTGCCACCCTGGCGCATCAGATTGACTGTTTGCTGAGTTAACGGCTATTGGATACGGTATGTGAGACGTTAAGCTTAGCCCCGCCGTTGAGAGTCTGGAATACCACGCAATAGCGTTCAGTCAACTTCAACAGCGTGTTAATCTGCTCTTCATCTGCCTCGGTAACCAGGCCGTAGTGCAGGCGTATCTCCCGAAATCCGACCGGCGCTTCTTTGGAAACTCCCAAAGTTCCCCGAAAATCGAGATCTCCCTCAGCAGTAACCTCACCTTTTTCAATATTAACACCGATTGCGGTTGCCACGGCATTGAGGGTTACTCCGGCACAAGCTGCCAGGGCTTCCAGAAGCATATCTCCCGAGCAGGCTGACAATCCGTTGCCGCCGGTTGCCGGATGCAGGCCCGCTTCAACCATCTGTTTACCCGTATCGACCTTGCAGGTGACGCCTTCACCGATCTGTCCGGTGGCACGAAGGGTAACCGTTGCCGATTCAGGGTTCTCTTTGTACTTCTGTTTCAAGGGTGCCTGCATGGCACGGAGCTGTTCTGAGTTCATGAGATTGATTCTAACGTATTTACTTTGATCGAAGCCTGAGATAGTTTCGGTGGTCGTGTATTCAATTGAATTTTGGCTTCATCTAACCGAATGGAAATTACCGGTTTTTTGGAGGAATTACGAACCGGTTTGGGAATCTGTACGGGTTGGAGCGGGTGCCCTGCCTTCTTTCTTTTCATGAATCTGAACCTGCACACAAGGCTGGGGCCATTAATTTTTTACTGAAAGTGAAATCTTTTGACTGTGGATTACGCTTATCGATTACAACCAAAACAAAACATGAAGGGATATGAAACAAACACTGATACACATCACATGTACACTTGGCCTGCTGGTGCTCCTGAACGGCTGCTCAGACAGCACCTCATCGATCGAAGAGGATCTGTTTGGAAGTGCCACTTTTGATATATCCGGCGATATTGAAGGCAGTAAGCAGGGATTTGCCGATTTTGACGGTTTTTCAGCTTACGGGGTCTCCTCCTGGGAGATTTCGATCCACGATTTTCAGCCTCAAACTTTCTCACTCACCTTTATGCTGATTTCAACCGGTGAACTGGAACGGCCGGGAACCGGAACCTATTCGATCGGGTATTCAGCGACCAGCGATGAAGTCTTCTCTGCATTTTATGTAGATACGGAAGCCGGATACAGTGATGCCATGGAGTATGAAACCTATGGTGAGGGGTATGGCGGACAACTGGTGATCACGGAATCCAACAGTGATGTGGTAAAAGGCACGTTCAGTTTCAGTGCCGCTCATTACGACTACGAAACGGACCAGGTGACCGGCTCCATCTCCGTTACCAACGGCAAGTTTGAGGCGCGTGCAAGGGTGAATTAGAAGGGAAAAGTGGAGAAGTGGAGAAGGCAAAAAGTGCGCAGTAATTCCGTCTCTTCTCCACTCTTTTATTTCGGGAATTTCTCCATTTTACTCTCACGACTCACGACTCACGACTATCAAGTCGTATACTCGGCATTGATTCTGACGTACTCGTATGAGAAGTCTGATCCCCATCCCACAGCCTCTTCATCGCCCTGGTTCAGGTCGATCAGAATGATGATTGTTGAGGAGGTCATCACCTTCTCAAGCTGCTTGCGCACGCCGTCAACCGGTTGCGCCTTCTCCAGTACCGGATGCATTTTATTGATCTTGGTTCCGAGATAGAGATCCAGTTGTTCCGGGTCAAAATCGACGCCTGAGCGCCCGGCAGCGGCAATAATACGTCCCCAGTTCGGATCGGACCCAAAGATGGCTGTCTTGACCAGGTTCGAATTGGAAACGGTTCGTACAACCTGCCGTGCTTCCTCCTCGGTCCGGGCTCCTTTCACACGGTATTCAGTCAGTTTGGTTGACCCCTCACCGTCAGAGACGATCAGTTTGGCCAGGTGGGTACAGAGGTCGGTCAGGTGATTGAGAAAGAGGTCGTAATTGGCATCTTTTGTTGTGATTTCTTCATTACCTGCCTTGCCGTTGCACATGATGGAGACCATATCATTGGTCGAGGTGTCACCGTCTACAGTAATCATATTGAAGGATTTATCGACAGCCGTGCGCAGTGCTTCATCGAGCAGCTCCGGCTTGATGGCGATATCGCAGACAATAAACCCGAGCATGGTACCCATATTCGGGTGAATCATCCCCGATCCCTTGGCGATGCCGCCCATATTGATCTCGATGCCATCGATGGTGAAAGAGGTAAACCCCTCTTTGGCAAAGGTATCGGTTGTCAGAATAGCGTTGGCGGCCAGCGATCCGGCGATCTCCCGTTTGGAGAGTTTTTTGGCACTTTCACGAATTCCGTCGAGTACCTTTTCGGTCGGAAAGGGTTCGCCGATGAGGCCGGTCGACGCCACGATGACCGATTCCATCGGAATCTTGAGCTCTTTGGCGGTGGTTTCTGCCATCGCCACAGCGCCTTCCCACCCCTTTTTGCCGGTACAGGCATTGGCATTTCCCGAGTTGATGACAAAAGCCTGGGCCATGCCGTCTGCGATATGTTTCCGGCTCAGCTTGATCGGCTCTGCACAGACTACATTTCGAGTAAAGACCGCTGCTGCAGATGCGGGTACATCCGAATAGATCAGCGCCAGGTCCCTTCGTTTTGATTTGATTCCCATATGGGCTCCCCAACAGGTGAAGCCGCGTACATGTGTGATATTTTTAAGCATCGTAAAAGAGTTTCAGTAGGTGAAATAGTGAGATTCCCTTCGCTAAAGCTCCGGAAAAAGTTAACAGTTAACCGGGTATCATCAGGGGTTGAGCGGAATCTGTTTCAGTCCGGTCGATTCGATCAGGCCGAAGATAATGTTCATATTCTGCACAGCCTGTCCGGCAGCTCCCTTCATCAGATTGTCGATGGTGCTGACCGTGATAATCCGGTTGGTGCGCTCATCGTAGGTGACATGCACATCGCAGTAGTTGGAGCCACGTACATGCTTGAGCAGGGGTGGCTGATCAACCACCCGTACAAAATGCTCTTTTTCAAATACCGAGTAGAAGAGCTCCTCAACCGACTCTTTGGTCACCTCCTTTTTGGGGGTGCTGTAGGTGGTTGTCAGGATGCCACGGTCAATCGGCAGAAGGTGGGGGGTAAACAGCACCTCCGTATGAAAACCGGTATATCCCTGGATGATCGTTTCGATTTCAGGAGTGTGTCGGTGATTTGTCAGTCCGTAGGCTGAAAAGTTACCGAACAGGTCGGGAAAGTGGGTGCCCGGCCTGGCTTTGGCTCCGGCTCCGGTAACACCCGACTTTGAGTCGACCACAATCCCGGAGGTATTAACAAATCCGTACTTGATCAAAGGGGTGAGGGGGAGGATGGCCGATGTGGGATAACAACCGGGATTGGCTACCAGCCGCGCATTCCGGATTTTATGCCGGTAGAGCTCTGGCAGTCCGTAGACAGCCTGATCAAAATAACCCTCTGCCGTGTGGTCCTTGCCATACCACTCTTCATAGATCGATTTGGAAGGAAGGCGAAAATCGCCCGAGAGGTCGATCGTAATAAATTTATCCAGCCCGTGCTCTTCGATAAAGCTCATGGAGACCCCGTGAGGCAGGGCCAGAAAGACCAGGTCGGGAGCATAATCCCCGATATTTTTAACCGACTCGAGTTTGATATCCGAGATATCCAGCAAGTGCGGATGGATCTCGGAGATCTTTTTCCCGGCGTGGGTTTCACTGGTAACGAACTCGATTGTCACATCCGGATGGTGAACCAGAAGCCTCAGAAGCTCTGAACCGGTATACCCGGTGGCGCCTACAATTCCTATTTTATACTTCGACATAACCTGTGGGTTCTGTTTAATCTGTATTGTTTAGTCTTGAGTCTTGAGTCTTGAGTCTTGAGAGTATAATGGAGAGATCCCCTCAAAAAGGGGATGAGAAGCGCTGGTTTCACTACACACTTTTTGCCTTTTCACTTTTCACTTTTGCTTCTCCACTTCTCCACTTCTCTACTTCTCTACTACTTTAATCGATTCAACCAGTACGTCAATCACCTTGTCGATCTCCTCCTTGCTGATAACAAGGGGCGGCAACAGGCGGATGACCACATCGGATGCGCAGTTTGAGAGCACACCGCGTTTGAGCATCTCATTGACGACATCACCGCCCGCGAAATTAAGCTCCACACCGATCATGAGACCCATTCCGCGCACCTCCCTGATGGCGGGCCAGTTGGTCGAGATATCGCGCAAGCGTGTCATCATATAGTCACCGCGTACCCGTGCGCGTTCAAAAATCTCTTCCTCTTCCATCACATTCAGTGTTTCGAGGGCTGCTGCACAGGCGAGCGGATTTCCTCCATAGGTGGTGCCGTGATTGCCATGTTCAAAAGCGGTTGCGAACTCCTCTTTTGCCAGAACGGCACCGATAGGGAAACCGGAACCGAGCGCTTTGGCAGAGGCCACGATATCGGGTATAATGCCATAATTCTGGAAGGCGTAGGGTTTGCCCGTTCGGCCCACCCCGGTTTGCACTTCATCCAGAATCAGCGGAAAGTCATACTTGTCGGCCAGCGACCGTGCTTTTTTGAAAAACTCTTTGGTAACCGGTACAACACCGCCTTCGCCCTGAATAGGCTCAAGGATGATTGCTACGGTCTGGTCGTTTACACGGTCTTCCAGCGCTTGAATGTTGTTAAACTCAACCCTCTCAAAACCGGACGGCATCGGTGCAAATCCGCTCTGATATTTATCCTTACCCATTGCGATGGTGCCCAGGGTGCGTCCGTGAAAGGAGTTCTGCATGGAGAGGATGGTGCCCGATTTTCCTTTCGCGGCTGAGTATTTACGGGCCAGCTTGACGGCTCCTTCAACCGCTTCAGCACCGCTGTTGCAGAAAAATACACGGTCGAGTCCCGACAGTTTTACCAATTTTTCAGCCAGATTGCTCTGCGGTTCATTGTAGTAGAGATTCGAGATGTGCATCAGCTTGCCGACCTGCTTCTGGATCGCTTTCACAACTCTGGGATGGCAATGGCCCAGGCTGTTCACCGCAATGCCTGCAAGAGCATCCAGGTACTCGTTCCGTTCATCATCCCACACAGTACATCCGCGACCCTTCACCAGGGTGATGGGGTATCGTTTGTAGAGGTCGAAATGGTATTTGTCAGCCTTCTTTTTTGCAGGCTGTTTGCCGATCAGTGATTTTGCTGCTTTAATGACTTTGCCTGATTTTGACATGGTTGAATAAAGTTTTGTTCTGAAAAGAGTTCAATGAAATTTGCTTGATTGTGCTGAGCATGATTTAAGCCGGACAGGCGGTTTAAACGCCCGGTTAAACCTTACGGCTGGATGGAGGTTCCGGGTGAAGGTTCTGTGAGCAATGTACGCAATAAGCTCTCATCTTTCATCCCGTTTATGATATGAGCCGATTTGACTCCCTTATTAAGGGCGATCAGGCAGGCTTCTACTTTTGGGATCATGCCACCCTGTATGACGGAGCCGAAAAGCTGAGTGGCCTCACGGCGACTGAGCCGGCGAATCATCGAACCGGGATCCTTTATATCTCTCATCAATCCGTCGATATTGGTCAGGGCAATGAACCGGTCTGCACGGAGTTCGCCGGCCAGGTGACCGGCAAACATATCGGCATTGATATTGTAGCTCTGTCCGTCTTCACCGATCGAGACGGGCGAGACGACCGGAAGATAGCCTGAATCGGAGAGGGTGTGGATCAATGTGGTGTCAATCTGAAGCACGTCGCCCACAAAACCCAGGTCTGTCGTAATCTTCTTGCCCTCACGCTTTTCGGTATGGTATCGTTTCACCGCTGTGACCATCCGGCCATCTTTTCCCGAAATGCCGACTGCCTTAACATTCATGTGATTGAGCAGGCCGGTCAGCTCTTTGTTCACCATTCCGCTCAGCACCATCTCAACATAGCCCATCGCCCGGGCGTCGGTTTTCCGGTGGCCTCCGATAAATTCGGATTGAACGCCTACATCGTCCAGAAGCTGCTGGATTTCGATGCCGCCGCCATGTACAATGACCGGTTTTACACCGGCGTTGTAGAGCCATGCAATTTGAGATGCAATCTGCTTTTTGGTTGCAGCATCGGTGAGTGCATTCCCACCGGCTTTAATCAATACGGTGCTGCCTTTCAGGGCATCGAGATGTTTGTCGTCTGGAGTGAACGAGAGTGATGATACGCGGCCGGCGCTGTTTGAGCTCAAAATGGTACGAACAAATATTAGTGTTAACGATACGGGTTTGTAATATCCTAAATGAATCTGTTAAACACCAACACGTTACAGGCCGGCGAAGTTCACGTTCATAAACCTGTGCATTGCCGGACCCAACAGGGCCCGGACCGGTATTCTGTAACCCTGCCGTGATTACGTCAGCGACAGCCCGATGCGTCCGCGTTCAAGGTCGAGACTGATGATCTCCACATTGATGATATCACCGACGGATACGACATCATGGGGATCTTCAATGCGTTCGCGTCCCTTGCTCATATTGGAGATATGAAGCAGGCCGTCCTGTTTCACGCCGATATCGACGAATGCACCGAAATCGACAACATTTCGCACGGTTCCTTCCAATTTCATACCGGTCGAAAGATCTTCCATCTTCATCACATCCTGGCGCAGGAGCGGTTTGGGGAGTGACTCACGCGGGTCGCGTCCCGGTTTTTGAAGGTTTTCCAGGATCAGCTCGAGCGTGGGCACGCCAACGCCGATCTGTCCGGCGACATCCTCCTTGTTGATGGTTGCAAACACACTTTCAATCTTTTTCTTCTCGGCTGAGAGGTTTTCAATATTGATCCCAAACAGGTTGCACAGTTTTTCGGTCGCTTCATAGCTCTCCGGGTGAATCGCGGTGTTATCGAGCGGGTGCTCGCCATTTGGAATTCTCATAAAACCGGCTGCCTGCTGAAAGCGGAAATCACCCACACCGGAGATCTGCTTGATCTGTTCGCGGTTGATGAATTTCCCCTCTTTTTCACGATACTCCACAATTCGCTTCGCAACGCTCCGGCTGAGCCCGGAGATGTGGGTGAGCAGCGGGGCACTTGCCGTATTGAGGTTGACACCCACTTCATTCACACAGCTTTCAACCACGTCATCCAGCTTTTTGGCCAGTTCGGTCTGATTGACATCGTGCTGATAGAGTCCGACACCGATCGATTTGGGGTCAATCTTGACCAGTTCTGCCAGGGGATCCTGAGCGCGCCGTGCGATAGAGATGTTGCCGCGCTGGGGTGCGTCGAGGTCCGGAAACTCCTCACGGGCAACTGATGAGGCCGAGTAGACAGAAGCTCCGGCTTCGCTGATAATCAGGTAGTTCAGGTTCTCCTCAGGGTTCTCCTCCTTTCGCTTCTGAATCACATCGGCGATAAACTGTTCGGTTTCACGGCTGGCCGTTCCATTGCCGATGGCGATGAGGGTGACACCATATTTGTCGATCAGGTGATTGACCGTTTTGGCACCTTCAGCTACTTTCTTCTGCGGAGGGGTGGGGTAGATGGTCGTTCCCTCCTGGTACTTTCCAAGCTCATCAATGATGGCGATTTTGCAGCCGGTGCGGAAGGCCGGGTCAACCCCCATCACGATCTGGTCTTTCAGGGGTGGCTGAAGCAACAGGTTCTTCAGGTTAGTGGCAAAGGTCTGGATTGCATGTTCATCGGCTTTCTCGGTCAGCTCGTTTCGAAGCTCCCTCTCGAGCGACGGAATCAGGAGACGCTTGTATGCATCCCCGACTGCATCCTGCAGATAGGGTGTAAAGACAGAGAGATCGTTGCTGATAACCACATCGTCCAGGTTATCGAGCGTGCGGCTCTCGTTCAGCTCCAGGTTGACAAACAGTACATTTTCCCGTTCGCCGCGATTCAGTGCCAGGACCTGGTGCGGTTTCAGATACTGAACCCGGTTTTGATAGTCGTAGTAATCCTCAAAATTGGTTCGTCCCTCAACCACGGGGTTCTTCTCCGATTTGATGATACCGTGTTTGCGGATGATAGAGCGCAGGGCGTCACGCACGTCAACCGATTCATTGATCCACTCAGCAACAATATCGAGGGATGTTTTCAGGGCGGTCTCTGCGTCGGGCAGCTCATGCTCCTCACTGATATACTCTGCGGCATATTTCAGCGGGTCACCTTCGGTGATCTCCTGGTTCCAGATCAGCTCGGCAAGCGGTTCAAGGCCTTTCTCCCTGGCCATGTCGCCGCGTGTTTTACGCTTCTTTTTATAGGGGAGGTAGAGATCCTCAAGGGTTTTCAGGTCCTTGCAGGATTTGATCTTCTCTTCAAGCTCCTCAGTCAGTTTATCCTGCTCACCAATCGCCTTCAAAATCGTCTTCTTGCGATCCTCAAGAGTACGGTGGAACTCAATGGCATCCCGAACCGACCGAAGCTGCTCTTCATCCAGTCCGCCGGTAGCTTCCTGGCGATACCGGGCCAGGAACGGTATGGTAGCCCCTTCATCGATAAATCCGGCAACCGTCTGGATCTGTTTTGGGCTGAAGTTCAGTGAGGAAGCGATATGCGAGAAAATCTGAGAATCGGTCATGATCGGTAATTCTTATCGTGCTTGTGAAATATCATTGAAAAAAATGAGGGTTGAAAGTAAGAGGAACCAAAGGAAGAATGCAATTCACCATCAGAATATTGGACAACCGGTGAAAAAAAGTACAAAAAAGGTGAAAGGATTTTGTGCCCGCTTACGCATATAAAGAAAACGAATAACTAAACCTGGGTTCCAACCTTGTATCGTAACCTACTCATTTCCTTGATAACCATCGTGTGGGGATCTCTTTGCATCGCGTCAACCGTGATGGGACAGGGCCGGTCATTCTGGGATGATACCGACCTTGACACGTTTCGGGCCGGAGGCAGCATCGGGCTGACGGCCAGCGCCTACTCTGTTGATGGCATTGAGAACCGGCGTGCTCCGGGCATGATTGAGACCAATGCCAATGTGAATTTTAACATGTTCGGGCTTCGATCCGGTATTACGATGAACTATTCGACCGACGATTCCAGATTCCGGCAAAACATGAACACCTTTAGCTACGATGCAACGTGGAGGTGGATCAACATTCAGGCCGGTGATGTGAATATGCGTTTCTCGCAATATGGGCTGAACGGTGCGGTCATGCGCGGAGGATACCTGAAGCTCGATCCCGGAAATTTTCTGCTTGAATTGACCGGCGGACGCTCAAAAAGAGCCGTCAGGCCAAGCCTGGAGTCAGGTTTCAGAAGGCCCGCATTTGAACAGTGGGCGGGTGCCATGAAGATCGGATATGGCAGCACCTCACGCTCCTATTTCCATTTGAGCACTTTCTATGCCCGTGATGAGAAGGATTCGATTGGCGGCGGCGAGATTGAGATCGATCCGCGTGAAAACCTTTCGATTACTCCCGATTTCCAGGTTCAGCTATTTGGTGGAAGATTGACCTTTGGAAGTGAGGTGACCGCTTCCATCTTTACGCGCGACCTGAACAGTGACGCCGTACCGCTGAGTGAAGTGGGTGTGCCCTCCTTTTTTACCAATTTCTATACCCCCCGGGTGAGCAGCCGGATCAACTATGCAGGGGTTGCCGATGCCAGTTTGAATCTCGATTTCTTCAACCTGGGATTGGGATATGAGCGGGTGCAGCCCGGTTTCGAATCACTTGGAAGGGGATCGGTCAGGGATGACCAGGAGAAGATCTCGATCAGCCCGACCCTGAGACTGCTGCAGAACCGGATCAACATCAGTTCAAATCTGGGGCTTGGCCGGGATAATCTGCTGGGCAACCGTATTCAGACCCAGAACAACACCAATTTTA
Organism: Rhodohalobacter sp.; assembly: GCA_050486245.1. Lineage (GTDB taxonomy): Bacteria > Bacteroidota > Rhodothermia > Balneolales > Balneolaceae > Rhodohalobacter. The sequence goes on from JBJHCX010000001.1 coordinate 222,721, forward strand.
ACAGTAATGTACAGTTTGTCATCACTGAAGACCTCTCACTCAATACAACGTATGGCCTGATACTGAACCGCGTGAGTGTAGATCAAACCCAGGAGGGGGTTACCGGCAGTGATCAAAGCCAGGTATCCCACAATATTATGGTGCAGCCCAGCCTGACGGTGAGGGGAGAAGAGTTTACACATAATGTATCGCTGTCTGGCGGATATATGCTGATGAAGAGTATGTATGATGATGCTGACCAGGTTGGGGGAGCAGATTACTCCTCAACATCGATTACGACCGGTTTGAACTATTCAATCACCTTTCCCGGCGGAATATCGGTCAACTCTTCGGTTAACTATATGAACAACAGCTCTGATGATATTGAGATCAACAACATGGGGTTTACCCTGGGCACCAGTTATGCCTTTTTCAATCGCAGGGTAAATGTCAGTGCAAATGCGGGGTTAAACCGGAATTCAAGCGAGAGAGAGGCTTTTGACGGTGAGTTGGTGACCACACGCCTGCAACAGATTACCGGAACCCTGAATTCGTCTTACAACCTGTCGGATAAAGACTCCTTCACACTCACTCTGCGCACGCGCAAGAATAGTGTGGTCGAAGGGGCCGGGCAGGAGTTTACAGAACTGGAAGGCAGTTTTCGTTACCAGAGAAGATTTTAAATACAAGGGATAAAGGGATTTAACTGAGATGATCAGACTTTCAACAGATATGAACAAGACAGTATCCAAGATGGCTAAACAACTCCTGATTTGTATGGTGCTTATTCTTGCATCCGGAATGCAGGTAATGGCACAAAGTTCTGCACAGGTCAATATTGTCGGTATTCCGCCGGTGCTCTCAACACCGTATGCCGATAATATCGAACAGAACTTTATGACCGGTCAGTATCAGGTTATTTTTAACTATTCGAGTTTCAGCAGTCAGCCGGTCGATTTTGTTTTTGAATTCAGGCTGATTCGCAATAACCGGACAATCATTGAACTGGAATCGATCCCAAGGGCATTTACACCGGGAAGTTATGTGTTTACCTCCTTTTTTGAAGAGGTACAGTTTCGGGAAACCCCCAATGACGTACTCAATCAAATTGACCGGGAACTCAGAAACCAGGTGGTTCAGTCTGGTGCCATCCCGGAGGGAAATTATGCCATAGAGATTACCGCACGACCGTTTACCGAACAGTCGGGGATCAGTTCCATGCCGGGACGATCTGTCTTTTCGGTGAGATATCCGCCGCCACCGATACTGGTTTCCATTCCGGATGAAGCCAACGTCATGGTCGATACCCCTACTTTTTCATGGACTCCGGTGGCCAGCACCATGGGCGGGATGTTTGAATATGAATTTCTGCTGGTTGAGATGTTTCGCGGACAAACCCCGCTGCAGGCCATCAACAGCAACCGGGCCCATGCCAATGAAACCCTGACAGGCCAGACCACCCTGCCATATACGCTGCAATACCTGCCACTGGAAGAGGGTGCAACCTACGCCTGGCAGGTTATCGCAAGGGATGTGAACGGACAGGTGCCGCTTCAGAATGATGGAGAGAGCGAAATCTATACCTTTACCTATCGCGACAGAAGTGCCGCTGATGAGCTGAGGGAAGAAATTGCCGACCTGGAACGGATTATCCTGGTTCCCGGGTTTGCCGAAATTTCAGAATTCGGGCGCCTTGAGGTTGAAGAGACGCCAATGACCTATGTACTCTATGGGGAGGCACAGCTAAGCCTGGAGTTTGACGGTTTTGATGATGTGGAGGTGTACGCACAACTGAACGGTATCGAGATCCAAAAGACAAACCTTCAGAATCCAATTTTGCAGGGCGGGTCGCTCGAGGCGAGAGCCAGCGGTTTGGAAGAGCTGACGGGTACATTATCCGATTTTGTACAAATCAACAATATCCGATGGGAGTTTGGACCGGGGTTATCGGCCGACCTCTCCGTTCGTACACCGGATGACTCATTTGCGCGAGCCAGCGGTGTTATGACGATAGACAGAAACGGTTTAAGGGGAGAGGTGCGTGCCGACGGAGCACCGCTTGCTTCGATCGGAGCTCATCCCATCCAGCTCGATGTGAACGGAATCACGGTTCGATACCCTGATATGCAGGTCAGAACCGATACGGAAACGACCTTTTTTGGAGAGCCCATTTGTGAAAATTCAGACGTAAGACTCTCAGGAGATACCTTCAGTCTCTACCTGAGTTGCGACTCTGACCGGGTGCTCCCGATGGTCGATTATTCCGATAACCTGGTGATGAGGCTGAATCAGGTTCGCGGTGAGATCAGCGGTTCATGGAGTGAACAGACGATCGACTACGATTTGACCATTGGCAGTGACATCGACCTGAACCTGACTGACAGCCGGCAGTGCGGAGCCAGTTCGCGGCTCATCTTTTCATCGGAAGACGGTTTCACAGTAGATGAGATCAATCCTAATTGCAGCATCCCGCGTCCTTCACTGGATCTTGGATTTCTGCACACAACGATTGAAAACCTGGATTTTGGCTCTATTTCATTGAGCGACGACGGAGAAGGGTTTGATTTTGAAATCGAGTTTGATACGCAGCTCTATTTTCCGACCAATCCCGACCTGAGCCTGCCCAAGCTGGAAGGCATTACCATCTCCCGAGACGGTATCGGGTTTCCGGAAATTCAGTTTGAGCGACATGAACTGCCGGTGAACAACTCCTTTTCAATTGGCAATTTTGACCTGGACCTGAACCGGTTTGAACTGGATCATTTTACCTTTCCCTGGTTCGACTGGGATGGCGACGGACCGGGTCCCTGGGCATTCAGTTTTGATGCGGAGACAAGTTTGCCATTTTCTGCAGATGTTCCCGGCTGTTTTTCAGCAACTGAACTGGAAATTTTGAATGCATCCGTTGCTGACGACGGTGAGGGACGGTCTGCAGTCAGGGGAACGGTTACGGCCGATGATGTAGCGAGCTGTTCCTGGAATATCGGGCCGGGTTTTACCCTGGATATCCACAGTTTTGAAGGCCAGATTGCTATTCTGCGGGAGATGGATGAATTTTCGATGCGAACCGATTTTCTGATCGATGCAGATCTGACCGCCGGTGCTCCATTTTCATGCGGAGCGGATCCGGTTATCGACCTTGATCAGTTTGTTTTCAGCCTGGATGAAGGCATGAGAGGTGAAGTTTCAGGAATCAACCCGGATTGTCCGATCCAGATTGGGCCCTATATGGCTGAAATTACCGACGGAACCCTGATGTTCGATGTAGATGAGGCAGGAGACCAGCAAGCTTCGCTTCAGGCGGCAGCCCAGCTTCAGATCTCAGATGAACAGAGTGCATCGGGTTCATTTACACTGGATCTGCGTTCCGGTGAATTTTCTGAAGCCAATTTTCAAATAGACGGTCCGTTCGAATGGGGAATTCCGAAAGAGGACCCGGTACTTGTCTTTACAATCGACCAGGCAGCTATCTCCGATAATGGGATGTACATTGACGGCCGACAAACCCTGAAACTGGGCGATGAGGAGATCGGGACTACGTTTGACGGATTGCTGATCGATTGGAGTACGTACGAGATATTGGGCGGACGAATCATTTTTGATCACGGATTCAGCTTCCTGGCCGGTATTGACGGTGAAAATAATAGCCTGCAGTTTCAGTCTGCAACACGCGACAGTACGCTCGATATGAGCCCGGCCGTCTTGATGGAGCTTGCAGGTACGGTGCAGGTAGATTCACTTGGGTTGAGAACCTCAGGTGAAGCGAATGCCTCCATCTTTTATGAAGACCTGGAGCTGGGCGAACTGGGAGTAGAGTATACCGACGATTTTGCCATCGCCCTCGAACCGTTCGGTATCGTGGAAGGCCGAGTCGATTTTAACTGGAACAGCCAGCGCATCGCTTTTGGAGATAACAGCGGTTTCTACCCCGACCTGGGATTCTTTGCGGAGGAGTTTCTGCCTGAGCAGATTCCCCTGCCAACAACGGATATCGCATATCTGCAGATTCGTGAATCGGAAGATGACGAGCTTTTGGTCAATGCCACACGAATGGATGACGGGACCTACCTGATTGAAACCCTGGAGGGGGAAACCCTAAACCTGGTGCTGCCGGTTTTGCAGCAGCCGGGAGATGCGGTTGCACCGGAGATTCAGGTTGTTCTGGATGACCTGCGGGTGAACCCTTCAACAGGCAGCTATATCAGCGGAAATGTCTATGCAACCATTGCGGCAGATAATCCGTTGCGTAACCATCCGGATCTGCCCATTACATTACATGAATTGACCTACACATCGGCAGAAAACCAGGCCGGCCAGGAGATCAAAGCGCTCTTCTTTTCCGGAAACCTGAAACTGTTCGGTGAAACTCTTGGCGAAACGCAAACAATAGACCTCTATATTCAGAGTGACGGGCTGTTGCGAGGAGGCTTTTCAATGCCTGAAGCCAATATCGAAATTCCGCTTGACGGGCCCGACAGCCGGGTAGTGGTAGCGGCCGATTCGATTGCGGGAAGCTTTAACTGGAATCCGCAAAACCGAGCGGCTTCTACGTTTGATATCGGAATAGGCGGTGGATTTCAGATCAATGACATGGACGGGGAACCGCTGGTTCGCTCAGATATCGGAATATCCTACAATCAGAATGATTTTAGCCTCAACTACTTCGATCCGTCAGACCTGCTCGATGCGATCCCTCTCGATTTTGGATTTTTCAATATTGAAATACCGCGAATTGAATCGCTGAATATATCCTATAACGAAGATACCGGTTTTAACTACTATGCAGATCTCGACTTTCTGTTCGAGATCAATGTAGAAGACCGCACGATTCCCTTTCCGCTGAAAAACGTAGAGATTCGAAGTGATCTCGGATTTGTCATTCCGTCGCAGGATATCCATGAAGACAGTGTGCCCGGACTGGAGTTGCCCTCTGTAGATTTCGGAATTTTCAATCTGCAGCCATTGGCATTCCGAATGGAGCGTGATACCCTGAACTGGAATCAGTTTTCACCGGGTGATCTGCTGGATATCATACCCAACATCGATTTTGAGCTTACATTTCCACAGTTTGAAGAGTCTGTTCCGGCGCTGGCTAGCCAGTCGGTTACCCTGCTTGACGCCTCATTCAGTGAGGGCCTGTTAAATGGAGATCTCGTTTCACTCGATTTTTCAGAAACTCCCATTTTCTTTCCTCTGGGATCGGGAGCCGGAATCAATATCGAGCAGATTGGCGGTGAACTCTTCTCTGAAGAAGGGTTGCAGAGATTTGCCATCGAACTCGACGGATCATTTGAAATGCCGGAATTTTTTACCGGAGCTGATGAGGAGTGTCCGCGTCCGGAAGTCTCCGTCAACCTGACACGCAGTGCAGCGGTTGAGGGGTCGATCACCTCATTTACACCGTGCGGAGATATGAACCTGGGCCCGATTCAGCTCGCATTCGGGGATTCGGATCTTACATTTTCGGTCTCGGATGAAGATCAGTCAGCCGTGCTTTCGGGTTCTGCCAGTGCTTCGATTCTGACCGAACAGGGCGTCCAGGTGGATGCCACTGGACAACTCGATTTTGACCTGATAGCAGGACAGATTACCGACGGATCCATTCTGGTCGATACAGAGTTTCCATGGCACTATCCTTCCAGTGATTCCCTGTTTACGTTTAATGTTGACTCTGCAGAGCTGACACCCGAAGGGCTGGTTTTCAACGCAGGCGGATCGGTACAGGTCGGAGAGGGTTCGGCTTCTGTCGATTTCAATAATATGACGTTCGACCTGGTGGAGCTGGCACTTGTGGATGGAAGTGCAACCATTACCAATGAATTCGCTTTTGATGTGGGCTTTGGACCGACGAACTGGACACTGTCTGATCCGGCAAGTGATCCGGATTTTAGCCAGGGAGTCAGAATGACGGTGCCTGAAAATGTGACCATTGACGCAACCGGCCTAACCGTAACCGGACAATCTGGTGCATCACTCTACTTCGGCGAGGAGAGTTATGACCAGATTATGGTCGATTTTGTGGATACACGCTTCCGGTTCGAGCCCAATATCGGCATTGCCGATGGCCGGGCCGATTTTATCCTGCAGGAAGAGGGTGAAGACCCGGTGCGCCTGGGGTGGTACGATTCAGACGGATTCCATGCGGATAATCTGCTGGCCGCCGTACCGCTTCCCGATACACTGGCTTTGCCCACAAAAGATATCGCCTATATCGTCCTGAAAGATGAACAGGGGAATAACCTGGTTCAGAGTGAAAGCGTTGATCAGGGGCTGAGCATATCAACATCCCAGCCGGTCGATTTGGTGCTGGCGGCTTTTGAAAACAGCCAGGGTGACCCCTACACCATGAGTGTTGATTTTGAGGATATCATCATCAATGCTGCACTCGAAATGGTAAGCGGTACCATTACCGTCGATCTGGAGGAGAGTCCGCTTAATCTGGCTGATGAGACCGATTTCCCGCTCGGTATTACCCAGTTCCAGTATCGACGAGAGAGTGGCGAAAATCACTTTTATGCGGATGCAAAACTGGTGCTTCCCGGTGAACTGGAGGAGCTGATTATTACCCTTGAGGATTTAAAGCTGGGCCCTGACGGATTTGCCGATATGTCGATCGCCCTGGGTGAATACTCTGACCAGTACGATAGCGATATCGAAACGGAGGTGATCTCACGGCAGTTTGCCGATGGTGCTTTTGGAATGACCGTTCGCGGAGTCGAGGTGGAGTTTGGCTCGGAGCCTTCGTACAGAATATCGGGTGAGGTAACCAGCAACCTGCTTCGATCGGGTACGGATGAGGATGACATGGAGCTAACCAGGCTCTTTTTGGCAGCCAGTTACGATGATTCAGAATGGATGTTCAATGCCAGTGCAGCACACATCCCGGATCAGCACCTGCCTATCGGGAGTGCATCGCTGATCCTGGAAGAGCTGGATGTCAGCATTACAGATGAACACTTTGCACTTCTGATGGATGCCCGTTTTACGGTTCCCGAAATATTGGGCGACGATATGCAGATCGGTATTGAAGGGCTGAGTATCGGTACGGCCGGCGTCAGCCTGGACCAGATCAATACCGATGCGTTTGACGGACAGACACTCTCGCTCTTTGGCCAGGAGGATAACCTGACCATCGGTTCACTGGGACTTGAAATTACAGATGAGTACCACCTGATCGCAGAGCTGAACGGTGATTTCCATTTCCTGGAGCGTACCTTCTCAATCTCTGAGCTGAGAATCGGTTCAGACGGCACGTTTGAACTGGGTGACGGATCGGTCAACCTGATCACGGAATCCGTAGATCTGCTTGGCGATAACCTGGTCCTGACCACCCTCGAGATCGGGATGAATGACGGTGCTGCGCAGCTTACTGCACTGGCCGACCTGAACCTTCCCGAGCCAGTTGAAACCAGTTCGGAAGTCGGTTTTAGTATCAACCACTTTGGGGCCATCGAGCTGATCAATCCGGTTATCGATTTTACCGATGTATCCGTTGGAGTTGACGGCGTTGGCAGCATCAATCTGCACCAGGCTCATTTCGAGGTGAACAGCATTACAAATCCCGATTTTGCATTTTATGCAATGGCTGATGTTACGTTTGAACACGAATCGACCGTAAGCGGAAAAATTGAATTTGGCGAGATTGGCAATGTGGATGAGTGGGGAATCCGATATCAGTATGGCGGAGGCCTGGAGTGGAGAGTTTCAAACGATCCGACATTCACGTTTGAGAATGAGATGTTTGCATTTACCATTCAGGCCGGACAAGCGGCAGATCTGCCCGATAATGAATTTGGTATTACACTGGGTGTGGATGCTGCCCTTCAGCTTGCAGGGGTTGGCGGAAGCATTAAGTTAGATGGGATGATCCTGACCCGATCGGGTATCAATAATATGGGGACATTAATTAGTGCGTCGCTCGATGTCGGACCGGTTAACATGTCATTGAGTGAGTTTGAATACAGTCCGGATGGGGGTGAATTGGTACTGGAGAAGGCGTCAGGCGATGATGTTGATCAAAACAATATGGAGACTGAGACCGAGACCATACAAACCATCCGTCATCTGACATTTGCCGGTGAAGTTACATTTGATGGCATTTTTTCGGGCAGTGTAGAAAATTTCCTCTACTATCAAACTGAAAATGAGACCTATCTCAATATCCAGAATGTGGAGGTGGACATTATGGATCAAATTGAACTGACGGCCAGCCTGGAGTACCAGACCTTCGGAGACAGCGGTGATTTCAGGTTCATGGTAGCCGGTAGTGCTAAATATACACCACCAAGCGGAGAGGATTTCGGGATGGCTGCCATGGGACGCATAGAGCGGTCGGGCGACGATTTCGGGTTTGCAGTATTTGTCAGCGCATCACTTGAAGTACCGATAATCCCGGGTATCATCACGATCAATACCCTTGGGGGAGGATTCTTCTATAATGGTGTGGCCTCTGACTTTGAACAGGTACTGGCGATTTCCGATTACCAGATGTCAAGTGCCCAGAACCCGTGGGAAGCAGAAGATGAGGGATACAGTTTTGCGATCCTGCTGCAGGCGGGTGCGGGAATAATCGGATCTGCAGGGAATTACTATGTGAATGGCGAAACCTTCCTGATGATTACACCCTACTGGGTTGCCCTTGACGTGACGGCGACGCTATACATGGGTACACCGGCTGAAATTGAACTGGGGATGTATCTAGGGTACCGATGGGATCCTCATACAGAAGTAAACGGAAGCGTGACGGCCCGGATCGATAATGCAGTGGCCGAAGGCACAATGGGACTCTATTTCCAGGCGATCTGGGATGAAGGAGATGTTATCTGGGCGCTGAATGGTGAGATCGACAACTTCACAATACTGAATGTGATTGATTTTGACGGTTCCCTGATTGCCGGGGCAACCGGGTTTTATGCCGATCTCTCCATTAATGCATCCCTGGATGTGAAAATTATCACCGCCAGAGTAGATTTCTACCTGGAACTGTGGTGGCTGCGGGGTCAGCAGTTTGGAGCCTATACCGAGTTCAGCGCACAGTTGAGCATGTTTAAAGGAGCTTTTAAAGGCGGCGGGGATTTTACCGGTGCCCTGATTGTAGGCAGTGACCTATTTGTCTATGCAACGGCAACGGTCTATGTGGATATTTTATGGGTATTTTCAGGTGACGTAACCGGTTATGTAGCGGTTGAGAACGGTCGCATTAAAGGTGGCCGAAATGGCAGTGATGAATATGACCAGCTCATAGCAGAAGCGCGTGATCAGGCGCAAAATATGAATGAAGCGTTGAACGAGGCACTTTCAGCTGCTCAGGATTTTGAAGCAGCGATTGAACCCAATAAAATTGACGAAGGGGTGATTGCCCAGGCAGGTGAGGCCATTCTGGGTAATGACCTGGTCCGGATCATTATGTTCAACTGGATGCTGATCCAGGAGAAGAAACTGACCGGATCCAATCCGGAACTCTATGAGAGTATCGTCAATGCGATGCAGGAGATCGATGATATCCCTACCCGTGGCGACTATAGCCTGAACTCTTTGAGGTCAACAATGAACCAGTCGCTGGACGCCTTGTCAGATGCCGTAAACGATATGTATACAGCCCTGGATGAAATTGAAGCTGACGCCGTTCAGTGGCAGCAGCTCGCCCAGCAGTCACTCGAGGATCTGATACAAAACCCGGTACAATCCCGACAGCTCGAATGGTCGGGTGAGGGAACCGGAGCCCTGCCTCCAGACTTCAGCATCGATGAAAGTATTGACAGTGCCAATCAGGCTTCACTCGAAAGCTTCAGGGCCGAAGTCGAGCAGCTGAATCAGCAGTTCCTGGATGCAATTGAAACCATTGGTGATAATATTGAAAAGATTGAGGTCGCCATGTCGCCCGACGGTGCCAATGTACACGGGATGGCCATGCAGTTTGAACAGGCCATTCATGATATGGAGCGGTTTTATGCTCATTATGGCGGACTGTACTGGGACATCAATCGATGGGCACGTATCAGCAAAGGGGTATTTGATGCGGTAGAATACGATATGGAGCAGGCTGTGATTAACCAGGCGGCTGCAATGCTTGCGACTCAAAATATCAATGTGGACTATCACAATGGCGATTATTCTCTGATTTCACGTCCTTTCCCACAATACAGTAACTACGAGACAACACCATCGCAATTTAGACCAGCAGTCATGGGTTATATGAATAATTTGACTGATTTTAACGAATTGACCAATATTGCTGCCTGGAGGCAATCCGTTCTCTACTACTTCGGTTCGGATGGGGTGAATTTCCATGATGAGAAAAACAGTGCGGAGGATACCTTTGATGGGTATCTCGAAGATAACCGCTTCAGGCAGTATTTTACCGACTGGGTACAGCGGGCCATTGAATTCTGGTATACCATGCCGGTTCTGGGGTATGATGAGCTGATGAGTGCCTCAGAGCAGTCTGCACAGGAGGTCTACACTATGTATGAGGATCCTGCAACCGGACTGCCGCCGCTGATCGAAGCCTATGGTGAACTGACCGAAGCCATTGATGATATCTACAGTATTCACCACTCCATGCACGCAACCTATGAGGAGGTATTGCGTCAGTATGTAACCTGGTATGAAGATATCTACGATGACGGCGAGGCCGCAGCGTTTGAAACCCTGCAGCAGGAAATTCAAACCAAATCACTGCCCCCAACCATTACCAATATCTCCGTCTCGAATAATCAATTTAACTACGTGAACGAATATACGATCAGCTGGAATGCCACTCATCCGACCGGAGATGTAGTTGAAAACAGCTATTATCTGTCGGCACAGGACTATTCATCGGATGTCTTTATTCCGGAATTTATGACGGTGGGTTCAAACAGTTCGGCAACCCGTTACCTGTTTAAGCGGGAGATAACGGAGAGTCAGCGAAATATGAATATCCGCGTGCGGGCCAGGGGACCTTCGGGCATATCCATTCGGCGTCTTGCCAACCGTAATATGGGCCTGAATCCGCCTCCAAAGACGTTTAACAACAGTTTACTGGCCTATCAGCCGGTCTATGGTCAGGCAGGCTCATTGGTTACGATTTACCAGGATCCTGAACCGCCCGTACAACCGGAAATCGAGTTTCCATACGAAACAGAAGTCAACACCTATTACTTTAATCAGCCGTCCGGAATGTTCGGAATGACAGGAAAATCGGTAACAGCACAAACCACTACATACTGGTCGAACAGCACAACCTCTCTGACCTTCAACGCATGGTCGATGGATGAGACGTATGATATCTCCCAGTTTGAATTCAAGATCGGGGATGAGTATTTCGGCAGTTCGGAAATGGACTGGACATCGCAAACAGGTGTGCCGGTGAACGGGAGTGCTTCCAACCATCAGCAGTTCGTGGTACATGGACTCGACCTGGTTCCCGGTGAAGCGTACTACGTGACCGTACGGGCGATCAACGGAAATGGCACTGTCAGTGAAGAGACGAGCTACGGACCCGTTGTGATTGATGATGAAAGTCCGTCAGTTCCGGGAATGCTGGCCGATGGCATATCGATGCCTTCTGTTGTACAACCCGGATCGAATACCTATAACCAGGCTACGTATGAGGAGATCTATGTCTCAGCCAGGGAGAGTGCGGATCACATCGATCCTGCAACACCCCAGGTAACCGTGAGCTGGAATCCGTCGGTTGACAACCACTCCGGGATACACAGGTACCGGGTTGCGGTCTCCACCTCATCCAGCTCGGATGTGGCGTTTAATGACGGTGAAATACACTATGCAGCAGCTACTCAGAATCCAACCCTGACAATTAACGGCGGGAATTTGAACTTTGAGGACGAATTCTACTTCCATATTATGGCCGAAGACCGGGCGGGTAATGTGAGCGATGTGCTGACCCTTGACCCCGTTCAGATTCAAGATCCGACAGCTCCTACTGCACCCGAAATTGTGGCTCGTGCAAATAACGGAACACTTGGTTTTTATCTGACGAAACCCTCTGCTGATCCGGATAAGGGTATTGAAGAGTATCGGTACATTTTTGTAAACCACCAGTCCGGTGCATTGATCATCGATGCATCCGGGACGATCAGCACATCGGGCGGGGTTACCAGCAGTACGGCAGCCCGCACACAGAGTCAGCAGGCTAGTTTGGGTGTTGGATCGGCATTTACGCAACAGTCAACGCTCAGTTTTCGTCAGCTGCCAACCGAAAATGTTCCCAAAGGAGTTCCCTTGAGGTTGCGTATTGTGGCTGTCAACGGACAGGGCGAAGTATCACGATTTGCTCAGTCGGGTGTGTTTTATCACGATACGACACCGCCTGTTGAACCGAATATTTCAGTTACCAAGAGCGGAGATAATCTGAATATTTCAGTATCCTCTATCCACGATCCCGAAAGTGGTGTAAGATCAGCCGAGTACCGAATTGTCAATAGTAATGGAAGTGTAGTGAAAAGCTGGGCACCACTGCTTACAATTTCCGGTGTAAACCGATCAAGCAGTTCGGCCAGCAAGAGCTGGAACTATGGTTCACATAATATAGATAACCTGGTTGTGGAAGTACGCATTCGAAACGGAAACGATATGGAAAGAGTCAGTACAGCCACGCCGTTTATTCCGCTTCAGCTGAATGTTCAGCCTCAGACATTTCAAATGATAGGATTTTAGAAGAGATCGGAGTATGATGATATCAATCGCGTTTAAGACATTGGGACAATTTATAAACCTTAGGGCTATGCTTAGAACACAGATACTACTGGTTTCTGTTATCATATTTTCAGGCGGGCTCAGCACAACATCAGCCCAGGCCATACAGTCTGAACTGGAAGCGGTGGTGAATGAAGATGAGGTCTTTCTCTACCAGATGAGAAATCTGAGGGTCGATTTTGGCTACAATGTCTACAGGCTCGACCCCGGTGCAGATGATTTTGTGAAACTGAATGATGAACCTGTTCGCGGTATTCTCTACCCGGATGAACTACGCGGTGTTTTGGGGAATCATTACCGAAGGGTTCAACAGCTTCTTGAAACCGAAGATGAAAACGAGATCTATTTTGAACTGCGGGGGAACTCACCGACGGCAAGGCTATACTCCCTGATATTTCCGGAGCTGGCACAGGCTGTAAACCGGCTTTATATAGACCGGACCGCTCCCATTGGAGAAGAGGTTACCTATCGGGTTGAGATTGTGAACCAGCGGGATCAGCCAACCGGCGATCTGGTTGAATATACCGTAGTGCTGGAGGAGACAGAAATTGCCGTGCCTGAAATCACTGAAATTACCAACCGGGGAAATGATGTTACGGTTAGCTGGAGCTATCCAAGGGGAGGGGATAGAGACTATGTAATTCAGTTTGAACTGCTGATTGCAGATCGTGAAGAAGAGGAACGTTTCCAGAGAGTGCACCGGGAGCTTTTGATCAGGGATCAGTCCAGGACAAGTTACACCTATACGTTTCAGGTAGAAGATTTAAATGAACTTCTCAATTTCAATGTAGTGGCCGTCGATGTATCCGGCCGCAGAAGTGCTCTGAGTGAAGCTGCACCCCATCTGGTAGCTGAAAACATTCCGCCTGCCCGAATTTCAAATGTCCGAACCGCCAGGGTGGATGACTCCATCCAGATTCAGTGGCCCATGAGTACTGAGCTGGATGTCGCCGGGTATCATCTGTATCGAAGTATGAAAGCGGACGAAGGATTTGAACGAATCAACCCGGAATTGATCCCTTTTACGGATCCGATCTTCATGGACGACACCATCGAACCCGGAAACCAATATTTCTATCGTGTGACCGCTATTGACGAACATGGAAATGAGAGTGAAAAAAGTGTTGTTGTAAACCGACAAGTTGCCGACTTTCGTCCGCCACCGTCACCTACCGGGCTTTCAGCTGTCTACACCCATGAAGAGAATCGAATTGACCTGGAGTGGCAGAGTGAGCCGCTTCCAGGCGACTTTAGAACCTTCATCCTGCTGCGAAGAGAGTATTCGGAAAGCAGGCCGAACCGGAGCTGGGCAAGAGTGAATCGTGAAAATACACGGGAAACAAATTATACAGACCGCGGAATAGATGGGACAGGGTTTGTTGAAGGGTTAACGTTTCAATATGGCGTGATTGCCGTAGATACCACATCAAATATCAGTGATACCAGTTTTGTATTTGTCGAGATACCCAACCTTACACCCCCCGAGCCGCCTCGAACCGTATCGGCTCAAAACAGAAACGGAGTGAGGATCAACCTCACCTGGGATGCCAGTATCAGTACGGATGTAACAGGTTATCAGATCTATAAGCGATCCGGGCAGGACGAGTTTGAACTCTTTCGGGAGATGCAGAGACGAGACCGACTCTACCGGGATGAAGAGATTGAAATTGGACAGGAATACAGCTATGCTGTCGCTGCAGTCGATTCCTCCGGCAATGTGAGCGAGAGGGTTGAGACGGCCCCGGTATTTGTACGCAGTTCTGCGCCTCCGCGCAGGGTGCGAAATGTCAGGGCTGTGGCTGCAGATGAACGTGTGAATGTACGCTGGGAACCGGTGGTATCGGATGCACTCGACGGTTATCGGCTCTACGCATCCAGCCGGTCGACAGGAACGTATGTCTTGTTAACGGAAGAACTGTATCCGGATACAAATTGGAGCGGATCCATCCCTGAAGAGTACTCCTGGTTCAGGGTGACCGCTGTCGATAAATCGGGCAACGAAAGCCGTCCAAGCGATCCTGTGCGACTGATTATCCCTTAGTACATTTCGATTCAAGTAATTTATAATCGTTATTAAACCATCAGGTGTTCTTCATGTCCGGAAGAGTTCTTCCGTTTCTGACATTCTATTTAATTCTTTATGTCATGGCAGCCGTACCTGACGGTAAGGGGCAGGGTACGGAGTTACAGCAGGGAATTGAGCTATTCAATGAGGGTGAGTATGAGAGGGCAACAGACCTTTTTAACTCGCTGACTGAAAGATACCCGAATATCCGGGAACCCTACCTGATGCTGGCCGCTACCTACCTTGAGAGAGGATTTCCAATCCTTGCGGAATCGACAGCCGAAGAGGGATCCCGGAAATTTGAGGATGAGGCCGGTTTCACATGGCTGATTGCCGAATCACTCCTTCGGCAAAATCAGCCGGGAAAGGCGGCCGAACTATACAGAGATCTCTTCAGGTATTATGAAACCTATTCGTTTTCAGAACTTTTGGGTATCACTGAACGGCGAATCCGAAACCGCTGGATCGATGCGGAGCTTATGCTCAGTGTTGAAGCGTATCAGGCTGGAGATATTGAGAGTGCCGACAGGGCTTTGCAAACAGTTTTAAGACTGAATCCGGATCACCTGCAGGCATTAAAAAACAGGGTGTTTCTGGCGATGGAGACAGAAACCTGGAACCGGGTTATTGAATTGGCTGAACATGGGATGTCCAAACATCCTGAAGATCTCGACTTTATCAGGATGAAAGCGAATGCCTACTATCAAATGGAGGATCTGGGATCGATGCTCGTTCAGTATGAAAGACTCTACCGGAACGATCCGTATGACATCGATACGGCTATAAACTATGCTGAAATTCTCTTTGCCAATCAAAGGGGCGGAGATGCTGAACAGGTCTATCTTGACCTGCTTCAGAAATATGACGATGATATCCGTATCTACCGGTCTTTTGTCCGCCTGCAGGAGCGGAGGATGTATATTGAGTCAAAGATTTCGGTTCTTGAGGTGATGATTGAACAGTTTCCGGAAGACGAAGAGGCTTACAGGGACCTGGCTGAAACCTATGAAATGCTGGAAGAGTGGGAAAAGGCACGAGAGGCATGGCTTGAACTGGAAACGTTAACGGGTGAGTCTGAGGAGATCCGGATGAATATTGCCAGGATCCGGATTGAGCAGGGGGATCTTGAGAAAGCCGAAAGCATACTCAGAAATTATATCGCATCAACAGACGATGCCTGCAATGCGATCGGCTTTCTGGGTGAACTTCTGCAGGAACAGCAGAGATGGCAGGAGAGCCTGGAGGTTCTGTACCTGCTGCCCGAAGAGTTGAAAACCGGTGATTTCGGGTTTGCGGTGGCACATGCCTACTATCAAACCGGTGATATTGAAAAAAGCCGGAGTCTGCTTGAACAATTCATCTCGACGGGGCAAGAGGAGCCGCAGATCTATCTTCTTTTGGCCAGAATTGTTCATTCTGAAGAGTATGGCCTATCTCTCGAAATGGCAAAAAAGGCCGTTATAACCGGCTTTGAAAGGCTCAGAAGATACAACTCAATCATTGAAGCCGAGTTGGAACAGGGGTCAGTTTTTACGGAAATGAGTGTCACCCGTGATGAGGTAGATGTCTATAATGAAGTTTCGGAGAAAGCACTTGACTTCCTTCTGGAACATTTCAACCGGGAAGATATCCAGCCAGTCCTGGAAAATTTACTGGAGCAGTATCGTGAATCACCCATCTTTTACTATAAAATGGCATCCTTCAGAAACCGTCACGGCGAGCATGAAGCCGCCATGCAGCTACTGACCGATGCACTTGCCGTCAATCCCCGATATTATGATGCTCATTTCCTGAGAGGTGAAATTTTTGAAACCCGGGAGAACCTGGAACAGGCCGAATTGTCCTATCAGAGAGCATTAAGCATAGATCCCGAATCGAGAGACGCCTACCGTTCACTGATTCGGATTCACCGAAAAATGGGGACTCTGGATGCTCTTGCCAGCCGTTGGAAAGTGCGATACCGCGCCGAACGAGAAAATGAACTGTTGCGGGAATTCTTGATCGAAGTGCTTCAGCGTGCAGACCGTTTTGAAGAGGCCAGGGAGCTGATTGATCAGTGATCATTCCATAATCGAATTGGTGAATTATCAAATGTTTATTGATAATGTTAAATCAAAGCCCGATTATAGCCGAATACTTAAGCAAAACTACGTAATACATTTTGACATGTTAGACGGCAATGACGTTACCATTCTCCTGAACAGGGTGAAGGATGGTGAAGATGTGTATGATGAGTTGTATCCGCTTGTATACGAGCAGCTTCGGAATGTAGCCAGCAGGCGGATCAACAGGGAGGGTGAGGATCACACCTACTCCAAAACAGACCTGGTTCACGAAACCTATCTGAAAATGATCAACCAGGCCGAAACCGATTACAACAACCGGAACCACTTTCTGGCCATTGCGTCCAACTGTATGAGACAGATATTGATCGATCATGCCCGGAAAAAGAGTGCCAAAAAGCGTGGGGGAGATCAGGATCGTTTCACCTATGTAGACGGTATCGTAAAAGCTGACGGTAAGGATCTTCAGGTACTGATCGATATCGACGATGCACTGAAGCGCCTTGAAAAGCTGAATCCCCGTTTGAGTGAAGTGGTGACCATGAAATTTTTTGGCGGTATGAAGGTGGATGAAATTTCAAGTGCTCTTGACGTATCTGAAAGCACGGTAAATCGCGACTGGCTGAAAGCCAGGGGATGGCTCTACAAGGAGCTGAAAGGACTGGATGATTTGTAATTTTATGTGGATAGTGTGGCTGACTGGAATGATGTAGAACGTGCTCTAGATGAACTGCTCTCGGCCGATGAAGGCCAGAGAAGCGCAATTCTGAAGCGGATATACAGGGAGGATGAAAGCTTCGGAAAAGAGGTGAGCACGCTTCTGGAGTCGATTTCGGATTCGCACGGGTGGCTCCTGACACCCGATGAATACATCTCGATGGTGGCCGATGAGTTTGAGCAGCTGGAGATGAATCCGTCTGAAGATTTGATCGGAAAACGGATCGGGGCGTACAGGGTTGAAAAGCTGATCGGTGAAGGCGGAATGGGAGCCGTCTACCTGGCTGAACGTGCCGACGGTGAATTTCAGCAAAAAGTTGCTCTCAAAGTGATGCTGGAGGGCATGCATTCCCCCAATAACCTGGAACGCTTTCGTCAGGAGCGGACCATACTTGCTTCCCTGAATCACCCGAATATTGCCAGGCTTTATCACGGAGGGATTACCTCCCAAAACCGTCCGTATCTGATCATGGAGTATGTGGAGGGGCTGCCGATCGATCAGTACTGCGACCGGAACAGGCTCTCTGCAATGCAAAGACAAGAGCTTTTTGAAACCGTACTCAAAGCGGTTCAGTATGCTCATGAAAACCTTGTGATACACCGTGACCTGAAGCCTGACAACATCCTGGTCACACATGACGGAACGGTCAAAATACTCGATTTCGGCATTGCCAAAATGATCGACCTGCAGTCAGGTAAATCGCTGGAACTGACCAAGACACTGACGGTCACCCCGCGCTATTCAGCCCCTGAGCAAATAGCTGAAAAGAGGGTGACAACAGCTACAGATATCTACTCGCTGGGTGTACTCTTTTATAAATTGATATGCGGCTTTTTCCCGCTCACTTTTGAGGGAAAATCCTTTTATGAGGTTCAGCAGACAATTTTGTTTGAAGAGCCGGAGCGTCCGCTGAAAAAAATAGACAGCAGTGATTCAGAGAGGGTCCGTGAGATCTGTGCCGAGAGAAGCACGGATCTGGCAAACCTGAAAAAAATCCTGGCCGGCGATCTCTCGGCCATTGCCCTCAAAGCGATCGAAAAAAAGCCGGATGACCGGTACCGGACTGCCGAGAGTCTGATCGAGGATCTTGAGAGATACCGCAACGGCTTACCGGTTACAGCCAAAAACCATACGGCTGGGTATCGGGCTGCACGATTTATCAACAGGAACCTGCGGTCAATTGCAGGTGCGGCAGCCATAATGGCCCTTTTTATCGTAATGTCGGTTCTCTACGTCTCTCAAATCAACAAAGAGAAACAGGTGGCAGAAGATGAAGCTGAAAAAGCACTGCAGATTAAAAATTTGATGATCGACATCTTTTCTGCCAATGATCCGAGAGGTGAAAGTTTTGCCGGTATCGACCTGACGGTTCGGGAGGCGATGGCTGAGGGTATTGAAAGGGTGGATCATGAACTTTCTGACAGCCCGGACGTCTACATCGAATTGATGTCGGCGATAGGCAACACGTTGAAAAATATTGAAGATTATGAGGGTGCGCGCAGGGCTTTTGAACACGCTTTACAAAAATCAAAAGAGAGTGTTGGGGAGTGGAGCCGGGAGCATTCAATTCAACTTTCCCATTTGGGTGACCTGATGATATTCCGCGACAGTCTGGATCTTGCACGTGACTATATGAGTCGCTCGCTGGAAATAGAAAAAAGGTTGACTGATCATTCTGAGTATAATCTGGCCAATCGTTATTCACGCTATGGCTACGTCCATGCCAGGTCATCCAATTACAACCGCGCTTTTGAACTCTACAATACGGCCGATTCGCTCTATACCGTTGGGGGGTATGGTGAGACGGAAGCCCGATTCAATAACCTGAGCAACCTGGCAGATGTGAAAATCTACTTAAACGACTATGAGGGTGCAGAAAAGGATTTGAGGCAGGCTATACAATTTTATGAAGAGGCCTATGATGATCTGCACGTCAATATTGTGACGAATATCAGCAAGCTTGGAAACCTCTACTACAGAATGAGTCAAAACCGCCTGGCTGAGGAGTATCTGTTGCGAGCCCTGGAGAAGAGAAAATTATTTTATGGTGAGGAGAGCCGGCCTGTAGCCCATCAGCACAGCCTGCTAGCCATCAACTACCAGGTATTGGATGAGCTGGAAAAGGCACGGTATCACTCTGAACGGGAAGTCGAAATTTACAAAAAACTGACCGGCAAGCGCAGCCTGACCATCTCTACCGCCTATAACAACCTGGCTGTGATTCAAAAAAGTATGGGAGAGTATGAGGCGGCTGAAATGAATATGAGAATGGTGGTTGAGATTATGGAAGAGCACTTCAATCCAACAAATCCCAGGCTTGCCATTGCGTACTATAATCTGGCAGATCTCTACTATGAGTATGGTAATCTGGAACGGGCTCTGGAACTGTTTAAACAGGTCGTCGAGATCGACAAACTCAACTATGGGGATACTCACCCGGAGATAGCGGTCGACCTGAACCGCCTGGCTTCCGTACAGAGAGACATGGGAGATTTTGAGATTTCAATGGAAAACTTTTTGGAGGCGAAAGAGATCTTCTTGTCACAATACCCGGATAACCATTTCAGATTCGGGCAGTTTTACCTGGAGTTTGGAACCCTTCATGCCATGATGGGAGAGAAAGACAATGCCCTGGATTATTTTAAAAGAGCTGAAGGGATATTCCTGCACAATTTCGATGAAGATCACTCCTCAGTCATCAAGTCAAGAGAGAAGATTGAAAGCCTTGCAATCCAGATGTAAGGCCTTCCTGAAACCGGCCGGGGTCCTTGATGCTTCCAGGTCAGACTTCTCTGTATCTATAAAGAGTGCAAAGGGTATAAACCGAGGGTTGTCTGCCGGTTCAGATGTCCGCCGCAGAAACTTTTTACGGTATATTTGACATTTTTTTGCCCCGGATTGCGCTAATCTAAAAAAAGACACTAACCCTGCACGATTCGTGAATATTAAATTGACATCCGGGCGAATGAAATCATTTTTAACCCTACCCAGCATCTCTGTTTTCCTGGTCAGCTTTATACTGACAACACTTTTGATGCAATCTCAGGTGCAGGCACGAGCTTCCTGTGATATCACCCTGACCAGCGGAGAGAGTATTTCTGATGCTTTGGGCAGCATTGAAGAGGGTCAGGTGATCTGTTTGGAGCCGGGAACCTACAGCGGCGGATTCAATGTGAGTGTGAGTGATATCACGATCAGAGCCGCCGATGAGGAGAATAAGCCGGTCTTGTCAGGCGGAACCAACGGAATCAATATCAGCTCTTCTGCGAATGATAATATATTGAGCGGACTGATTCTGGAAGGGTATTCTCAAAGAGGTATCATTGTACGAGGAAGCGGGCATACCCTTGTATCGAATGAGTTTAATGAAAGCACACTCGATATTGAGCTGAACCGGGCTGAGGATATCACGCTGCGTGACAACATTCTGAGAGGCGGGGTGGGATTTAATACGTCCAATGTCACACTGACCACCCAGATATTTACACACGAAATGAGCGGTAATGTCTTTGCCGACGGGAGTGTTCTTTTCTACGCCACCGACACGGATAGTCCGGATATCCCCAGGAATGCAGGACAGGTGATCATTAATAACTCGACAAATGTAGAAGTCAGGTCTCTTCCATTCGGGAATGTATCGGTTCCGATACAGGTATCGTTTTCGCAGGGGGCAATCATTGATGACAATCAGATCGGTAACCTGATTAACAATCCCCTCTCTCTTCTCGCTTCTGGTTCTATCTCCGTATGGAACTCCGAAGGTGCTGTTATTTCAAATAATGTCATTCAAAACTCAACCGGCCGCGCTCTGTTTTTGCAGGGCAGTGACGGTGCAGAGGTGAGCTCCAACCAGCTTTCTGATAATCATGAAGGACTTGCAGTCAGAAGTTCAAATGGTGTATCGGTTGAAGCCAATTTGATCGAGACGACTTCGAATAGTCAGTTTAATAACGGTAATGCCATCTATGTGTCCAGTTCAGAAAACCTGCAAATCATCGATAATGACCTGCTGAATAATGAAGGATATGGTATTTACGATGCCAACGGTACAAATTCGGAGCACGCGGTAATTCGCGGGAATACAATTTCAGGAAATGGTGACGATGGAATCCGATGGTCGCGGCCAAGATATGCACTGATTGAGGAGAATACCGTCACAGAAAACCAGTCAACCGGCATCCACTCATCGCCTGAATCGATTGTTCGAAATAATACCATTACGGATAATCAGGGTTACGGACTCAGAACCGGTAACCGGAATACTGTTGAGGGAAATGAGATACACCGTAACAGTTCAGGAATTGAGACGACATTTGGTACTGAAATACGAAATAATACCATTACAGATCATCCCTATTCCGGGATCTATTTCGGCAATGTGAGTGATGACCTGGTCATTGAAGAGAACCAATTCTCCGGTAATTCGGTCGACATCTCCTTTAACAGCACAAAAGAGGTGATGTTGCGAAATAATGAGATGGAAACGGGTGTGGTGCTCCACTCATTTTATGGTTCTTTTGATGAATATGACCACGTTATGGAGGGAAATACCGTAGGTGGAAAACCATTGGTTTACCTGAAAGGTGAAACGAACCCTGTAATTCCTGCCGAACCGGGACAGGTGATCGCTTTTAACTCATCCGGTGTGGTTATTGAAAATGTAACCCTCAATAATGTACCGGTTGGCATTCAGCTGCTCTACAGCCCCGAAAGTGAGGTGAATAATGTGACAATCACTGGCTCGGGACAAACCCTGGCACATCAAAAAGGATTGATAGAGGTTGTCTACTCAGAAGGCAGCGTTCTGGATAATAATAACCTTTCGAACGGCAAAAGAGGGATCGAAGTCCGGTTCAGTGAATCAGTCACGGTTTCAGATAATACGATTGGCCATACAGAGGATATCTCCCAGTTTATAGGGATTTATACACGAAACAGTCCGGCAGCAAAGCTGGCAGGAAACACGATATCAACAGCAGGCGGTTCAAGGGGGGTTGAGATCGACGGATCTGGTCATCATAGTGAGATTACCGGTAACCGTATCAGCAGCACCGCCGGCGATGCCTTGACGGTTAGCATTTCCGATTCGGTGACCATTAAGGAGAATATTCTGGAATATGGCGCAGGAAGAGGGATTTACATGTCCAGAGCCCTCGATGCCCTGTTGGTTGAAAATACGATCAGAGGATTTGATTCACACGGTATCGATTCCAATTTCGGATCAAATCAATCACACCGTCCTCACCTGGATAATAATACTATTGCGGATAACCAGGGTACCGGTATACGGTTACTGGTTGATGGTGTTGTCATGACGGAAAACCGGATTGAGGAAAACCAAACAGGTGCTGAACTGCAGGGTCCTCTCACACTGACTCACAATCAATTTCTCAATAATCTTTCGGAAGGGGTCCTGATTTCGGGCGATGGTGACGAGAGTGAGATTGAACAGAACCATTTCGACGGAAACGGATCCGGACTCGATTTTACAGGCTCGGGTGTTCTTCCGGCAATGAACAACTGGTGGGGGGATGGATCGGGTCCGTCGGGCGGATCAACCGACCCGGAAACCGGTGAGACGGCAAGCGGAAGCGGCGATTCGGTATCGGATAATGTCCGATTCGACCCGTGGCTCACTTCTGAACCGGGAGATGACGAGCCCGAGCCCGGTGAAACCACATTCGCGTTTAGCAACCTCTCTGTCTCTTCCAACACACTGGTTACAGGAAACCTTGTGCTGATCTCCGCAGTCGCTGAAAATACTGGGGATGAACCAGGAGAATATGAAGCAACACTAACGGTAAACAGCGATTCAATTGAAACCAAAACCGGACTGGTAGAGTATATGGGTTCGGAAGTGGTGACCTTCTACTACCAGCCCAATGAGCCGGGTGAGTATGAGGTGACCATAGAAGGGCTGGAGAGTGAAACGGTGGTCGTCACCGAAGGCTGGACTCAATTTAATTTTGGCGTCAATAACAATCCGGCCGCCGATTACTTCATCGGCCCCCAAACAGAAGAGGTGAGGGTGAAATGGGACGGAGTGACAACCGCTTCAGCCGGATCATCACCATCCCTATATGACGGCAGCCTCTATTTTGGCACACTCGACGGGTTTATCCACGCTGTGGATGCCGAAACGGGAGATGTCGAATGGAGCTTTGAAACCGGTAATAACGTACGGGCCACACCGGTACTCCAGGACAGCCTGCTTTTTGCCGGGGATCAGGGCGGGAATTTCTACTCTTTGAACCGCCATTCAGGCAGTGTCAAGTGGCAAAAATCGTTGGGAACGGCAATCTGGAGATCGGCAACCGTTGTGGATGATGTAGTTTACATCGGCTCACATCGTGAAAACAGTGAAGGGACGGTCTATGCCCTGGAAGCTGAGACCGGCAATGAGATCTGGTCGTTTGACTTTGAAGGCGGAATCAGCTCGGTACCGGCTGTTGTCGATGGTGTGGTTTATATAGGGAGTAATGACCAAAACCTCTATGCGCTTGACACTGCAGAGGGCCTCATCAATGAAGAGGATCGGGTTCTGTGGAGTTTTAATACCGGCGGAGCGGTTGCAGTAAACCCGACCGTTGTCGATGGCTGGGTCTACTTTTCAAGGGGCAAAGCGCTCTACAAGCTGGACGCGAAAACCGGCTCGTCAGAATTCTTCTGGCAGCTGGATGCATTTCTCTATAGCAACGTGACCGTTCATGATGGCGTGATTTACGTTGGAACCGGCAATACGGATGGTGTGCTCTATGCACTCGATGCGGAGACGCATCAGACACTCTGGAGCTACGAGCCGGAGAGAAGTTTTGGAAATATCTCCTTCAGCGGATCCGGTCCGGTCATTGCCGGAGATATCGTCTATATCGGCACGACCGGAAATGTTGCTGACAACCGCCGGTTCATCGGTATCGATATCCACACCCGGGAACTGGTAACTGAAAGGAGAAGACTGGGTAATGTCAATCACAACCCGGTTGTGCACGATGGCGTGGCCTATATCTCCAGTCAGTCAGCAGGAATCATTGCACTGCGCGAAACCATTCCTGAAGATTTTATCGCAGATGCGGAACTCTCTGAAGTGTCGGCTACATCTCCGCACTGGGCAGACGGTACGGAACAGGCACGCGTCGACCTGACCGTTCTGAATGAGTTTGGGGATCCGATTGGCGGACTGGAGGATGCCGATTTTCAAATAAGTGCCGGCAATGCCGTTCTTGAGGGATCCGTTACCGAACAGTTTTCAGAAGGAACCTATCGCTTTTACCTGACGAACCATGTGGCTGAAACGGTGAACGTTGAAATTGATGTCAATGGTGTAACCCTGAATGATCAGCCGGAAATTGAATTTATGGAGGCCGACAGCCACTGGTCTGCCGTTGCCATTGCCGACTCAATCAGCTTTTTTGATATTCCATCGGTTCATTTTGTAAATGAAAATACCGGGTATGTGCTGGCTTCTTTCTTCGGAGATGGATTTGGTGATGAAACAATCGTCTATAAAACCGAGGATGGAGGTGAGTCATGGAGTGATGTGTTCTCCTCAAATGAATTTGCCATGAGTGATCTCTTTTTTGCTGATGAAGATCACGGGTGGGTGGTTGGCTCTAACAGGGCTATTTTTCACACTTCCGATGGCGGGGAAACCTGGAGTGAACAGATCGTTGATGATGCCGATGGCTGGGTCTTCTACGAAACCGTCTTCTTCCAGGATCAGGAGACAGGCTGGGTAGCCGGGAACCGAAACCTCTATAAAACAGAGGATGGCGGCGAAAGCTGGGAGCAGATCCGGATACGGGAAGAGAGTCAGATTACGGATATCTTTTTTATCGATGAGCAGAGGGGGTGGGCATCCATGTTTAATTCACAGCTCCGTGATCCCGGCATGCTTCGGACGGTCGACGGCGGAGAAACCTGGGAGGTCGGACTCGACTCAATCCGAACGAACTCGGTCCGTTTTATTGATGAAAACAACGGGTTTGCAGTTGGGCAAAATGGATTGATCGTAAAAAGCCAGGACGGAGGTGAAACCTGGCAACAATTGGAGCCTGCAACGGAGTGGACGCTAAATGCCCTGGCCTTTCCGCATGCCGACAGCATCTGGGCTGCTGGTGCCCGAACAACCATGCTCTTTTCAGATGACGCCGGTGATAGCTGGGAGAGAGAGTACGCGGGTACTTCTTCTACTGTCGAAATTCAGGATCTCCATTTTATAAACAGTGAATTGGGCTGGGCATCCGGACGCAGCGGAACCCTGTTGAAATATGATGCGACCGAAACCGAACCGGAGTTGCCTGATCCCGTTGTGAGTGCCGACTCCTCGTCCGTGATCGCGACAACCCCGCACCTGGCCGATGGATCCGATGCATCGGTGGTCACCATTACGATTGCTGACTCCACAGGAAATCCGCTGGACCGATATACCACCGAAGATTTAGATGTTGTTGTGTCGGGCGATGCCGTGGCCGGAGATGTGACGTCTTCAGGTGAGACCGGTGAATTTACGTTATCGGTGACCAATCAGAGTGTTGAAACCGTTGTGGTAACGGTCACGGTTGATGGAACGGAGCTATCTGATCAGCCTGAAATCATATTTGAGGAGCCGGAGGCTCCGCTGCCGGTGGTGAGTGCCGACTCCTCATCAGTCAGTGCTACGAGTCCGCACCTGGCTGACGGTCTCGATATATCTGAGGTGACTATCTCTATTGCCGACTCTACAGGTGAACCGATTAGCCGTTTTACGGCCGAAGATATTGAGATTGAACTGATCGGCGAGGCGACGGCCGGAGACCTTCAGGCTGGTGATGAGGCGTGGATCTTTACATTTGGAGTCACATCCGAGACAGCCGACACGGTTACCGTTGTAGTTAAGGCAGATGGCGTGGAGCTGTCTGACAGGCCTCAAATCCGTTTTGAACAGCCTCGTGCACTCGTTGATGCAGACTCCTCATCGGTAACCGCTACCTCGCCGCATATTGCAGACGGCAGGGATGCATCGCTGATTACGATTACCGCTGCCGACTCCCTGGGTCAGCCAATTGGAGATATATCAATCGAGGATATCGGGTTGGCCATTGAGGGCGAGGCGAGCCTGGGAGATCTTCGGGCAGGCGAGGGAACGGGTGTTTTTGAAACCACTTTAACATCGAGACAGCCCGGAACGGTCTCAGTCATTGTCACCATTGAAGATGTTGAGCTTGCTGACCGGCCTGAAATACATTTTGAAGAACCTGAAGATCCGTTGCCGATCGCTGATGCCGACTCCTCAACCGTTCGTGCGACATCGCCTCATCTGGCCGACGGGTTCGATCCCTCAACCGTTTCCATAGTTGTTGCTGATTCGACGGGTCAGCCGATTGATCACTACTCTCCGTCCGATCTGTCGGCCGAAGTGACGGGTAGTGCAGTACTGGGGGATATTACTGCAGAGGAAGAGGAGGGGCATTTCAGCCTTACAATTACCAACCGTCTGCCCGAAACCGTTACGGTCACGATTACCGTTGATGGTATCGAGCTGTCTGACCGACCGGTGATTGAGTTTGAGGAACAGGTTCCGACAGCACCGGTCCTGACTTCGATCCGTGCGGATGGTGATCACGCTGTACTGGAGTGGGAGATGGAATCAGAAGGAAATGTTGCAGCCTATCACATCTACAGGGGCACGAGAATGTATAACCTTGAGCTACTGGACAAAGCCGATGCGGGAAGCGACACCTATATCGATTCCAATACAGAGCCGGGTACCGCTTACTATGCAGTAGCTGCCGTGAACAGCAGTGATGAAGAGAGTGACCTTTCTAACAGGATCAGCTTTGTGGTTACGGAAATCGTTGCCGATAAAATGTGGGCACTCTCCAGCACACCGCTGACCAATGGCTCACAGGAGTTTGAACTGGCCACGCTCTACAGTTTCAGTGACAGATATGAGTTGCAGTCGAGGTTAGAACCGGGTAAAGGATACTGGATCAAAACCCGATCGTTCGATCGTGAGGCGGTTCAAGCCGCCGGTGCCGGACTTGACAGTATCGGCGTGGAGCTCGATCAGGGTTGGAACCTGATCGGGAGCGTTAGCGGCGAAGTGCCGGCCGGGAGTATTCAGGATCCTGATGGTATACTGACAGAGACTCCGCTGTTTGTCTATGAAGACGGCGAGTATCGGGAGAGTTCCACGGTTCAGCCGGGTATGGGGCACTGGGTCTATGCGAATGATTCAGGCACCATTTCGATTACCGTTTCCAACACTCCGCCCGAGGCGTCCGGCTTGATCGCAGAGTCGCGGGATGATCATGCGGATGCACCGGTTACAGCCCTCACCTTTACCAGTGGCGAGCAGGAGTCTCAGATCTTTGTCACCCCGGAAACGCTGGATCATACCGACCAGGCCCGTTATTACCTGCCACCCAGGTCGCCAGAACCGATATTGGATGTCAGAACACGGGAAGATACACGTCTGGTGAATAACCGCTCAACAGAGCTGGTACTGCACTCTGATCGTTATCCGGTCAGGATATCACTGGATGATTCGGATGAATTGGCGGGGTATGCCTATCGGATTCATGCAGAAAAAGAGGGCCGGACCCGAACCATAGATCTGCTGCCGGGGCAGAGTAATGCCATCGATCAGGAGTATGATTTCCTGAGAATTGAGATGATCTTTGCAGAAGAGATGGTATCGGAAAACAAACTGCATGCAAATTATCCGAACCCGTTTAATCCAACAACGACCATCCACTACCAGCTCAAGGAGCAGACCCACGTATTGATAGAGGTGTTTGATGTGATCGGACGCAGGGTACAGACCCTGGCCAATGAAACTCAATACTCCGGTCAGCATCGTGTTGACTTTGACGGACGAAACCTGGCATCCGGAATGTATATTATCCGCTTCCATGCCGGCGATCGTGTAGATATCCAAAAAATGACTCTGATTAAGTAATCCTGACCATGAGAACCATAACATCTTTTATACTGCTTGCAACTCTTTTTCTGACAGCCTGTGGCGAGATGTCGACGATGGGCGACCGCGTTGCCATCTCCGTGATTGCATCCCCGTCTACGGCGGGAACGGTCCTGACTTCGGGAGGAGATGAGATTGGGAACACGGCCGAATTTCTTGCAGTGCCCAATAATGGCTGGCAGTTTGCCGGCTGGTCGGGTGATGTTGAATCGACCGAGAACCCATTGTCATTTGTGCTTGAAGAGGATGTCAGGCTGATCGCCAATTTTGAAGTCTATTCCAGCAGCTATACAATGGACCTGTTGGTATATGACGGCCATACATCGGTCGAGCTTGCATTTGGCCAGAAAAGCGGTGCAACAGACTCATTCGACTCGGGGATAGACCAGGAAGCCCCGCCTGCAGCTCCCAAAAGCCTGCATGCCTGGTTCCTGAATGATGAGAGAAGGCTCTTCAGAGACTTTCGAAATTCTCTCAGCAGTGAGGTTGAGTGGAATCTCTATCTGGAGCCGGCCGAATCCGATTCTGTAAATATGGAGTGGACCCTGGACGGGGAGACACTGCAGGGGAGCCTGATCCTGACCGACCCCGAGGGATCTGTGAAAATTGATATGCTGGCAGACAGCA
Organism: Rhodohalobacter sp.; assembly: GCA_050486245.1. Classification (GTDB taxonomy): domain Bacteria; phylum Bacteroidota; class Rhodothermia; order Balneolales; family Balneolaceae; genus Rhodohalobacter. Next base: position 251,832 of record JBJHCX010000001.1, read on the forward strand.
CGGCACGCATCGGGGCGGCAGGAGTTGAATATCTGATCATTCAATACAACCAATAATACGATTTCAGATTATCCCTGACCTGCAGATGCCCTGATATTCATCGAGAGAATCCGGTGGATTGTTAGTATCTTTTGATAAATGAACGTAACCGAAAGCGGTTACCAAAAGAAAGAACAGTCCATCAGATGAACAGATCCTTAGCTGAGCTCCGATCGGCAGCCGAAGAGTTTGCCGAAGCAGGGGGGAAGACCACCCTTAACTATTTTAAACAATCGTTTGAACTGGAATTCAAGGGGGATGACTCGCCTGTAACCAATGCAGACAGAGAGGCTGAAAAGGTGATCCGCCAGATGATCCGGGAGCGTTATCCTGACCATGGCATTATCGGAGAGGAGTTTGGCAGTGAGCGAGAGGATAGCGACGTGGTCTGGATTCTGGATCCGATTGACGGTACCCAGTCGTTTATCCACGGGGTACCCTTCTATACAACCCTGATTGGGATTCTGGTCAATAATGAGCCCTCTGTAGGAGTGATCTATGCCCCGGCACTGGGAGAGATGGTTTCGGCCGCTATCGGACACGGGGTAACCCTGAATGGCAAGAAGACCGGTGTACGCAGTTGTGAAGAGTTATCGAAAGCGACCTTCTTGTCGACCGAAGTGATCACCTTTGAACAGCATGGATTTTCAGAAGCTTTTTCGGAACTTTTAAACCGAACGCGTATACACAGAACCTGGGGTGATGCCTACGGGCATCTGATGGTGGCCACCGGCAGGGCAGATATCATGGTTGATCCTATTTTAAATATCTGGGACGCAGCAGCGTTACTTCCCATAGTTACCGAGGCCGGGGGATCCTATACGGATGTCAATGGCAATCGATCGATTGAAACCGGTAATGCCATCTCAGCCAATAAAGAGCTTATACCTGAAATACTCACATTTTTTAAATAAGATGATGAACTTTTTTCGTCTCGTCTCAACCGCATGCTTGCTGGCACTGGCCGTCACTGCACAAGTGCAGAGCCAATCTGACACATTTCAATGGGATTATGAATCGTATCCGCCGCTTCGTTTTGAAATTGTTCACCTGGATGCCGAAATGGACCTTTCTGAAACGGGATCGATTGAAGGAGATCTTCTCTACTCCCTTCGGTTTCGCGATCAGAATGTCGATTCGCTCGTACTGGATGCGCCCGGCATGGAGATTGTCAGGCTGTCGCTGAATGACGAGAGCGGCAACTATACGATCGATGGAGATCAACTGGTGATCTTTCTGGAAAAGGAGTTTCAAAAAGGGGAACAGGCAGACCTCAGGATTCAGTACCGCACCCGACCCGGATTCGGACTATTTCAGAGTGCCAAAGGGACCTTTTTTACATCCAACCTGCCCCGGTCAACGGCACATTGGCTGCCCGTGGCTGATCATCCCCGAATCGCCTTTACAACCGAGATGATCTTCACCTATCCCTCCGGTAAAAAAGTGATTGCAAACGGCAGGCGCTCCTCGTCAGAGGTTGTGAGCGTAGACCGTGAGATGATGACCTACTCCTCGAACCGCCCGATCTCACCTTCCGATCTCAGCCTGGTCATGGGCGGGGTCAGCCTGAAAGCATCCACGTTTGAAAATGGTTCGGGGCTGGCAGCGGTACAGCGTGAACTCTTTGAGCGGAGAACCAATCCGCAGATTTACATCCATTCAGAAACCGACGGAATCGATGCCGACTCATTGCTTGAGATGGCAGCTGCCGGCTATTCGGAATTGTTTCACCATTTTGGAATCGGATTCCCCTACAGAGATCTCCATATTGTTGTACTGGAAGATGATTTTTGGGAAACCAAAGCCTTTTCAGCGGGAATGATCTATCTCTTTTTGAATCGTGACAACCTTGAAAAGCAACTCCTTACCGGTTTGACCGGACAGTGGATCGGATCACACCTGAGGGCTGAGCGGTGGAGTGAATCGGGAGCCATTTCAGCCTGGATGGCATCGACCCTAAACAGCCTCTTTGACCTGGAGGTTGAAACCGGTGAGACGGATGCGTACTACGGAGTGTTTAATACGGCGTCCATCGACCGCTGGAGATACTTTTTGACCGAAACCTCCGGTGGTGAGAGGCTGGAGAACCATTTGCAAATGGTTCGGAGGGATCTGATCAGTGAACAGACCGATCTGCTCTCCTGGGCTGATCTCTCGCGAGCAATTTATGCGGAAACCGGATATCCCTATTTCGGGACCCTTGAGCTACCGGCCATTGAGATCGAGCAGGATGAAGTGCATGACTATATCGTCAATATGGATTGGAATGAATCGGAAAACAGGGTAACCCTCTCATTTGAATCGGTTGGCTCCTATGTGGAGGAGCTTGTGAATGCAGAGGTCAGGGAATACTCCTTTATGGATGTCAAAGATCATCAGGTCACCTTTACGGGTGAGAACGACCGTGTGGTGTTGAATGTATCGTCCAATGTTGAGAATCTCGAATTGAGCCTTCCGGACCGGGATGATATTGAACTGACGGTTCGCAAACCGTTCAGCTTCTGGATCTATCAGTTAAGGGAGTCTGAAGATGTGCATCAGAGGAAAGAGGCGGCCGTTGCACTGGCCTCCTTCAGTGACAACCCGGATCTGCAGCTTGCCCTTCGCGATCAGCTGAACAGTGAAGAGGATAGCCGGGTCTATGCCGAAATGATTCGCTCGCTTTCGGCCATTACCACAGGTGCTTCGGGTACAGACCAAATCTTTTTCGATCACCTGTCCGACCGATATGCACCTGAAGTGCGGGAAGCAGCCGTTGAGGCGCTCGCCTACTTTCGCGAAGATGAAAGAGTGATTTCACAGCTCAGGTCGGTGGTCAACCGAACCGAACATGAGAAGATTCAAACAGCCGGAATTCGCTCACTCTATGAGGTAACGGATATCGACAGGTTTACCCATATTGCCGAAGATCTGATTATCCGTGAAGGCAATCTCCGGCAGGTGCCACTTATTCTGCAGCTCCTGGCAACCGGGGGCAACGCAGAAGATGCCGTTCAGTTCTCCTCAACATTTCTGGCTGAAGGATTCCCATATGAAGTCAGGACAAACATTTTGAATCTGGTGTTGCAGCATGATCAATCGGAGTCGGGTTGGGAAAACAGGCTGCCCCGGCTGCTCTCTGATATCGATCCGCGCATTCGCTATCAATCGATTCCGGCACTTGAACGAATAGGGTCGTCACTGCGTCAGGACCTGATGGAACAGAGGCTTGCCGAAGAGTACGACATCCGCGTTCGCAGCGCACTGGTTCAGTTTAACAGTGTACAGTGATCAGTGGGCAAAAGGCCCCGAAGTCTCGGGCCTGCCGACCGAAGCTTATGTGTAGGTGGGACTGCACAAAATACGCGCAGCAAAAGGCAAAAGGCTCTGAGTTTACAGTGCCAACAGTTGAGAAGCAGGGAAACGTGAAACATCAAACGTGAAACATTGATGGAAGGTTTGGAATTTGGTACTTGTAATTTTTGCCTTTTGCCTTTTGCCTTCTTCACTTCTCCACTTCTTCACTTCTCCACTTCTCCACTTCTTCACTTCTCCACTTCTCCACTTCTCCACTTCTCCACATCACCGCTTAATCCACTTGGCCAGGTCCTTGAAGCTGGCGGTTTTTCCATAACTCAGAATGCCTACCTGGTAGATCTTGGCGCTCAGCCACATGGTGCAGACAAAGGTCAGGGCCATCAGGAAGATAGCCAGTGACGATTGCCAGGCCGGCACCTCGGTTATGGCTATGCGTGTGACCATCACAATGGGAGAGAAGAAGGGGATCATCGATCCCACGACAGAGAGCGTACTGTCAGGGCTCTGCATGGTGTGAAAAAGGATCACATAGGCAATGACAATGGGTGCCGAAATCGGTAGCATCAATTGCTGTGTATCGGTTTCGGAGTCGGCTGCCGAACCCACAGCCGCAAACAGGGAGCTGTAGAGCAGATAACCCAGAATAAAAAAGATGACAAAGTAGACAATCAGGGAGGTTTCAATGGTTGGCAAATCCAATATTGCCGGAAGCTGCTCCTCAACTTCGGCCACACCGCCGGTCATCTGAGCCATATTGTTATCCATCAGTGAGGTGGCTACCGGACCGGCAACAGCCGTGAGCCCGAGAAAGGCCAGGATCCAGATACCAAACTGGGTAATGGCGATCGCACCTACGCCGCCCATCTTTCCGATAAGCAGCTCAATGGGCTTCACCGATGATGCAATCACTTCAATGATACGGTTGGTCTTCTCCTCGATCACCCCGCGCATGATATATCCGCCATAGCTGAAGATGCTGATGAAGATGATAATTCCCATCAGAAACCCGACAATCGAGAGAAATTCCGTATCGTCGTCGGTCTCCTCGCCCTCCGGGCTCAGACGGCGTGAATCGACTGCCACGCGGCTTTCAAAAATATTTCGGATCTCATCGCCCACCTCTGCACGCCGCAGGCGCTCCTGGCGGACCGACTCCCTGAAATCGGTTCTCACCGCGGTAAGAAGCTGCATACCGCCGCTTCCGCTGTAGATCAGTTCCAGGGTGCTCTCTCCGGTGATGTGCTGTTCTGTGATCACAACATAGCCGGTAATCTCCTCACGCTGAACCATCGCGCGCAAGGTGTCAGAAGGAGTGCCCGATAGGTCTTTGTAGCGGGCGTCATCAATGTCGTGCAGCTGGCTGATGATATAGCCGGTGTCATCAGAGATTCCGATGGTATACTGAATATCGCTTTCCCAGGCCGCAATAAAGATGCTGACACCGATAAAGAGTGCAAACCCAAGCGGAACCAGGATGGTGGCCCAAATAAACCCTTTGCTCTTGACCCGGGTCAGGTATTCTCGTTTGAGTACTAAAAAGGTTTGTCTCCAGCTCATCCGCTTATATCCTCCAATTGTTGTTTCCTGAGATTATCTTCGCCGACAGTTGAGATAAAAATTTCATTTAATGACGGCTCGACAAGCTGAAACTTGTGAACTTCAGCATTCTCCATCGCTTTCTTCAAAATCTCCTGTGAATTTAAGCCATTCAGAATCCGAATCTCCGCAAAGTTCGTTGAGCGGTTGTTGATGCGCACATCCTGAAGCTCATCCAAAAAGGATCCGTCGCCCTGAAATTCCAGCAGGACCGTATTCTTGCCAAAATCTTTCTTAATCTGCCTCAGGTTACCCGTCAGGACCACTTTTCCGTTGTTGAATAGGCAGATATCATCACACATCTGTTCCACCTGCTCCATCCGGTGAGTCGAGAAGAGAATCGTTTTTCCGTCGTTTTTTAATTCAATGATAATCTCCTTGAGCAGCTCGCTGTTAATGGGATCCAGTCCGCTAAAAGGCTCATCAAAAATATAGATATCGGGATTGTGGACAATGGTGGCGATAAACTGAATCTTCTGACTCATCCCTTTTGAAAGTTCGTTTACCGTCTTTGAGATCCAGCCATAGGCACCAAACCTCTCCAGCCAATATTTGATCTTTTCGCGTGCGCTGTTCGCATCCATTCCCTTCAGCTGGGCAAGGTACATGAGCTGCTCGCCAACCTTCATCTTCTTGTAGAGTCCGCGCTCTTCCGGCATATAGCCGATCAGCTTCTGGGTTACCGGGCTGACTTTTTTCCCTTGAATGAGAATTTCGCCCTCATCCTGGAGGGTGATGTAGTTGATCATTCGGATGGTGGTGGTTTTACCGGCGCCGTTGGGACCCAGCAAGCCAAAAATTCGCCCCTGCTCAACATCAAACGAGACATCGTTAACGGCTTTTGTATCACCGAATGACTTACTCACATTTTTTACGGAAATTGTCGTACTCATTGATATCAGGTTTTATCAGATTGACAGAAAAGGATGATACCGTTTACACCATACAGATGAAACGAAAATCTTGTGAAATTGCAGTTGATTGTCCCCGGTATGTTCCAATTATTAAGCAGCTTGCCGTCTGTGTGATTGCAGTTCGTTGATAAATTTCTTAAATCACAAATCAGAATGAACTTACGCTCTTTTTTCTAAAAAAGTTACATTAAAAAAACAGATGATAAATATTGCTCATATCTCCGCTGAATGCTATCCCTTTGCGAAAGCCGGCGGACTGGGAGACGTTACCGGATCACTGCCCAAATATCTCAACCGGAGCGGACACAACTGTATTGTGCTGCTTCCCTATTATTACACAAACCGGCTTGTGGATGTTGCCAAACAAGAAGTTTTTGCCGGAGAAGCCCCATTTGGTGAGCGAACATTCTCATTTCGGATTTGGCTGGTTGACGATCCAAATCTCGGGTTTGACCTCTACCTGGTCGATATACCCGGACGGTTTGACCGGCCCGGAATCTATATCGACCCCTGGTCAGGCCACCCTTACTGGGACGAAAAGGAGCGCTTTATCAGCTTCCAGGTGGCAGCCCTGGAGTGGCTCAAGCAGAGCGGCTTCAAGCCCGATGTCGTGCACTCGCATGATCATCACACAGCGCTGGTGCCGTTTATGATGCAGCAGGCATTCCGTTTTGAGGAGTTCAGAAAGACACCCTCCGTGCTGACCATTCACAACGGAGAGTACCAGGGAAGGTACAGCCGCAGTGAATACAGGCTGCTTCCCGCTTTCAACCTCGATAATATCGGCTTGCTCGACTGGAACGGGTCACTTAATTCACTGGCTGCGGGAATCAAAACTGCCTGGAAGGTGACCACCGTTTCGCAGGGATATATGGATGAACTTCTGGAGTATTGTCACGGACTGGAACAGCTTCTGCAGCATGAAAAACAGAAGACTGCCGGAATCCTGAACGGGATCGACACCGATGTATGGGACCCCGCATCCGACAGCTATCTGACCCATCACTACAGCCGGAAGGCGTATAAACGAGGGAAACAGAAGAATAAAAAGGCACTCTGCGACACCTTTGCACTGAACCCCGAACGCCCGGTCTTCTCATTCATTGGCCGGCTGGTGCGGGAAAAAGGTGCCGACCTGCTGCCGGATTTGATCCGGAACTGTATTGACCGGGAGATGGATGCCTCCTTTATCGTGCTTGGGACGGGCGATCCCGAGCTTCATGACCTATTCACGGATCTGAAAAATGAATATTTTGGCTACTTCGACACCCGACTGGAGTACAATGAAAAACTGGCTCACCTGATCTACGCCGGGAGTGACTTCCTTCTGATGCCGTCGCGCGTTGAGCCGTGCGGTTTGAATCAGCTCTACGCCATGCGATACGGAACCATTCCGGTTGTTCGGAAAACGGGCGGACTGTCGGATACCGTCAAAGATATCGGCGATGAAGGGGGATATGGTGTCGTGTTTGAAGAGTTTAATACTGAAGAGGCTTCAGAGGCTGTAAAAAGAGGTGTGGAATTATTTCACCAAAAAGAGTTATTTAATAAGAAGGTGAAGCTAAACATGTCGCTCGATTTTTCATGGGAACGATCGACAAAGCGATATATCAACCTTTATGAGTCACTAACAGATCAATAACATCATCATGGAAGAGAAAGCCATATCCATTATACTTGGCGGGGGAAGGGGTACCCGGCTCTATCCGCTAACCCGGCAGCGCAGCAAGCCTGCAGTTCCGATCGCGGGTAAATACCGGTTGGTAGATATTCCCATTTCGAACTGTCTCAATTCGGGGATCCGGCGCATTTTTGTACTGACACAGTTTAACTCGGCATCGCTGAACCGGCACATCAAGAATACCTACAATTTTGACCTCTTTTCACACGGGTTTGTTGATATCCTGGCGGCCGAGCAGACGCCCAAAAGCAGCAACTGGTTTCAGGGTACGGCCGATGCCGTCAGGCAATCCATTCACCACCTGGCCAATCATGAGTATGACTATGTGCTGATCCTGTCGGGCGATCAGCTCTACCAGATGGATTACCGGGTTCTGATTGAAGACCACAAGAAGCAGGGAGCCAACCTGACTGTGGCAACCATTCCCGTTACGGCCGAGGATGCATCCGGATTCGGAATCATGAAGACCGATGCGAGCGGATATATCGAATCCTTTATTGAAAAACCGGAACCGGAACAGTTGTCAGACTGGTCGTCAAAAACCTCACCCGAGATGCAGAAACAGGGCAAGAACTACCTGGCATCGATGGGAATCTACGTATTCAATAAAGAGTTCCTGCTGAAGCTGTTCAAAGATAATCCCGAAGCCACCGATTTTGGAAAAGAGATCATCCCGAATGCGATTGAAGGAGGATCCAAAATCAGCAGTTACCCCTTCAGCGGGTATTGGACCGACATCGGAACCATCGGCTCCTTCTTCGAGGCCAACCTGGCCCTGACCGATACCATTCCCCAGTTCAACCTCTACGACAATGAACGCCATATCTACACCCGGGCACGCCTGCTCCCCACCTCAAAGCTGACAGGCACCTCACTGGAGCATGTGATCGTTGCAGAAGGGTGCATCATCGAGGCGAGCCGCATCGTCCGGTCGGTCATCGGAATCCGGTCGCGGATCGGGAAAGGAACCACGATCGAGTCATCCATTGTGATGGGTAATGACAACTTTCCAACGCCGGACGACCTGACCCGTCAGGCGTCAGACCGGCCATTGATGGGAATTGGCCAGCGCTGCTATATCAGCCGGGCAATTGTCGACAAAAATGTGCGAATCGGCAACGATGTGCGGATTGTGGGCGGTGATCACCTGGAAGACGGGAAGTATGACAAGTACCATGTAGTGGATGGAATTGTCATCATCCAGAAAGGGACCGTGATACCCGACGGGTTCAGCATACAGTAAACGATCCGGGCAGCAAGGCTGGGAAATTTTGCCGGAGAATCGGAGCCGTCGGAAGCAGCAGGGCAGTAAAAAAAAGTGTTTCCGGTACTATGTTTATTTCAGGTTAGTGTGTAAAATGCCGGGTGCACGTTAGCGTGTCGTAAACAAGTAACCTCTATAGAAGCGTATGTATACCGATGAACAGTGGCTGGAGTGGCTTGACCGCCTGGCCGAAGAGGATTTTGTGATCGTTGATCAATTTATTTCGGAGCAGCTCTACCGAAAGCTGATGGATTTTTTCAGAAAGGCCGAGAGTGATGACCGGCTCAAGAAAGCGGGAATCGGCACCTCGGGTGAGTTTCAGATTAAATCGTCGGTCCGGGGTGATTTTATCTACTGGCTGGATGAAGAGCGTGATAAGGAGCTGAAGGAGTTTTTTGACCTTAAATCGGAATTGATCGAAAAACTGCGCCGATTCTGTTTTATCAGCCTGTCGGGTTCGGAATTCCATATCGCCAAATATCCGGAAGGGTCGCATTACAACCGGCACCTCGATCAGTTTAATGAGCGGTCGAATCGGCAGATCACAGTACTGCTCTACCTGAATGAGGGGTGGAAAAAAGGAGACGGGGGAGAGCTGGTGATCTATCAAGAGGATAAGGAGATCGTGGTGGAACCGGTTGCCCGCCGGTTGTTGCTCTTCAAGAGCGATACCATCGAACATGAAGTACTCACGACAAATGTACCCCGGTACAGTCTGACGGGTTGGCTGCTGCGGCAGCCCCGGTCGGTTGGCTATCTGTTTAAATAGCCGGACGGAAACGGGTTTTGGAATCTCCCGGTTTCATCTATATTAGTGAGTTCAATCATGACCAAAAAATTATATCCATGAAAATGAAACGGAATCTCTCCGGACTCAACCTCTCCCTGTTAACGCTTCTGATCGTCACGCTTGCAGCCTGTACCGGCAGTGACGGACCCGAAACTGAATTTGAATATGCTCCTGAAGAAGCGGCCGAAGAGATGGCACTTGCACCTGAACAGGTGGCCTTCTGGGAGAATGTGCAGCAGCTCTGCGGAAACGCATACAGAGGCCAGCTGGCCGATGCGACTCCCTATTATCACGGCTCGGCGGCCGACAAAATTGTCATTCATGTGCGAAACTGTACCGAAACGCTCACCCATATCTCACTGCACATGGATGATGATCATTCGCGTAACCTTATGCTGACCAAAGCGAATGGCACACTCAGATTAAAACATGATCATCGCAATCCTGATGGCACTGAAGAGCAGATCACCCAGTATGGCGGTGATGCACCCTCACCCGGGCTTGAAACCCGTCAAATCTTCTGGGCCGACGATCATACGGCCGATATACTGCCACTGCGATCCGACAACTTCTGGTTTCTCGATATCATGGATGAAGAGACCTTTGCCTATGGGGTACACTGGCCCAAACATGGCCACTCGATCCGCCTGGAGTTCGATATCACCCAAACGGTCGAGGCACCACCCGCTCCCTGGGGCTACGAGGATGAATGAGTCCTGAATATAAAAAAGGCCGCTTCACTATGGGCTGAAGCGGCCTTTCAGGTAGAATTCAATCGGTTGATTCAGGTCAGGATTCATCCGGCTTCCGCGGGATGTCATCCCGGTCAGATTCCTCTTCTTTAAGATTGACCCGTGTATACTCCTCACTGCTCTGTGCGGTGGCGGATTCCTGAACCGATTCGGTTTCGGTTATGGAATGATCCTCATCGTGGATAGATTTTTCTATGACTTCACACCCGATAACCAGCAAAATTGAGATCAAGAGAATTGAGATACTGCTAATAATCGCTTTCATAACTGACGTGAACGATACCCTGTTATTGGTTAATAGATTGCTTTCAAAGTTGAGTACTGCGTAAAAGAGAAAATGTTCCCACAAGGTATATGGTATATGGTATATGGTAGATGGTAGATGGTAGATGGTAGATGGTAGATGGTAGATAGACGTGAGTCGTGAGTCGTGAGTCGTGAGAACTGCTGCGCGTTTTTTTGCCTTTTGCTGCGCGTATTTTGCGCAGTCCCACCTACACATAAGCTTCGGTCGGCAGGCCCGAGACTTCGAGGCCTTTTCACTTTCCTACTGCTGGCACTGTTGACACTGATCACTGTACACTGTAAACCCTATGCCTTGAAAAAAAGCCGTCCGATTTGCACCGGACGGCTTTTTTTAAACAAAACGCGTTGACGTGAGTTCTCTTTAGAGAATCTCTTTGAGTGTCACACCGATTTCGGCAGGGCTTTCTGCTACGGTGACGCCGGCATCTTTCAGTGCTTTCTTCTTGTCGTCTGCACCGCCTTTTCCGCCTGAGATAATGGCGCCTGCGTGGCCCATGCGTCGGCCCGGAGGCGCTGTGCTTCCGGCGATAAAGGCTACAACCGGCTTGTCAACATTTTCTTTGATGTAAGCGGCGGCTTCTTCCTCGGCAGATCCGCCAATTTCACCGATCAGTACGATGGCATCGGTTCCGGGATCATCCTGGAACAGTTTTACGGCTTCGGTGTGGTTGGTGCCGATCACAGGATCGCCGCCAATTCCGATAGCTGTACTTTGGCCAAGTCCGATCTTGGTCAGCTGATCAACCGCTTCATACGTCAGGGTACCCGAACGTGAGATCAGGCCCACATTACCGGGTGAGAAGATCATTCCGGGCATAATGCCTACTTTCGCTTCACCGGGCGTGATCACACCGGGACAGTTTGGCCCGACAAGTACCGCTCCGTGGTTCTTGCAGACCTGCTTTGCCTTGACCATATCCTGTACGGGAATTCCCTCGGTAATACAGATAATCACTTTAATCCCGGAGATGGCCGCTTCAATAATGGCATCGGCCGCAAATGCGGGAGGTACAAAAATAACGGAGGTGTTTGCGCCTTCATTCTCAACAGAATCGGCTACAGTGTTAAAAACAGGACGATCCAAATGCTTCTGTCCGCCTTTACCGGGGGTCACGCCGCCGATAACATTGGTTCTGTATTCGATCATTTGTCCTGCATGAAAAGTGCCTTCGCTGCCTGTAAATCCCTGCACAACGAGCCGTGTGTCTTTACCTACTAATACACTCATGAATCAGGTTAGTTAAATTATTTATTTCGATTTTTTCTATGCACGGAATATACCATCATTGATCAGAATTTCCCAAGCGGGCAGGCAACAAATCTTGTTAAATCAGGGTGCAGGGTTGACAGTTTACAGTGATCAGTGTCAACAGTGCCAGCAGTGGAGAAGTGGAGAAGTGGAGAAGTGGAGAAGGCCCCGAAGTCTCGGGACTGCCGACCGAAGCTTATGTGTAGGTGGGACTGCGCAAAATACGCGCAGCAAAAGGCAAAAGGCAAAAGGCAAAAAAATGTTGATGCCTGAATAAGGTTGACGTTTTTAGTTAACATTTAACATTTTGGTCGAAGTTAACTTCGACCAAATGTTCACGCGATAATCAGGGTAGCTACCCTGATTTAGCTCGTTGACAAACTGAT
>JBJHCX010000002.1:0-263432 GCA_050486245.1 Rhodohalobacter sp.
CACATTTGAAAAACAGTAACCCTGCAGATTCAAAAGACACTCCAACTGTATAATACTTTTATTCGTTGATTATGATTCGATTTATACGACTCCTGATACTCATGATTCTGTTTTCACCTGCACTTCTCCAGGCTCAGAGTGCCGACACGGAGAGAGTTCAGAAAATAGATAAGATCTTTGAACGGTTTGACAGCGATTCGGCTCCCGGTTGCGCCGTTTCCGTTTTTCGTGACGGCCAATCCATCTTCAAAAAGGGGTATGGCATCTCCAACCTTGACTATGGGATCGAGATCAGTGATTCCAGCTCATTCTATATGGCATCGGTATCGAAGCATGTAACCGCAGCGGCTGCCGGACTGCTGATCATCCGCGGAGAGATCGAAGATGATGCCTATGTGAGTGATTATCTGGAAAATTGGCCGGAGTACGCATCGGAAGTCACCGTTCACCAGCTTTTTAACCACACCTCCGGACTGCCCGATATCTATGGGCTGATTCGCATGGGCGGACGAGATGTCAATGATGTGATGGATCTTGAGGACTATCTTGAGGTGGTCTCTAACGGGGAAGAGCTGATGTTTGAACCCGGTACGGAGTACTCATATACCAATGCCGGGTATACCACCCTGGCACTGCTGGTACAGGAGGTGAGCGGGTTGAGTTTTCCTGAATTTACCGACAAAGAGTTTTTCAAACCGTTCGGAATGCATGCCACCCATTTTCATGACGACAGAACCCGCATCATTCCCAACCGTGCGATCAGCTATCGGCCGGGCGGCGATCAGTTCAGGCGCACCTACCCTGGTAATTTTCAGGGTGTTGGACCCGGCGGACTCTACTCTACGCTGAACGACTGGGAGAAGTGGGAGCAGTTCTGGACCGGTAATCTCTCGTGGGATGGCGGTATAACCGAAACGGAAGCTGCCGAACTGAAGGCGTGGATGGTGGCTGGTACCTATGCCGGCGGGGAGATGATACCCTACCGCCGGGGAATTCGTGTTGAGCAGGCCAAAGGGCTTGAGAATGTCAATCACGGCGGATCATTCAGCGGCTTTCGCACCCACTACTCCAGGTTTCCGGATCAGGGGGTATCATTCATTACACTCTGCAACCGGGGGGATGTGGTTCCGGCAGGGTTAAACGCAGAGCTGGCCGACCTCTTTTTGAGGGAACCCATTGAAGAGTACCTCGAGCAGTTTGCGGGTACCTATGTAAATGATGAGCTGCCGGCTGAGTATGAGATTCGAATAGAGGAGGGTACCCTCTACCTGGAGCGGCGCCTGTCGCCCAACGGGCCGATGACCGAAGAGGAGCCGGATCACTGGAAAGGGGGGAGCTGGGATTTTGAATTTCAGCGAAACGCCAACGGTGATGTGACCGGTGTAATGGTTTCGACCGGACGCGCGGTTGACGTGAAGTTCACGAAACAGGCTGATTAAAAAAAAACCGGCCTCCAAAAACAGGAAACCGGCCAGGCTGAAATGCAGGCTCAATCCATCAACCGAATGGAATCGAACCGTTGATTTCCTTGCCTAAAAGCGGATGGAGAGTTCAGCAAAGAATCGGCGTCCGGGTTCATACAGGGCATCTCCCGATGGGTTGACGCCCGGGTTGTACTGACGGTTCAAATGTTCATAATAGGCCTCGTCAAACAGGTTTCGGACTCCTGTTGCAAGGGTAATCCCATCCATTATGCCTATCCTGATGTTTGCATCCAGCAGCCTGAAACCCGGAGTGCGGGTCTCGCCGAACGTTTCATCAAACCGGTTTTGAGGGGATACATTTCTGAAATGCACCTCAGGTGCAAGGCGTCCGTCCAGCAGGGTGCCGCCCACGGTGACACCTGCTTCAAATGGGGGGATTTCAGCAACGGCTGTGCCATCGTCACGGTACCCGGCAAAGGTATAGGATCCGTTCAGGCCAACATGCCAACTGTCCGCAAAACGGTATTGCAAACTCGATTCAAACCCCGAAAAGAGTGCATCTCCGCGGTTTGTAAACTCTCTGACACCCGGTGCATCCATTCCGACAGGATCCATATCCGGATCGATCACTGCTGAAATGTGGTTCGTGATATAGGATACAAAGAGGGTGGTCTCTGTATGGAATGAGCCGTGCTCTGTCTTGAAGACCAGGTCGGCCTGGTGGTTGGCCTCCGGATTCAGGCCGGGATTTCCGGCATATTCAAATCCGTCGCGGCCGATAGTCAGGTAGTTGATAAACCGCTCGGTGATATCAGGGCTTCTCACACCCCGCCCAAGGTAGAGGCCGGCTGTCACACCCTGTGCAATCGGGCGGCTGATTCCCGTGCTGATGCTCAGGTTGACATGGCCCGACTCGTTGTCCTGTCCCTGAAACCGGGGTGCGGGATCGCCTGCATCGGCCCTGTTGTAGTCAAAACGGACGCCGGCGGTTATCGTCCAGTCGCCTGCAAAATGCTCCAGCCCGCCATAGAAACCGTAGTTGGTCACAACGGCATCCTGCCATAGGTTGTAGGTCATTTGGCTGCCTGCATTCGGGCCTGTTTTAAACTCTACATAGCGGGTTCCCATCACATTCTGATGGTCAACACCGCCGGTAAAGGTGTAGGTGCCGGATTCGTAGAGTCCCTTTGCGCGGTATTTGAACCCGTAGGATTCTGTCTCGGCCAGGGCCACGGCATCTCTCATCTCAAAGGTGTCGCGGCGGTGGTTGTTCATCTCGTGGTCTACCAGGCTCCAGTATCCGTCAAGGGTGATCGACCGGAATAGAGCGGATTGAACCGGATTCCACTCATAACCCGCTTTCAGTTTGTAGGTGTCGTCGACGGCCATATCCATGCCAAGGGCCGGAAAATCGGCATCCCTTACAAATGACTGCGACCATCCGGCCGTCACGCGGTGTGAGGGTGCCAGATAAAGGCCCGCTTCGATGCCGTAGTCGTACGACTCAAATCCGGCCGGAACCTTAAAACCGTCGCCGCTCGAATAGTCGCCGGTTGATGAGAGTCCACCGCTCAGCAGAAAATCGAATGCGGAACTCCCGCCCTGAAGGCGCAGGTCACTTTTTCGGTGGCCGGTATTGCTTTCCAGGCCTGCGCGAAGGTCGCCATGGATTCCGAAATCGGTAAATTGCGGGGATTCATGACTGACAAAGTTCACGGTTCCGCCAAAAGAGGGACCATACTCGAGGGCGTGGGGACCGCGATAGATCTCCACCCGTTCAATGTCACTGAGACGGATATGTGAGGTGGGGGGATCCATCCGGTTGGGACAGGCAGCAGCGGTTGTGGTGAGCCCGTCAACCCGCACATTGAGCCGGCTTCCGCTCATTCCGCGAATAACCGGATCGATTCCGAATCCGCCGCGCCGAATGCCGGAGGCGTTGCCCGCTTCTCGCAAAAAGGCTCCCGGGTCGATCGGAAGCAGCACGGGCTGATCCGTACTCATTGAGTGAGCGGGGGTGTGCATGGATCGGTGGGCCATGACTGTGACCGGTGCCATCGTTTCAGAGACAGGCACCAATCGGACGGTGATTTCAGGTTGTGTAGCCAGTTCATCCGAAGAGAGGGAAACCGAAGCAGGCCTGAAGCCGATATGGCTGACTTTCAGCACGGCACGATCGGCCTGACCGTCAATGGATATTGAGAAGGATCCGTCGCTATCGGTGACCGAAAGCCGGTCGGATCCTGCAAGCCGTACATGGGCACCGGCTATGGGTTCGCCTGTATCGGCTGTAATGACGATTCCTGAGAGGGTAATGGGTTGTGATGCCGGAAGGGTGTCCGGCGCTTTATCGATTGAAAGCGTTGTCGTGGCAGAAAGCGGATAGAGCAGTGCCAGGACAACGATGAATTTAAAAATAGACATAGTTCATCCTTGTTATAAAATGTTTGTTATAGAAGTTGAATTCGTGCTTGTCATCGGCAGCACGGGCCGGGCAGGCTGTCAGGGGTCAGCCGCGGGGAGGATGAAAGATGTCGGGTGAAAAGGAGAGCGGGGTGCCGTGTCCGTGGCGGACGTAGTCGATGCATTTGTAACCGGGACCGGAAACGCTCTGGGGAAACAGTAGGGCGATTTTGTCCAGGCTGTTGAGCAGAATGTGATGATCACCGCTCTGCTGCGCTCCACAGGCACATATACTGAGAGAGTCGCCGTCCTGCGATTGAACAGAACAGTGGGAAGGCTGATCCTCATCGTGGTTCGCGCCACTCGTGCCAACCGTGCACATCGCGGGCTCTGTCTCTGATTTGGCCTTATGGCTGCATCCGATACAGGTGCAGAGAAGTGCGGCTTTGTCGCCGTCACTGAACAGGGTATATCCAAGCATGGCAACCTTGCTGATCTCTGTCATGGAGAGCAGAAGGGTTAAGCAGATGAATAGTATTCCTGTTTTCTGTAGCATGTCTCTGACACTAAACTATAATAAAAGATAAAAACGTCTTTTATTAAGGGCAATAGCGGAGTGTAAAATCATTATTTTGAAATATCAGGGTGCAGTTTGCCGGTATTTTCACATCAAGGGGTGTTCAATGGGGGCGTATTTATTAAAAATTTCGTTTTCGGGTCTGATCATTTGAAGCTATTTTTAGAAAAAACAGATCACGAGTTATGAACATGAGAATAGTGGGGTTCTTATTGGGAGTGTGGCTGCTGGGGGTGATACCGGTATTCTTGTCAGGCCAGGCATCGGCCCAAAGCCACAATCAGCGGGCCACGCTGATGGGGTGGGAGCAGCGAACGCTCAATTTCATGCTCGACAGAAGCCATAATTACGGGGGCACGCATTTTAACAGGGGGCTCTTTCGCGATAATATCAATGCGATGAGCCCGGAACATGAGATCGATCTGCTGACCTACCGGTATACCCTTATCGACGAGTATGAGTGGCATACATCGGGACACGGCTACCGGTTGTCGGTTGGAAGCCTGAATGCCACAAATTTTGCAATTGAGAACAAGCTCAAAGTCGACTATTCTCCCGGCTCGCGCCACACGCTGCTGATCGACGGAACCCATGAAGAGAATTTGCGGGCCGACCGTTTTCTGTTCAGGCTGGGGTATGAGTACCGGTTTGGCGAGCGGAATCACGCGGGGCTGGAGCATACGCTTGGACGCGACAAGAGTGACCTGGACCTGACACTCTACTACCGTTATGGGGATCTGGAAAACGGCATGGTGCACGCCGGAATCACCTGGCTCGATTATGCCGCCGGAGTCGTTCAGGGGCTGGCCGAAGACAGCAATAATGAGTTCAACGAGCGGTATGACTATGTTTTTGACTACAGCAGCCATCCGCTGCTCTTCAACCTGAAACTGGTCACGCCACAGTTGGGCAGGTTCAGGCTTGAACTGCTGGGCGGGTTGCAGAGCTATCTGGAGAAAGAGGTTCGGCAGGTGCTGAACGGGGGAGATGATTTTATTGACCGGGAGTGGGCTCACTATGCGGGAGCGTTGCTGGAGTTCACGCATCCGTTCGGACTTGCCGGGCTGACCTACCAGCGGCGATTCTCAAAACTGAACCGCACGCCTGCCAATGGATCGGATTTTCCGGACGACTTTACCAATCGCCAGTTTTCGGATAAGGTTGGAGTGTTTGCAACGGGAAATTATCGAAATTTCACGGTTGAACAGTGGCTCTGGCATGCACGAAATGTAGACAGCCTTCAGGGCGATGCGGTTCCGGGCGATTTGTCGCCCGATTTTATCGATACCGGCAGGCAGCCGTTCTTTTTTGAAGAGAAGCGCCTGCTGGTAAAAAGCAGGCTCCTGTACGGATCGCCCACACGAGGGGTACAGGCGGGTTTGGAGTTTCATGCCGACTATCGTTACCCGCAGGGAGAGCCGCACCCCGATCATGGAGTGCGAAATTTTGATTTTCGCCAGGTCTACCCGATAGTGCGAAATCGCAATGACCGGCTGACACTGACGGTGGGTTACCGGTTTCATCAGCATTTCACCCTGGAAACGGGCGTTTCGTACGATCTGGACCGTGACAAGCAGTCGGGGATCGGTTTTCCGAGAGAGGCGGGCACGTGGTTCGACGGCGGATTCGGCCGCATGTCGCTCAAATGGTAAGGGTTATTCTGGCCCCGCCTGAATCTGTTTCAGTTTATTGAGTGCCCTTTCGTTCAGGTTGGAGAAGAGGTCTTCGGGGATATCGCCCACGGTATACTTCATCCGCAGCCAGACGATATAGGTGGCCATCACATCCTCATAACAGTAGTGCTCGATCTCTGCCAGTTTGCCCTCTTTGTACATCGCAAGCACTTCGTTTCCTTCGGCCGTCTGTTTAAAAGGCACATCGATGAGAAGTCCCAGGTGTTTCAGTTTGGGATAGGAGCTGGCGCCGTAGTTGCTGAACTCATCCATCAGGTCGATATTCTCCTTGCTGAAACGGTAGCGGATGTCATAGTGGTTGAGGCGCATTGGCATCTGCATATGGTGTCTCATCGCGCGGTAGGTGAGCAGCGGCAGGTCGAATCCGCGTCCGTTATGGTGAATCAGCCCGAAATCTTTATAGGTGATGAGTGTGTCGAAGAGCTGTTCCAGTCCCTCCTTTTCATTCTCACCGCTCCATCCGGCTTTCTGTACCGGTTTGCCGTTATTTTCAACCCAAAGCCCTACCCAGGAGACCATGCGGTGGTACATGGGCGGCAGGAAGTCACTGCTCCCGCGTGCCAGATCTTCGGCAGCCAGGGCCATCAGGGCCTCTTCATCCAGTTCGGGCTGAGCCAGAATTTTTCGAATCAAATCAACATCGGGAACCGTTTCAACATCGAAGATAAAGAACATAGTCGCGGGTTTATGGAGTATTCAATCAGGTTACCAGCAAAGTAACAAATATTCAGGATAATGGGTTATCCAAGGCGTTCACCTGCAAGGTTATTCAAAAATTGAGACCGGAACTGATCAAATGATAAATCTTTGTGCAGCAGGTGCATTGCTTTGGTGACGGTAGCCTCCATGGTCATTTCGCCAGCACTCAGGGCTCCCCGCTCTTTCGCGGCTCGTCCGCTGGCATACTGATCGAGCTCAACGGCATCGTAAGCGGCCTGTGATGTGACGATGACATGGGTGTTTTGATCGCGGCACCTCTCCAGGAACGGGAGCAGGCTGTACTCCCCTTTCACCGGCATATTGCCGCTCCCGAAGGCTTCCAGGATCACCACCCTGATGCGGGTAAGATCGATACAATCCAGCAGCTCAGGTTTCAGGTTCGGGTGGAGTTTAAGCACAAAAAGATCGTCCGAATAGCCCGGCTCAAAGTGAAGAGGGGGATCAGTCTTGCGGATGGAGGCGGAGAGCTTGATGTCGATGCCCACCTCGGCCAGGTGCGGGTAGTTGGGAGAGGCAAATGCGTCAAAATCGCCGATGCTCATTTTGGTGGAGCGGTTTCCGCGAAACAGGTGATCGTTGAAACAGATGGCAATTTCCGGTATCTGAAGGGTGGCCAGCTCTACGGCATTGACCAGGTTGCGACGTGCATCGCTGCGAAGTTTGCTCATCGGCACCTGGCTGCCCGTGAAGATGACCGGCTTGCTGATGCCGCGCAGGGCAAATGAGAGGGCCGATGTGGTATAGGCCATGGTGTCGGTGCCGTGAAGAACGACAAATCCGTCGTAATCGTTGTAGTTGTCGTGAATATGATGGGCAAGCCGGTTCCAGTGGGTGTGGTTCACATCCGAACTGTCTTCAAAAAAGACCTTTTCTGCTGTCAGGTTGGCGATTTCAGACAGTTCCGGGATCTCTTTGTAGAGGATCTCGGCCCAGCGTCCGGAGTCGAGCTGGGGGCCGTCACTGTCGAGGCTCATGGCGATGGTGCCGCCTGTTTGCAGTAAAAGTATATTTTTCATATTGATTTCAAACTCTAGCCTTATAAATTAAAGAGGAAGATAATGAAGAGAAGTGAAGAAACCACCCGCCGGAACTGAATCGGCTCACGATGCCCATACAGCTTGCCGGGCAACACCATATCCATTAAAAAAGAGGAGTTTCGCATGAAAACATATCCAACCGGAAAGATTCGGAATATCACTCTGCTGGGACATGCAGGGTCGGGCAAAACAACCCTGGCAGAAACCATGATATACGAATCGGGATCATCACACAAGCGCGGTTCCATTCAGCAAAAAAACACATTGTCAGACTACAGGGAGATTGAAAGGGAGAAGCAGAAATCGGTCTTCAGCACCCTGCTGCACCTCGACTGGCGGGGTACCAGGATTAACCTGCTCGATACGCCGGGTACTCCCGATTTCTGGGGACAGGTATCAGATTCACTGCATGTAACCGATGCGGTGCTGCTCCTGCTCAATACAGAACATGGGGTGGAAGTGGGAACCGAGGCGTTCTGGCAGGCGGCTGAACGGCGTAACCTGCCGGTGATTTTGGCGGCAAACAAGCTGGACGGTGAACAGTCTGATTTTCAGAAAACCGTGGATACGGCAAAAGAGCGTTTTGGAAGGGGGGTGGTGGTGATCCAGTTTCCATACAGTGAAGGGAGTGATTTTCATGCCATTGTAGACGTATTGAAAATGACGATGTATGAGTTTCCGGAGGATGGAGGCAAGCCGGACAAGCTGCCGATACCCGAATCGCTCAAGGCACAGGCTGAACTGCTGCACAACGAGCTGGTGGAGACGATTGCAGAGAATGACGAGACGCTTCTCGACCTCTACTTTGAGCATGGCGAGCTGGATGAGTACCAGATGCGTGACGGATTGAGGCAGGGTATGATCAACCGGGATATCTTTCCGCTCTTCTGTACGGTGGCATCGCGCAACATGGGATCGGGGCGCATTATGGGCTTCATCAGCAATACGATTCCCGATCCGAAAACGAGGCCGCTGCCGTCGGCCAGCGGTGATCCGGTCTATGTCAGCGAGGAGGGAGAGCCCGCACTGTTTGTATTCAGGTCGACAAACGAGCAGCATGTGGGCGACCTCACCTACTTCAAGGTGATCAGCGGATCGGCCAAAGCGGGGCAGGACCTGGTCAATAAACGGACCGGAGATTCCCTTCGGCTTGGAGCGCTCTACAGTGCACAGGGCGAGAAGCGAACGGAAGTGAGCGAGCTGCAGGCCGGTGATATCGGCGTGACCGTGAAGCTCAAGGGGGCCCAGGCCGGTGATACGATCACCACCAAGGCAAACGGGCTGGAGCTGGATCCGATACACTATCCCGAACCGACCATCCGGACGGCCCTGAAACTGCTGCATGAAGGGGAAGAGGATAAGCTGAGCAATGCCCTCCATCAGATCGAGCGCGAAGATCCCTCCCTGCGTGTAGAGCACAGCCAGGAGCTTCAGCAGACCATTCTGCACGGGCTGGGCGAGGAGCATCTCAATGTGATCCTGCACCAGCTAAAGGGCAGGTTTGGCCTGGAGATTGATTTCGATACCCCCAGAATACCCTATCGGGAGACCATTACCCGAAGATCTGAGGCTCACTACAAGCACAAGAAACAGAGCGGCGGTGCGGGCCAGTATGCCGAAGTCTATCTGTCGATCGAGCCGTGGTACGAGGGGATCCCCGACCGCGATGACCTCAGCGTGCGGAATGTACAGGAGATCGACCTGGAGTGGGGAGGCAAGCTGGTCTTTCAGAACTGTATCGTAGGGGGTGTGATCGACAACCGGTTTATGCCGGCCATCCTGAAAGGGATCATGGAGAAGATGGAGAACGGCCCGATGAGCGGCTGCCGGGTGCGCGATGTGCGCGTCTCGGTCTACGACGGCTCGATGCACTCGGTCGATTCGAACGAAGCGGCTTTTAAAACGGCTTCGCTGATGGCCTTCAGGGAAGGATTTCTGAATGCATCGCCTCAGCTTCTGGAGCCGCTCTATGAGATCGAGGTCACCCTTCCGGCCGACTATATGGGGGATGTGATGAGCGACCTGAGTTCCCGGCGCGGACAGATTCTGGGAATGGATTCGGAAGGGTCGATCCAGAAGATCAAGGCGATTGTGCCGCTTCAGGAGCTCGACCGCTATACCACCCGGCTCAAGTCGATGACCCAGGGCAGCGCACGATACAGCCGCTCGTTTCACGACTACGGTCCGGTGCCGCACGATATCCAGAAACGGGTGATGGAACAGACTGTGGAGGCGTGACCCGCAGGCATTCCCTCTCATCTCATGAAGCCCGTGCAATGAGGCGGGGCACGGGCCGGGTTGACCGGCCAACCTGTTTACGGTTATGCGTTTTTGCAAAACCGTGTGAATTGCAAAATTTGAGGGTTGCTTCTCAATTCAAATCTATTTAGAATTGATCTAAATAAAATGCCAGGTATCAAAACGGATCAGATTCATGTATAAGCAGCTTTTTGCACTCTTTTTTTCTCTCTTCTTTATAATTTCATGCTCAGGGGGTGAGGAGGTGAATATCTACTCTTCACGTCATTATGACACCGATCTGGAGCTCTACCGGCAATTTACCGAAGAGACCGGGATCCGAGTGAATCTGATTGAAGGGTCGAGCGACGAGCTGATTGAGCGGATGAGGAATGAGGGAATAAACAGTCCCGCCGATGTAGTGATTACCGTTGATGCCGGCAGGCTCTGGAGGGCAAAAGAGGCGGGGGTTTTGCAGCCACACAACTCAGAGCTGCTGAACAACACAATCCCGGTCCAGCTACAGGACCGTGACGGCTATTGGGTCGGGCTTTCGGAGAGGGTCAGGGGAATCATCTACCGCAAGGAGACGGTCTCTCCTGAGGACCTCCGGGGGTATTGGGAGCTGGCCGGAGATGAGTGGCTGGGACGCATTTGCGTGCGCTCCTCCAACAATATTTACAATCAGTCGCTCGTCGCCTCCCTGATTGAGAGCCGCGGTGAGGAGGCGGTTGAGGAGTGGGCAGCGAGCCTGGTGAACAATTTTGCCAGGGATCCGCAGGGCGGTGATACCGATCAGATCCGGGCGGTTGCCGCCGGGTTGTGCGACGTGGCCCTGGCCAACAACTACTACCTGGCGCGGCTGATGAACTCGGGACGCTCATCAGACCGGGAGGTGGCCGAAAAGGTTGGGATCTACTTCCCTCCGGCAGAGTATGGCGGAGCCCATGTCAATATCAGCGGCGCCGGCATTGCAGCCCACTCGCCAAATCGAGACAACGCGATCCGATTCATCGAATACCTGGCAACCGAAGAGGCCCAAAAACTCTATGCCATTGCCAATAATGAGTTTCCGGTGATTGTCGGACTTGAGTTGCCCGGCGCCCTGGGTGATATGGGGCCGTTTGAAAGTGACGCGATCAATGTGACCTCGTACGGTGAAAACAATCCGCGTGCCATCCGCCTGATGGACCGTGTCGGATGGAGGTAGGAAGGGTTTACGGTGTAGGGTGTAGGATGTAGGGTGTAGGGTAGTGAAAAGAACCAAATCCCAAATCCCAAATCCCAAATCCCAAATTCCAAACCTCAAACCATCCATCAATGTTTCACGTTTGACGTTTCACGTTTCCCCACTGATGGCACTGATCACTGTTCAACCCTTTCTCGGTTTGTCGGTTTTTCTGTTTGTCGGTTTGCAGGTGCCCTGCCAAGTCACATCCACCCTTCCAGTATTTTGCGCTTTAATTTCATTCGCTTGTCGGGTGAAACAAAGGCGTGCTCAGCCGCTTCGAGGTTGACATTCAGAAACTCCTCTTTCTGCCAGCCGAAGGCCTGTTCCAGTTTGTCGTACTCCCGGGTGAGGGAGACGTTTGAGATGGTTCGTCCGTCGGTATTGATGCTCATGGAGACTCCGGACCGATAGAGGGTATCGGCCGGATGGTCTTCAACCGTCTCTGAAATTTTAGTGAGGGTGTTGCTGGTGGGGCACACCTCCAGGTGGATATGATTCTCTTTCAGGTGTTTCATCAACGCGGGGTCTTCAACACTCCGGACGCCGTGTCCGATCCGTGCCGGCTTGAATTTCTCAAGGGTCTCCCAGACACTCTCCGCACCACACGCTTCACCGGCATGGGCGGTACAGGGGATCTCTTTTTCATGGGCGTATTCAAACGCTTTGACATGGTTGTCTACCGGAAAACCCGCCTCATCGGCAGCGATGTCAAAACCCACAACGCGGGTGCCCTTGAACGCTTCGCAGAGTCGGGCGGTTTCCATGCTCTGATCCTCGCTGTAATTACGCAGTGTGCAGAGAATGATGCCGGCTTCAACACCCGTTTTGGCCGCACCTTCGTCAGAGGCATCCTGAACGGCTTGTACGACCTGAGTGGGGGTCAGCCCTTTTTCGGTGTGGAGGAGTGGGGCAAACCGTATTTCGGCATAGATGACGTTATCTGTTTTGAGCTGCTCAAACAGGTCGAGCGTGACCAGCCGCAGTGCCTCTTCGGTCTGCATCAGCTCGATGGCACGTCCCGCTTTTTCAATATAGTCTTTCAGGTCGCGGCAGTTGACCGATGCGACAAACTCGTTGCGGTAGCCCTCTTCAGTTACCGACGGATCCAGGGTTTTGACGACATGATAGCTCAGTGAGCAGTCGAGGTGCAGGTGTAGCTCAATTTTTGGATAGGAGGCAAATTTCATGCTGTGCTGTATCAGATTTGAACAAAATGGATGAGCGACTGAAGTTACCAATTAAAGAAGTTACATTCAGAACTTTTCGTTCATCCGGCGGTTCGTTATACTCCTGAATGTGTGAACTGAAACCATGGAAACGGATGAGGATACGATGAAACATGCACTGGTAACCGGCGCATCGCGCGGAATTGGCAAGTCGATCACCGGGAAGATGCTGGCTGAAACGATCAGGGTGACGGGCACACGGAGGTCGACCGGCTTCCCTGCTGAATTTGCCGATCACGACCGTTTCAGCGGCCTGACGGTGGATATGGGGGATCTGAATCAGCTGGAGAAGGTGTTAAAACCGGTAATTTCGGATCAGTGTCCGGATATCCTGGTCAACAATGCAGGGATCTTCACCGATGCCGACTTTGGGACGGACGATGCGTCGTGGCTGGCGGTGTGGGACCGGACCCTGACGGTGAATCTGAAATCGGCCGCTCTGCTGAGCAAATGGTTTATCAACGCACACATTGCCCGCGGAAGTGAGGGGATCATCATCAACATCGCTTCGAGAGCCGCCTACCGGGGGGATACCCAGGAGTATGCAGCCTACGCGGCATCGAAAGGGGGAATGGCGGCGTTCACCAAAAGCATTGCGAGGGACTTTAGCCGCCAGGGTATTGTGGCCTATACGGTCGCACCCGGATTTATTGAAACGGATATGGCCCGTGAATCGGTTCAGGTACTGGGGCGGGAGGCACTGACCCGGGGTTCTGCATTCGATGAGATCACACAACCCGGAGAGGTGGCATCCCTGGTGGCGTTTCTCGCCCGCGGAGAGGTAAAGCACATGAGCGGATCCACATTCCATATCAACGGCGGATCTTACATGGTGTAAGTCCGATCCGGCCCGGCCGCAAGCATCCGTATAATTTCCGTATTTTATCCCGAACTGCGAATCAACCAACCACTATGTCTATCCAGGAGCGAAAAAAAGATCACGTTGAACTCACCGCATACGGTGATGTATTCTACCGTAAAAGCACCGGCTTTGAACGCTACGATTTTCTGCACGATGCACTTCCCGAGGTCAACCCGGGTGAAGTCAGCCTTAAAAAGACGCTGCTGGGACGTGAATTTGACTTCCCGCTCTTTATCTCATCCATGACCGGCGGCTATACCGAAGCGGGGTCGGTCAACGCCATCATTGCCAGGTGTTGCGAGAGGTACAATCTTCCGTTCGGGGTGGGCAGCCAGCGCGCGATGCTGGAGGATGAGAGTCAGGCCGAATCTTTTTCAGTCGTGCGAAAACACGCTCCCAACGCATTTATCGCGGCCAATATCGGAGGCGCACAGCTTATCGGCGGGATGGAGAAGGAGAAGATCGACCTGCTGATCAGCTCGATCCGGGCCGACGCCCTGATTGTCCACCTGAATCCGCTTCAGGAGCTGATGCAGCCGGAAGGGGATCACGACTTTTCGGGCATTGAAGAGGGAATTGTCCACCTGGCTGCAAACTGCAGCGTGCCGGTCATCGTGAAAGAGACCGGGGCCGGAATTTCGGGCAATACGGCTCGACGGCTTCTCTCGATCGGGGTTGATGCCGTGGATGTGGCCGGTGCAGGCGGCACCAGCTGGGCGAAAGTGGAGAATCTGCGGGATCGCCAGAAACATCCGATGCATCAGTTTGACGACTGGGGAATTCCCACGGCCGAGTGCCTCCGGCAGATTGCGCCGCTCAAGGAGGAGTTCCGGTTCGGGCTGATCGCCTCGGGTGGCATCCGCTCTTCGTTCGACCTGGTCAAAGCAGTGGCACTGGGGGCAGATTTTGCCGCAACCGCCCAGCCGGTGATCCATGCAATCAAGGAGGAGGGTGAAAACGGGGTGAACAAGCTGATCGAAAACTGGATGAGGGACGCCCGCTACGCTCTCACGCTTCTGGGGTGTAAATCATTTGCGCAGGTGGGTACCCGGCACCTGCGGGAGATACGGTAGATCATTTCAGATAGAGGGTTCGCTCAACACCTGAAACCGCTCAGGCAACGTGGCGGTTGAATTTCTGTTTGTAATCGGAGGGGAGTACCCCGGCATACTTGCGAAAGGTGTTGCGGAACGACTTGGGGTCTGTATAGCCCACCTCGGCCATCACTTCCGTCACATTCTTGCGGCCGGTTTCGAACTCCTTCTTGGCCGCTTCCACTTTTACCCGCTGGGCATATTCGGCAATGGTGTTGCCGGTTGCCCGCTTGAACCTGCGCTCCAGGCTTCGCCGGCTCAGGGAGACGCTTTTGGCAATTTCATCCACGGTCAGCCTTTTGTGGTAATCCTTTTCAATCATGATCTGTGCCCTCTTCACCTGGTTGTCTTCATGATCTTTCTGTCCCTCAAAGATGATAAAGGGGGATTGGCTCTCCTTGCTGATGTCGATCATGAATAGTTTGGACGCGGTGATTGCAGCATCCCGTCCGGCATACTTTTCGATCAGGTAGAGCAGCAGGTTCAGGTAGGAGTAGGCGCCGCCGCTGGTGTAGATGCCGTCTGATGCCGTCATAATTTTATCGTCCACCAGGTTGGCTTCGGGAAACATGGATCGGAAGTCATCGGCATGAGCCCAGTGTGTGGCACACTGTTTGCCATTGAGCAGGCCGGTTGCCGCCAGCAGGTAAGCGCCGATGCAGAAACTGGCCAGTTCCGCTCCCTTGTCATAGTGAGACATGATCCAGGGGATAAACAACTGGTTGCGACGAATGCCGGCCGACGGATCCCCGTGAATGGCCGGGATGATAATCAGATCGGTCTGGCCAACCTCATCAATTAGTTTATCGGGGTTGACGGTAAAGAGTCCGGTATCCTGCCGCTCCTCGCGATGGATGCCCACCAGGTCAACCTCAAAAACAGGTCCGCGGCCCGATTTCGCAACAATGCCGTTCACCTGATTGAGGATCTGGTGAGTACCGGCAATATTAACCAGGCTGGTATGCCCTTCCGGTATGAGAATTGAGACATGGATCATGGCTAAAATCTACTGAACCGGTTTGTCGGAATCAACCCGCAAGGTTGGCAGATTATCCCCCTTTCGGTTGTGGCCGAATCGCTTAAATTGCGAACAGTATTTACATTGGTGAACTGAAATTGGCGGAACTGACATCAGATATTGAGTCTTCTGCCGAAGAAATATGAAAATATGAGTACGATAAACCCGCTTCTGCAACAGTTTGATCTTCATCAAAGGCTATATAATAATGCACTGGAAGGCTTTACGGATGATGAAACAAACCGGAGGATTTCAGGGTACCCCCAGGTAAACCATATAAAGTATATTGCAGGACATCTGCTCAATTCACAATATGGAATTGCCCGGGTTGCAGGGCTTCAACCCCGGATAAAATGGAACGAACGATTTGCTGTGATGGGGCAGTCGAAAGCAGTAGATGATATTCAATATCCTGATATCCGCGAGATTATCGGTGAATGGAATACGTTGTATCATCCGGTTAGAAATGGTTTAGCCGGATTGAGTGAAACAGAATTGGCCGGACCGGCTCCGGAGCCTTTTCAGGAAGTGGCTGGTTCAACAGGTGAGCTTTGGTCATTTATCACACATCACCAGGCGTACCATATCGGACAGATCGCATTGATGCGCCGATTTTTTGGCAAAGAAGCGATGAGTTATGAGTAGCTGATAATTTTTCGAAGGGAGTTGTGCGGTTACGGGAAAATTATCTAACATAAATCAACTCTTAACGTTAACGGAGATGAACATGTCTACAAAGTTGATAAAAATCCTGAAGGTTGCAGGAGTGATTATTGCACTGTTTGCAGCGTTTGTCCTGGTGGCAGCCTTTGCGGTAAACCCGGATTTTGAAGTGGAGCGGTCGGTTGTGATCGAACTGCCGAATGAGGAGGTTTTTGAGTATGTGAAGTATCTTGAAAATCAGTATGAATATAGTGTTTGGGGGGCTATTGACCCTGACATGAAGATGGAGTTCAGGGGGGAAGATGGCACGGTCGGGTTTGTTTCAGCCTGGCAGGGCAATGAAGAGGCCGGAAGCGGCGAGCAGGAGATCATCGGCCTGGCTGAAGGCGAGCGCATCGACTATGAGCTCCGTTTCTTTGAGCCGTTTGAGTCGACGTCATTATCCTATATGACGACCGAGCCGGTCACGGAGTCCAGCACCCGTGTGACCTGGGGCATGTCGGGTTCGTTTCCAAGGCCGATGAATCTGCTGCTCCTCTTTATCGATCTGGAGGATGCCCTCGGCAACGATTATCAAACCGGACTGAACAATCTGAAAGAGCTCCTGGAGAGCCGTCCGGCCGGCAATTGATTGACCGGCATCAGAGCCTCCCTTTATTGGGTTGGATAAGGTTCATCCGAAATGCCTAACCATTGAATCAGAGATTATGAAAACATCCAAACAGGTTTTTCTGGAGAAATTTAACCGCGCATTTGCCGACAGCGACACCGACTTTCTGCTAAGCTGTGTAACCGATGATATCCGGTGGAAGGTAGCCGGAGAGCAGTGGGTGGAGGGAAGGGAGCAATTTGCCAGCCAGCTTCGGGAGATGGAACAGAGTCAGCCGCTGGAGCTGGCCATTGAGAATATCATCACGCATGGAAAAATGGCAGCTGTCAATGGAGTGATGAAGAGTCTGGACGGCAAAACATACGGGTTTTGCGACATCTATACTTTCAGCCATTCAAAAGAACCGAAAGTCCGTGAGATGACATCCTATGTCGTTGAATTGTAGCGATTCATGTTTCACCCCGTATTTGGTATATTTCGGGACCTGAGCCGGGACCGGTTTATCCGTTAATTGCTACATGGGAGATTACAAATGCCTGACTACAATATCGAACTGAAGTGGGAACGCAACGGGAGCCTGTTTTTCAATTCGGAGTATAGCCGGGTTCATACCTGGAGGTTCGATGGAGGTGCGTCCGTACGGGCGTCGGCTTCCCCGCACATTGTGCCCGCTCCCCACTCCGAGGCTTCGGCTGTTGACCCCGAGGAGTCGTTTATTGCATCGATATCGAGCTGTCACATGCTCTGGTTCCTGGCCCTGGCTTCGAAAAAGAGGTGCCGGGTCGACTCCTATCAGGACCGTGCCGTGGGAAGAATGATGAGAAACGGGAATGGTAAAATGGCCATTACAGAGATTGAACTCCATCCGATTGTACACTACTCCGGTGAGAGGGAGCCAAATGAAAAGAGCGACCGCAAGCTGCACCATCAGGCCCATGAGGAATGTTTTATTGCAAACTCCGTGCAGTCGGATATCCGGATCTATCCGAATTTTACATATACCGGCCACCGGAATGATGATTATAACGGTAACTGAATAGCCCCTATGACAGACTCCCTCAAACCCTATGAAATCTCGTATGACACGCCCGACCCCGATACCTACCGAATGCTTCGGGAGAAGACCGGGCTGAGTCCCAAATCGGCTGAAGCGGCCGAAGCGGGGCTGAAAGGATCGCTTTTCTCTGTACAGGTGATTCATCAGGGGAGTACCGTTGGAATGGGCCGGCTGATCGGCGATGGCGGGTGTCATTTTCAGGTTGTCGATATTGCCGTGCTGCCGGCCCACCAGGGAAGGGGGCTGGGGAAGGTGATCATGAAGGAGATTACCGGCTATATTCAGCGTGAACTTCCCGATACGGCCTACATCAGCCTGATTGCTGACGGACCCGCAAAGCACCTCTATGAAAAATTCGGATTTAAAGAGACCGCCCCGGTGTCAGTGGGCATGGCGATGAAAGTGAAAAGAGAGAGGTGATTTTTTGTAAATCCGTTCGGTGCGGACCCTTTCCGATAGAATTAACTAAAGTGTGACATCGAGCCCGTGCTCTTCAAAATAACCCTTCTCAAGGGCGGTAAAGGTGGCAGCCTCACCCAGGTATGAGGAGGTGACCCCGACGGTTAACCGGGCCAATTCGCGCTCGTTCTGATCTGCTTCACAGCCCTGCAGGAGTACTGCTGCGGCAGTAATTTTAAGCAGCAAACACCATTTCATCCGATTCCCCTCCATGCCATACCCGGTTTTTTGTTGAATAAAAGATAGCCGACTCTTTAAAGCAATCTCTTAAAAAGATTGATCAGAATCGAGTCATTGTTTAAAAAAGGTTAAAAATAGAGTGCTATGCAATAGTTTATTGATTTGCAGGGGGAGTAGAGTGGAGCAGGCTTAGGAGACATGAATAGGGTGTCCGGAATACAAAAATGTGCCCCCAGG
Source organism: Rhodohalobacter sp. (assembly GCA_050486245.1). Lineage (GTDB taxonomy): Bacteria > Bacteroidota > Rhodothermia > Balneolales > Balneolaceae > Rhodohalobacter. The sequence goes on from JBJHCX010000002.1 coordinate 18,731, forward strand.
ATACGGATTAATAAGAAAAAACCATTTTTTATTTGCCCATTTATCAACGGTTCAATAGTTTAGGAACGAATTCCAGCAATAATTTGCATAAACATTAACTAACGACAGGAGTTATAATGAGCAGAATTGAACAAGTAAAAAATATGGTTACTGAACTGGAAGAGGATATGAACAAGTTCTACGAGAAAGGGAACAAGGCAGCCGGTACAAGAGCACGGAAGCAGCTTCAGGAGTTGAAGAAAGTTTCTCAGGAAATACGTCTGGAAATTCAGGATATGAAAAACTCCGGAAAAGTATAAAGCGGTTTTTCTGATGATAAAAGCCGCTGATTCAGGCGGCTTTTTTTATTTCAGAAGTTTTCTGAAAAACTTTTCAAAAAGTCCTTGACTTAGGTTTGCACAACACCTTATATTTGTGCCCGTTCTGATACAATACAGGACAAAAAAATGTCACTCCTCGGTAGCTCAGTGGCAGAGCAGTTGGCTGTTAACCAATTGGTCGTAGGTTCGAATCCTACCCGGGGAGCCCAGGCCCGATGCATTCATTTGCGTCGGGCTTTTTTTTTTTGCAAAAGGCCCCGACGGTGTACGGGTTACGTTGTATGGTGTAGGGTCAAGCCAGAATATAGATCGCAGGCCATAAACCTTAAACCGTATACCACTTTCTCTGTTGATCGGTTTTTCGGTTTTTCTGTTGATCGGTTTGAGCAGGGCGAAATTGTGCTGAAACCTGCGCCTTGCACCCTGAAACCTGAACCTGGTCAATCTTCCATGATAAAGATCTCAACGGGCTGGTGTGATGTCTGCTCAAGGGTTTGTTGGAGGAACCGCAGGAACCGGCTCCAGGAGCGGTATTCAGTGTAGTCAAACAGGTTGTAGCGGTTCTGTGGGTCGATCTCCAGTGTGACCGGCCTTCCGGTGTCTGCGTAGTATTGGCGTCCGGCAGCATCGGCATCCCGCTCCGCAAACTCCTGTCCCAGGTAGAGATGGAAGAGGTAGTGTGTGGGCCGGATGGTGGCGGGGTCGACAACGATCCGGGCCCGGCTGCTGATGTTGTCGCGTTTGATTCGATCGGCCGCCTGCACCGCACGGCTGTACTGCAGGTAGGGCCCTGCATAGACATCGAAGTAGGTGCCGCCCTGCGCTGTGCGAACGGTGGTTTCGATCCCATATCGTTCATGCACCAGGTTGGCGTAGAGATTGGCTTGTGCCGGATGATTGTAACGGATCAAAGGGATTGCAAACCGTGCATAGCCGTCCTGTATGGCATCGCGCTCGATGCACTGTCCCACAATGGCGTACTGATTGGCGGGGTCGGCCTCGCGGAAGAATGTGACCTGCATCATGGCATCGCCGATCTCATCGAACGGCTCGGTGCGCAGGGCAAACAGGCCGGTCCGGTTGTTGTAGACCAGGTTCAGCTCTGTCTGCAGGCTCTGCTGCAGCTCCCGGGCTTTCTCCTCAGCCAGGGCAGAGCCCCTGAAGCTCCCCACCTGCACCGGATAGTGGCACTGCAGCAGGGGATCGGCCTCGCCCATCAGAAGATGAGGCGGTGGCATCCGGCCATCCTGCAGGTGATCGGGGATGCCTGTAATCCCCAGCTCATCCTCTTCGGTGATGACGTTGACAATCGGCTCAACGGCCTCCGATGGGACGCCGGTGGTGTCTGCATCATCAGATGGAATCATCTGGACAACCGGAGCCTGCAGGCCCGCAATGGCGGCCAGGCGGTTGCTGATCCTGACAATCTCATCCCAGTCGGACGTGCGGCGCGTCACAACTCTGTAGGCCGATTCGTCGACCTGCACAATCCGGAGCTGCTCATCGGCTGCATCCGATTGTTCACGGACGAAGGCTGCGGCACTGTCGGCATCGGCAAAGGTGCCCAGGTCGAGTTCAAACTGATACTCCTGCTCTTCACTGAACTCCCGGTCGCCGTTGTACACCAGCAGGTCGCCGAGTCCGGCACGGTGCAGCAGGCTCTCCAGGGCGGTGATCAGTGCCTGTTGATCGGAAAATGGGCCGGCGATGACACGGTAGAGTCCCGATTCTGTGTCGCGATGGATAAACAGGTGGTCGGGGAGGGTCTCCCGCAGGGTATCGGCAAGACGCTCGGCATTCTCACGGCCCGTAAAGGCGCCCGCCTGGATATGAAACTGGCTGGGCTGGATCTGCTCATCACACCGGTGTACAATGCCCATCCGGTCGAAGCCAGATTCCCGCAACTCCTCTAACTGCTGTGTGACCTGCACATAGTCGTCGCTATACGCTGACCTCACCGCATAGAGTTGATTTGCCGAGTTGAAACTGATCTCAAATTCGCGGTCAAGCAGCCGTTCAACCAGTGAAGCCGCGTCAGAGGCATTCTCAAATCGGGAAAACGACCCGACCTGCAGCGAGTATTGACAATCCCGGCTGCGTATGTCGGGCACGGCCGAACCGTTCAGGCCCGAGAGGGTGGCGGTGATGACCGGCTCATCCTCTGCGGGGCGCACCTCCCGATCGGCCGGCACCAGGTGGATCTCCAGCCCCTCCACAAAATCGCCCTCGGCCAGCGCACGAACGGTAAATTCAAGCTCTTCAGGCTCGGGCCTCATATTGAGGAAACTGAGCTGTGAAGGATCGGCCTGCAGGGTGTAGTCGCCCGGCGGAATCTCATAGGTGTAAAAACTGCCGTCAGAGAAGGTTCGGATCTCTTCAGAGAAGCGCTCAACACCTTCCGGCACACTGACCTGAGTGAGGTAGAGCCTGAGTCCGCCAAGTCCCTCAGTGGTGCCGTCAGTGCGCTCCCTGTAGACCATGCCATCTACGATTCCCGACATGTAGAAGGGAATCTCGATCAGCTTGAACTGGTTGGGGTCGGTGACGATCGAGAACTGCTCGAGTGCCGGTACCAGCAGCGGGTTGTTGATCTGTCCCTTGTTTACGGTCATGTTGTACTGCCGGTAGGGCTGCAGCTGTGAAATGTAGTTAACGCCGCCGCGGGAGTAGCTGCTTCCCCCGGCCCGGTCGATCCGGATGGCGTTCTCGGGAATCAGCTCATCACCCTCGTCAAAGGTGCCGCTGTTGTTGTTGTCGACAAACATCCGCACGGCAACGCCCGAGCGGCCGACCTGCTGACGGTTGGTGAAGAGGACATTGTTGTGATGGGTGTCGTACCCGACCGATCCGCGAATACTCTGTGAGACCGTGCTTGCAGTGCGTGTAGCTCGTGCCGTGGTGTTGGTTCTGAAGGAGCTGAAGTCGAAGGTCAGCGTAAAGCGGAAGAGGTTGAAATCTCCGATAAAGTTACGTCCGGCCGATGCCTGGAAGCGTCCGCGCCGCGAGATGCTCCGGCTTACCTGCAGCTCGGCATCTTCGATGCGGCTTTGAGCCGGAATGTAGTTGGCCTGTGCCCTTGCAAAGATACCCTGCAGGAGGCCAGGTACGGATCTTCTGCGCGGAAAGTTGTAGGTGACGGCCGCATTGGCACGGGCCACCGGGGTGGTCTGCCACTGCAGGGCTCCAAGCTGGGAGTCGCGATATCCCAGGCGGATGTTGGCGCGACCGAGCCGGGTATTCAGATCGACCCGGTATCGGGTCACCGATCCGGTCTGGCGCTGTTCGCTGGTCACCGACCAGCGCAGGTAGAGGGGCAGTGTCCCCAGCTCGATCGGGGTGAAGATGTTGGCCCGCACCGATGAGCGGTTACGGCTCGGGTTATAGATCCCTCCCTGAACGTTGTAGTGGGTGTAGTCTACGTTGAGGCTCATGTTGTTCGGGTAGATCACATTCCCGGTTACACGATAGAAAGCGTCGTTGGCCGCCTCCATCGAGAGAAGATAGCTGTCGCCCAGCCGAGAGGAGAGGCGCCCGACAAAAGTGGGCAAGCCCTCGTGAAAATCCTCAAAATATTCGATCCCGCCCGTGGCGGTAAAGCGGTCGGTGAGACCGGTATTGACAAATCCCTTGGCAAGCAAGCCGCGTTCGGTCGATCCCGCAATGGGATTGTCCAGGCGTCCGGCATTCACACGATAGGTCACCTCGCCGGGCGGCAGGAAGTTGAAGGGGATCTGCAGGCGCGTGTCGCGCTGGGTCATCTCGCCTGTGGGACTGTAGACCCGGATCGAGTAGTTCGATGTGCCGTAGGTGAGGGGGATGGAGAAGCGGTAGAGTCCGCTGCCGTCGGCCTGGGTGAAATCGACCAGGGTGTTGTTTCGGTAGAGCTCTACCTCCGAATCGGGTTCGACCGTGCCCGACAGGATGGTCTCATCGTATATATAGCGCGGCTCGATCGGGTCGTTGGTGATATTGATACCGGTATAACTGACCGGTGAGAGTCCCTCCGCTACCGTCTGGCCGGCAACGACGGTGCTGACCCACGGATTGTCCCTGACGCCGTAGCGCCACCGGAGACCGCTGGAGCGCAGGGAGGTGGCAGTGGCAGAGTAGCTGCCAAAGACGGTGCCCTGAAGGTCGCCGCCCGCCAGTTCCGAGCCGATGCTCGAGCTGAAGTTGTAGCTGTTGCCCGCTTCGTTCAGGTTGGCCGTGAGGTTGTAGTCGAGAAATCCGCCATTCAGCACCTGCGGATTGCGCCCGAACTGCAGGGGATAGAACTCCCTGCGCAGTTCACGCTGTGTTCGAAGTACCCGTTCACGCTGACGCTCCCGTTCGCGCTGGGCTACAACGGGCATGGTGTCGTCGGTCTCCAGCGTAACGGCCAGGTTGCTGAAATCGACGTTATACTCCTGCCCAAAAAGCTGATAGTAGATTTCGGGCAGCAGGTAGTAGCCGAACCCGGTGATGGCGTAGTCGTCGGCGGTGAGGGTGATTTCACGGTCCAGGAAACGGGCCTGCCGGCTCTCCAGGTTGATGGTGTAGGTGCCCCGGCCGAGGTAGTTGCCCGTGAGGGTCAGCCGGCCGGTATCGACCGTGAGGTCAATGCGAAGGGATTCAAAGAGGTCGGTGACAGAGAGGTAAAATTGGTCCTGGTGGTAGAGGGCCGAAATGTAGGTGTTGACGACTCCCTGGTGACGAAACTGCAGAAATACCTCCTGGTCTGCATCCTGTGCCTCTGCCGTTTCAGTGAACGGCAGAGAGAAAAGCAGAAGGGCAAGATGTGTTATCAGAAGGCATCTTTTGTTCACTCAATCGTAACAGTTGTTCGCTCACTTACATCTTCGATTTGAAGGAGATTTTGCGAAGAGATATCGTTTCTTCGGGATTCAAACGTGGTTTCGATGGTGTACCGGCCCGGTGACCAGCCGGAGGCGTCAAATTCTACCCGCTGATTGTTGCGGAAGTAGACCGATGTGGACGACCGGCGCGAGTCGACCTCCTGTCCGTTCGGCCCGACCACGCGGGTGGTCACGCTTCCGATAAACGGAGCATTTCCGGTACGTTCCACGTCGGTGAGTACCACCAGGCGATCTTCTTCAACAGAGGCATTGGAACTGTGGACCTGCAGGCCGGTTCGGGCGTCGCCATGCTCTGCCAGTACAGCGGTCACCTGGTCAATCTGAAAGGAGACCTGAGCGGCCACCTGCCCTTCGGCAACCTCACCGATAGGCGGGGTTAACTGGTTTGAGGAGACCCGCATACGCGTCCAGTACATGCCCGGATCGGAATTTTGGGGGATGCGCCCGACCAGCCGGATCGTCTGACGCTCATTGGGCTGCAGCACGAATGTAGTCGGAAAAGCACGAAGGTAGGGCACCAGTGAAAATTTCTCCTCAGCTTCGGAATCGTCATAATTCAGGAAAACGCGGCCGTCTTCATCTGTCGCCGGATAGGCAAACTCAAACCCGAGCCGGACTTCCACCGCACTGTTGGACGGGTTGGAGACGTAGAAGGAGCCCACTTTACTGTTTTTATCGAGAAAAACGGCAGTGGGAGAGATGGTAACCTGGGCCTGCACCGAAACTGAACCCAGCAGAAATACGGCAAGCGTGGCAAGCAGATAGCGTAAAGTCATAGAGATGTTTCGTTTATTCAACAGATTACCAAGAACATACAAAATAAAAAAACCCCGCGAAATAGCGGGGTTGACTGTTACATACTGTCTTACTAAAAAGAGGTATAGCTTATATTAATGGTTCCTGAGCCAGTGTAATTTCCGGGTGTTGTCAATTCACCGTCATTGGTATCATTCTGATATAATGTCCCGCCTACAAATAATCGGATTGTTCCAGTTCCACTTTCATCCTGAAGCTGAACACTATCCTCGCTGGTAAAAGCTGATGCTGAAGTTGCATCATCCAAATGAGTACCTGCTGAAGTTTCTAAATATATTGTATTTGCACCATCCTCAAGTATAATTTGTCCAGGGTATTGAATATAGATGTCTTCACCAATTGATCCTGTAATTACCATGACACCTGCATCTGCAGTGTTAAAACTTATGGTTGGATTAGTTCCGGTTTCAACAATTCCGAAATCAATTGGACTTTCTTCTGATACTGCAGCTGCTTGAAATACATCAGCACTTGCATTTAATTCTGCAGTTTCCTGACCAAAAGCAGTTCCGAATCCCAGTACAAACAGAGCAATTGTGAGCGAGATTAATTTTTTCATCGTTTTCCCTTTAAGGTTAGTAGTAAAAATCGTTGAGTATCATTGAGTTTCTATGAGAAAGATAAAAGCCTCTGTCAGATGACCCAAGTTAGAGTGTTTTAATTAAAGGCTCTTAATTTTCAAGGCGCAGGGTGCAGGGTACTCGGTACTGGGCGCTGGGTGCCCCCAGCAAACCGAACAACGGAACAACCGAGGAACCGAAGAACCGAGAATGGGTCTGTAATGAGTTGTTGTGGTCTTTCGATCTTTATTCGTGCAACAAAACTCATGACTCAAGACTTCCCGATGGTTCGGGACTGCGCAAAATACGCGCAGCACGTCTAGTTTCATTCGTAGATGACGGTCAGGATGACTTCACCGGTGTAGATGCCTTCGGCGATGTTGCCGACGTCGAGTCCGCCGTAGATGAAGATGAAGAGGGAGGTCCAGCTGGCTTCAGGGTTGTCGGGGGGCGATTCGAGCACAACGCTCTCCAGAATACTGGTCATCGGCGTGCTGAGCTCAAAATCGCGCACACCCATCGGGGTGTAGCTGGCCTGCAGCTCAATCGGGATGCGGTCGTTGATGGCGGGATCGGCGTGGACCAGCGCCTCATCGGCTTCCAGGCTGATGAGTAATCTCTGGGTTCGAAGCGCACGAATGCGGAAGACACCCATCGCGGGTGATCCGGGCGGGATGGGCTGAAATCCCGAGCCGGCCACCACCAGTCCGAAGTCCAGGTTCTGTTCCACCAGGGTCTCCACTTCGGGATCGACATCGATCTGAATGTTGAGGAATTGAGCGGACACCGGAACAGTGCAGAGCACCATCCCCAATAGAATTGAATTGAATGTAATCAGATGGCGATATGTCTGCGTAATTCCTTTCACAAGTTACCGGTACTCCACATTGATGGTGATGGTGCCGCTGTAGTGTCCGGCGACCACATTGCCGACATCGATCTCTCCGTACAGATAGAGGTAGGCGGTTTCGTTGACCAGGCTCTGGTCAAAATCGCCGGCCGGGGGTGTGGGCGGCGGGCCCGGCGGGCGCTGCTGCCGGCTGAGGACTGGAAATCGTGTGGATCCCAGGTTTGTGGTTTCGGTATTCGAAATGGCAATCGGGATGGCGCTGGTGACATTATTCTCACCGCTGTTGGCATAAGCCGCTTTCAGGGTGAACGGGATGTACTTTTGCGGATCATCCCCGTTGCCGGGATCACCGTCCAGAAACAGTTTGCCCTCACCGGTGATTTCAAGGTCCACATCAAGATACCTCACGCCAATAATGGAGAGCACTTTCGAGTCGAGCAGCTCTACGATATGAACGCCGCTGTTGGATGTGATTGGCCCCTCAAACTCCAGGTCACCCAGCGTAACATCTTCCAGCTCGATGGTGTAGTTGTGAAAGCTCCCAAACCGGATCTCCTGCGCGGCGAGCTGGCCGGGCACCGTCAGCCATACCACGAGCAGAAGCATCGGACAGAGCAGAAGCCTTGCCGATGTTCGGCGGTACCGGAGGGTATGTTGCTGAAAGGTGTTCAAAAGGTTTAGATATATTCAATTTCGATGGTAAACTCACCCTGGTAGCTGCCGGGCGATACATTGCTCAAGTCGACGCTGCCGCCCACCCAGATGTAGAACTCGCCGTCATCATTAAACTGAAGGTCACGGATATCCTGGTCCATCAGCTCAGCAGTCTCCTGATCATCGATCGTGTTGCCGGCCACTTCGTAGGTAAAGAAGATCATCCCCTCTCCGTCAAGGTTGGAGAGTTCACGCTGACGGATATAGTCTACGCGGAACTCCGCATTGGGAGCCCCTCGTGCAACCATTTTCCCGGCCCGGTTGCTCTGGATCGGGTTGATTCGGACAACCGAATCGTCGCGGTCGATATTCTGAAAATCCATCGTCTGGATGGTGATCAGCTCAACCACGCCATTCACCGTGGCCGAAACCGAGATGGAAACCGACTGTTGAGTACCGTTTTGATTTTGAGCGGATGATGAATGAACAACTCCAAAAGTGAGAAACAATCCAATGGCTAATTTATTGAGTAATCTCATATCCATAAAATCTCACGATCTGAAAGGGAACACCAGTTAATCTTTTTTAATTAAGAGTTTTTAAACACCAAAACCCGTTGATCGGTCACGGCAAAATCAAGAATCGCATAAGATTACCTGCCGTATCGCTGCAGCAGTTCCCGCCTCTTTATTTTTCCAAGTGAGGTGCGGGGTATATTTTCTACACGGATATACTCCTTGGGTACCTGAAATCCCATCAGCTCATTTTTCAGAAATGATTTCATGGAATCCGGGTCAATCTCCCCGGAGGAACAGTAGAACGCCACGATACGCTGCCCCCACACTTTGTCGGGTAATCCCACAACGGCACAATCCTTCATTTCAGGCCATTTTAACAGCGCCTCTTCCACATCTGCGGGGTTTACATTTTCGCCTCCGGTGATGATCAGGTCGGTTCGGCGCGTCTCGATAAAGAGCTGCCCGTATCGGTTCAGATGGCCGAAGTCTCCGGTGTTGAACCACCCCTCTGTATCAAAGATATCTGCATTGAGCTCACCGGACAGGTAGCCGTCAAAGAGCTGCGGACCCTTCAGCCAGATCTGTCCCGATTCGCCCCGTGCAACAGGACGGCCGTTGTCGTCGCGGATCTCAATTCGGTTTGGTTCAAAGAGCCGCCCCACACTCTTTTTGGGATGGTAGATCCCGCTGGGCTGGAGGATCGGATTGGCGGCGATCTGTGCAAAGGTTTCGGTCATGCCATAGCTGGTCACAATGGGGATGCCGCGGGTGATCGACCAGTTGATCAGCTCCAGGCTGATGGGTCCGCCGCCCAGCAGAATCGCCCGAAAGCCGTTGTGCGGCTTGAACTGGGTATCGTCCATCAGGTTGACCAGCATGGTGGGGACCATCGATGCGACCTCGAACCGGGGGTCGTCCGTTAGAAAACGGTGAACCTGCTCCACATCGAACGAATCGACGCGATAGACGGCCGAGCCGTAGAGCAGTGAGCGCAGGATGATTGAAATGCCGCCCACATGGTTCAGCGGCAGGCAGAGCAGCCAGAAACGGTTCTGGGCCGGTTTGAAGTTTTGCGAGGAAGCTTGCGCCGCAAAGAAGACCTGGCGCCGTTTCACCGGGACAATCTTTGCCAATCCGGTAGATCCGGAGGTGAGAAAGAGTCCGGCCACGCTGTCAGGGCTTTCATATCGATTTACAGGTGGTTGATGCCGGCTTTTTGAGTGCAGCCGGCCGGGTTCAATCCTCAGAGGTTTGGCGCTGAAGGTGTCACTGAAGTTCTGAGGGCGGTCGGTAAAAAGGAGCGGTGGATCCAGCTGCTCCTTGAGCTGCCGGATGCCGGGTTGGCTCAGGTCTTCATGAACCACCATAAAGGGGATCATTTGCAGGAAACAGGCTGCGATTAAAAAGGTGACCTCGTCAGAAGGCGGGTGACAGATCAGCAGCGGTTCCGTTTCGGAAAATTTCAGTTTGTGCTGTTTGACATAACCGGCAAGCCAGCCGGAAAAACCGTAGAGGTCGGAGTAGGTGTAACTCTCCTTTTCTGATTCCAGAAAGGTCAGGCTGCCGCCGGGCGGCGTAAAATGGGGATATGTGTCCGGTTGGCTACTCATGAAAATGGGATGTTTGTCATGCGGGTCGTGTCCAGTTCTGAAAATCGGAGATCGTAAAAAAGATGCTCCGGAACGGGGAGGATGCTTTTGCCGAAGGGGTCGGGCCTTGCCAAATCCTCCCTGAAAAACCGTCCGGTATTGAGGCCGTGAGCATGGTTGTGGCTGCCGATCCATGCGGCCACACCGGCTGTCATCTGCCGGCCTGCTGCCGATTCGAGTGCAGTTGTTACGATGATCCTGTCTGAAGGAGTCTTTTGAGCGGTGATTGTTTCAAAAAGGTCGAACAGGTTGCCCAGGATGGTGGGTTTCAGAATGTAGTACAGGTTTTCATCCAGTTTCAGTGCACTCTTCAGTTTGGGGAGGCTGCCGGCCGACTCATCCAGTGCGATCGGGATGGATGAGGAGCGGGCCAGTTGCCGGATCTGATCATCCGTCTCAAACCGGCACGGCTCTTCGATATACTCAATGGGAAGTCCGTCGAAGAGCGAAACGGTTTCTGCGGCTGCATCACAGGGCCAGGATCGGTTGGCGTCGAGACGGAAGCGGAGGTCGCCGGGCTGTGCCTGATACATCTCCCGGAGATGCCGGGCCAGTGTGTCGGCCGGGTACCCTGCTTTGAACTTGAAGGTGCGAAAACCTGCCTGAAAGGCATGGTGAAGGTCCCGTTTCATCTCGGAAAGGGTGCTCTGCGGGATGATCTCGTTGACTTGCAGCTGTTGGGCTGAAGGCCGGCTGAGCACGCCCTCGAACGGATTGACACCGCGGCGGAGCAGGATGCCGGCTCCCATCCAGCTCAGGGCAAACTGCAGGGAGGGGAGTTTGGGGAGGGTAGCGAGCCGGCCGCGAAGCTCTGTGGCTGTAAAGGGTCGGGTGAAAAAGGTGTCGAGTCTGGCAGCGTACGATTTCGCTTCGCGGATCACCTCGTCGAGCGGTTCGGGCGAGAAGCCCGGCAGCGGCGCCGCTTCGGCCGTCAGGTCGAGTTGGTGATGGCGGAACCGGATGAGGAGTCCCTTGCGGGAACGAAACACTCCGGCGGCCGATCGAAACGGCCGTTGAAAGGGGAGGCTGTATGTGTAGAGCTCAATCAATGGGGATCGTACCGGTTGCAGTTTGGCCTCAATATAAGGGAAAAGCGTGAGAATTTGCGACTTCTCCATCCGGTGGGGCTGGGGTTACAGCACCATCCCCAGGGCGAACAGGAGTCCGTAGAAGACCATGAATTTGGCAGTCGACTCCAGGGTGTCGTTCAGGGCTCTCTTGTCGGTGTGGTTCCACACCTCGCTGAGGCGTTTCCAGGCCAGGGGAAGGGTGAGGAGGGGGAGCAGGATCCAGTAGGAGTAGCCGTAAAAAAGGATGAAGCCGAACGGTACCAGGTAGGCGAGAAGAAGCATGGTGAGGTACTCGATTTTGAGGGCGGTGCCGCCCAAAAGCACGCCCAGGGTCCGTTTGCCGCTGATTCTGTCCTGTTCGACATCGCGCAGGTTGTTCACCACCAGGATATTGACGCAGAGTGCGCCCACCGGAATGGAGGCCCAGAAGGCCTCGGGCATCCACTGCAGGGTGTTGACATAGACGGTTCCCATAACCGCCACAAATCCGAAGAAGATAAAGACAAAAAGGTCGCCCAGCCCGTTGTAGCCGAGCGGAAAGGGTCCGCCGGTATAGAGTACGCCGAAGATCAGAGAGAGGATGCCGATCCAGAGGATGACCCATCCGCCGATCCAGACCAGGTAGAGGCCGGCGAGGAATGCGATGCCCATGGCGATAAAAGTGGCCCGGAGCATGGCGCCTGGGGTGACTTTGCCGGCAGAGGTTGCCCGCTCAAAGCCGATGCGGTCGGGGGTGTCGGCCCCCTTCACATAGTCGAAATAGTCGTTGGCGAAGTTGGTGCCGATCTGTATGGCAAAGGCGCAGAAGAGGGCGAGGAGGGTGGCATCCCACAAGAGGGAGTGGTGCTGCCAGGCGATCGCTGCACCGACCAGCACCGGAACAAAAGCGGCGGGCAGGGTTTGCGGACGGGCGGCGCGGATCCAGATGGTTACTGCAGATGATTCAGGCACAGTGGGTCGGAGTTTACAGGTAAATTTTATTTCACACTGAAAATAGAGATGTTGAGATTAAAATGCGGAGATAAAAGAGGGGCAATTATCTGGCAGGGTGTAATCTATCATGCAAGTTTAATTTAGTTTATTATATTGATACGCCATAGGTTCAGCAAGAGTGACTGAACAAATTGCTTTTCGAAGGTGTATAAGCAAAGGCAAGGCTTTTAAAATAAGAAGAGAAACCGTTTGGCTTAGGGTTAAGCAACTAAAGGGTTTGATTGTAGAGTCATATTTAATATAATAGTTGAAATCACGACTGCTTATTATTTTGCCAAATCATTAAATACAAGATAGACATGGACATAAAAACCATCACATTTCCAAGTGTGCTCGAAAGTTATAACTCAGACCTGAAAAATGTCACATCCAGGAAGGATGAGGGGATGAAGATCAGGCATGATGACCGCGACTACCTTGTAGGGAAGCTTGCATTGGCTGAGGGCAACTCTCCGCACAAAGCGATCAACAGCACACCTGATGAGGTAGACTACAGGGTATTGTTAAAGGCAGCGCTTCTGAAAGCATCTGAATATGCTGAAGGAGAGGTGCTCAATGTTACCACCGGGTTTCCATTTTCGACCTACAATATGAATGAGGAGGACGCCGTGAAATATATCAGGGTCCTTGATTCGGTTGTGCATGATGCACGCACATATGGTGGTGAAGGCTATCGCGAGGTGCCGGTTAATATCGGGAATGTGCATGTTATGCCTGAATTGCTGGGTGCGATAACCTCTGTGCGAAATGGTTCGATGCAGATGCGCGGCGGAATGTTTATCGTGAGCCTGGGATATGGAACACTTGAGATCGGCATGAGCAATGACAGTGGCTTTATCCAGAGAACGTTTAACAGCGGTAACGGCCTGCGGTATGCGGTGAAGTCGGCTATGCAGAAGCTGCAGAGGAAGCACTATTTGGGACTTCGAACCGAGCATCAGTTTGACGACGCATTTCATACCGGTGACATCACGCTGAACCGGAAACGAACTGATTTGACGGATATCCGCAAAGAGGCGCTTCAGGAGTATTATGCCGATGTGATATCACCTCTGATCCGGAATACCTGGACAGATGAGGATTTCAGCAGGGCGGGAACGCTGGTTCTGGTTGGCGGAGGCGCACACTACAGTGACCTGGTAAACCAGTTTCATGATGAGTTCAGCGGTGTTCTGAAAATTGAAATTCCGGAAAATCCCATGCTGATGGCAAGTCAGGGGTACAGCATTCAGGCAAAAAACAACAGTGAAAACGGAGTGGCTGTTGGTATTGACCTGGGAAATGCTCATACGAGCGTCAGTATTCTGTCATAGTCAGAGCTTTAGAGTTCAGTAACGGTTCATAATAATTCAAATAACAGAGCCAGAGGGTTCAGGAAGAAGTATGTTTACAAATAATAGAAAGGGGAAGGGGCCTTCCCGCAGGGAGGGAGTGCATGGCGTATTGGGAGCGGGCTCAAATTCACATATTCTGATCGACTGCGACTCTTCCGGAGATCTGAAGAGTCATAAGCATATTGTTGTAACAAGGAGTGCGACTTTTCGGGGAACACTTACAGGAAATACGGTTAGCGTTTACGGGAGTGTGGATGGTTCGATTTACGCATCACAGCGTGTGGTATTGAAAACCGGTTCTGTGATCATTGGCGATATTCGCACCCGATACCTTACGGTTGAGCAAGGGGTGGAGGGAGATATGAAGGCCATCGTTTCGCCAGACATTGAAATTGTATCGACAGTGGATGAGAAAGAGATTGGCCGTAAGCTGGGGTTGCGTCGTGATGGCGGTGAAGAGGCAGATCGGAAATCTGACGAATCGCAAGATCTTCATAGTGGCCATTCTGATGAGAATGGCAAAGAGTACTGGTAAAGAATTCGTTGTTAAATAAAGGGCAGGCAGAGAGAGTTCTGTATATCAAAGCCGGATTGGGGTAATTGTGTTTCATGCCTGGCAGAGTGGATAGGCCGATATCAGTTGTTGCTTGTTGAATAGATGGAAAAAAATCAAATTAAATAGGCCGGTAAGGGAGTAAAACAGAATTATTTTATCATAGAGCCCAAATGGATAAATAATTAAAGTGAGTCAAGTAAATATGGCCATCTGTACGTAAATTTATTACATAATATCTTATCATCTATTAAATAAATTAATTAAAACATTTTTTTTAAGAAATAATTTTAATTGATTGAAAAGGATCATATATTTCCTCGCAGTTTTATGAACCCCAAATACAAAACTGCAATCATACTTCAATGACTCAAACACTTCGTCGATACGACACACTCGCAGCAGCCCGGCGCTGGGCTCCCCAGGCCAACGGTGATTTTCAGCAAATGCAGGTAAAAGAGGTTTTCGGTGAGTATACCCTTACTCTTGACGGCCTCAGAGAGAGACTTCCCAAAATTGTATGGCAGGAACTGAAAAAGACAATCGAGGAGGGGCAGCAGCTCAACCTGTCGGTTGCCGATGCGGTAGCCCTGGCCATGAAGGAGTGGGCAACTGAAATGGGTGCCACTCACTTTACCCACTGGTTTCAGCCTCTGACCGGTGCAACGGCCGAAAAGCATGACAGTTTTATCACCCCGAACCAGGGAGGCGGAGCCGTCTCTGAATTTTCAGGCAAAGACCTGATTCAGGGTGAGCCCGATGCGTCCAGCTTTCCGAGCGGCGGACTCCGGGCTACATTCGAGGCCCGTGGTTATACGGCCTGGGACCCGACTTCCCCGGTTTTTTTGATTGAGAATCAGAATGGCAAATATCTCTGTATCCCGACGGCGTTTGCCTCTTGGACCGGCGAGGCTCTTGACCATAAAACGCCGTTGCTTCGTTCGGTTGAGTCTCTCGACGAGCAGACCAAGCGTGCCCTCAAGCTGTTTGGCGTGGATGCGAAGCGTGTCACCTCAACGGTAGGGTGTGAGCAGGAGTACTTTCTGATTGACCAGGAGTTCTTTTACCGCCGCCCCGACCTGATGACATCCGGCCGAACGCTGGTCGGAGCCAAGCCGCCTCGCGGACAGGAACTGGACGACCACTACTTTGGCTCGATCCCCGACAGGGTTCTCTCGTTTATGCTTGAGGCCGAGCGCGAGCTCTATCGGCTGGGGATTCCGGTAAAAACACGTCACAATGAGGTGGCGCCGGGACAGTTTGAAGTGGCTCCCATTTTTGAAAACTGCAACATCGCGGCCGATCACCAGCAGCTGATGATGATCGTGCTGAAAAAGATCGCCAAAAAGTATGGCTTTGAGTGTCTGCTGCATGAAAAACCGTTCGACGGACTCAACGGCAGCGGCAAGCACCTGAACTGGTCTCTCAGTACCACAGACGGAGTTAACCTCCTGGAACCGGGCGAGAGTCCGCATGAAAACATGCAGTTCCTCTTCTTCTTTACGGCGGTCTTGAATGCGGTTTACAAGCACCAGGACCTGCTGCGCATTGCCATTGCCAGTGCGAGCAATGATCACAGGCTGGGGGCCAACGAGGCTCCGCCGGCGATCATCTCTGCCTACATCGGCGAACAGCTGGAGGATATCATTAACCAGATATTGAACGGCGGACTGAAGAAATCTATGAAGACCGGCCTGATGGGGCTTGGAACACCGGTTCTGCCAACCATTCCAAAGCATGCGGGCGACCGTAACCGGACCTCGCCGTTTGCCTTTACGGGCAATAAGTTTGAGTTCCGTGCCGTCGGATCGAGCCAGTCGGTCTCCTTTCCGATCGTTGTGCTCAACACGGCCGTGGCAGAGTCGATCGATGAACTCTGTACCAGCCTGGAGAAGAAGATGGAGAGCAACGACCTGGAGAGTTCGCTCAAAGAGGTGCTGGTAGAGACGATGACCGAGTGCCGCGATATCATCTTTAATGGTGACGGATATTCGGACGGCTGGCAGAAAGAGGCGGAGAAGCGCGGCCTTCTGAATATGAAAACCACAGCCGATGCCCTCCCGCATCTGACCGATCAGAAGAATATCGACCTGTTTGAGAAGTACAATGTGTTGACAGGGCGTGAAATACACTCACGCCTGGAGATCTGGGCCGAGCAGTATGTGACCAACCTCAACATTGAAGTGGATACCACAGAGGCGATTGCCAAGACGATGGTCTACCCGGCAGCCATCCGCTATATCAATGAGCTGGCGGGAGCCGCAAAAGAGATCTCATCACTTGGACTCGACAACTACGGCTCCAAAGAGATGCTGGAGACGGTAAACGGGGCCCTCAACAAGCTGGGTGAAGCACTGGTCGACCTGAAAAAGACCCAGGACAGCATGCAGGCGGAGAACCTCACCGACAAGTGCCTGGAGTATCGGGACAAGATTATTCCGGCAATGAACCGCATCCGCGATGCCGTCGACTTCCTGGAACGATATACAGCCGATGATTACTGGCCGCTGCCGGTCTATCGGGAGATGCTGTTTGTGAAGTAGGGTAGTGGAGAAGTGGAGAAGTGGAGAAGGCCCCGACGGTTCGGGGCCGGCTCAGTTCTCCACTTCGACATTCTGGGGTTCGTTTAGGGTTTACGGTACAGGGCATACGGTGTAGGGCTGATTTTTTGGCCAATATGTTGCCAGGTTACCTGTTGAATTGCCACGGAGGCACAGAACTGCACGGAATGGAGTAACTGACCTTCGACAGTCGCTAATCGATATTCTGCGGTTCCCTGAAGGTGTACGGTTTATGTTTTACGGTATAGGGTCAGGCCATAATAAAGACCGCAGGCTATAAACCGTAAACCACTTTCTCGGTTTTTCAGTTTCTCCGTTTATCGGTTTGCAGGACAAACCCTGCACCCTGAAACCTAAAACCTGCGCCTTGCAACCTGCGCCTTGCACTTGCATCCTGAACCTTGCGCCATTTTTTTGCCTTTTGCCTGCACCCTGCACCTTGCTCCTTGGACCATTTTTTCTTTATATATTCTGAGAGCGGAATCCGTGCAAGGTTAACCTAATAACGAAGACATTGAACATTTTAGCAGTTGAACCGTTTTACAGCGGTTCACACAAGGCGTTTCTTGAGGGACTGCAAGAGCATTCGCGCCATACGATTATTCCGATTAAGCTGAACTACAAGGGGTGGAAGTGGCGTATGCACGGTGATTCCGTAAAGCTGGCCGAGATGACCAGCCATGTGGAGGAGGAGATCGATTTGCTGCTGGTGAGCAGCATGACCAACCTGCCGGCGTTTCTGGCCCTCACCAATCCACGCTTTGCCCACACGCCCAAAATTATGGTGATGCATGAAAACCAGCTCACCCAGCCGATGCCGGAGGGGGAGGAGCGTGACCTGACCTACTGCTATATCAACTACCTGAGCATGTTGTCGGCCGACAAGCTGCTCTTTACCTCGCGCTTTCATATGAACGACCTGCTGGATGCACTGCCGGGTTTCCTGGACAATTTTCCGGACGACAAGAGCTACAACACGGTCGAACAGATTCGGGAGAAGAGCAGGGTGATGTATCCGGGACTGGACCTGAAATTTTTTGACCGCCATCCCGATACCCGAAAAGAGAATGAGCGTCCGGTAATTGTCTGGAATCAGCGCTGGCAGTTCGACCGAAACCCGGCCATGTTTTTTAAAGTGCTGAACCGGCTCAATGACATCGACCTGGAGTTTGACCTGATCCTGGCGGGAGACACCAAGCATAAGAAGCCCGAAGAGTTTGAGCGGGCGTGGAAACGGTTTGGAGATCAGATCACCCATTTTGGATATGTGGATGATCCGGAGCGTTACTCCCAGCTGCTTCACTCCGGTGATATCGTGGTCTCTACGGCAACCTATGAGTTTTTCTGCGTGGCGATTATGGAAGCGATCTACTGCGGGTGCCATCCGCTGGTGCCCAATCAGCTGCACTACCCGGAGCTGATCCCGGAGAGCCTCCACTCTCCGCTTCTCCATGCTCCCGTTCTCTATGAGTCGGAAGATGACCTTTTTCGGCATCTGAAAGACCTTCTGACCGGCAAGACACAGCCCCTGCCGAAAGCGTCCCTGCAAAATATCAACAAACAGCTCGACTGGAGCCGGATGATCAACAAATATGACTCGCTCTTTGAAGAGCTGGGCAGAGAGGAGAGCCTGGCCTCGTTTTGAGAGCGGGGGGATATAGCCACGGTAGCGAACGAAATAATGCGACTGAACTTCGACAGTCGATATTCGCGGTTTTTCAAAGGTTTACGGTTTAGGGTGTACGGTGTACGGCATGCGGTGTAGGGTTAAGGCTAAACCGTAAACCCTTTCTCGGTTTTTCAGTTGTTCGGTTTTTCAGTTGTTCGGTTTTTCAGTTGTTCGGTTTATCTGTTTGTCGGTTTGCTCCCATGCACCCTGAGCCTTGCACCTTGTACCGTTGTGTTATAGTCACGCTCATCTTTTGCCGCGCAGCGAAAACACGGATTTACAGGCAAAGATTATAAAACACAGAATGGAAATTCCATCTACCATCTACCATCTACCATCGACCATCGACCATCTACAACGACAGCCAGGGGAATTTGCGGAAGTCGGGCTTTCTTTTTTCGAGGAATGCGTTTCGGCCCTCTTCGGCTTCATCGGTCATGTAGGCGAGCCGGGTGGCTTCACCGGAGAAGACCTGCTGGCCTACCATTCCGTCGTCGACGAGGTTGAAGGCGAACTTGATCATGCGAATAGCTGTCGGGCTCTTGCCGAGGATCTCCTGCGCCCACTCAAAGGCTGTCTCCTCCAGTTCGTCGTGTGGAACGACTTGGTTGACCATGCCCATTTCGTACGCTTCCCGGGCATCATAATTGCGGCCCAGGAAGAAGATTTCACGGGCCCGTTTCTGTCCGACCTGCCGCGCGAGCAGGGCCGATCCGAATCCGCCGTCAAAACTGGCTACATCGGCATCGGTCTGTTTGAAGATGGCGTGCTCTTGACTGGCCAGCGTCAGGTCACAGACAACGTGAAGGCTGTGTCCGCCGCCTACGGCCCAGCCCGGCACCACGCAGATCACCACTTTACTCATGAAGCGGATGATACGCTGGATATCGAGTACGTTGAGCCGCTGAACCCCATCGCCCCCTTCATATCCTCGCCTGCCGCGTACTTTTTGGTCGCCGCCCGAGCAGAAAGCATACCCGCCATCCTTTGCCGGGCCTTCGCCCGAGAGCAGAATCACGCCGATTGCGGTGTCTTCACGAGCGTCGATCAGCGCCTCTTCCAGCTCAAACAGGGTTTTCGGTCGAAATGCATTTCGCACTTCCGGCCGGTTAAATGCGATCCGGGCCACGCCGTCGCGTTTTCGGTAGGTAATATCTTCGTACTCTTTTACGGTTTTCCAGTCAGACATGATCGGTTTGGATAAGTGTTTTCAGAATGGTTAAAAGTGATTTCGGCCGGCCGGCATGTACCCGGTGTCCGGCGCCGCTTGCAATATGCAGTTTGAACCGGTTGTTCATCATGGCGATGTCGGCCATCCGGCTTACATATTTCGGATCGTGTTTGCCGGCTACAAGATAGAGAGGCATCTGCAGTTGATGCAACTTTTCACACACAGGGGGCATCACTCCCGCGCCAAATCCCCTCAGAGAGGCAGCCAGGTGCGCCGGAGACTGCCGCTCCATGATGTCACGATACCGTTTTCGTGCCTTATCCGGGGTCCGGTTGAATAGCGGCAGTGCCTGCCACCGGTTTAGAAACCCGGCAAAATCGGTTTCAATCTCTATTGCTCTCCTCTCGTCGGCTTCCGCACGCTCGATGCGCTCTTCGGCGGCGACAATACCGCAGTGAGAGCTTTCGATCAGCGCCCCCTGAAACAGCTTCGGATATCGTGTGATCAACTGAAAGAGAAGGCGTCCGCCCATACTGTATCCGCAGGCAAACAGGTTTGGCAGCTGTATCCGGCTCAAAACCGATTCAATTTGTGCTGCCTGTCTCTCTGCGGCAAAGAGATCCGGATTTGCATCCGACTGCGTTTGGCCGTGTCCGATCAGGTCGATTGTCACCGGGTTGCAGAAAGCGTTGAGCGGGTCAATGAGGGGTGAAAAGACTTCACCTGAACCCATAAATCCGTGCAGCATGAGCAGGAAGGGAAGATCCGGGCGGTTTTGGTGAATAACCGCGTGATAATCGACTCCGTCTGTCCACAGTTTCATATTACTTTTCCCAGAGGTTTTTCCGGATAACCATTGCTTCACCGGCATCGGTCACAAACTCTGCCACAAAGGCTCCTTTGACCGATTCGGGTTCAAACTTTCCGAGTTCACTCAGGCTGCTGATTTTTTTATAGGGAATGCCATGTGCAGCGGCTAATTGTTCGAAGTCGGCCTGTTGGGGGGTTGTAAAATAGGGGCCAAAGTGCTTCTTGTTTCGGGATATCGGAAGCATCCGGAAGATCGTTCCACCCCCGTTGTTGATCACTGCGATCAGAAAGGGCGTATCGCTTTGGGAAGCCGTCAGCATTGCATTTGAGTCGTGCAGAAACGCCAGGTCGCCGGTGATGCAGCAGACCGGCTTATGCAAACCCGTCGCGATACCTGCAGCCGTTGAGGTGATGCCGTCGATGCCGGCCACCCCGCGGTTGACAAACTGCCCTGCAGCAGGTTTGCCAAAAAGGGCCATATCCCTCGGGATAAATGAGTTGGAGAGCATTGTCTTCCAGTCGGGCGGCATCGATTCGGATAGTTTTTTGAAGACGTGCCCGTCGGTCAGCCGGCCTGATTCTGACAGTGCCCGATCCAGCAGCTTTTCGGATTGAGCGTCGGCTGTTTTCCACAGGTTCAGCCATTGACCAGAGCCAGCCGGGGCGATGCCGGACAGATTCAGCCGATCGGCCCGGAGAAGCAGTACTCTGTGGCGTACACTCATCGAATGATCCTGCCAGCCCTGCCGGGCTGATATGTGGATCAGCGGGGTCTCGCTCCATTCATCGAGTGCGGTGAGCAGGGATTTGGTGAACGGCTGGTCGCCGAAGCGTATCAGCAGGTCGGGGCGCATCCGATCCAGCGCCTCTTCATCTCGCAGAAACTGCTCATAGCGAAGGATTGTCAGAGGATTCGGATCGACTCCCGAACCGGGCTCTGCAATGACCGGGGCCTTGAGCAACCGGGCAACCTGGAGGATCTCATCGTGCAGAGAGTGGTGCGGATTTGCAGGACCGGCGATGATCAGCGGCCTGCGGGCTGTGGAAAGCAGGGACTGCAGTTCACCGGTCAGGGTGATCTCCGATCTGTACCCGGATGGGGTTACCTCACCGCTCGAAGCTTCCCCCGGCATCGCTGCGAGATTTTTTTCCTCTTCGGCGTCAAGTTCCCCATCTGTCGGTTCGAGCGGTTTGCGAAACGGGAAGTTGATGTGTGCAGCGCCGCCATTCCTCACCGACTCTTCGACCGCCTGGCGGGCCAGGTAGCCGAGCCGTTTCAGGTCCTGGGCTGAGTAAGCGGGTTCACCGGCTTCATGGAAAAAAATTGCCTGATCCCCGTAGAGTTTGATTTGGTCGGCTGTCTGTGAGCTGCCAATGCCTCTCAGGTGCGGGGGGCGGTCGGCCGTCAGGATGATCATCGGCACACCCGACTCTTTGGCTTCCATCACGGCCGGCATGTAGTTTCCGGCAGCTGTCCCGGAGGTGCAGATCAGCACAGCGGGGCGGCCGGTGGATTTGCCGATGCCGAGGGCGATAAATCCGGCCGATCGCTCATCGAGTACAACATGCTTTTCCATTGTCGGGTGGATGGCGGCAGCCAGGGTGAGCGGAGTGGATCTCGATCCGGGAGAGATGACCGCGTGCGACACGCCGTGCCGGACCAGTTCTCTGAAAAAGGCGGATGTCCACTTCAGGTGACTACTCATAGTGGTGGTGTGCTCCGGTTAGAGAGTCCATCATCGGCTTGAATTTCAGAAGCGTCTCGTTCCACTCTCTGTCAGGGTCGGAGTCGGCAACGATGCCGCAGCCGGCGTAGAGTGTCGCCCGGTTGCCGTGCAGCAGGGCACTGCGTATCGCCACGGCAAATTCACCGCAGCCGGTCAGGTTGAACCAGCCGATGGGGGCCGCATACCAGCCCCTGTCAATCTGTTCGATGTCGTGGATATGGGCTACCGCCTCTTCACGCGGAAAACCGCCGACGGCGGGAGTGGGGTGCAGTTCGCGGATCAGGTCGTGGATCTGAATGCCTTTTTTAATCGATGCGGAGATCGGGGTAAAGAGGTGCTGAACGTTCTTCAGTTTTTTGATCTGCGGCTTCTCAGGGTTGTCAATGTTGTCGCTGAGGGGTTTCAGGTTATCCTGAATTGCCTTTACAACAAATTGGTGCTCTTCACGGTCTTTCGGGCTGCTCAGCAGGTTGTTGGCGAGCGCCTGATCTTCGGAGGCACTCCGTCCGCGTGAGGTGCTTCCGGCCAGGCCCTCGGTTTTGAAAATACGGTTCCGGAAAGAGGCCAGCCGTTCGGGAGTGGCCCCGATAAATGCGGTATCGGTATCCTTCTGGATCATGAAATTAAAGCACTCCGGGTACCTTTGACGCAGCTGATGGGTCAGCAGCGAAAAGACCGGCTTGTGCTTCGACTCGACATCGACAGAGCGTGCCAGGACAATTTTTTCAAACATTCCGGCCCGGATCATATCCTTGGCGAGTTTCACCTTGTCGGTCCATCGCTCCCTGTCTTCGGGCGACTGCAGCGTACATAAAATGGTGGTTGCCGTGGGCTGCCGGCACTCCTGACCCTGAAGTTTTCCCGAGATATTTAGAAAATCGGTAATGCGGCTGATGATCACTTCGTAGATGTCGCCGGGTTCCAGGCCTTCACGCTCTATCGTCAGGGTAAGCAGGTGAAGGCTGCCGTTTTTGATGATCATCCACTCGGGCAGCACAAACTGTGCGCCCCCAAAGGTTTTCCAGATTTTGCCGACATTATGGTCAGCAAATGAGTATCCGCCCAGAAAGAGCGGGCCGGCCATAGAGTGCTTGATCGCCGTATAGGCTTCGATCTCTTCTTTGAGCTTGCGCGTCTGATGGGAGATCTCTTCAAAACGGTTCTTGCCGGTGGCACGCAGTTCCCTCACGGTGCCGGCTGCAGAGATGGTGATTTCGTTTTCCGGATGATCCCAATAAAACTGCTGTTCAAAGTCACTGTTCAGCTCGAGTGCTGCAAGCGGGTCGATCGGAGCAATGGGAAGCGTCACGGAGAGCATGGGAGCAGAACTCTTTTCGACCTCTTTTAAAAACGAAGTAAAAGAATGCGAATCAAGAGCTTCTATAAATTCAGTGGGGGTGATATAGTCCGTATAGTCAATACTCATGGAAACATTGGAGCCACTTTTTTCAATACTTTCAATATAAATTGAAAGTTTGTCAATCCAAAATGAAAAGTCTGCCATATCTTGTTGCAAGGCAGCGGGGTCAGCCGAGGAAGCAAGCCGGTTTCGGTGATTTTGCACAGGCAGGAGCGGTGACCACCGCTGGCGGGATGTCAGATACTACCGGGCGTCGTCGTCTTGTCCGGTTTCAAAGGGATTTTCGATCCCGTAGTCGCGCGGATTGTAATCGGCAAGTTCGAAGAAGTAGTCCCATGCCAGCCGGCTTTTTCCGTTTTTATCGACCCAGTTGGGGTGGCTCTGCTTGATGAGCCCCACAACCCGCTTTGCGTATCGGATACGCTCCTGCTGGTCGTCTATTCTGGGAATGGCATCGATCATCAGGTCCATATTGGCTCCGCAATCGTAATCTTTGGGTTTCTTCAGTTCTAAAAACATATGGCTCAGTTAGAGAGGGCTATTTTCTGTTCTTCAATATGGTTTAAATCTACCACTTTTACGCCTGAAAAGTAAAATGCTAAAATATCCCGATAGTTCCATCCCTCCCGGGCGAATCCCTTGGCACCCCACTGGCAGAGTCCGACCCCGTGGCCCAGTCCGCGTCCGCTGAATACATAGCTTCCATCCGTCTCCTCAATCGTGAACAGGGTGCTCTTCAGTCCCGCCTCGTCAAAGTAGCGGTTTAGAATCCGGCGAAATTCATTCCCGTTGAATTCCAGATTGCGCTGTCCACGGTCTGTGAATGTGATGGCAGAAACCCTTCCGCTGTTGTCGGTTTTGGTTGTCATGCGCTCATACCTGAACCCGTAACGCTGCCGGATAAACCGCCGGAGGCCACTCTTCGATAGCACAGATTTCCAACGGTAATGGGGGGAGGCAGAGCACATCTGATGGTCGCGCGTGGAGCGCAGGTAGGGGTGCGGGTCACCATCCCATACCTCCTCGTTGTTGCCGGTTATCCCTCCGCATGTACTCGAATAGGCTGCCAGCACCAGTTTGTCGCTCCAGGTCAGGATCTCGCCCCGGGTGGCCTCAGCAGCATCGGTATAGTCGGGACGGCTCTTCAGGATGCCGGGATAGACCTGGTGCTGTTCGTCATCGCGCAGATGAAATCCGTCCCACGAACTCTTTTTGATGTTCCAGAGGGTGTAGGTTCGCGTGATGACAGCCTGGGTTTTCAGGGCTTCGGGCGACCTGAAGTTCATCTCTCCGCCGATGACAGAGGCCACGTACTGCTCAAGGCCGACCCGGTTGATGATGTGATGGGTGCCGTTTCCGTTATTTGCGGGACGAATGTCAAAATCGCCGTGATAGAAGCGGTGGCCGTATTCGCGGCTGAAGGCCTGTATTTCACCGTCTGGATTATGAATGCGGACTCTATCCGCCCGTACCTGTTCCACCCCTCGCTGCAGGATGAGTGCACCGTTTTCAAAATAAATGTAGATAAATCCATCGCCGGGTGAGAGCCGCTGTTCGTATTCGCCGGCGGTGATGATCAAGGGTTCGTTTACGGCATTGATTCGCACTACGCCGGGCATTCCGGAGCTGAATAGCTGTACGTCAACTACCCGGGCATCATCGAGGTAGAGCCAATTTTCGTCATGTACGGACGTTTTACCGGTGATAAGGGAGAGAAGGGCGGTGATGGCCACAATTCCCGTTGCTGCTGCAGATGATCGATTCATAAGGGTGGCGGTGCTGGCTGGGCACTTCCAATTTGATTAAGGTTCACGCCTCAAAATTTACTATATTCTGCGCAAAAGTTTTTCCCTCAAAGAGATTCAACAAATGATTCACAATTCAATTATTGACACCATCGGAAACACCCCGCTTGTCAGGCTGAACCGGGTTATCGATAACCTGGAACTGACGGTAGCGGCAAAAGTGGAGTATCTGAATCCGGGCCAGAGCATTAAAGACCGGATTGCCCTGAAGATGATCGATGATGCCGAGAAGAAGGGGCTGATCAAGCCGGGCGGCACGATTATTGAAGGAACATCCGGAAATACCGGAATGGGCCTGGCGCTTGTAGCTGCTGTTCGGGGATACAAATGTATTTTCACCACAACCGACAAGCAGAGCCAGGAGAAGATTGACCTGTTGCGGGCACTGGGTGCAGAGGTGAAGGTGTGTCCGACCAATGTGGAACCGGACGATCCGCGCAGTTACTACTCTGTGGCCAGGCGGCTCAGCCAGGAGATTCCAAACTCCTACTATCCAAACCAGTATGACAACCCCAGCAATACACAGGCTCACTACGAGACCACGGGTCCGGAGATCTGGGAGCAGACCGGGGGTAAAATTACCCACTACGTCGCAGGGATGGGAACCGGCGGAACCGTTACCGGAACGGCTAAATACCTGAAGGAGAAGAATCCGGATATCCGGGTAGTTGGGATCGACAGCGTGGGATCGATCTATAAAAAATACTTTGAAACCGGCGAGTTTGACAAGAGTGAGATCAAGCCGTACCTCACCGAGGGTATTGGCGAGGATATCATCCCTGAGAATGTGGATATGGGCGT
The DNA here is from genome assembly GCA_050486245.1 of Rhodohalobacter sp. Taxonomy (GTDB): domain Bacteria; phylum Bacteroidota; class Rhodothermia; order Balneolales; family Balneolaceae; genus Rhodohalobacter. Next base: position 44,808 of record JBJHCX010000002.1, read on the forward strand.
GATTGATGCCGTGATACAGGTTAACGACAAAAATGCTTTCAGCATGACGCGCAGACTGGCCAGGGAGGAGGGGCTCTTTATCGGGGGATCCTGCGGAGCGGCTGTCTACGGGGCGCTGGAGTATGCGCGTGAGAACAAGCTTGGCAAGGATGACCTGATGGTTGTGATCCTTCCCGACAGCGGAACACGATATACCTCCAAGATCTATAACGATAACTGGATGAGAGAAAAAGGCTTTCTCGATTAATTATTTAATGAGTAAACGGCCGGCCCGGTGCCGGTTCCATGCAGAATCAAACAATCATGATGAGAATCCCCGGAGCGCTATTGGCGTTATTGCTGCTGCTGTGCGGTTGCAGGCTGAATCCTGCAGACGAGGCGAACCGTGAGTATCGGGATCTGCTCGGGCCGTTTGATGATCTGCAGGCAAACCGGTTTCACCTGGAGCGGGAGGTGGTCTACCACGACAGCCTCTATATCGAAAATCTGACGGCTGTTGCCGTTGACGGCAATATGAACCTCTATCTGGCAGGAGAAAGGCACCACTCAGCGAAAATTTACAAATTTTCAGCGGACGGTGTGCTGCAGGACTCGCTGGGCACATACGGAACGGATACAGGCCAGTTTCTGAGTATTGGCAATATCGAAGTGAGAGAGAGCCGGCTTCTGGTCTTTGATGACAAACTGAACCGGGTAACCCCCTTTTCACTCGATGGCTTTGAGCCGTCTGATCCGATCCATTTCAAACATCCGGAAGGTGAGCGTTTTCGGGAAGAGGAGTCGTTTCGGGTCCGTCCGCTTGCCTCCCTTGATGGAGACGGATACCTGGTTGAAGTGAAGGATATTCGAAACCCGGCCTATTTCAATGACCGCAAATCGACCTATTTCAGATATGGAGGGAACGGGGTGCCTGAGTCAGAGCCACTCTTTTCAGTGAGGGCTCCTGAATACCTGATCGGCGATCATGCCGGACGTCCCGCTCCCTTTCAGCTTCCCTATCCGGAACGTTCGCTCGTAGCGTTAACCTCAGAAGGGCATCTCTATACGGCATGGACTGAAGAGTTTGAGATTGAACAGCGCGATCGCACCGGGGCAGTGAATGAGGTTTTTGCAATGCCGTATAAGAGGGTTGAAATGGATTCCAGGCGAATGATTGACTATGATTATGGCCATAACCGTCAGTTACAGCTTACGCGGGGCAGTGCTGAATACCCGGAGTACTGGCCGGCCCTCAACAGCCTCTTTGTAGACAACCGGGAACGTGTCTGGGTCTCTGCCATCACAGCCAGTGAGGATCGGTTTGATTGGTGGGTCTTTCAGCCAGGGCCTGGCGAGGTGAGGGCTGAGGCACATTTCACGTGGCCCGGTGACCGCCGGCCTGCCGCAATGCAGGGTGACTATCTTTATACGATCGAGAGCGATGATGCCGGTTTCGGGATGGCGGTGCGGTACAGGATGGTACCGCAGGGAGTGGTGCCCGATGGCTCCTGAGGCTGGTCGATGGGGGCAGACGCTAAACAGAAAAGAATCCTCAGACTTTCCCCTCAATTAGTTCGATAAAAGATGATAATTCAATATCTTTCCGGTCTATCAAAAATTGGATGTTAAATGGATTTAGAAGATAAACTGCGCCAGATTAAAGAGCGCTACGATGAACTCAACCAGGCTATGGCTGATCCGGCGATTTATGATCGCCCGGCTGAATATGCCGAACTGACCAAAGAGCATACGCAACTCAGGGAACTGGTTGATGATTTTGACAGATGGAAAGAGATACACAGCCTGCTGAAAGGAAACAGCGAGCTGATCGAGGCCAATGAGGATGCCGAGATTACCGAAATGGCCAAAGAGGAGAATGATGAGCTGAAAAAAGAGCTGGAAGCGCTGGAAGAAGCGATTAAATTCAAACTGATCCCCAAGGATCCGGACGACTCCAAAAACTGTATTATTGAAATCCGTGCAGGCACCGGAGGGGATGAGGCCGCTATTTTTGCAGGCGACCTGTTTGATATGTACCGGCGCTATGCCGACAGCCAGGGGTGGACGCTGAACCTGCTCTCTCTTGCAGAGAGTGAAAAAGGCGGATTTAAAGAGATCGTTTTTGAACTTTCGGGCAGCGAGGTTTTTGGCAAGATGAAATATGAAAGCGGCGTGCACCGTGTACAGAGAGTGCCGGAGACCGAATCACAGGGCCGGGTCCACACCTCAGCAGCAACCGTAGCGGTCCTGCCCGAAGCAAACGACGATGTCGAGATCGATATCAATATGGCCGATGTACGGGTGGATACCTTTCGTGCCAGCGGTGCCGGCGGACAGCACGTCAACAAAACCGATTCGGCCATTCGCCTGACCCATGAACCTTCAGGAGTCGTGGTCGAGTGTCAGCAGGAGCGTTCGCAGCACCAGAACAAAGCAAAAGCCCTGGTAATGCTGAAAACCAAACTCTACGACATGGAGATGGAAAAGATCCGCTCCGAGCGTGCAGCAGACCGTAAAAGCCAGGTATCAACCGGCGACCGAAGTGCCAAGATCCGAACCTATAACTATCCGCAGGGACGGTTAACCGATCACCGGATCAATCTGACCCTCTATAACCTGGATGATATCATGAAGGGGAATATCGATGACGTGATCGAAGCGCTTAGGCTTGAAGATAATCTTGAAAAACTCAATGCGATTATGCAATAAGTATCGATCCATGGCCGGTAATGGCCAAAAGAACCTATGATTACTATTTATAAATTTTAAAAACTGAGAATATAAAAGTGAACTTTCCTAACCCTTTTTACCGATGGCGACCTCATCCATGGCATGGCCTGAATGTTGGCGAAGACGCACCCAGAATTGTGAATGCCTTTATTGAGGTGACCTCATTTGACGTGATTAAATATGAAGTGGACAAGCTGACCGGATACATGCGTGTTGACCGTCCGCAGCGAAGTTCATCGGTTCCTCCTTCACTCTACGGGTTTATCCCAAGAACCTATTGCGGTGATCGCATCGGACAGCTCTCTGATCAGACCGATATGGGTGACGGAGATCCTCTCGATATCTGTGTGTTGAGCGAGCGGCCGATCGACCGCGCCGAAGTGATGCTGAGTGCACGCGTGATCGGCGGGCTGCATATGATTGACGGCGGTGAAGCCGATGACAAGATCATTTCCGTACTAGACAATGATCAGTATCACAAAGATGTTCATGATATCACAGACCTTCCGGAAGTAATTGTAGAGCGCCTGAGACACTATTTCGGAACCTATAAACTCATTCCGGGCAAGAAGTCGGATGTATCGGTCGACCGTGTCTACGGCCGGGAGTATGCCGAAAAGGTCGTTGAAGCGGCCATTGCCGACTACAAGGATATGTACGGGGAGTGACCTGCTCAGGGCGCAGGGTTCAAGGCACAGGACAATTCCCCCCTAACAAGGGGCTCATCTTTTGTACGCGAAAGCGAGACTGAGGGGGGGTGTCTAAAACAGGTTGTTAAGCACAATTTCGCCTTACAAGCCGAATAAAAATTGAACCGCAGAACCGCAGAATATCGAATATCGATTGTTGAAGTTCTGTTACCGCATTCTGTGCAAATTTGTAGGTTCGCTACGAATCACTTTTGCCTTCTGTCCCAGTGCCATCAGTTTTTCAGGCCGGTTTGGAATTTGGTGCCTGGGATTTCAAACCCCCATCAGGGTTTCCCGCCCAGTTCATCGTAGCGCTGGCGCACTTTCTGGACATCCTCCCAGGTGGGGCGCTTCCATTTGGCGTTGCGCAGCAGGGCGGCGGGGTGGTAGGTAACCGTCAGGTCTGCCCCCATGTATTTATGAAATCCTCCTCTCATATTTCGAAGCGAGTCACTGCTGTTGAGCAAGACCGAGCCTGATATTTTACCGAGGCAGAGTATCACTTTCGGCTGGATCAGTTCTATTTGCCGGTTCAGATAGGGCAGTGAACGTACACACTCTTCCGGCTTGGGGTTCCGGTTGCCCGGAGGCCTGTGCTTCAATATGTTTGCGATATAGACCTGATCCCGCTCAAAATTGATCGCTGCCAGTATCTTGTTCAGTAGCTGACCGGCAGCCCCTACAAACGGTTCGCCCTCGCGGTCTTCCTGCTCACCGGGTGCCTCGCCAATCAGCATCAGGTCGGCCTGGGGATTTCCGACGCCAAAGACCAGGTTGGTTCCCTCCAGGTCAGTCTTCAGCTCCCCGGCGGCCTCACAGAGCGCCTGCAGCTCCTCCAGGCTGTTACACCCCTGAAGCCGCTCCTCAAGTGAGGGTACGTGCTCTGGGGCTGTTTCCGGCTCCTCTTCAACACGTTCTTTCGGAGGCGATTGCCGGTCACCGGCAGAGCCGGATTCCGGATGAAGAGCTGCATCTTCTGCATCGGTTTCCCCCTGAACGGAGTAGGGGCCATAGAGCTCCCGTTCCTGTTTCAGGAATTGGATAATATCGTCAATGGAGATCTCACCGGAGCTGCTCATATTGTTTAATCTGTCAACCGGTTGTAGGTTACATCACGATAGTAGTTGGTCGGGTAGGCACCCACCTGGAGCAGCATCGGGCGCAATGTGAACCGGACGGTCATCGAGTCGATCTCACCCTCCAGGTTCATCCCGAACTGAAGGAACTCCTCTCGCTGGGCCGGATTGTCCCATACGATGCGGAAGGTGTTGTGGTGCCAGTGCTCCAGGGTGGCCGTCAGGCTCTCATCCCCCCAGAGTCTCAGCCTGAGCTCACCATCCTCCTGAAAGACTTCTGCATCTTCATACTGAGCTTCGAAGTAGGAGCCGGTGTAGGCAGAGGCTTCATACGTCGGGGTGGTACCTGGAATGCGGGTCTGCTCAAACTCCTCGCGCATCTGCTTCACCGCCTGGTAGCGGTTGGTGTAGCTATCGAAGTAGCGGCTGTTCCAGTCGCTGCCATCGTGGCCGATCATGTGATCAATGACAGTGTATGCCACAGCTTCCCGGAATGAGTTGAAGGTGTTGGTCATCACTACAATTCCAAAGTCGAGTTCCGGGATCAGCATAAAGGTGGTGTTCATCCCATCGGTTGCCCCGCCGTGTGAAAGCACCCGGTATCCCCGGTAATCGGTAACCGAAAGCCCGTAGCCGTAGCTGCGCTGGGCAGCCTGGATGTTATTGATATTCTGTGCTACCTTGGGTGTCTGAATGTCGCGCATGGTGCGCTCTGAAACCAGCTGCTCTCCATTGTACTCACCCGGGGTGCCAAGCATGAACTTCATCCATTGAGTCATATCGGATGTCGTCGAATTGACGCCACCGGCCGGCGCCGCATTGTCCCAGCTGCGGCGGGGAATGGTCACCACTTCACCCTTGATATACTGGTGCGGCCAGGCAGCATTTCCATCCGGATCGAGATCGTGGATACTGGTGTTCGACCGGTCCATGCCCAATGGCCTGAATAGGCGGTCGGTTAAAAATTCATCCCATGTCTGGTCGGTCACATGAGTGACCACTTCACCGGCCAGGGTGTACATTACGTTGCTGTAGACATAATCGGAACGGAAAGGCTGTTCAAAATCGTGATATTTCATCGAGCGGAGAAGGGATTCACGGCTTCTGTCGGTCATAAACTGAAGCCTGTTGCCCAGCATTCTGCCAACGCCTACCTGGTGCGTGAGCAGGTCGCGTATGGTAACATGGGACGTTGCATGCGGATCGCTCAGTTCAAACCAGGGGATATGTTTTGTGACGGGATCGTTCCAGCTGATGACCCCTTCATCGACAAGGATGCCCAGGGTAACGGCTACCATATGTTTCGTGACGGATGCAATCCCAAACTGCGTGTTACCGTTTACACGGGCCGTTTCACCCAGCTTCAGCAGTCCGTATCCTTCGGCAAGGATGGTCTCGCCATCTTTCACAATACCGATGGCCATTCCCGGAAGCTCCCACTGCTCCATGCCTTCTTCAATCCACTGTTCAAACTGATCGGGTAGTAGATCCTGTGCAGCCAGCGGCTTTAGTGAGCAGATGAATGCGAGAATCATTATGGGAAGAATGCGAAGAGATTTCATAGGGGTACGTTCGTGATTTAATGGTCGATTTGGGGGTCAATATAGATAAAAATTGAGACCCCGGCATATTTCCATTGGGATTTCTCAGGCAGGATCGATCCATAATCCGAATGGCTACAGTGGAGGAGGGGGTGGGCTGTTACAGAGAGGGGGGCAGATATCAAAAATCCCCGCCGGCCGGTGGCCGAAGGGGATTTATACGCCATTGTAATATGTGTGACGAAACTATTTGCGGGGTAGTTTTTCGTCGAGCATGGCCGTGTGGTAAACAAAGGTTGCCACAATAACGGCCGACCGCTTCAGATCCTGTTCTGCCAGCCGCTCGTAATAGTCCATGTTCGAGTGGTGTGTCATGGTAAAGTACTCAACAGGGTCCTGGATAAACTGAAATCCGGGAAGTCCGGCACGGTCAAATGAGACGTGATCGGTTGATCCGGTGTTGCCCCAGCTTACGGTATTGGCACCCCAATCCTCAAACGGCTTCAGCCAGGTGCGGAACAGTTCGCGCAGGGCTTCATTCTGCTGCAGATAGATTCCGCGGATCTGTCCCGTTCCGTTGTCAAAGTTGTAGTAGGCAGAGAAGTTGTCGTAATCATCTTTTCTGACCAGTTCACCGTTTTCAAAGGCTGCGAAGTGATCGGCAACATACTCGCGTGAGCCGTGCAGCCCCTGCTCCTCACCGTCCCATAGGGCTACGCGAATGGTTCTGCGGGGCTCTACACCCAGTTCGCGCAGTATTCGGATCGCTTCCATCATGACGGCGGTACCCGATGCGTTATCGGTTGCACCGGTAGCCGCATGCCATGAGTCCATATGCGCACCCAGCATCACAACTTCATCTTTCAGGTCCGGATCGGTTCCGGGAATTTCGGCAACGGTGTTGTAGCCGTATAGGTCGTCTTCGTGGAAGGTTACCTGCAAGTCAAGTTCAATTTCAACGGGGACCTCCTTTTGCAGCAATCTGTAGATACGTCCATAGTGTTCGCGTTTCAGTGAAATTTGAGGCACGACATCATCCTGTCCGGTGTCCCACACACGCGGACGCTCTCCCCAGGGTGTGCCGGGTGCGGCGGGGATGGCCGCTGCGCTGACTGCAATCTGACCGTACCAGCCTCTGTAACCGTAATCGAGAATAGCCAATGGCTGCTCTTCCCAGATCATCATCATCAATTCGTTTCGAACCTGTGCGCGCTCCTGAGCGGCCTGGCTTGGCCCGCGGCGTCCCTGTTCCTGTTCACGCACTGCCGGTGCAGCGTTGGCAAGATTGAGCAGCCTCTCATCATCAAGGCGGGTTCCGATCGGATCCCAGCTCGGCTCCGGATCTTGTGGCAGGTCGATCATCACAAATTTTCCGCCAATTTGTCCGCGGTACTTTTCCAGGTCATCCATCGTTTCAACATTCAGAAAAATGACTTCACCCTGAACAGGTCTGTCATACCCCGGCGACCAGGCTTTGGGGTACGCGGTAATCGGGAAGTAGCTGTAGGGGGTGTTGGCATGCATGGCAAAACGGTTTAGTTCCCAGCCCTTGCCAAACGGACCCCACTGGTGCAGATGCGCATTTTCAAGGCCGAGATCCTCAAAAACACGCTTGGTGTATTCATTGGCATTTCTCATCTGGGGTGAATTGGAAAGGCGCGGGCCATAGACATCTGTCAGCCAGCTGGCAAATTCCATTACGTTGGATCGCTCAATTCCCTCTTCAATAATTCTGTCAACAATCTCAATATCGACAGACGGTTCGGATACCGACTGGGCTGTCAGAGCCTGAGGTATTGAAAAAATTACTGCAATAGTAAGTATCAGATATGTTCTCATAGTTGGATTTTTGATTTCATGGGTAAGGGCCTAATATGGAAAGATTTTAAGAAAATTAATAAGGCGTAATCTGCCCCGAAGCCATTATCTTGTAAAATGTTGTAGAGTAAAACACCTACTGGCCCGATCTCTGTTCAAAACGGCGCAACTGTTCAAAGTATCGCTCGATCAGCCTTCGGTATGACTCTGAGAATGGTGTGTAGTTGGGGTCCTGCAGCCGTGATCGGATCTCCTGTTCGAGCTCCTGCAGTGTCATATCGGGCGGCAGGGTTCTGTCGTAACCGTCTGAAGCGGTGCCTTCCCTCTCTTCTGTTTCACCGCGCTGCTGCAGTGCCTGTTCGGCATCCAGCATTCTGGAGAGGATGTTCTGCTGACGTTCAACCATGATGGGATCGGTCATGCCGCCCCGCAGGTCGTTGATTGAGTCTTCCATATCGTCGATCATGCGCTGCAGCTCGCTGAGCGTACGGTCGCCCTGCTCCAAAACACCCCTGCGCTGCAGCTCCTGAAGCTGACGCCGTATTTCGTTCTGCTGACGTGCCAGCTGGTCGAGGCGCTCCGACTCCTCCTGCGACAGCCGGTCGCCGGCCATGTCGTTGATCAGTTCCTGAAGCTGCTGGTTGAGCATCTGCTGGTCGCCCGACATCTGCTGCATCTGTTCGATCATCTGCTGCATGCTCATTCCGCTGCCACCCCCGTTTTGCTGATCCATCAGCTGATCGATCAGGGAGGCCAGCATGGATGTGAGGTCATTGATGCCGCTGAAAGACTCCCGCGAGGTGACCGATGCATTTCTCTGATTTCTTTCAACCATGGAGTCCATTGACCGGCTGAGGCTTTGTTCCACTTCCGCCTTTTTCCGGTTGATCTGATTCGGGACTCCGGGGATTTCAGACGATACCTGAAAGATGGTATCAGCCACAACCGAGAATTGATCACTGATATTCTTCTGATTGCGGGCCAGTTCCACAAAACCCTGGCTGCGGCTTCGCGTGTCACCGGCAAGCCGGGTAACATACTCCTGATGGTCAGAGAGTTCAAGGAGGGTATAGAGTGCACGCTGAAGGGCCAGGATATTGACCTGAATCTGCTGTCCGCTCATCTGCTGCATCGCTGCCCGGAAGCGTTCGGCTTCCGAACGCATCTGTTCACTGATCTGCTGCTGATCCTGCTGCATGTCATCTCCCGGCCGGCTGTCGGGTGCAGACTCCATTTCACCGACCGATCGGCGAATCTCCCTGAGTTGATCGGAGGCCTGCTCTTTCAGTTCGCGTATCCGCTCTTCAGCCCTGCGGGGCGGATTTTCATCGAGGCCATCAATCTGGCTTTCAAGCGACTCCAGGTCATCCTGTACATTTCTCAGCTCTTGCTTCAGTTCCTGCATTGTCTGATCATCAGCCGGTTCCAGGCGTTCGGCAAGGTCTTCGTACTGTCCGGCAATCCGGTCAAGCGAGCTGTTCATCTTCAGTTGCTTGAACAGTTCAACCGTGCGTTCGAGGCGTTCGCGGTATAAATTTTCATTAAAATCTACATTCTCCAGCGCCCGTTCAATCTCCTGCGGCGACATCTCCTGAAGTGCCCGCTGTAGCTCTTCCATCGCCTCGCGAAGGGCAGGGTCGTCAAGTTCTTTCATCAGCTGCTGGAGTTCGCGATAGGCGCGGCGGGTCTCTTCAGATACCTTGTCATTCTGCATGATCTCATTGCGCAGCCGCTCAAACTCCTCATTCATCTTCTGAATCGATTCATCAATCTGTTCCTGGCGTTCGCGCACCTCCTCCAGCATCTGCTCCTCTTCAAACCCGCCCTCAGGATTCTGCCGAAGCCTCTCCAGAAACTCTTCATACTCTCTCTCCATATTCCGGAAGTTTTCGGAAATGTCATCAAACTCACCCTGGATATTGCGCTCCCGGCTGTCGAGCTCTTCAAAATTCTCGGCCAGTGATGGAACCGTCAGTGTGACCCGGTTGGAGTTTGAATATTTATACCCTGAAACCTCATCATTGTCCCATACCCGGATGTGAAAGGTCAGCTCATCCCTGGGACGAAGGTTCAGTGCTGAGAGGTCCCATTCGTACGACTCTGAATAGCCATTGGATGGATTTGACAACGTGATCCGGTCGCGCAGCGGCTCTTCCGTAAAGGCCCGGTTCAATTCCCAGCGAAGTTCTGCGCGGGTCAGTCCAAAATCGTCGGTAGCCCGGTAAAGAAGCCTGAGCCTGTCGGGTGATGAATCCCTGATTGTTCCGGTCGGCTCAAGCAGGGCAACGGCGGGATACTGATCTTCCCGAAGGTTTAATCGGATGGTATAGGGATTCCGGTTGTTCAGCCCGTCGGCATCCACCATTCTGAAGCGAAGCGTGTCAGATTGATCTGGAGAGAAGGTGAAGCGAACCTGGCGTCCGTTTTCAGTGAGTTCAGCAAATTCAGTGTTGCTATTCGAGAGGCGAACAGAGAGCTCCTCAAGCTCCTTGTTGAGATCGCCTTCAACGGTAATTTCGGAACCCGGATAGAATGCAAGTTCGGAGAAGGGGTATTCCCGCTCTTGTGGTGAAAGACGGGTATAAGACGGGGGGTGAATGGTTGCCGTCAGGCTTTCAAACCGTGGCTGCATCTGTACATCTGCCCTGTAGGACTCTGTGTGAAACTGATCCATCTCGATTCGGTATGTAATGCTGCCGGTCAGTTCGATTTCAGGTGCCCGAAAGCGATGATTCCCCTCGTCAGTCAGATGCATCGGCCGCGTCCGGTATGACTCTTCGATATCGGTTTTATAGGAGAACAGGATACGTTCGGGGATTTCACCGGTATCCAGGATCAGTTCGGGCGAAAAACGGGAGCCGTGCTCGAGGGTGGTGTCGCCTGGTGCTACAACATAGCTCCAGGGATTGGGCTGCTGGTAATTCTCCCAAAAATGAAGCGCCCGCTGAGTGCCTTCAAACTGAACGATCATGACGGTTATCAGCACCAATAGAGAGCCGCCCGCAAAAATACCCATTTTTTTAAAGCTCCTGGACTCATTTCGATCCTGAATATACTGTTTCAGGTCGGAGAGGGCCCCTTCAGGGTCGGCTTGCTTCAGGTTGGATGCAATGGCCGGGGCGTGAAACGACGACCGCTCATCTGCCGGCTGCTGATAGAGTTCGATCGCATTCAGCAGTTTTTCGTGGCCATGCCCCTTCAAAAAAGAGGATTGGAACTGAATGAAGGTTTCAAAAGGGGGGCGGTTCTTTCGATAGTGCCTGGCTAAGAGGAGCAGGGTCAGAAAGAACAGAAATCCGGCAACATAGATTTTCACATCTGCCGGAAGATAGTGTTGACTCTCGATCAGGATATAAGGAGTGAAGAGGAGGGCCAGCGTGCCTGTTGCCGTCAGGAAAGCCGTAACCGACTGCCTGGCACGAAGCATGGAGTACCCCTTGCGGAGTCTGTAAATGACTCTGTCGAGGGTGGTTTGATGTGAGTATTGGTCTTGCTCTGGCATAGCTTTTAACAGCGGGTTCAGCCCCAAAATACAGAGGCATAACGGGTCAGCAGGTCAAATATTCGGTTCAGTCGGTTGCGGCTTTGAAAACATTTCGACTCCATCCATCAACGGAGATTGAGGTAAATCCGTTTGCGCCACGGAAAGAGGTATAACATCGTCCAACAGGCAAATTGGTATGATCAGCCTGATGCGTCATGATTCGGATGGTTTCAGGGTATGGCATCAATTGTAAGGATGTTGTCTGCTGAGAACTTGCCGTTTTCCCGTTTCAGGGTGATCACCTCATTCTCTGCATCGTGTTCCAGGAAGATGTACCAGTTGCCGTCGGCGGCACGGTTTAAAAACTCCTCTTTCTCCTTGAGGGTCTGAACCGGAAACATATCGTACCCCATGACCCAGGGCAGCGGCACATGGGCTGCGGTGGGGAAGAGGTCGCCGGCATAGACCAGTGTAGTCTGATCATCCTCAAACAGCGGCAGCTGCTGCCCGATGGTATGTCCGTCCATCGGTATTGTCCGGAATCCCTTTTCAAATGAATGGTTGTCGTCTACCAGGTTGAGCCTTCCGCTCTCTTTGATCGGCTGGATATTCTCGGGGAAGAAGCTTGCTTTTTCGCGTGCGTTCGGATTTGTAGCCGTTTCCCAGTGGCGCCTGTTTACGTGATAGGTTGCATTCGGGAACAGTTCATAAAGTTCACCCTGATCATTGTAATCGGTGGTGCCGCCGGCATGGTCAAAGTGCAGATGGGTAAAGACCATATCGGTGATCTGATCGGGGGTAACCCCTGCTTTTTTGAGGGAATCAAGCAGGTTGTGTGACGAATAGTCGAGATCGTAGATCTTCTCCATCTTCTCGTCAAACTTGTTGCCGCTTCCATTATCGATCAGGTAGATGCGTCCGGTAGCCGATGATTGGACCAGCATGCAGCGCATGGCCATGGGAATCCGGTTTTTATCATCTGCCGGTATCTGGCGAGACCAAAGTGTTTTGGGAACAACTCCGAACATCGCTCCTCCGTCAAGCCTGAAATACCCCGCTTCAATGGTTGTCAGTTCCAGGTTTCCGATTTTTTTTGAACTCATGAGGGTCTGGTTTTGAATTTAAAAGATATCAGGAATGAATATTTGTTCATGGTATGTACCTGCCCGTAAGCCCGATTGATGGAGTGAGCCGGAGGCCGTGTTGTTGAAAAACATTCGGTTTATGCGAATCAAACATGGCAGAATGTGATCGGCTCCATCGGGCAGCCCTTAAATGTAAACAAAAAAAGCCGGCCTCGTAAGAGACCGGCTTTCTAAAATTTGCTTTGGCTTCACCGTTTAGAATGAAGGAACGGGGTCAACCCTGAAGAGGGTGTCGAGCAGGGTGATCCCGATGAATATGATGAAAAACAGAAGTGACAACAGAAACAGCATGGTATTGAACTTGCTGTCCCACCAGAGGTTCATGAAAAAGAGAACGACCAGTGTGGCTTTGACCACGGCGATGCCCACGGCTACGACTACGTTCCACGGTGCCGGAATTTGGATCCATGTAACGGCTACGGTAACGAAGGTGAGGAAAAACAGAACAATAGCAACTCCCCACAAAAACTTGGCTGATGATATATGATGTCCACTCATGAGATAAAATATTTTTTGGTTAGTCGATCAGGTAGAGTAACGGGAAAAGGAAGATCCAGATCACGTCGACAAGGTGCCAGTAGAGTCCGGTAATTTCAACAGGGGTGTAATAGCCGCTGTGGAATACCTTTTTCTTGGCTTTCCAGACCAGCCAGAGCATCAGGCCGATACCAATGAGTACGTGTATACCGTGGAGGCCTGTCATCACATAGTAGATGCTGAAGAAGATATTGGCCTTTTCGTGGGCAATCCCGTCATAAGAGTAACTGGATCCGGGTGTAATCCCTTTTGCGAATTTTTCTGAGTACTCAAAGTACTTAATCACCATAAAGGTGAAGGCCAGCCCGATGGTAATCCAGAGGTTAATGATCAGCCCCCTGATCTGATTGAGTTGGGCCGAACGGATTGCCATGGCTACGGTAAGAGAACTTCCGATCAGAACAAAGGTGTTTACCCCGCCCCAGAAAGCATCGAGTTCGGTCGAGGCTTCCAGAAAGAGTTCCGGATACCAGGCACGGTATGCGATATAAGCTGCAAAAAGTCCCCCGAACATCAGGATCTCTGTTACAATAAAGACCCACATTCCCATTTTCGCAGATTCAAACTGCTGGTCACTATCAACAAAATGGTGTTGAAGGTGATCCATCTTTTTTTCCTCGGTAGCAGAAGTAGATGACATAATTAAATTTTCGTTTCGTTTATGCTTTTTCTGTAGCTGGTTCAATAGGTACGTTCACCGACTCTTCTGCATGGTGACCGTTGTGCTTGGATGCGATTCCAAGCTGGAACTCTGACATCGGTTTGTGATAATCGTAAGGGCCGTTGATAATCACAGGGGTGTGGTGGAAGTTGTGCAGGTCGGGTGGCGAAGATGCCTGCCATTCGAGTGCACGGCTGCCCCATGGATTTGAACCGGCCCGCTTGCCTTTGATCAGGGAGTGAGCCAGGTAGGCCGCAATAATCAGGAACCCGATACCCATAATGTAGGATCCGATCGTAGAGAACTGGTGGAATGTCTGAAACTGCTCGATATAGTTAAAGTATCTTCTCGGCATACCCTGTGATCCCATGACAAACTGGGGCAGGAATGTCATATTGAACCCGACAAAGAGAAACCCGGCGGCAACACGTGCCCAGAGTTCACTGTACATCTTTCCAAACATTTTTGGCCACCAGTAGTGAAGCCCGGCGAGGAACGCCATCACCATTCCGCCAACCATCACATAGTGAAAGTGAGCAACCACGTAGTAGGTGTCGTGCAGGTGAATATCGACCGATAGTGCACCGAGCATAATTCCTGTAAATCCTCCGATGGTAAAGAGGAACAGGAAGATCATGGCGTAGAGCATCGGGGCTTTCAGGTCGATCGAGCCCTTATACATGGTGGCAAGCCAGTTGAAGATCTTGATACCGGTTGGAATACCAACCAGGAAGGTCAGGAAAGAGAAGACCATGTTGGCCAGCGGCGATTGTCCTGCGGTAAACATGTGGTGTCCCCATACCAGAAAGCCGATAAAGGCAATGGCCAGTGAGGAGAGAGCAATCGCCCAGTATCCGAAGATAATCTTTCGTGAAAAGGTGGAGATGACTTCAGAGATGATGCCGAATCCTGGCACAATCATGATATACACGGCAGGGTGTGAATAGAACCAGAAGAAGTGCTGGTAGAGTACCGGGTCACCTCCCAGGTTGGGATCGAAAATACCCACGCCCATCATACGCTCGAGGGTAAGCAGGAGCAGCGTGATGGCCAGAACAGGAGTTGCCAGGATCTGGATAATGCTGGTTGCATAGAGTGCCCAGAGATTCAGCGGCAGCTTGGCCCATGTGATACCCGGCGAACGCATTTTGTGGATGGTCACGATAAAGTTGACCCCGGTCAGGATCGATGAAAACCCAAGTATAAAGACCCCGAAGGTCATCAATGCAATACTTCCGTCGGTAATGGTGCTGAACGGAGTGTAGAAGGTCCATCCGGTGTCAATGCCTCCGCCCAGAATGGCTGCCAGGGTAAAGACGGCACCAATTACATAGATATAGAAACTGGCCAGGTTGACTCTTGGAAAAGCCACATCCTTGGCGCCCAGTTGCAGGGGCAATACAAAGTTACCCAGAACTGCGGGCACCGATGGCACCAGGAAGAAGAAGATCATGATGGCCCCGTGCAGGGTAAAAACCTGGTTATACATATCGGCGTCAAGGAACGACCGTGCAGGGGTGAGCAGTTCGGTACGAAGTACCAGGGCCAGAATACCGCCAATCAGGAAGAAGAGGGCGATGGCGCCCAGGTACATCAGGCCAATTTTCTTGTGGTCAACGGTGGTGAGCCACGCCCAAAGGCCTTTTTCCTGGTTCAGATAGTGCTTTTCAGGGTTCTCTTCGGGTTTATAGCGCCGAACCTGAATCTTTTTAAAAGAGGTTTTTGATTCGTCAGAAGTAGCCATGGTTGATTATAAGGTTTTTAAATACTCGATAATTGCATCAATATCTCTGTCGCTGAGTGAGCCGGCGTAAGAGGGCATGACGGGCTGGTAGCCGCGTGTAATTTTTGCATTGGGCTCAAGAATGCTTTCACGAACATAGTTTTCATCAAAAGTGACGGTTTCACCGCTCTCCAGTTCAACTTCACTTCCCCATTTGTCCTGGAAAGTAGGCCCTACCAGGCGTGTGCCGTCGGTTGAGTGGCAGGTGTCGCAGGCGTTGCGTGTAACGAGCATTTCACCGCGCTCTACGGGTGAGAGATCGTCATCTGCACTGCCGGCAGCTTCCAGCCAGGTTTCAAAATCTTCTTGAGAATGCACGTAGGTGTAGGCGAGCATATTCGAGTGTGCAGTACCGCAGTATTCGGCACAGTAGATGATCGATTCTCCCTCTTCCATCACTTCAAACCAGACCGATGTATAGCGGTTTGGAAGTACATCCATTTTGACCCGGTAGTCGGGGATGTAGAAGGAGTGAAGGACGTCATCCGAGCTCATCACAAGTTTAATCGGCCGATTTTTTGGAATATGCAGCTCATTGACACTCACATGGCCGGTTTCATAGTGGAACTCCCAGAGCCAGCTCTTTCCGACGACGCGAATTTCATAGGCATCGGATGGGGGAGAGATTTTTTTGACGTAAGTGCCATAGCCCCAGCTAAAGACAATCAGTACCAGGACCAGCGGAATCACAGACCATGTGATCTCCAGCTTATTGTTATGGGAAATGACCGGTGTAACATCATCTTCCGACTTTCTCCTGTATTTCCAGGCAAAGTAGATGATCGCAACGGTAATTCCGATAAGCAGGATAAGGCTTACACTGTTGATGAAGTAGAACAATGCATCTGTTTCTCCGGCCAGGGTGCTTTTAGCCGGCGGAAGCATAAATTCAAAGAGTCTATTCATTTTAAATCGTTAGTTTTTATGATTGTGATGAGCCGCGTTCGCGCCTCCAAAAAATTCCAAGAAATATACCCAGAATAATCACGGTAGCCAAGCCACCGAGTTTCATAATGTTCATCGCAAAGGGAACATAACTTTGCGACGACGGGTCGTATGTAAAGCAGTAGAGAATCGCCCGTTCCATGGGTGATCCGATTCTGCCGTCGGCAGCTTCATAGAGTGAGTTGCGCAGGTCGAACTCCCTGAATGCAGCGCCGTAGAGGTACCGTGTGATTTTACCTTCCGGGCTCAGCATCATGATACTGGCAGGGTGGATGTATTCACCGGTACGCTCATCATATCTGTAACTGTAGCCAAGCGATTCAGTCAGTGCGGTGATCTCCTCCTGGTTTCCGGTGAGGAAATGCCACCCTTCATGAGCCCTGGGCCTGTCGAGTGATTTCAGATAGAATTCCTTATTGTCAGCTGCCACCTCATACCCTTCATCCGGGTCAATACTGAACGAGATGATCGTATACTCTTCGCCGGGCGACCAAACGAGCTGTTGCACCACTCTGTAAACAGCATCGAGCACCAGGCTGCAAACAGTCGGGCACTCGAAATAGAGCGGATTTAACAGAACCGGTTTTCCGTCTTCAATCAAATCACCCAATCTGACAGAGTCGCCTTCTGAGTTGGCAAACGTGAGATCCAGCGGGATATACTCTCCAAGCTGCTCTTCAACGTCAACCCCTTCCAGTTCTCTGGGTTTGGATTGATTTAACTGGGCAAAAAGTGACTCAGCTAAAAAAAAGAAAAACACTGAAATCAGCATTGTGATTTTCAGTGTATTTTTCATTGTAAAAGATTTATTCCTGTTCGTTAACAATCGATGAAATGGCCATATCAATGGGGATACGATAGATACCTTCTTCAGGATCGACAACTCCGAACGAGTTCAGGGTTGCCTGATCACGCTCTTTGATCTGCTCTATCTCGTAGAACTGACTGGTTTGAGCGGATACATCGGCCGCTGAAGTGGCTGTATAATTGTGTACATAGAATATAGAGACAATAATAAGCAGCACCACGGCACTTCCAAAAGCACTCCAGAATACAATACGCTTGTAGTTCGGCATATCGAATGAGGCGCCGTACTCCAGTGATTTGGTATACTCATCAGAAACCTCAAGGGTTACCTCGTCATCTGAACTTCTAACGGGAGATACGCCTGTTTCGCGTATCCATGACTGAATATCATCAACGGTAACACCGTGCTCATCGGCCAGATTCCGGATCGTTTTTTCATCACCGGAAACAGCTTTCAGCGCAATAGCCGCCTTTTCTTCTTCTGTAAAATTTTTAGATCCGTTACTCATATCAAATCTCGGTTAAAGAGTGTTATTGATGATAGTGTTTTTGGAGTGAATCCGGCAGGTTGGGATCATTGACCGGAATCATATTATGGCTGGTGAATCGCTGGAAGAAGAGGCCCATAAAGATGCCTCCCAATCCGATCAGCGTGGCAAAGTCGAGCCAGTTCAGAGACATGCCGTGATCGTGCAGAACCGGCATGACAATCCAGTGAATTTCTACAAAGTGCAGTACAATAACCAGAACCGAAGCAAATGTAAGCAGCTTGCGGTTATGCTTGGTATCCCTGTTCAGAAGAAGCAGGAATGGAATGACAAAACGGCCAAACAGAAGGACATAGGTCACAATTGCCCAGCTTCCTTCCAGCCTGAAGTAGAACCAGAGGGTCTCTTCCGGGATATTGGCGTAGTACTGAAGCAAAAACTGGCTGAATGCGATGTAGGCATAGAATACGGTGAAACCGAAGAACCAGGCGCCCAGGTCATAGATGTGCGCTTTGTTGATCACGTTGGTCAGAATGCCGTTATTTTGCATCCAGAATACAAAAAGGATGATAATCGGGAAGATCACCTGGAAGCTCATTGCAAAGAAGTAGACCGGGAACATGGTGGAGAACCAGTGAGCGTCGAGAGACATCAGCCAGTCAAAGCTTGCAAAGGCAACGGTGAGTGAGAAAATCAGAATACCGGGTGCACTGAGCTTGCGAAGCAGGGCGGTGAGTCCCCAGTCGCGCGTATGGTCCATTTTCACGGAGATTTGATGGAGCCTGTATCCAAAGTAACCCCAGATGGCAAAATAGATGATCTGTCGAATGATAAAGAACGGTTCATTCAGGTATGGCGTTTTGCCGGCCATAATTGGATCGGCAGCCACATATTCTGCATTGGTCCAGGAATAGAGGTTTGACATGCCCAGAAGCACCGGAATAAAGAAGAGTGCCCAGATCCACAGGTTTGATGAGAACGATTCCGGAATTCTGCGAATAACCGCTCCCCAGTCCGATTTTGTAATGTGGTGAATCATGATCAAAATCAGGGAACCCAGCGAGATACTGATTAAAAAGGTAAAGCTGGTAAGGTATGAGAAGAAAAACTGATCAGCGTTCAGGAAGTAACCAACCAGGCTGGCAATAATACCGGCAACGCCCACACCATAGAATGTTTTGGTCAGATTTTTTTGAGCCGGAAATTGAACGGAATCAGTTATTTTTGGACTGTTTGAAGCCATGAATTTATTACTTTTTTTCGCTCAGTGTTAATTTTCTGAAAGTGTTCGGAGGTACTCGACGATAGACTGCAGTTCACCCTCTGAGAGGTGTGTGTAAGGCGCCATGACGTTTTGGTAGCCTTCTACAATCAGCGCACCCGGTTCAACAATGGATTCGATGAGGTACTCTTCATCGGCAATAGCGGTTGTTCCGTCAGTAAAGGTTCGCTCTGCACCGTAAAGGTTGAGGAATGTGGGTCCTACACCGTCTGTTCCGTCGGCAGAGTGGCAGGCGTTACAGGCGTTTTGCGTAATGAGCTGTTCGCCGCGCGCGGCCGATACCTCTTCTTCACCGCGGGCAGCTTCCCGCTGTGCAGCCAGTTCGGCTTCACGTTCCCGCTGAATTCTGTCCTCTTCGCGAAGCTGGGCAAGATCCACATCATACTGCTGCATCTCCTCTTCACCTACATTCTGGCTCTTCTGCAGTGCCCTTACATAAGCCACGATTGCCCACCGGTCTTCCACACTGATTTGTGAGGCGTATCCGGGCATGTTGCGGATTCCATAGGCAATGGCAGAGTAGATTTCGCCATCCGGCATGTTGTAACTCTCGGGACGGTGAAAGGTAGGGGCCGGTACATAGCCGTAACCACCGGTCATGATAATGCCCTGGCCGTCGCCGGTTCCGCCGTGACACATCTGACAGAAGATGTCATATCGCTCTTTTCCCCTGTAGAGAAAAGACTCGGTCAATTCAAAAGGAATGTCATCGATGTATTCACCCTCTTCATCCACACCTTCATAGAGTGCCGGGTTATCCCGCAGCTGACCCCGAGCTATGGTGCCTTCAACAGGCATTCTCATCGCCCGTCCGTCTTCAAAAAACGGGTTCTCCTGCTGGGCATTGAAACGCTCCTGGAGATACATGTTTTGCTGCGGAAGGATCGGCGGTTTTTCCGATTTCTGACCACGGCACGACATCAGCGTGGCCGAGATCAATAAAAGGGCACTAATACGTGTAATATTTAATTTCATCTGTCTGAACAAATTAAATTTTAAATCAGATGCAACAACCTGAATCGCACAATGCGATATTGGGAATCAGATGTTGTATTTGCAGTGTCGTTCTGAAATGGGTTGTGGTGATCTAGTTATCGTAAATCTCTTCAATATGGGTTGCACCGGCCTCTTTGAGAAGGCTCTGCACCTTGCTGGTTTCAAACTGCGGATCTTCAGCTTCAATGCAGACGAAGAATCCGTCGTCAGTCACCTTCCTGAAGTTATCTGAATTAAACAGCGGGTGATTGAACCGCGGCAGGCCGTTCAGGTAGAACATTCCGAAGACAGCGCCAAACGCCGACAGCAGGATGGTCAGCTCAAAGATGACCGGTATCCATGCCGGAATATTCATCAGCGGCTTTCCACTGATGTTCAGCGGATAATCGATGACCGACATATAGTAGATCATGGCAAAAGCACCAACAAGCCCGATCAGTCCGTGACTTCCTACAATCCATCCAAGTTTCGATTTGGGCAGGCTCATCGCCTTGTCCATTCCGTGGATAGGGAAGGGGCTGAAGGTATCGAACTTCTTGTAACCGCTTTGATTGACCTTCTGAGCAGCATCGATCAGCTCTTTCGGGTTTTTAAACTCGGCGAGTACGCCGTACAATTTGTTTTCAACAGTTGATTTACTCATCGGATTATCCTTTTTGTCCTGAATCTTTTACGGGTTCCGGGATTTCAACTTTAGGAGGTACAAATTCTCCGGTCTCTTCATCATAGTTGTGTGGATCTGCCTGAGGCATGACAGCCTTCAGTTCGGCTACGGCAACCATTGGCAGGAAGCGCAGGAACAGCAGGAAGAAGGTGAAGAAGAGTCCGAATGTTCCAACATAGGTAATGACATCCCAGAATGTTGGAGAGTAGTATCCCCAGGAAGAGGGCAGGAAATCCTGCGAAAGGGATGTAATGGCAATCACAAAACGTTCAAACCACATACCGATGTTTACAACAATCGATATGACAAAGGTGAAGGCGACATTTCGCCGCAGTTTCTTCGACCAGAAGAACTGGGGTGATACCACATTACAGACAATCATGATCCAGTAGGCCCAGGCATACGGTCCGGTTGCACGCAGTATAAAGATCGCTTTCTCATACTCAACGCCACCGTACCAGGCGATAAAGAACTCCATCAGATAGGCAAACCCTACCATGGTACCGGTAACCAGCAGAATGATATTCATCTTTTCTATATGGTCATCGGTCATCACCTCTTCGAGTCCATAGATCTTTCTGACAATAATCATCAGGGTAAGCACCATGGCAAATCCTGAGAATACCGCACCGGCTACGAAGTATGGCGGGAAAATGGTTGTGTGCCATCCCGGAATCAGGGATACGGCAAAGTCAAAAGATACAATGGTGTGTACAGAGAGTACCAGCGGGGTTGCAAGTCCGGCCAGGATCATATACGACTTTTCGTAGTTCCACCAGTGGCGGTTACTGCCTCTCCAGCCCAGTGCAAAGGTGCCGTAAGCCAGCTTGGCAACCTTGCTCTTCACGCGGTCGCGAAGCGTAGCCAGGTCAGGCACCAGCCCTACATACCAGAAGAGCGTAGATACCGTAAAATAGGTCGAAACGGCAAATACGTCCCATAGAAGAGGGGAGTTGAAATTGGGCCACATGGCCATCTGGTTGGGAAGCGGAAATACCCAGTAGATAACCCAGATACGGCCAACGTGTATCGCCGGAAAGATACCGGCACACATCACCGCGAAGATGGTCATCGCCTCGGCAAATCGGTTAATGGCTGTTCTCCAATCCTGTCGGAATAGAAAGAGAATGGCAGAAATCAGTGTCCCCGCATGGCCGATACCAACCCACCATACAAAGTTGATAATTGCCCATCCCCATCCGGCAGGCTGATTCAGTCCCCAAATTCCTGTTCCTTCCCAAATCAGGTAACCAATTGAAAAAAGGAGTACAAGCAGCAGGATATTGGAGATACCAAATGCGATATACCATCCCTTGGGGGTGGGGCGCATGTTGATGTCTGTGATCAGCGCTGTTATACTTTTAAAATCGTGATTCCCCTTTACAAGAGCGGGTTCAGGAACGTATTCGTACGTTTTACTCATGTTAAATCTGTTGCGATTAAATATCTTGGTTGTTAAGCCAATTCTGAGTTAGTATTTCGTAGTTTAGCAAGGTAGGATGTTCGAGGACGTACATTCATCTCTTCGAGCATCACATAGTTTCGTTCGTTCGCCTTGTCTTTGGATACGCGGCTCTCGCTGTCGGTCAGGTCACCGAAGCTGATGGCGTTTGCAGGGCAGGCCTGCTGACATGCGGTCTGTACGATGCCGTCGGCCGGTTTTCTTGAACCGGTTTCAATTCTGGATTTGATCTTCGCTCTGTTGACTCGCTGTACACAGTAAGAGCATTTTTCAATCACACCGCGGAATCGCACCGTTACATCCGGATTCATAGCCATCTGGATGATCTCAGGATCGTCTCCTGTTGTCAGATACTCTTTGGTGTAGTTGAAGAAGTTGAAACGGCGAACCTTGAACGGACAGTTGTTGGCACAGTAACGGGTACCGATACATCTGTTGTAGGTCATCTGGTTCATTCCGTCATCACTGTGTGTGGTAGCGGCAACCGGGCAAACCTGCTCACATGGCGCCAGCTCACAGTGCATACACGGAACCGGCTGGTGATAGACTTTCGGATTGTCCTGATCGCCTTCAAAGTAGCGGTCTGTACGGATCCAGTGCATAATTCGGCGTCTGCCAACTTCCCGCTTTCCAATAACGGGGATATTGTTTTCTGCCTGGCAGGCAATGGTACATACTCCGCAGCCAAAGCAGGAGTTCAGGTCGATCGCCATTCCCCATTGAGGCTGGTAGTCAGGTCCGTACTGCTCATTAAAGAGTGAGACCGGTCCACGCTCGTCACCTTTTGCAAGAGCCTCTTTCATGCCGGGAACTTCAAAACCGTGAACACCTTTGAACGTTGCAAACTCAGGATTCTCCTTATACTCATCCATCGTCGCAGAGCGAACCATGTCACGGCCTTCCAGGCTGTGGTGGTCCTGAACACAAGCGATTTCGTATGAAGATCCTGTTTTTTCAACGTTTGCCGACTTGAAAAGGGAGGCTTCAGAGGTTCGGAGCGGATAGGTGTTGATACCCACGCCATCGGCTACCCGGCCTACATTCTGCCGGCCATATCCTACAGAAAGCGTAATGGAGTTATCGGCATGCCCGGGCAGTACCCATGCAGCGATCTCAATGGTTTCACCTTCAGCAGTGATACGCACGGTAGGCACTTCATTTGAACGGAAGCTTCTGACGGGCGGAATCCCCAGGGATTCTGCCGTTGCCGGACTCATCAGGGCGACATTGTCCCAGGTAATCTTTGTCATCGGCTCGGGGAGCTCCTGAAGCCAGCCGTTATTTGCAAAACGTCCGTCAAACAGGGTGGCATCGGGTTTGATGGTAATTTCTATTCCATCAACCGGCTGAGCCGAGAGGTAAGGGCGTATTGCGGATGCAAATCCTGAACGGAGTGAGACAGATACGGAATCGAAACCGTCGGTGTTGTCCACCCCATCATGCAGGATGCGTTCCCACTCGCGGGTAAAATTGGTTGTATAGTATTGGCTCCAGGTCTCCTGTACCAGGTCATAACCGTTCGACATTTCACCGTTTATAAGGATGTTCAGGAACTCAATTTCACTCAGTCCGTCAAAGAGCGGTAGAATTTGAGGCTGAACCACAGAACGGTGTCCGGTATAGGAGAGGCCGTCTCCCCATGCTTCGAGGAAGTGTGCACGGTTCACATGCCAGTTACAGGCAGCTGAAGTTTCATCTACATAATCTGCCAGATGAATCCTGGTGTCAACATTGCCCAGTGCCTCTGCAAATTGCAGATCGGCAGGAGCTGTGAATACCGGATTGGTGCCTACAAGTACAACGGTATCCACATTGCCTGCATTCATATCGGCAACGGCCTGTACAAATGACTGCTTTTCATCCCTGTCTTGCAGGTATGGCAGTTCATGGTAGGTAACCGTGCTGCCCGCATTGTCGAGTGCGCGGTTGATTGCCGCTACGGCAGCATGTGCCGCCGGCGAATGATCAAAACCGATGCTTACGATAGAACTGCCCCGGTTATCCAGGAGGTCATCAGCCAGCTTGCCAACCCATTCATGGCCGGTGAAGCTGTTGTTTACATTAGAAAATGCATTGAGTCCGCTTACGCTCTCAGAAAGCTTGGCAGCGAGAGCATAGGCAAACGGTTCAATTTCAGAAGATTTCAGGCGCAGCCTGTGGTCAGCGTATGACCCGGTGTTGGTGTGTGAGTTCTCTACACTGTAGATTCTCGACATGGAGTCATCTGCAGAGTTCACACGCCGCCGCCGTGTCAGCTTTTGCGCATACTCAACACTGTTTTTGTGGCCATACGGACTCATAAAGTCGTCGTCTAAAGCGACAACCACGTCTGCCTGATCGTAGTGGTTTACGGTTCGGAGCCGTTGTCCGAACGCCAGCTGGGTTCCCTCGAGTGCATTCTCTTCGCCAAAAGCTTCGAATGTTACCCACTCTGCATTTGAGAATGTATTGAGTGCTTCGTCTCGCAACCTTGTAAAGGTGGGAGAGGAGCTGGCTTCACTGATAAAGAGGATGCGTTGGTTTCTGTCTGAGAAGTGCTCAGAAGCAAAGGAGATAAACTCTTCTTTGGAGACCGCTTCACCGTTTCTGCGGGGTGAACGTGACCTGTCAGGGTCGTACATGCTCAGAATTCCCGCCTGGTTGTAGATATCGGTACGCCCGACGCTGGAAGGGTGTGCTTCATTACCTTCCAGTTTGGTAGGGCGGCCTTCATTGTTCTCTACAAGCAGTCCGCGAACCGTATCCTGAAATGGCATACTGGTTGCGTAGAAGTTGGGTTCACCCAGAACCAGGTCTTCAGGCTGCTTATTATAAGGCAGAATTTTTTGAACGGGGCGTCGGCAAGAAGCAAAACCGGCCAGTGCAATGGATGCTCCCATGACACGTAAAAAGCTGCGCCGGGAGACCTGGTCGGTCATTTCAGTCGCGTTTTCGGGGAATTCCCGTTCAGCGTACTTCTTGTACTCTTCGTTTTTGGCAAGTTCGTTTAAACTTTTCCAGAAAGTAGTTTGATTTGACTGATCACTCATTCTTTTCAGAATATTAGATTGAAACTCGGGGTTTGAATTAGATCAAACAATTAAAAGTGGCAACTCTGGCAGTAGGTGGGTGCGCTGATGTTGTGCTTTGCAACCAGTTCACGGCCAACTTCGAGTTGATTTTCAACAGAGTAGCCCATTGTTGTGACTTCAGAAACGGGGCGTACATGTTTTTCAGGTTCGGTATGACAGTCGAGGCACCATGCCATGCTGAGCGGTTCAGCCTGGTAGACAACCTCCATTCGGTCAACCCTGCCGTGGCAGGATTCACACCCCACTCCCACGTTAACGTGAGCAGAGTGATTGAAATAGGCGTAATCTGGCAGCGCATGTACACGAATCCACTCAATGGGCTCACCGCTTTCATAGCTTTCGCGAACCGGTGCCAATGCTTCACTGTCTGTTTTAATCTGACTGTGGCAGTTCATGCAGGTGGATGTAGCCGGGATATTGGCATATCTGCTCTCCTCAACCTGGGTGTGGCAGTACTGGCAGTCCATGCCCAGCTGACCCACATGTACCTGGTGGCTGAACGGGACCGGCTGTTCCGGTGCGTAGCCAACTTGTGTGAATTCGGGAGAAAAGAAATACCAAATGCCGAATACGGCCGTGTTTAACAGGATGATTAAACCAATAAGGAGTCGCTTGGGCGCTTCATCTGCCCACTTTGGAAAAATCTGAGCCATAGGATTAACTGAAAATTATCAATTTCTTTTTCGAATAATTGCCGTAGTTAAGACAGGTCTGAAGGTAGCGAAATTTCTAAAATCCGCATACCGCTTTTCGTTTCCGAGAGAGTATTTAAACTCATTCTAAATTGGTTGTCTTGTCGGCAGTTGTTAGCAATTGCTGTCAAAGATAGGGTACAGTTCTATAAATTGCTGAAAAATCGGACTAAAAAATCCCTCTTTTACACCCATTTAAAAATGAAAATAAAGAGTTGTCAATCCATATAATGAAAAACAAGCGTCAGGCTTGGTTAGCAATGGTTACGGGATTAAAAGCGGTTCCATTACGGATCATTTTCTGTCCGGAAAATTTACCTTTACCCGTGTTTTCAATAAATATTTGTAGGAAAAAAGCTCTATTTTTGTGCGCGAACCCCAATCACACAAATGACTGATTTCATGAACCGACCCAATACCGACGAACTGACTGTCGATTTCATCAAAAGCCTGAGCGTGCCGAAAGCGATTGCGACCATATTAACGATCAGCCTGGTGGCCTTTCTCTTTCTGATCTGGCTGATCTATTTCAGGGAGACCGCCGATGAGATGGCTGCATGGGTGGCACAGCTGCCAGCCCTCAACGCCATGCTCAATTCGGCCAGTACCATCTTCATACTTGCCGGATTTGTGGCAATTAAAAAGAGAAACTTTACCGCACATATGAAGTGGATGCTGACGGCTTTTGTCACATCCTCACTCTTTCTGATCAGCTACCTTATCTATCATCACTATGTTGGCCATACCCCGTTTCCGGGCGAGGGCTTTATCCGACCGGTCTACTTTTTTATCCTGATCACACATATTATTCTCTCGGCTTTCGTCGTCCCCCTGGTTCTCACCAGCTACTACTTTGCCTTTTCAGGAAAATTCAACACCCATCGCAAGGTTTCTAAGTGGACCTTTCCGATCTGGCTCTATGTGTCGATAACCGGAGTGATGATCTTCTTTATTTTGAATGCCTATGTATAAGGTATAAGGTATAAGGTATAGGGTGTAGGGTGTAGGGTATAGGGTATTTCGAATGCCTTGAATGATCAGAAAGACCATTGGTGGGCAGAAGTGATGTCTTCCTGCTTGTGGGCACACTGTCGTATCAGACAAGTATGTGAAGAAAAGGGTGTTTCTGAAGTTTCAGGAAGTGCCGGGCATTGAAACTGCCGGGCCGCAAACCCCACAGGCTACTCTCCGTTTTTGAGCTCCGCCTCCAGGGCATCCAGGCGATCATTCCAGAACCTGCGATAACGGGAGGCCCACTCCAGGATCTCCTGAAGCTTTCTGGTGTCGGCCCTGCAGAACCGCTGCCGTCCCTCTTTTCGATAAACAACCAGCCCGCTTTCATGCAGTATTTTTAAATGTTTCGATACCGCCGGCCGGCTGATTTCAAACCGGTTGGCAATCTCATTGACCGGAAGTGACTGGCCAGCCAGTAGGTCAATGATCTCCCTTCGGGTAGGATCGGATATCGCGTAAAAAAGCTCTTGTGACATGTAACGGCGAATTTGAAAGGGTTATCTGGTCATTGGAAATATATCTGTAACCAAAAAGTTACGCAAGTGCGGTGTGCATACCGTCACTGCACATTGCCTGGCAATACAATTGACGTGAAAATGTGAGGGCAACCCAAACGGCTGCCCCTCACATCTTTTTTCATTTTATGATCAGCTGTATGTCAGCTTCCTAAAAACTGCTCACCGGGTTTTGGTATTTGAACGTCTGTATCGCAGTACTCACCTGTAAACGATTTGAACTCTTCAGGATCGCCGGTCAGCACCGGAAAGGTTCCGTAGTGAATGGGAATGGCAATTTTTGCCCCGATCATTTCACAGCAGATGGCCGCTTCCTGCGGACCCATCGTGTAGTAGTCGCCAATCGGTACGGCGATCACATGCGGATCATAAATCTCACCGTAAATTTCGAGGTCGGCAAATATGTTGGTATCGCCCAGGTGATAAAAACAGATGTCATTTTCAAATGAGAGGACCAGTCCGCCCGCTTCACCGGCATATTCACCCTGAAAAGAGGAGCTGTGGTTTGCACTTACAAGTGTCACCGAAAAGTCATCAAAGTGGATGGTTCCCCCTTTATTAAACTCTACGCGCTGTTTCTCATCAAGCCCGTGCTTTTTGAGCAGGTGCGACAGTTCAACCTGGGCAACAACTTTACAGTCACTCTTTTTTGCCATCTCCAGGGTATCGCCTACATGGTCTTCATGGCCATGGGTGAGAAGTATGTAGTCAGCATCATCCGGATGCTTAAACTCATCAGGTGTTTTTGGATTTTGAGACAGAAACGGATCGATATAGATCACAATTCCTGATGGAGATTCGAGTCGGAAGGCGGAGTGTCCCAGCCACCATGCTTTAACTTTTGTGTCCATTCTTTTCTATCGATTTTTTTACATTAAAACGTGTTATGGTGTAGTGAATTAACGAAATCTTTGAATAAATCGTTGACAAAATCGACCCGAACATTTTCCCGTGCTGTTCGGTGCCAGCCCGGCATGGATTGAGCGGGCAGATCCATCTGTTTTTCGTACCTTGAAAGGTAACGGGTCAACCCGCGGAGTCGCAACATTTCCTCTTGCAGCCAGCATCCGGCAGGAGTGTTTGAAATTCAGACAAACGTTGAACGAACTGCAGGGATATTATGATTAGGTAGATGAAACCGGGCGGGGAACAACCTGACAGGTTTGGATCTTTGAAAGAGTACCCAACAAATACTAACAAAAACAGGATACCTTATGTCATATCGAGTTAAACTGCATCCTGATGCACCGCATCGAAAGAAAATATTTGAATTGACGGATGAACTGCGCGATGGTGCCGTGATGGTCCTGCCAACCGACAGTCAGTTCGCCCTGATCTGTGACTACAAAAACAAGAAGGGAATTGAGCGGATCCGCAGGATACGCCAGCTGGATAAGAAGGATCATCTTACGGTGATGTGCCACAGTTTGGAGAACATCTCCATCTTTGCCAACCTGAGTGATGACAATTTTAAACTGATCAAGCGGCTGATACCGGGTCCCTACACTTTTATCCTGCCGGCAACCAGAGAGGTGCCGCGCCTGCTTACGCACCCAAAGAAACGAACGGTAGGCATCCGGGTGCCCGAACACCAGGTCTGCCTGGAGCTGATCGAGGAGCTGGGCAACCCCGTGCTGGCTATCACCGCCAAGATGCCCGGCGTGGAGTATGGCCAGCCGGAGGATGGAGATAAACAGATGTATCTGAGCCGTTTTGACAAGGTGGTGGATGTGGTGGTTGACGACCAGGAGCCCCTCTCTTCGGATGAGACCAGTATTGTCGATCTGACCGGCAACACACCGGTACTGCTTCGGCAGGGGCTCGGGATGGAGCGCCTCGAAGAAGCGATTGCCCTTGAAGGGTTTGACCTGCTCATGGAGGAGATTGTATGAAAATTGCCATCAATACAGGGGGCGGCGATGCCCCCGGATTGAACGCCGCCATCCGCTCGGCAACCCTCTCAGCCATCCGAAGGGGGTGGGAGGTTGTCGGCATTCGCAACGGGTATGGTTCCCTCTACACCGAAGAGCCGTTTATTCCGCTGACCAGAGAGAGAGTTCGGGGCATTACCATGCAGGGAGGCACCATCCTGGGGACCGCCAACCGGGGCAATCCGTTTGAGATGCCGTTTAAAAATAAAAAGGGTGAGTGGGAACTGGAAGATCGGTCTGATGAAGCCGCAGAGGCTTTTCACGCTCACAACGTGGATGCCCTGGTGGCGATTGGAGGCGACGGATCCATGCGAATAGCGAACAGGCTGAGCAAAAAAGGGATCCGTGTGGTCGGTGTACCCAAAACCATCGACAATGACATCTGGGGGTGTGATATCACCCTGGGATTTGATACCGCCGTGACCACCGCTACCGAAGCGATCGACCGCATTACAACAACTGCCGAGTCGCACCAGCGGGTGATGATTGTTGAGGTTATGGGACGTTATGCCGGATGGATTGCCCTGCACGCAGGACTCTCAGCCTCAGCCGATGTGATTCTGATCCCCGAAATCGAGTTTTCAATGGAGGCTATTGTGGAGAAGATTCTGGATAAGGAGTCGAAAGGAGAGACTTATTCAATCATCGTGGCAGCAGAGGGATCGCGCGAAAAAGGAGGTGAACATTTCGTAAAAGGCAAAGTGCCCGGTCAGGCTGAACAGCTGGGAGGGGTCGGTGAATACCTGGAGAAAGAGCTCTCGGAGCGGACCGGAAAGGAGACGCGATCTTTGGTGCTTGGGCACCTGCAGAGAGGGGGAACCCCGTCCACATACGACCGGCTGATCTCCCTTCGTTTTGGGGCGGCAGCGATCCGGGCACTCAATGATGGCGACTTTAACCGTATGATTGTAATGCAGCAAAATGAGATCCGGCGCATTCCGCTGGAAGACGTGGCCGACAAGATCAAAAAAGTGTCCCTTAAAAGTGATACGATTCAAACGGCAAAGGAAATTGGAATCTGTTTAGGGAGTCAGCGATGAGTTTTTTAAGCGGCCTCAGAGGATTGGCGGGCAGGACGCCTGATCTGCCGGAAGGGTGGAACGTGCCGGACACACCGGAACAGCTGGCAGCTATTTTTAATGTACCAGATCGCCCGCAGGTGATCTACAAGCACAGCTATAATTGTGCCACCTGTATCTTTTCAAAGATGAAAGTGGAGGATGTGATGAAGTCTGTGATAGAGGATGCCGACTTTTTCTTCGTAGATGTGATCAAAAACCGTCCGGTGTCGAATCAGGTTGCAGAGCTGACCGGGATCAAACACGAATCGCCACAGGTTGTTGTTATTCGGAACGGTGTTGTGGCCTGGTCTGCATCCCACGGGTCCATCACCCAGAAAGGGTTATTGAGTGCACTGTCTGAGTAAGTTTTCTTTCAAAGATCGGTCACAAACGGTTTCGGGTGAATCATGATAATTGTGTAGTGAAACCCTTATCATTCAGTCAAAGTCATTCAGAATATCAGATTTAAGAATCAATCAAAGAATATGGATCCAAAGAAAAACAACCCAAAAAGAGGCAAGAATATTGAAATCGAATTGAAAGAGGATGAGGCGCCGGGTACCTACAGTAACCTGGTCATGATTACCCACTCTCCGTCAGAATTCGTGTTCGATTTTATTTCGATGATGCCGGCTGTGCCGAAAGCCAAGGTGGTAAAGCGTATTGTGATGACTCCGGACCATGCCAAAAGGCTTGCAACGGCCCTGAATGAGAATATTCGCAAGTATGAAGCGGAGAATGGCACGATCTCAACCTCATCCAAGGAGAGATATGACATGCCGTTTAACTACAGGGGACCCAAGCCTGAAGCGTAAGGTTTATTTTTTGGCGATCAATAGGGCACCCAGCCCAAAGAGGAAAAAGAAGGCATGGGGAAACAGGGCAGCCATCATGGGTGAAATGGTTCCGGCTGCTCCAAACGGTTCAATGACCTTCATCATCGCCAGATAGATGAAACTGATGGAGAGTCCGGCGGCGATGTAAAAACCTTTGCCTCCTTTTCTCCTTTCGGTGGCAATGGCAAACCCGATCAGGCAGACAACAATAATGGAAAATGGATAGGCCATTCTGCTGAAAAGCTGCACCTGCGGCAGGCTGATTCCCCCGGCTCCAATCCGCTTGATGGAGTTGATGTACTCGATCGCTTCCGGGTAGGTGAGCTGATAGATATCAGAGGTGCGGCGGGTTAAATCCCGTGGCAAAATATTCAGCTCCAGAACCTCATTCTGTGATTCAAATTCCTCAAATGATACCCCTGAAAAGATCCTGTTTTGTGCCCGGTTGGTGACCCATGTCGAGGTGGAATCGACCCATGTCATGCGATTGGCCGTGACCATGCGCTGGATATCATTTCCATCATATTCGATATAGGTTATTCTGTACCCGACGTCGGCATTTGCATCATAAAAATTGATGTTTAAAATCGAGTTTTCAGAATCCTGCCGGTAGATACCGCCTCGGTCAATCCGGTCGCCGCTACGGCTAAGGTATTGCTGTTCAAAGGCGATTCTCTCTGCATTAGATTTAGGTATGACGAATGCATCGAGGTAACTGATGACAACGGCAGCTCCCAGGCCAAACAGAATGTAGGGCGCTGCCAGGCGATAGAGGCTGATGCCGGAGGCTTTGATAGCTGTAATTTCAAGGCGCTCTGTCATCTGACCGGTCAAAAACAGGCATGCCACGAGAATGGCCACCGGGGTTACCAGGCGGATCATCTCCGGTATATAGTTTACATAGTACTGCTTCCAGATTTCAGCCAGTTCCGCCCCTTTATCTGCAAAATCGTCACTGTTTTCCGAGAAGTCGATCAATATAAAGATGCAGATCAGCATCAGCAGCACAAAGATCGTGATGGTGAAAAGCCTGCGAATGATATAGCGATCCAGTTTATTCACGTCCGCCCCACAAGTTTGTAATTCGAATGGATGTACTCACATGAAGAGTGAGAAGGATTCCCAAAACCAGGAAGAAGATATTGATTCCCCACATCCCCATAAACGGGCTGATGATCATCCGGTCGGCCAGCTTCTCTCCCTGAATAATGGCGATGAAGTAGACGGTGAGGAGTCCGCCGCTGATCAATGCGGCCACGCCAAGGTTCCCTTTACGGGTGAGCATTCCGATCGGTGCTCCAAGAAATACGAAGACGACGCAGGCAAACGGGATAGAGAGTTTTTTGTGCACCTCAACCATAAACTCGGCAACACGAAAGTCGCGCCACCCGACATTGGATTTCAGATTGTCAAGTTCAGAGTTATACCGGTCGATCACATTGATGGCGCGGTTGATCGAGCTGATTTTTGAGGAAGGATTGGGAAGGTCTTGCAGGGCTATAAACTGTGAATCGTACACTTGGATGGTATCGCCAACCTCTGTTTCAACCAGCTGCAGTGACCGGCTGACCTCCTGGTAAAACGGGGTTTGTACATTTTGCCCGGTCGATTCCAGAAATTTATTCTTTTCCCTCTGCTGTTCCGTTCGCAGCGTATCGATGACAGCCAGCATGGCTTGTGCGCTCATGGTGCGGTCGTTGCGGCTGCGCTGATCCGGATTGGATCGTGAAAATGTAAGGTCGCTCAGGTCAAAGCTGATTCTGTACCGGTTGAACCGGCTCCGTTCCATCGTCTCCTCTCCGCGGCGGTCGCCGGGTATAATTCTCATTGTAGAGCCGTTATAGAGGTAGAGTGAGAGGGTATTCTGGTCGGGGCTGACCAGGCGTCCGCGTTCAGCGCTGATAAAGGCCTGGCGGCGGCTGTCAGTTGGGTCCTGGAAGACACTTACATCGTAAAGGGAGTCAGCTTCACTGTCAATCTCTTTGATCAGGAACGTGTATCCGTCAAGGTCTTCGTAAAATATACCGGGCTGCAGGTCGAATGCAGGTTTTTGCATCCGGATATCGATGAAGAGGGATCGCGCTTTATGGTTCGACTCGGGCAGGATGTAGTTTGAGAAGTAAGCCATGAAACCGAACAGAAGGGTGCCTGCCAGAATTACGGGGTACATCAGTTTAATCGGGTTGATTCCGGCAGCCCTTATGGCTGTCAGCTCATTCCACTCCGAAAACTTGCCAAAGGCCATCAGTGTAGAGACCAAAACGGCCATTGGCACCGCAAGAACAACCATGTAGGCCAGGTTGGTGAGAATCAGTTCAGCCACAATCATAAACGGAAGCCCTTTACCGACCAGTTTATCTACATGCAGTATCAAAAACTGCATGAGCAGGATAAACATGATTGTAAAGAAGCAGAAAAAAAATGGCCCGGTATGCTTTTTCAGCAGCTCGGTTTGTACGCTATTAAACATGCCTGAATATAACAGCTATTTTGACATTCCTGAAGTTTGGTTTGGGCAAAATGAAATGTTTTCAAAACACCCTATTTTTAAACATCTTTGCAGAGAGTTTATTATTCTAGTGGAGATTTCCCAATTCAACAAAAGAACGGGTCCTATCGAAGAAACGCTACGACACTGAAAAAAATATATTTACCCCAAAACAGATGCTCTGGTTGCAAATCGTAACCGGTGCTTTAACAGTTGTTTATTACAGTGCCAAGCCGACGTTTGTTTATTGCTGTTTTCATCACGGGATGGTTTTTCCATTTGGCCGTTTTGCCATGGGGTTATGCTCAACAGGCCAATAGCCTGGAGCCGGCTGCCGGTGATACCCTACAATTTGAGCCCGATCCGGAGCTATTGCGATCGTTCAGGGTGGTCTACGGTGAAACCGTATCACCGGTCTGGCTGCGACCGATACCCAGGGTTTACTTTATTACACTTCCCGATGAAGAGCTGATGGTCAACACCCGGGTCGACGGCGGATTCACTTTTCAGAGAACCATCGGCGGGTATCGCAGCGGGCACCCTTCGTCGATGTCGTTTGAGGAGTATGCCGTTGAGCACAGAAAACGAGCTCTTGCCGAGAATTGGCAACAACTGATGCGTGAAAGTGAACGAAGGGACGAAACCCGACGCGGACTTTTTGATTTCAGTGTGGCCATTCCTGGCGGACGCGAATCGGCATTTTCGACAATTTTCGGTACGCCGGAGGTAAATCTGCGGGTAAACGGCGTGGCCTCGATGAATATTGGTGCCTCCATACAGCGTTCTGAAGACCCAAGCCTGCCGCCCGATCAGCAGACCCGAATCGATCCGACGTTTGATCAAAGCCTGCAATTGAATATCCAGGGGAATATCGGGGATAAACTGACCATTCAGACCGACTGGGATACCGAACGGGATTTTGACTATCAAAACCGGCTGAGCATTCTCTATGAGGGGTATGAGGATGAGATCATCAAGAGTATTGAGATGGGGAATGTATCGATGAATACCGGGAACTCACTGATTCGGGGCAGCGGGGCACTGTTTGGTATTAAATCGGTTGCCGAGCTGGGGTCGTTCCGGCTTACCTCGGTGGTTTCTCAGCAGGATGGAGAGAGCAATGTTGAGACGATCAGGGGAGGTTCGCAGGAGCAGCCGATCCGGATCCGGCCAGCTGATTACAGCGACGACAGGCACTTTTTTATGGATTTCTATACCCGGCAGGAGTTTGAAACCAGTATGGCCAATCCCCAGCAGCTCTCTCAAACGCTGCAGATTGCCGATGTTGAATTGTGGGTGCTGCGAGAAAGCGTACAGGCTGATGCAGGGGCTAGGCTGGCTGTAGCACTGGCCGACAGAGGAGTTGTGAGAGATCCGGACGGCACGTACGGGCGGCCGGGTAACCTGAATGACCCGTTCTCTGAAGAGATGCTCGACTCTTTCAGGGATCCGCAGACAGGAGTCTCGCCAGAAGACCTGGGTGTAACCGACTCAAGAGACTTTGAGGAGGGGTATTTTACGCCTCTTCAGGAGGGGGAGGATTATACGGTGAATAAAATATCGGGATACATTTCACTGCGCCGCGGGCTGGGCTCACGGGAGGTTCTGGCGGTTGCCTTTACCTATCGCGATGAGACCAATACCCTTGTGAATGTGGGTGAACTGAACCGGAGCGGAAATGACCGGATATTTCTGAAAATGCTGCGCCCGCAAAATGTCTCCACGGAAAATGAGATGTTTCAATTGACCATGCGCAATATCTACTCGCTGGGGGTCAGCAATATCACTCGTGAAACGCTTGAGCTCGACCTTCAGTTTACAGAGGATAATATTCCGCGTGACCGCCTTCCCGGCCGGTCGACAACCCTTTTGCAGGACCTGGGACTTGACCGGGTAGACTCGCAGGGTGCTCTTGAACCCGATAATCAGATCGATTTTGGAACGGGTACACTCGATCCGCAAAACGGCCTGATCATCTTTCCCTATCTGGAGCCGTTTGGCAGCAGGGTACGGCAGGTGCTTGAAGATTCGCCGGCAACCCAGGAAGAGATTGACCGTCTCAGCTATGATGAACTCTATACGCAACGAAAACGAAACGCTTCACAGAGTTCAAAAAATGGATTTTACCAGTTCAGGGGAACCTCCAGAGGGGGGCTTCAGGAGAATTACAACCTTGGGTTTGCCCTGGTTGAAGGCTCGGTGCGGGTGTATGCAAACGGAAATCAGCTGCAGGAGAATGTAGACTACCAGGTCGACTATTCATTCGGAAGCATTACAATTTTGAATGAACGCTATACAGCACCGGGCCAGGATATTCGCATTGAGTATGAGAATCAGGCGTTGACGTCGATCGAGCAGAAAACGTTTACCGGGATTCGTGCGGAGTATGATATCACCCAGAATTTTAAGGTGGGCGGCACCTATTTCCGCTTTAATGAACGTCCACTCGATGACAAAATCAGGATCGGGGATGAGCCGATTCGAAACTCTGTGTTTGGTTTTGATACCAATGCCCGGTTCGATGCACCGTTTTTGACCCGTGCTGTAGACCGTATTCCGCTCATTCAGACCCGTGAGCGTTCGGAGTTTGAGTTTAGCGGAGAGTTTGCGCAATTGCGACCCGGCGTATCAGAAACCCGTGCGGTGCGGCGTGCAATCCGTAATAATGAGCTCTATCCCGATGAGGAGGAAGGGCTTTCGTTTATTGATGATTTTGAGGGGGCAAGCATTAAAATCAACCTGCTGAATGCTACACGATGGCATATTGCCGCGGCTCCAGCTGCCATACCGGGATATGAGCCGGATGAACCGATCTTTGAGGAGGAAGATTTTCCGGGTCAGCCGGTGTCCACACAGCAATCGAGGCTGGACAGGTCTGATAAAAGATCAACCTTTTCATGGTACACGATCCCCAGAAATATCTCCAATATTTTGGGCAGTGTTGATTTTACACCGGAGTCGGAGCCGGTGCGTGTCACCGACGTCTTTCCAGGACGTGAGACGCAAAACCCGCAGGAGGAGATCATCAACACGATGGATGTCTACTACAATCCGACAAGCCGGGGCCAATATAACTACAATATGAATCTGCGGGAGTTGCTGGAAGAGACTCCGGAGAAAACCTGGGGTGGTATGACGGCGGTTATTCCGTCAGGACAGGAGGATTTTACCCAGAATAATGTTGAGTTTCTGGAGTTTTGGGTGCAGCCAGTCTTGCCGGGCGGAGAGCTGCCCTCTGCTGCATCGGTCGAAGATTATGACGGGACGATCTATATCGACATCGGGCTCATTTCTGAGGATGTCATTCCAAATTCAAAACTGAATACCGAAGACGGGCACGCTTTAAACCCGGAATCACTGATTCTTGACAGCCAGACAAATCCGCGATCGGCCCTGCCTGCCAATCCGGCTCCTCCTGAAGGGCAGTTTTCAAATGAGAACCGGGAACTGGAAGATGTCGGGCTGGACGGGCTTCCAAACTCAGGCGGGGTAAACGGGCTGGATGAACAAACAGTTTTTGCTGATTTTGTTGAATCGGTCAGGCAACAGTATGGTACCAACAGTGAAAAGTTCAACAGGGTCCGGAATGACCCGTCGAATGATGATTATGTCTTTTACGGAGAGAGCCAGGTGCAGGATCTGCCGCTGCACGAACGGTTTCACCGAATGCTTGGATATCCTGACGGGAACACCCCGCTCGATCAGAGTGAAAAGCGTGCAGTGACTAACCGGCCGGATACGGAGGGGTTGGTTAATCCCTCAACCGTCAACCTGACCAATGCCTATTACCAGTATGAAGTGGAACTCAACCCGGCAGACGAGAACCGGCTTGAAATTGGTACTCCCGGTACCTATATCGTTGACCGGGTGCCGGGCAACCGGCAGCAGGACCGATGGTACCAGGTTCGTATCCCGCTTGATGAGTTCAAACGAAAAGTGGGGGATATCAATGATTTTCAAAATATTACCTACGTCAGAATCTGGATGTCAGGATACAAACAGCCGTTCACGCTCCGATTTGCGGCCCTGGACTTTGTAGGCAGCCAGTGGCGTCAGGATGAAAATATCAATCAGCAGAGCGACCCCAATGCCGAGCTTCGCATCAGTACAATCAATATTGAGGAGAATTCGAATCGCAGGCCCATTCCATACCGGCAGCCCCGGGGTGGTATCCGGGCTCAAAACAGGGGGACTCAACTGCAATCCCTGCAAAATGAACAGTCGATCGTGCTGCAGGCTGAAAACCTGGGGCCGGGCAGCCTGCAGATGATCAAACGGGTCTATCCCGGCGGACTCAACCTGTTGAACTACTCAAATATGAGGATGTTTGTGCATGGTGAGGGTTTTGAAGAGAGGGGCGAGGCCGAATTGGTGCTTCGATTGGGCAATGATCTGGAAAATAACTACTACGAATATCGGCAGCCGGTCACGCCATCCGATCCCAACTTTCCGTTCCAGGAGTTTGATCCGGCAAGCAATGCACAACTCGAAGAGGAGGCCGAACAGGTCTGGCTATACGATGAAAACAGCATGAATGTCGTATTGGCTGCGTTCAATCAGCTCAAGCAGCTGCGCGACCAGGAGGGAGTGAATCTTTCGGAGGTGTACGAAAGAGGGGATATTCTGGAAGATGCCGTATCGGGTGCCGTTGTAGCCATTAAAGGTAATCCGTCGCTTGGAAGGGTATCGGAGGTAGGCATGGGAATTCGAAATCCGTTTGACCCGGATAACCCGGAAGGGCCGGGCACCCCGATCCTGAATGCTGAACTGTGGCTCAACGAGCTGAGGGTCTCCGGGTTTGATAATGAATCGGGTTGGGCTGCAAATGCACGAACATCCCTTACACTGGCCGATTTTGCCACGTTTAATGCCAACCTGACCCGTCAAACCCAGGGGTTTGGATCGCTCGACTCCAGGCTTGGCCAGCGGCGGGTGAGCAATGAGCTGGCATACGATCTCTCTACAACCGTAAACCTTGACAGCTTTATTCCGGATCGGTATGGATGGAACCTGCCGGTCAGTTTGTCTGCCCGCAGATCGACATCCGTTCCGAAGTATCTGCCCAACCAGGGGGATATCCGTCTCACCGACTTTGAAGAAGCGGTCAGATCCAGGGGTGATCTGAGTGAAGAGCAGCAGGATCGTCTGATTTCCCAGCAGATCAGGGAAGTTGAAACCGTTCATGAGAGTTATTCGATCAACCTGTCTAACCTCTCGAAACGAAATTCTCAAAACAGGCTGGCACGGTATACGCTCGATAACACGACCGTCAACTACGTATTCAATACATCTGACGGGCGATCCCCGGAATATCTGTTTCAGGATAACTGGAATTACAATGCATCGGTTCGGTACAACCACAATTTCAGAAGCGTAAGATATATACGTCCATTGGGTTTCTTGTCTGATGTGCCTCTGCTTGGGGTAGTCGGCGGATTGCAACTGGGCACGCTGCCAACCAATATTACGACCTCAGCAAGCACCCGGCGGTCTTATGAGGAACGCAAGCGCCGTACGGTGCAGGGTCAGGATGAGTTTGCGATGCAGCAGACCCACAGTTTCACCTACAATACCAACCTGGGTGTCGGTTACAATCTCACCCCAAGTATCAATACATCCTTTCAGTCGCAGAATGTATTTGACCTGGCACGGGTCTCCGTTCAGGATGCCGGACTTACCGGGGCAGACAGTACGGCATTCAGGCCAACGTCATCTATGGATGTCTTCAGGGATCTTATTTTTGATGATCTGAGTCCCAGGCGAAGCAATTACTCCGAAAACTATACCGCCGGCTGGCAGCCCCGTCTGAGTCAGGTCAGGTTTTTAGACTGGATGACCTATAACGCCCGATATTCGGGTGGATACAGGTGGGAGAATTCACCGTTCGGGTCAAACCAGGGAGCCCGCGTATCGAATACATTCCGTCTGGACCACACCTTGCGGCTGAATACAGAGAGCTTGTTGAATAAATTGCCGTTCTACAGAAATGCAGCAGAACGAGACCGGGATGAACAGCGTTCCAGGCAGGCCGGAGGGGCAACCGATGAGAATGGTGGCTATACATTCGGAGAGCAGGTCAGATACTATGGCCGAAGAACGTTACTCGCCATTTTCAGCATGCGGAGCATTGATATCAACTACAGTAATTCCAAAACCGGCTCGCAGGCAGGGTATGATGGCGGACCCCGGTTTTTTGACATGTTTGGCGGTGATTCATTTACACCTGCGTTTGGCTATCGCCTGGGAATCACCGAACGAATTGAACAAGACCGTTTGATTTCACATCCTGACGGCCAGTCAAGCATACAGCTGCCTGCAAATAATACCTATTCCGATAATATTACATTGGGTACACGGCTGAATCCGTTTAACAACTTGTCTGTCGATCTGAACTGGCAAACCCAGTGGGATGAGAGAAAGACCGAATCTCTTACGCTGAGCCCTCAAGATGAGTTCAGCTCCGTATTAAGTGCATCCGGTAATATCAGTTCGAGTGTTTGGGCTTTTGGCGGCGGGTATGAAGAGCTCTTTCGTAAACAGCTTCAAACCGCATTTGACGGTATGGCCGCAGATGAGAATGTGATTACCGGACAGGAGAGTCATACCGTACTGAACAGTTTGACCCTGCAAAAACAGTTTCGAAGTGCCTACCTGGGTGGCACAACCACCGTGGGACAGAAAAACTTCACACCTTTTCCGATGCCAAGCTGGAGGGTGAACTGGACCGGTGTAGAGGGGCTGATCCCATTTGCAGGGCGTTTTATGCAGAGAGCCACACTGACCCATGCCTATAGCGGACTCTACAGAGTGGGATGGAATTTAAACAATGATGCTTCGGAGCCGATTACCCGCAGGGTTGGGATTTACAGGGTTGAGGATGAGCGGCCAGAATTTGATCCCTCCTCGGTGAATATTGAGAAACGCTTTTCACCGCTCATTCAGCTCAACGTGACCTGGGATAACGGGCTTCGGACACAGATTGGGTATGAAACCAGCAATATCACCAGCCTTTCCCTTTCCAATACACAGATTGCTGAGCGGATCTCAAAAGGACTTCGAATGCAGTTTGCCTACACACTTCGCAATTTCAGGATGCCTTTTTTCAGAGCGTTGGCAAATAATGTAGACTTAACCATAAACGGAAGTTATATTGAGGATACTGAACGCCGTTTCCTTCTCGATGCAGACCTTGACCGTGCCCTGCAGGAGGATGCATCGGTGATTGACCGCAACCCGTCTGCTTACTCCTTTAGTCCGCGTCCGCCAACAGGGCAGACCCGTATAAACGGATCGGCAGTTGTCGGGTACAGATTTTCGAATACCATTCAGGCCAATTTTGAGTATGCATACAGCCAGATACTTCCGAAATCGTCCAGAACATTCAAGCGGACAACACACGATATCCGGTTTAATATCCGGATCAACATCCGTTCCACATAGAGAGGCCGGAAACGGGCCGGGCACGGCATCCATACTTTAACGGGTAAATACGGAGGTTTATGAAACATTATTTGCTGTTAATCCTGCCTGTAGGTGCGCTCATTTTGAGTTCGTGCGATTCGGGTACCACACCCGAACCGGTATATGACTACCTGGTATCTGAAGAGTACAACCGGGCGATCAATCAACAGTCGCTGTTGTTCTTTTGGTCGGCAGCGGGTGTGCCCGAGGCGGCCGATTTTATCCGGCACGACCTGGATGCCTATCGTATTGTATATCAGACTGAAGGGCTGCAGGGAGAGCCGGTGCATGCATCGGGTGCGATATTGGTGCCAAGAGGCGTTTCATCACCCAATTTACTCTCCATCCAGCATGCTACCATCTTTTCTGACAGTGAAGCACCGTCTGTTGATCAGGGTATTTCGGTGACAGACCGAAAAGCGATCTTTGCATCCCTGGGGAATATCGTCTTTTTGCCTGACTACCTGGGTTATGGCGTATCAGGAGACCTTCCTCATCCGTATCAGCATGAAGCCACTCTGGCCCGGGCCGGTTATGATATGATACTGGCAGGCCTGGAATTTCTCGAGTCGAAGGGGATCGAGTGGTCCGGAAATTCGATCGGTTTGGCAGGCTATTCAGAAGGGGCCTATGCCTCACTGGCCCTTGCCCGGAAGATGGAAACTAGTTCCAGTGCGCTGCAAATCAATTTTATCTCAATGGGCTCGCCAATCCTGGATCTTACGTCAACCATGGATCAGATTTTGAACAATATCGACGATGAGTATGAGTGTGTGGCCTGTTACGCCTATTTTTTGAAGAGCTATCACACAATCTACAACTTTCCCGGGAATCTGGGTGATTATTTTCAGTCGCCGTATGATCAGCGGATATCTGACGGGCTTTTTGACGGCAGCAACAGTGCAGACGAAGTGATCTCCTCGTTGCCGCAGGAGTTAAGCCTGCTCTTTACGGAGTCATTTATCACCCGCTATTTCGATGGTGAAGAACCCCATTTTACGGATGCCGTTGCCGAGAATGATCTCTTCTACATACCGGTGGCCGATCTTTTACTGGTACATGGGGATGCAGATGGAGTTGCCCCGGTTTTCAACAGCGATGACTTCATTGCACGTGCAGAGCAGGCCGGAAAAATGAACCTGGAGTACCTGAGGGCAGAGGGGGTTAATCATTCGGAAGGTGTATTCTCCTGGGGACTGGCCACGCTGAGCCGGCTGGCACAGATGAACGGGAAGGGAATTCCGTGATTGAGGTCAGGCGGATGATTCAGGGAATATACGGTTTAAAATAGCGGATGCAATCTCAGTTTTGGATCCGCTGAATGTCACCTCTTCGCGGCTGCTGATCAGTTGAACGGTGTTGGTGTCTGAATTAAAACCGGAACCCTCTTCACGAAGTGAGTTTGCACAAATCCAGTCGAGGTTTTTTCGTTTCAGCTTCACTTTGGCATTTGGCACCAGGTTTTCGGTCTCCATTGCAAAGCCGATCAGAATCTGTCCCTTTTTCTTCTGATCGCCCAGCCATTGCAGTATATCGGGATTTCTCTCCAGTTCAATGGTCAGATCAGTGCTCTCCTTTTTCTGTTTTTGGTCTGATCGGTCGGCAGGCTTAAAGTCGGATACGGCGGCTGCCATGATGACCACATCAGCGTCCTGATGTTTTTTCATCTGTTCGAACAGATTGTCGGCCGAGGTGAAGGAGAGGGAGTGTAAACGGTCGGGAACCGCTGCGGTAATTGGCCCGTGCAGCAGGGTGACATCGCCGCCGAGTGCCCTGGCCGCTTCGGCCATCGCAACGCCCATTTTCCCTGAACTGGGGTTGGAGATAAACCTGACGGGATCCAGAAATTCACGTGTGGGACCGGCCGTTACGACCACTTTTTTACCGGTAAGCGGTCCCTGGATTCTGTGCTTTTTGATAATTTTAGCTGACTGTTTCAGAATCGATTCAGCTTCAGGCAGCCGCCCGACAGCTTCGAGTCCGCTGGCCAGATACCCCGATTCGGGTTCCAGGATATAGTAGCCCATTTTGGCGGCCTGTTTAAGGTTGGCGGTAACCGACGGGCTGTCATACATCTCACCATCCATTGTAGGACAGATGAGCAGCGGGCAGCGGGCAGCGAGTACGGCCGATGTGAGCATATTGTCAGCACGCCCGTGAACAATTTTGGCAAGGGTATTGGCCGTACAAGGGGCAATCACGAAGAGATCAGCCCATTCACCCCACTGAATGTGTTTTGTCCAATCCTTGCCGGGTGTGGTGTCGTTAAATACTTCAACGGCAACTTCGTGCCGGCTGAGGGCGGAGAAGGTTTCAGAACCAACAAAGCGGGTAGCCGAAGGGGTCATGGTAACCCGTACGTCCGCTCCCGCTTTTTGAAATTCACGTAACAGAACGACCGCTTTATAGGCGGCAATGCCTCCGGTAACGCCCAGTAAAATGCGCTTACCGGTGAGCATCATTAAAGCTCTCTGTTAGGGTATTTGTAGGTAATTTTGTCGTCAAGCATCTCATGCACAGAACGCTGAGTTGCATGAGGAAGCTTTTCAAATGCTTTCGAAATTCTCTCCTGCTCTTCATTGAAGGTAAACTCATCCTCGTCTTCAAACCCTTCAAAATACTTGAGCTTTTCATCGAGTTCCATCTTCTCCTGTGCTGCAATCTGACGGGCTCTTTTTGACATGGCTACGATCTTTTCGTAGCGGTTGCCTTCTTTGTCACCAATTTTTTCCAAGTCTAGTGTGCGAATCGGCATAGCGGTTGTTTATGATTTTATGAAATTAGAAACCTTTTTCCGGATCTGGCTGTAGGCTGTTTCGAGGTCGTCATTGATAACCACACAATCAAATGAATCAGCATACGCCATCTCCTCTTCAGCGCGATCCAGACGCGTTTGCAGGGACTCTTCGGTCTCTGTGCCGCGTGCCAAAAGGCGCTCTTTCAGAGTTTCGATGGACGGGGGCATGATGAAAATGGATAACGCTTCATCGCCATACATCTGCTTGACGTTTTTGGCTCCCAGTACATCGATATCAAGCAGAATAAAATAGCCTTTATTTAGCTCATTTTCAACGGCAGAACGCAAGGTTCCGTAGAGGGTGCCGTTGTAAAACTCTTCATATTCCAGAAATTTGCCTTCACGGATACCTTTTCTGAACTCATCTTTAGTGAGGAAATGGTAGTGCTCACCATCCTTTTCACCCTCACGGGGCTTGCGGGTGGTGGCACTGACCGAGAAGCGGATCTGTTCAAATTCATCCAGCAGCCGATTTGACATGGTCGATTTGCCGCCGCCGCTGGGGGCAACAAGAATCAGGATTTTACCTCGATTTTGAGTCATCTGGCAGTACTATTCGATATTTTGAACCTGTTCGCGGATCTGTTCCAGCTTCTCTTTGCCCAGTACAATGATGTGCGCAATACTGGAGTCGTTGGCTTTTGAGCCGATCGTGTTCAGTTCGCGGTTAATCTCCTGGCACAGAAAGTTGAGCCTGCGTCCAACGGGTTCATCGGCTTCCAGGGCTTCCAGGAAAAATTTCAGGTGAGACTGAAGCCGGATCACCTCTTCATTGATATCCATTT
Source organism: Rhodohalobacter sp. (assembly GCA_050486245.1). GTDB lineage: Bacteria > Bacteroidota > Rhodothermia > Balneolales > Balneolaceae > Rhodohalobacter. The sequence continues at coordinate 89,546 of JBJHCX010000002.1, forward strand.
TGTCGACCAGCAGGGCGATCTCCATTTCAAGCCGTTCGGGGTCTATCTTTTCATCGACAATCAATTTGCGGATGCGCTCCTGCAGCTTTTCACGCACATCAGGTGCCCGTTTTTCAGAGATCTCAATCACATTTTTAAGTCCTTCAGAGATCCCCTCAATCAGATGGGCCAGATCCTCCTTGAGTTCGGTGCCCTCTTTGATTCTCATTCGGTTGAGGTTGTCCAGGGCTGATTCAAGTGCCGAGCGTGTACAGCTCCAGATGGTTTCAATCTCTTTGGGATCTTCCTCCCTCGACTCAAACAGATCATTGAACTGCAGAATATCTTTCACCGTTACCGGTTCACTGATTCCGGCTTTTTCACGCAGTTCATTCAGCAGTTTTCCGTAACTCTCTACAGCTTTCTGATTCAGCTTGATGTCAGGTCCGATGTCTGCGCTTTGCTCAACATTGATGTTCAAATTTACCTTTCCGCGCGAGAGCTTGCCCTGGATGCACTCTTTCAGCTCGATCTCTTTATGCTGAATAGACTGGGGCATTCTAACCGAGATATCAAGATACCTGCTGTTGAGTGTTTTAATCTCTACGGTTACCTGAAAGCCGCCGGCAGATGCTTCGCCGCGGCCAAAGCCTGTCATGGATGTAATCATTCTGAGTCTTTGGTTCTAAATCATTTAAAAGGTCAAAATAAGAAGCTTCAGGCTGAAAACACACATGGAATTTATCCGGTGTGCTGTCAGCCATTATCATCAGCGGATCACAGAGAGGATTCTGTTTGCCAGTGCCTGGGCTTTTTCGGCTGTTTCAGCTTCACTGTATATCCGTACAATCGGTTCGGTATTTGATTTTCGAAAATGGACCCATCCTTCATCAAAGTCAATTTTTACCCCATCGGTTCGGTTTGGGTTCTGATCTTTGAAGTGATCGGCTACATGGTCGAGCAGCTGATCGGCATCCACGCCCAGTTCAGACAGCTCGATCTTCTGCTTGCTCATCTCGTAGTCGGGCAGTGTATTGCGATATTGGGAAGCGGTGATGTCGCGTTCGGCCAGCAGCTGCAGCATCATAGCCGTTCCGACCAGTGCATCGCGGCCGGGATGGAGGTCTGCATTGATCACGCCGCCGTTGCCTTCACCGCCAATGGAGGCATTTTTTTGCTGCATCACTTTGACCACATTGATTTCACCCACTGCCGAGCGATGGCAGGTCTGACCGTAAGAGGCTGTGATATCGTCGGCCGCCCTGGAGGAGGAGAGGTTGGTGGCGGTATCACCCGGATTTTTGCTCAGGTAGAGATCGAATGCGGCAACCTGGGTATACTCTTCGCCAAAGAGCCGGCCATTTTCATCAACCAGGGCGAGGCGGTCGCCGTCGGGATCGGTCACGACCCCCAGGTCGCAACGGTTCTTCTGAACAAATTCACAGATTTCAGTCAAATTTTCAGGCAGCGGCTCGGGATTGTGGGGAAAGAGTCCGTTCGGCTCACAATGGATGCACCTGACATCGGCACCCAATGCTTCAAGCAGTTGAGGCAGGGCTTCTGAAGCTGCCCCGTTCACCGCATCAACGGCCACTGTAAACTTTTTCTTCCTGATCAGATTGGCATCGATATAGGGAAGGTTCAAAATTTCATCGATATGGCCGGCAATCGCATCGGGATCTTCCGTTACGGTTCCGATCTCATCGTACATGCGGTAGCTGAACTCGCCATTTTCGGCCAGGTCAAGAACGGCTTTGCCCTGTGCGGCATCCAGGAATTCACTGTTGCTGTTCAGGAGTTTGAGGGCATTCCATTGGGCCGGATTGTGGCTGGCAGTCAGGATAATTCCACCGTCTGCCTGATGTTTCAGGACTCCCATGGCCACGGTGGGGGTGGGCGCAATCCCGACCTTTATGACATCGCACCCAACACTTTGAAGGGTTGCACAGACGATATCCTCACAAATCTGTCCGGTAACCCGCGAATCACGCCCGACAACCACCGTGCCGCCGCTGAGCCAGGTGCCGTAGGCCGATGTGAAAGTTACCAGGTTCTGGGGAGTGAGATGGGATCCGAAAATTCCGCGGATTCCCGATACCGAGATCATTAATGCCATAGGGAGTGATTATTTTAAATGGGTTGTATTCAGGTAGATGATGTTGATGAAAGTTATTTTTTCCTGGGCTGCCAGGGGGTCTCTGCTGCGCCGGCCGACATGTTTTCGTATCGGGCCATGACAAAGAGCAGGTCGGAGAGCCGGTTCAGATAGATGATCACCTCGTTCGAAATCGGGTCGTTCTGCTTGAGCGCTACGGTATGTCTCTCGGCCCGGCGGCAGACCGTACGGGCCAGGTGGAGGGTTGCGCCTGCAGGAGCCCCGCCCGGCAGGATAAAACTGGTGAGCGGTGCAAGATCCTCTTCCAGTTCATCAATCCATGCTTCCAGCTTTTCGATATCGCCCGGCTGAATGCGGTCAATTTTTGAGCTCTTTGACTGAAGGGTTGCCAGATCGGCACCCAGTACAAAAAGCTGCGACTGGAGTTCGTTCAGTATCTGCTGTCCGCGGCCGCTTACCGGGTGAGTCAAAACGACACCCAGCAAGGAGTTCAGCTCATCGACCGTGCCATAGGCCTGAATTCGAAGGCTGTTCTTCTCCACTTTGGCTCCCCCGAACAGGGAGGTCATTCCCCGGTCTCCTTTCCTGGTGTATATTTTCATAGGTTTTTGTTTTTAAGGTAATAAGAGTTGTCCTGTTTTTCAGCCTCTTATTTTTGAATATGAAATGAGGGGCCGATCATCTCCAGGTCGTGAAACAGATGTTCGGATGCGCGCAGGTTTCCCTCAAACTGTTCGGCCAGCTCTTCCGGACAGCCCAATACGCTTTTCACCGTTTCCAGGTAGGATGCATCCAGTTCGATGACCGGAAAGTCATTTTTGAACTTATCGATCAGCCCCTGGTGCTCATACCCGTAGTGGATGCGGTATTGCCGGATCGGGACCACCCGGTGTGTCTGTGCGCTATCAATGGTGCGTTTTGCTGAGGTTCCATAGGCATCGATCAAACCGGCTTTTCCCAATTTGGTTCCACCGAAATAGCGTACGGAGATGATGACCGCGTTGATCAGGCTGGCCGACCTCATGGCATTTAAAATCGGCATGCCGGCGCTGCCTTTCGGTTCGCCGTCATCCTGGTCAAACTCCTCGGGCTCGTTTGGGTTTATACGCCACGCATAGCAGTGATGGGTGGCAGTGGGGTGCTCCTCCCTGACAGACGCAAGGGCTGTGTTGATTTCATCCAGAGAAGCTGCAGGACAGAGGTATCCCAGAAATTTTGAACCTTTAATACGATAATCGCTTTTAAAAATCTGTGTAACTGTTTTCAAAAAAAGTGGCTCCGGGAGATTGTGGATAGAATGCAATTTAGACCTTTTCTGAATAAGGGCGGCAGAGGGTTCGGAAGCGCTTCTGCCTTGCCTTTTATGCGAAAAGAAACGACTTTTAAAGTCTATAATAAGGAACCGTAAAATAGTGTTGATTGTTTATTTGAACAATAATAATTCAACTAACTAGTCACGTAAATATAAAATCTACAGTATGCCAACTTTACTACAAGCAGCGACCTCACAGGTTGGGCGCAAAATTTTGTCCGGGGCAACCGGGATTCTGCTCGTCTTGTTTATCATTTTTCATCTGGGAGGCAACCTGGCCATTTTCGGGGAGCCGGATGCGATGAACCGCTACTCTTTAATGCTGCATGATTTCGGTCCGCTTTTGTGGATTGCTCGTGTTGGATTGGTAGCGATCTTTCTGGTTCATGCCTGGATCGGTATCTCCATCTGGCTGAAGAAGCGCAAGGCTCGTCCACAGAACTACCAGGTGTATAGCAGCAAAGGAGGACCCAGCAAACAGAGTCTGAGTTCAAGAACCATGGCCTTTACCGGAGTTGTACTTCTGGTCTTTGTCATTTTTCATGTGAACACCTTTGCACTGGGTGAGACACAAACCGTTTTGATTGACGGCCGTGAAGCCGCAGATATCAAAGGCCTGGTGATCGATACCTTTGCAAACAGTGCAGTGTACGCATTTAGCTATGCATTTGTAATGCTGCTGCTGGGTGCACACCTGGGACACGGAATCTGGAGTGCATTTACTTCCCTGGGTATGAAGAGCAAGAAAGCTTCTGCACTGATCTACACCGCAGGAGGTGTTCTGGCAGTTGTTCTTGCCATCGGATTCCTCTTTATGCCGCTCTACATCTATTTTGGCGGCGGTTGTGAAGCAGCTCTCATTCAGTGCCAATAATCATTTTGTAAATCCACATCTACCATTATGAAATTAGATTCTAACGTACCTAAAGGACCGCTTGAGAAAAAGTGGGAAAAGCACTTGCAGGATATTAAACTGGTGGCTCCCAACAATAAGAGGAAGCACAACATCATTGTTGTCGGAACCGGACTTGCCGGTGCATCGGCTGCCGCCAGCCTTGCAGAGCTTGGATATAATGTGAAAACGTTCTGTATTACCGATTCAGCCCGCCGCGCTCACAGTATTGCTGCACAGGGCGGAATCAATGCTGCAAAAAATTATCAGAATGACGGCGACAGCGTGTGGCGTCTCTTCTATGACACCATTAAAGGTGGTGATTACAGAAGCCGGGAAGCAAATGTCTACCGCCTGGCTGAAAATTCCAATCATATCATCGACCAGGCTGTGGCACAGGGTGTGCCATTTGGCCGTGACTATGGCGGACTCCTGGATAACCGCTCTTTTGGCGGTGCACAGGTGTCGCGTACATTCTATTCGCGCGGTCAGACCGGCCAGCAGCTTCTTCTGGGCGCCTATCAGGCGATGATGCGTCAGGTTCATGCAGGCAAGATTAAAAACTACCCTCGCCATGAGATGCTCGACCTTGTTTTGGTCGACGGCAAAGCCCGCGGCATCATCACACGAAACCTGGTAGACGGATCGATCAACAAATATGAAGCGGATGCCGTTGTACTGTGTACCGGCGGCTACGGGAATGTTTTCTACCTGTCGACCAACGCAAAGAATTCAAATGTGACCGCTGCCTGGAGATGTCACAAGCGGGGTGCCGCATTTGCTAATCCGTGCTATGTGCAGATACACCCGACATGTATCCCGGTATCAGGCGACTATCAGTCGAAACTGACACTGATGAGTGAGAGTCTGAGGAATGACGGACGTGTATGGGTTCCGCGCAAGAAAGGCGATAAGCGTCCGCCAAACGACATCCCGGAAGAGGAACGCTACTACTACCTGGAAGAGCGCTATCCGAGCTTCGGAAACCTGGTGCCGCGTGATGTGGCTTCGCGAAATGCGAAAATGGTGACCGATGAGGGACTGGGCGTGGGTGATACCGGCCTGGCCGTTTACCTCGATTTCCGTGATGCGATCAAGCGTGACGGTAAAGAGGCGATCGAAGCCCGGTACGGCAACCTCTTCGACATGTATCAGAATATTACCGACGACAATCCGTATGAAGTGCCGATGAGGATTTTCCCGGCCGTTCACTATACAATGGGGGGGCTCTGGGTCGACTATAACCTGATGAGCAACATCCCCGGACTGTTTGTGGCAGGTGAGGCGAACTTCTCGGATCACGGCGCCAACCGACTCGGTGCAAGTGCCCTGATGCAGGGACTTTCAGACGGTTACTTTATTGTGCCGTATACCGTTGGAAACTACATTGCAGGCGAATCGCTTGAGAAGGTTTCGACCGATAATGATGCGTTCAATGAAGCGGCTAAAGCGTCTCAGGATCAGCTTGACAGGCTTCTTGCCGTCAAAGGAAACAAGTCTGTCATTGAATTCCACAGAGAACTGGGCAAGATCATGTGGGATAAGGTGGGCATCTCCCGCAATAAGGAGGGGCTTGAGCAGGCAATTGAGGAGATCAGGGCCCTGCGTGAGGAGTTCTGGAAGGATGTGAAAGTTCCGGGCGAGGCGAGCTACTTCAACAAGTATCTGGAATTCGCAGCCCGCGTAGCCGATTTCTTTGAACTGGCCGAACTGATGGCACTTGATGCACTCGATCGCGAAGAGTCGTGCGGATGCCACCTCAGGGATGAATACCAGTCGGATGAAGGTGAAGCGATCCGTAATGACAAGGATTACGCTTATGTGGCTGCCTGGGAATACCTGGGAGTCAACGGCAAACTTGAAACCAAACTCCACAAAGAAGACCTGAACTTTGAATTTGTGGAACTGAAACAAAGAAGTTACAAATAACAGGATCTGATATGAGTACTATGACAATTAACCTGAAAGTCTGGCGACAAAAAAACGCCCAAGATGAAGGGGGTTTCCAGGACTACAAACTGGATAATGTGAACGAACATATGTCATTTCTGGAGATGCTCGATGTATTGAACGAAGAGCTGATCAGGCAAGGAATCGATCCTGTAGAGTTTGACTATGACTGCCGTGAGGGGATCTGCGGATCCTGCAATATGGTAATCAACGGCCGTGCACACGGACCCAAGCATAAGACGGCTGCCTGCCAGCTTCATATGAGGAATTACAATGACGGTGATACCATTGTCATTGAACCGCCCCGTGCAGCTGCATTCCCGGTCATTAAAGACCTGGTTGTGGATCGGACGGCATTTGACCGCATCATCGAAGCGGGCGGATATGTTTCTGTGAATACGGGACAGGCCCCTGAAGCCAACCTGATTCCGGTTAAAAAGACGATTTCTGATGAGGCATTCGACTATGCAACGTGTATCGGCTGCGGCGCCTGTGTGGCTGCCTGTCCGAACTCGTCGGCATCTCTCTTTACCGGGGCAAAAATAGCCCACCTGAACAGCCTTCCCCAGGGTCAACCGGAGCGTGAAAAACGTACCATTGCGATGGTTGAACAGATGGAGAAAGAGGGCTTTGGCGACTGCTCCAACTTTGCCGAGTGTGAGGCGGTTTGCCCGGTAGGAATCAGTATCTCTGCCATTGCACAGATGCGCAAGGATTACATGAAGGCCATCCTGTAAACATATAGACAATAACTATTCTGTGAAATAAATCAGGGCGCAAGTGTCTCTCCACTTGCGCCCTTTTTTTTATTAGAAACCGGTATCACTTGGGTACCTTCAGATCAATTGTTTAGATTATCACCCAATGAACCGATCACCTGTAACGATTCAGCTACATCCGGCACATGAACCATCCTTCACTTGATGAGGCAAAAAGAGCTTTAAAAAAATATTGGGGTTATGAGGATTTCCGGGCGGGCCAGGCGCATGCGATCCGGTCGGTGCTGGAGGGCAAGAAGACCCTGGTGCTGTTTCCAACGGGCGGCGGCAAGTCGCTCTGCTACCAGCTCCCGGCTCTTCTGATTGACGGGCTTACCGTGGTGATCTCACCGCTGATCTCATTGATGCAGGACCAGGTCGATCAATTAAACAAGCGGGGCATCCGGGCCACGTTCCTGAACAGCACCCTTCCGGGATATGAGATAGAACAGCGCCTGGTCAATGCCCGCAACGGGATGTACAAGCTGATCTATATAGCCCCGGAACGACTGGCCACTGAACGATGGAAAGCTGAACTGCCCAACCTGAATATTCGGCTGGTTGCCGTTGATGAAGCGCACTGCATTTCGGAATGGGGACATGACTTCAGGCCCGGTTACAGGGGTATCCGCGAAGAACTCTCAGGTTTGCCGGATGATGTGAGGTGGCTGGCACTGACCGCCACGGCCACACCCGAGGTTAAAAAGGACCTGCTGAAGAACCTGCAGTTTGATGATGCAGAGATTGTAACCGGGGGATTTGGCCGTCCCAATCTCCATTGGTGGGTATCTGAAACGGATAAAAAACGTGACCTGCTGATCAAAGCGGTTCAGCGAGGGGTTAAAAAGGGGAGCGGAATTGTCTACTCCAACTCCCGCAAAGAGTGTGAACAGTGGGCCGGTTACTTTTCAGGTATCGGAATTCCTGCTGAATCGTACCATGCAGGGCTGGCTGCCGATGAGAGAAAACGTGTGCAAAATGCCTGGATTTCGGGATCGCTTCCGCTGGTAGTTGCCACAAATGCCTTTGGAATGGGCATTGATAAACCGGACTGCCGTTTTGTTGTTCACCTCACCATGCCTTTTAGCCTTGAGGCGTACTACCAGCAGGCAGGGCGGGTTGGCCGCGACGGAAAGGATGGGTATCCGCTTCTGATCTATAAAGCCCGGGATGCTGACCAGCTTAAATCGAGAGTCCTGCAGTCGTATCCGGAATATGATGAGCTCAGAAAAGTCTATGAAGCCCTTTGCGATGAGCTGAACCTGGCCGTTGGCAGCGAAATGGAGATGCCGGAACCGGTCGATTACTCCAGTATTATCCGGCGCAGCGGACTCAAAAGCAGTGCGGTGCGTTCATCAATACAGGTACTGGAGAGGCTGGGGGTTCTTGAACAGACCGAACTCTACCGAAAGAAGACGGGGATTCATTTCCTGGTTACACGTGATTATATCCGGGATTTGATCGCAAATGATTCATCCGACAAGATAGAGTTTTTAGATAGCCTCGTTCGTATATTTGGTCCGCCTTCATTTGCCGGTTTTCATGATATTGAAACCGAATACCTGACCGAAAAGCTCAGGATTCATGAAAATCAGCTTTTTAAGGCATTAAATGTCTTTTCAGACCATGACCAGATACTGGAGTATCGGCAGCTGGGCGAGAAACCGCTGGTGAGAATCGTGGATGCGAGAATGCCAAAGCTCTATATTGACCGGAACAAGGCGTATCACTACCGGGATGTATTGCTGAAGAAATTGCATTATATGGATGGGTATGCTCGCACCCGCCGGTGCCGTGATGTCTACCTGCGCACCTATTTCGGAGAGGCCGGGGTCAAGCCCTGCGGCAAGTGTGATAACTGCAAACATCCGAAAGAGGGCAAAGAGCCGCCGGTAACTGAAGAGGATATCAATTTTCTGAAATCTGCACTGAAAGAGGGGGATGTGACGGCAGAGAAACTCTGTAAAAAGACGGGCTGGGACCGCAAGAGAGTAAAACAGGTTCTGGGTTTAATGGAGAGGGAAGAGATCGTGTCGAAAGTGGAAGAGAGACCGGGCTATTACAGGCTGCGGTGAATATTCAGATAAGGCCGGATAAAAAGTATAAAGTGATCAGACTGTTTAAGGGATTGAACAGCCTGATCACTGTAAGAGGTTAATACCCATTCTCACATACCGGGGCAGGAGATGTTCGGGTTATACGGTGTGAAGATACCATTCGGGTTCTCTTTGTAGAGCCATACATGAAGGCTCCAGTGGTCGACCGGAACGGGAGTCCCGCCAATATCGAACGGGTGATCGCCAAAGTGGGGGTGATCCTGGCCGATATTAATGACGATATACTCAACCCCGACCAATTTATAGTTGCCATTTTTGTCACGCTCATAAAGCAATACTTCAGGCTGAAGAGGATTGAATATGGGGTCGACCAGGTCGAAATTGGCCCAATGGTACCCCATGCCGCCCAGGTCAGGGTCTGAAGCACAATGATCGTCGCCATAATAGCCGGCGCGGTTTGCCTGGGTAGTCGAGTTGAAGCGTGCGGTAGCCTGCTTGACGGCTTTCAGAAGCTGATCGTTTGAGTTGTTGAACTTCATGGCCGGCTGACCCTTGCCGAACTCCATTGATTCAATGGCACTTTGAGGATTGCTTACGATGGATGAGTTCTGATCGCTGCATGAAATCATGACAAGCAGCATCAGGATAAACAGTACCGGTTGAACGGTTTTTTGGGTGTAGTTATTCGTTTGTTTGATCATCATACCCTCCGGGATAAGAGATGGTTAAGGATTGTTCTTGGATATGCTGGAGTTGCAAAGCTCCGAAAACGCTGAGCTGTGCAGAACACGGTATTGACCAGCAGGATGCTCTCTTGGTTTTGGCATGCCGGTAAGGTCTGGTTTGTGTGACTCCTGCAAATCAAGAATGAGGAAACCGTACGCCTTAAGCCATACAAAAAGGGCAGGTATTGATATAAAAATGGAGGTTTCTGAGAGGAGTGCCGGAGTTGTGATGAACCTGGCGTTGTGTGAAAGTGTGCTTTGCCCACACCTGCTGGGAAGGTTGATTCGGCTTGCGGGAGCCACGGTCAATCTGAGGTTGAATTTTAACGGAGAATTGCAGATTTTGATGTAAGCGCTTACACTTGATGATGTACGCCCACGCAGTTCTGAAGTTGATCCACCACAGCTAATTTACGAGGTATTTCATTGTCTAAAACCATATATGATATTGCCAAGGCAGCAGGTGTAAGTATTGCAACCGTTTCAAGGGTATTCAATCAGGCCGAAAATGTAAAGCCCCAAACCCGTAAAAAAGTGCTGAAAGTGGCCGATGAGATGGGCTACCATCCGCATGTCTACGCACAGGGACTGGCCAGCAAGAAGAAAAACCGCATCGTGATGCTGGTACCGGTCATGTCGAACTACTTCTTTACCGAAGTGCTTCGCGGTATTCAGGACAGCCTGTCGGATGAGAGCTTTGAACTCAATATTGTCAATATCAGCAACAAAAAGGATGCTTTTTTACAGGCTGAAGAGACCCTTAAAAAGCGATGGGCCGAAGGATACCTGCTGGTCTCCCTTCACTTTTCTGAAGAGCAGCTTAAAAAACTGCAGCGATATAAGGTTCCGATCTGCCTGGTCGATGATTTCTCGTCAAAATTTGATTCGGTCAGTTTCAACAATGAACAAGGAGCTTTCCTGGCCACCAAATATCTGACTGATAAAGGATACCGAAACATCGTGCTTCTTTCAGCCCACTCTAAATCAATTCCCGTCAGAGAGCGCCTGAAAGGGTTTAAACGGGCCCTGAAGGGTGCCGGACTTGCTTACCGTGAGGAGTTGGTGATTGCAGGCGATGACATGGAACGGGATGGATTTACCGAACTCAGCGGATACCAGGCGATGAATAAAATCCTGGAGATGGATCCCCGTCCCGACGCCTGTTTCTGTACCTCCGATATCAAAGCTGTAGGAGCCCTGAAGGCGATGAAAGAGAAAGGAGTGAAAATTCCGCTGATCAGCTTTGATAATCTGACGATATCCGAATATGTTGAACTCTCAACGGTGAATCAGCCGATGTATGACATGGGCTTCAGAGCGACAAATAAATTGATTCAACGCCTCCACAACCCGGATCTCCGGATCAGCAACGAGATTCACCATCCGGAACTTATCATCCGTTCATCAACCGAAAATGGTGTTTTAAAAGAATGATCTTGACCCGATACGCACTCTCTTTTTTATCAGTTCTCCTGTTTATTCCGGTGGCCGTTACCGGACAAATGATTACGACCGAACCGGCTTTCCCCACGGTGAATGAACCCATTCGTATCATCTATGATGCCAATGAGGATCCAAGGGGAGAACTGGTCAATGAATCACCGCTTTATGCCCATACCGGACTGATCATATCCGAACAGGATATGGACTCCGGCGCCTGGGAATATGTCATCGGAAACTGGGGTAACAACAGCGTCCAGCCACAATTCAACAGCCTTGGCAACAACCGCTGGGAGCTGGTGATCGATGACATTTATGATTTTTATGACGCTCCTGAATCGGAATCGATCTATCAGATTGCCATGGTTGTGCGCAACGGTTCCGGAAACAGCCAGACGAACGATATTTTTATCGACCTGTACGAGGAGGAGCTGCAAGTAAGATTTACACACCCCTCCGTCACGGTACTGAATCCCTATTTTGCTGAAATGGGGGAGACTGTAGAGCTCAGGGCGGAAGCGGGATCGGGTGAAAGTCCGGTACAGCAGATGACACTGTATGAGGGGGATTCCGAGATCGCATCTGTATCGGGCACGGAACTGTCGTACGACTATACCGTATCGTCGACGGGCCGGGCCGACTTTACAGTGGTTGCCGAGGATGAGGATGGCAACATGGTTTCCGATTCACTCTTTATCATCGTGAACCCGGAAGTGGTCAGACAGGCGCGACCGGCAGGGATTGAAGACGGAATCCATTACCACAGTGATCCAACAACGGTTACATTTTCATTTTATGCACCGGGCAAGGAGTTTGCCTATCTGATTGGGGATATGACCGGTTGGGAGGTCAGTGAAGATCATTTTATGAAGCTGGATGATACGGATCCCGATGCACCCCGATTCTGGATCACCCTGGACGATCTGACTCCGGGCGAACTCTATCGAATGCAATATTTTGTGGATGGAGATATTCGGGTTGCCGATCTGTTTTCAGAGTTGGTGCTGCATCCAAATTTTGACCAGTATATACCGGACCACATCTATCCCAATCTGCCCGACTACCCGTCGGGGCTAACTGAATATGAGGTCACCGTCGTTGAGCCGGGCAGGGAAGCCTATACCTGGCAGGTCACCGACTTTGAACGGCCGGCCAAAGAGGAGCTGGTGATCTATGAGTTGCTGCTCAGGGATTTTCTGGAAGAGAGCTCCTATGAGGTGCTCACCGATACCCTTGACTACCTGGAGAATCTGGGTGTCAATGCGATAGAACTGATGCCCGTATCCGAATTTGACGGCAATATCAGCTGGGGGTATAACCCGGTATTTCACGGTGCACTCGACAAATCGTACGGGAATCGTGAGTCTTTTAAGAAATTTATTGATGAAGCCCACTCCAGGGGAATGGCTGTGATTCTGGATGTGGTCTATAACCACGCACACGACCGTTCTCCGCTGATCCGGCTGTTTGGCACCAATCGAAATCAAAATCCGCTGATTGGTCCGGGTCATGCTTATAACGTCTTTTTCCATCTGAATCACGACCATGACTATATCAAATACTGGATGGACCGCATGAACCGCTATTGGGCAGAAACCTATAACATCGACGGTTATCGGTTCGACCTGACCAAAGGGTTTGCAAGCAACGTGAATACGGGCAACAACCTGGATGGATACAACGCCCGGCGCATCGAGAACCTGAAGCGGATGGCCGACGAGCTCTGGGGGGTAGACGACGGACTCTATATCATCCTTGAGCACCTCGGAGCCAATAGCGAAGAGCGTGAACTGTCGGATCACGGAATGCTGCTGTGGGGCAATTTCAACCACATCTACAATCAGGCGACCATGGGTTTTACGGAAAATTCAAACTTTCGGTCCATTCATTTTGATGAGCGCGGTTTCAATGATCCGCACCTGATCGGCTATATGGAGAGCCATGATGAACAGTGGATGATGTTCAGAAACCTGAATTTTGGCCGTGACCTGAATGAAAATCACGATATCACCGAGCTGGATGTTGCATTAAACCGTCAGAAACAGGCGGGAGCATTTTTCTTTACCATACCGGGTCCCAAGATGATCTGGCAGTTTGGTGAACTGGGGTACGGCGGCGGACCTGATGAGTGTCTGAAGCCGGGAAGTCCGGGAGACGATGGAGACTGTCTGGCGTCCGATCCGGGCCGTACGGATGTGAAGCCGGTCCGATGGGACTATTATGAGGATGAAGCCCGCTATCGCCTCTATCGAAGCTGGTCGGAGCTGATTCGCCTGCGGAATTCAAGTCCGGTTTTCACCAGTGCAGAGACCGTGTTTGAAGCCTCATTAAGTCAAAGCGTGAAGTGGATCCGCCTGACTCATGAGGATATGGATGCTGTGATCATCGGGAATTTTGATATTGTATTTCGGGATGGTTCGGTAGATTTCCCTGGATCAGGTGAGTGGCATGAATTTATCACCGGTGAAACACTCAATGCCGAAAACGTTCGTCAGAGTTTTAACCTGGCACCGGGAGAGGTCAGGATTTACACCTCAGAATATGTGGAGCCGGCTGAGGAGAATGTATTCTTCCAGGTGGGGCAGGGAGATTTTGGAAGGCTGATTCGTTCCATCAATATTGAACCGAACTATCCCAACCCGTTTAATCCGGCTACCAATCTGACCTATGAGGTGCCGGAGGCCGGCCATGTCGTGCTCGATGTCTACGATATCCTGGGCCGGCGGGTAGCCACTCTTGTTGACGATCCTGACCATGAGAGAGGGGCGTTTACGGTTGAATTCAATGCAAAAGGCCTGAGCAGCGGTGTCTACATCGCACGCCTGAAGCAGGGTGGAAATACCGTATCCGAGAAGATGACCCTGATCAAATAGATCCCGCTCCCTTACGGATCACCCGGATGGAGCGGTCTCGGTGCTCAACGCCTGATGCCGGTTATGAGTACCCGATCCAGACCGCCACTACCAGGGCAAATGAAGCCAGGATGAGCAGTTTGACAATGAGCGGTGCGATAAACTTGAACCAACGGTCGTATGAGATGCCAGCAAGGCCCAGGATTCCCATCAAGACGGGGTTTGTTGGGACAATCATATTCATCAGTCCGTCGCCAAACTGAAAAGCCAGCACGGCAATTTGTCGGGATACTCCCACCAGGTCGCCAATGGGAGCCATCAGCGGCATGGTTACAAACGCCTGTCCGCTTCCCGAGGGGATAAAGAAGTTCAGAACGCTCTGGATCAGCAGCATGCCGACGGCCGAAAATTCAGCTCCGACTGATGAGAGGGGAGCAGCCAGTGCATTGACAACGGTATGGAGCACTTCTCCGTCTTCAAGAAGGAGGGCGATAGAGCGTGCAAAGCCGATCAGAAGTGCGGTTGCAGTCAGCTCTGCTGCTCCTTTACCAAAAACATTGGCGGTTTTATTGATTCCAATTCCCGAAATCACTCCGGCAACGATGGCCAGTCCGAGAAACATGGCTCCGAGTTCAACCAGGTACCAGCCGTATTGATAGATGCCGAATACGAGCAAACCGAGTGCAAACAGGGTGACTGCCATGACGGCCTTGTGGCGTGTGCTGACCGGAGGGTAGCTGTCGATGATGGCTGCCGGCGAGGTTTCGGCTCCAAACATGAGGCTTTTCTCCGGATCGGCTTGCACTTTCCGCGCATATCGCCAGACATGATGAAAACCGACTGCAAGAAACGGGACGGCGAGCATGGCCCGGTACCCCATGCCCGAAGCCGGCTGAAGCTCTGCAACCTCCTGGGCAACCAGCAGGGTGAAAGGGTTCATCAGGGCGATGCCATATCCGATTCCATAGCCAACGACCATGGTTCCGATAGCAGTCACAGAGTCGAGTTTCAGGGCTACACAGACCGAAACCAGGATGATGGCAAAGGGGATATACTCCTCGGCCATACCCAGTGTAGCCGAAGCTGCAGCGAAGGCAAACATAGCCAGAAACAGGAGAATAAAGGGCTGATTGCCAAATTTGTCGATCAGCACTCCCAGATAGGCATCAATCGCCCCGGTTTCACGAACAACGGCCAGTGCCCCGCCGATGATCAGAACAAAAAAGATGATCCCCTGCGCATCTGCAAACGCCCGGGGCACAACGGTGAAGAGCGAAAGGGGAGAGAGCATCTCTTTCTCTTCATGCTCTGTAAACGTGCCCGGCACGACCACCTCTCGGCCCTCTTCCGTGAATTCGGTTTCAAAATGACCCGATGGCAGGGCCCAGGTAAGAGCCAGTGCAACCATCATGAGCATAAAAAGCAGAACAAGTGTATGGGGGACTTTAAATTTCATAAGGCGAAGCAGATGTTATGGATCAAATTTTGATCAGTATACAAAATGGATATGAAAGATTGGCTCTAAATTGCCGGAATGACGTTTCGGTATATGGATTACGGAGTACGGCTGAGGCAACAGATCAATCCATCTTCACTTCTCCACTTCTCTGCTTTTCCCTTTCCCCACATCTCAGTATGATCCTTTGTATCTTCGGGCGGAATAATTTTAAACAGCTAATGAATCACGTTTTATGAAGTATATCGGAGCACATGTAAGCGCAGCAGGCGGGGTTGAAAATGCACCTGTTCGGGCACACGAAATTGGAGCTACAGGATTTGCCCTGTTTACCAAGAATCAGCGTCAGTGGAAGGCCAAGCCGCTCTCAGATGAAAACATTGAAGGGTTTAAAGCCAATTGTGAAAAATATGGATTTGGCATGGAGGCCGTGATTCCCCATGACAGCTATCTGATCAACCTGGGGCATCCGGAAAAAGAGAAGCTGCAAAAGTCGAGAGACGCTTTTCTGGATGAGATGCAGCGCTGTGAGCAGCTCGGTATCCGGCTGCTCAATTTTCACCCGGGCAGCCACCTGAAAAAGATTTCGGAGAAGGAGTGCCTGGCCCGAATTGCCGAATCGATCAATATTGCTCTCGATCAGACCGATTTTACCAAAGCCGTGATTGAGAATACGGCCGGACAGGGGACCAATATGGGCTTTCGTTTTGAGCACCTGGCTGAAATTATCGAGCAGGTTGACAACCCGGACCGGGTGGGGGTTTGTATCGATACGGCCCATGCGTTTGCCGGTGGTTATGATATCTCGACGGAAGAGGGTTTTCTCGATACGTTTGAAGAGTTTGAAAAACTGATCGGGTTTGACAAATTGCTGGCCATGCACCTCAACGACTCCAAGAAAGAGCTGGGTACCCGCGTTGACCGTCACGATAGCCTGGGCGACGGGTATATCGGATGGACGCCCTTTGAGATGATCATGAAAGACAGCCGTTTCAATGGCATCCCGTTAATTCTTGAAACGCCCAATACGGAGCGGTGGGCTGAGGAGATTGAAACCCTGAAAAAGCTGATGAACGGTTAGACAGAGGGAAGGGAGCGGTTTCCGGAATTCGGATGATATCCTCCCGGCATCACCATCCCCGCCGGGCCTTCCCCGCTATATGTTCACTCATCATTGGGTATCATAATGAGGGGGACCGCGGTGATTTGAGCCAGTACCCGGACACTGCTGCGGGTGATCAGCCACTCCAGGAAACGCTTTTTATACCGGGTGGTTACCAACAGGGTATGCTTGTCGGAACCGATAAATGAGATGATGCCTTCCAGAAAGGATGCAGACTCGTGAAACTCAATCTGGAATTGAGGATCCTTCAGTTTTTTCCGAAGCTGATTGAGAAATTTATCGGCTTTCTCCATTCGTGTTCCGGGTTCTTCAGCAATATGGACAACCTGAAGCTTGATTCCGAGTTCAATTGCAAACTCCCTCATTTGCCGGATCGGCAGGATATCATCACTGCGCAGTGCTGTGGCGAAAACCAGCCGTTTAAGGGGTTTGTAATCGACCTGTTTGGCCATGGCAAAGACAGGAATCGGACTGTCTAACAGCAGGTTGTTGGTAATACTGCCATAGAGTGACTTTTTCAGGTCGTGATCACCGCCCAGTCCCACGATGATCATATTATAATCTCCGGATTCAGCCTCCTGAAGGATCACACTGCCCGGATTGCCCGATTTTACCGAACCTTTCATGCGGATATGGCGAAATTCGTCGGATGAATGGAGTCCCCTGATCAGTGCTTCCAGATTTTCTGCAGCTTCCTCTTTCTTGACTTCAATAAATTCATCGGTTCTGGATGGGAAATCGTATGGCGGGTCGATGACATGCAGAAAATGAATTTCTGCTCCGGTATAGGAGGCAATTTCGCACGCATAGCGTATAGCGGTTTCCGATTTGCGGGAGAAATCGGATGGGACTAACAAGGAGTTGAGTTTCATCGATTGGTTCCGTTTTGATGATCAGGGTACGGTGTGAAAAAAGAGATTGAATCTGATGAATGAAATTCTGTCTTATCAATCGTAAATCATATCTTCCAACAAAAATAGCAAATTAGTTTCTAAAGCATGTCCAGAAAAAAATTATATCTGCTCGACGGTATGGCGCTGGCCTATCGGGCCCATTTTGCATTCATTAAAAGCCGGCTAAAAAATTCTGAGGGAATTGCCACCGGCCCCATTTTAGGTTTTGCCAATACACTGGTCAAGCTGCTTGATGAGGAGGAACCCACTCACATCGCCGTAGCCTGGGATACACACGCCCCTACGTTTCGCCACGAACTGGATGAAGAGTACAAAGCCAATCGGCCGCCCCAGCCCGAAGAACTGACCGTTGGCATACCGCTGATCAAAGAGATGATCTCCAGGTTTGGGATTGCCAATTTGGAGCAGGACGGATATGAAGCAGATGATATCATTGGGACGATTGCGTTTAATGCACAGGCCGAACATGTAGAGGTCTTTCTGGTAACACCCGATAAAGATTTTATGCAGCTGGTAGATGACCATATTACCATGGTCAAACCGGATAATAAAAATGGCGGTTTTATCACGATCGATCCGGACGGGGTAAAAGATTATTTTGGTGTAGGGCCGGAGCGTGTAATCGATGTGCTTGCCATTATTGGTGACACGTCTGACAATATTCCGGGTGTGCCGGGTATCGGGAAAAAAGGTGCACCCAAACTTATCAACAAGTATGGAACGCTTGAGAAGGCCATTGAAGAGGCTCCGAATATGAAATCGAAAAGGCATCGCGAGGGGTTGACAGAGTATGCCGGCCAGGCGCTGCATGCAAAGGAGATGGTGACCATCAAGACCGATGTGCCCGATGTGCAGCCCTGGAGGGAACTGGCCTGGAACGGGCCCGACAAGAAAGAGCTGGGGCTCTTTTTTAAACGAATGGAGTTCCGGACTCTTACCCGTAAGTATCTCGGAGAGGAGCCCGGCGGACAAGGCCAGCTCTTTGGTTCAAATGATGAACCTGAAAATGGCTCCCTGAACAAAGAGGCTGTTGATTACAAAGCGGCGGTTTCGGAACAGGAGATCTCCGGTGTAGTGAAACAGCTTGAAAAGGCTGAACAGATCTGTTTTGATACCGAAACCAGCAGCGCTGATCCGATGACTGCCAAACTTGTGGGGATCTCCTTTTGCGCCAAACCGGAATCGGCATGGTACATCCCCGTGAATGTGGAGGGAGCACTGAGTGAAGAGAAGGTCCGGGAGCTGGTGGCCCCTCTGTTCGGCAATGAAAATTCCCTGAAGATCGCCCACAACTATAAATTTGACTACCTGGTGCTGAAGCGAGCGGGTATTGAAATCGGCGGACCCATATTCGACACGATGATTGCCGGGTATCTGATTGATGCCAATCAAAGGCTTAAGATGGATGCACTCTCCGTCAAGTATCTGCAGTATGAGCCCGTACCCATTGAAAAGCTGATTGGCAAAGGAAAGGGCCAGAAATCGATGGCAGATATCCCATACGAGGATATTATCCACTATGCTTGCGAGGATGCCGATATTACCTTCCGGCTTTATAAGATCCTTTCGGAAAAGCTTGAGGAAGATGAACTGAGTCCGATTGCCGGTGAGATCGAATTTCCGCTTACAGAAGTGCTGGGTGACATGGAGCTGCAGGGCGTGAAGATAGATTCTGAGTTGCTTCAGAAATTTTCGGAAGAGCTGGGCACCGATATCGATAAGCTTGAAAAGGAGATTTTTGAGAAGACCGGTGAAGAGTTTAACCTCAACTCACCCAAGCAATTGGGTGAAGTACTCTTTGACAGGATGGGGATTCCGGCCGGAAAGAAGACTAAGACAGGGCAGTACTCTACATCTGAGGCTGTATTATCCGGCCTGGCCAATGAGTATGAGGTTCCGTCGATGGTACTCGATTACCGAAGCCTGACCAAGCTGCGTTCTACCTATGTAGACGCCCTGCCCAAGCTGGTCAATGAACAAACCGGCCGCATTCATACCGATTTTAACCAGACGGTAGCAGCAACCGGACGGCTCTCATCATCCAACCCGAATTTGCAGAATATTCCGATTCGCACCGAAAGGGGGCGTGAAATACGCAAAGCGTTTGTTCCGGAAGAGGGGTATAAAATGCTGGCTGCAGATTACTCTCAGGTAGAGCTGCGAGTGATTGCATCCATTTCTGAGGATGAACATATGATTGAAGCATTCAAAAACGGTGAAGATATTCATGCCCGCACCGCAAAAGAGATCTTCGGGCTCGATTCGCTTGACGAGGTTACTCCAAATCAGCGAAGAAAAGCGAAGGAGGTTAATTTCGGAATACCCTACGGAGTGAGTGCCTATGGCCTTGCATCGCGGCTGGGTATCAGTAACTCTGAGGGTCAGGAGATGATCGATCAATATTTTGAGCGATTCCCGGGAGTCAAAAAATACATAGATGAAACCATCGCTTTTGCCAAAGAGCATGAGTATGTATCAACTCTTTTAGGCCGGCGGCGATACATTCCCGATATCAACTCCAGAAACTGGAATGTCAGAGGGTTTGCCGAGCGTACGGCTATTAATATGCCCATTCAGGGCACCGCCGCCGATATCATCAAACTGGCCATGATCGAAATTCATGACTACCTCGTGGATGAGGGCCTGAAGTCGCGAATGCTGCTTCAGGTACATGATGAATTGATCTTTGAAATTCATGAGGATGAAACCGATACCGTTCCGGAAAAGATCAAAACCCTGATGGAACAGGCTTACAAGCTGGCTGTGCCGCTTGATGTGGAGATGGGGCTGGCCGATAACTGGCTGGAAGCGCATTGATCGTAATGGGAAAGACTATCGCCTGGTGAGTGCTCGCATCCGTTCCCGGTTTACCTGTACGATATAACGTTGATAACTGTCGATCTCAATTTTATTCTCATCGATACCGTATTGGAGGATTCGGGTGTAGTGAACCTGCCATATGTCAAGTTCACTGCCGGTCAGTTGCCCGCTGTCGAGCGTGCCGTCCATTCCAGAGTCTATGAGTGAGACTTCACGGCCGGTTTCGGTATTCAATGCGGTAAACCGGTTATAGCTCTCTGACTCCCGGTGAATGACAGAGATGAGGACATAGCGAACATTTTCATCGGCATACTCATATGTCCTGGGGTATGGCTGATGTTTGTACTTACCGGCTTCAGCAGCTATTAAAATACCCTGGCGGTAGATTTGATTGGCTTCTGACAATTTAATATCACCATAGTAAATCCGGTCTATATAACCATCGCGATTTTGATCACGGGCCCAGAATATGATCTGTCCGTTACTGCGCTGCACCAAATCGTTTATTGCCGCGCCATCTGTATCAGATGAGCCCACGATTTCATAGGAGATCCCATCATGCAGAAATTCAAACCTGGAGGTTTCGTTCGCCGGCTGCGAGGTTCCGCATGCGATCAGAGTGGTGAAAAGCAGGATCAGACAGGAAGGGAGAAAGAGTGATTTCATATCGGTATGGATCGAGGTTCACAGCTGCCGAGGTGATGGCGGTGCCATCGATTCAGGCCTCTGCATATCCTATATATAACGAACTGAATGAAATCTTCATATAAAAAAAGCACGATATTGAAATTATATCGTGCTTTTAAAAAAATGGATGGTTCAGCTTATCTGAAACTGAGTCCGACACCAAGATTGGCAACGGGGTAATCTGCCAGGGTGTACGAACCGGAGATGGTGACAATGGCCAGTCTTATTCTGAACCCGGCAAGTGCGTGCATACTGTTTGAGCCGTCAAAACTCAGGCTGACAGGTTCGTCAATCCGTTCAATACGCTTTTCACGGGTTTCAGGTGCCGTGCTGGTCGGGTCATAATCCGGGTTGAAGCTGGTTACCGGGTATGCTCCGGGCGATTTGATGGAAACGTTAGACGTCTGGAATCCGACACCGCCGAAGATGGAGAAGACCGGAAATCGTTTGCCAACTAAAAGGTTGCCGGTGAACCCGGTGGCTTCCATGTCGATCGATTGGCCATCCCATATCTGAGGCTGGCCTTCGTAGGGATTGTAGATATCGCCTCCCTCTTCAGGCATCAGGTCGAGGTTGAAACCGGAGGTAAGTTTGGTATAGCCCACCTGTACCGAAAGGTCGACCGGAAGCATGTTTCCGCCCGGAATCCACTGATTGAGGCCATGCTTGGCACCGATCCCGAACATATTGACTGAAAAATCGTCGACGGTAACTTCAGGCATATATCGTACGGTGATGTCAGAATCCATTGGCACACCGAGGGTAAGCTGCACCATCGGGGCTGGCACGTAAGGATAACCGATCCCTTCAGGCATGGTAAAGCGGGTGATCTCCTGGCGGGTATTGGTAAATGGGTTGGTTCCAAACACACCCATTACCGAACCGGGTGTGCTTTCACCGAAAGCGGTTTGAGATTCAGCCGGCCCGTCGACCCGTTCCAGATTTTCAAAAGTAAGCTCATCGACATTAAAGCTGCGGTCGCCGGTCGGAACAATGGCTACACCCACATTCACCCGAAGGTCGAAACCCAGGGTGCGATAGGGTCGTGCGGTGTTCATCCAGCCGGAGTTGAGGTCGGCCCCAAATCCTTCGCCAAAGGGTTTGAGGTATTCAAAGAGCAGCAGGTTGGCATCTGCGGTGCCGGCTCTGATGATCTCTCCGGCATCATCAAACTGAGCCTGTGCCTTATCGACTCCGGCAAGGGAGACAAATAGGGAAAGTGTTAAAAATACGAACCATTTTTTGGGGTGTAACAGTAGTCTCATAGTTGATATTGATTTAGTTAAAGACGTAAGTGTCAATTTTAGAAATATTTTGAACTAATCAAACAGCCGTTTGATCCCGTCTCCGGTTACTCATCGAGTGATTCCAGTATATTGAGATAGGAGTTGTACCGGCTTGCTGCAATGTTTCCCTGCTCAAAAGCATCTGCCACTCCGCATTTTGGCTCGTGGTAGTGTGTGCAGTTGTAAAATTTACAGTGCCGGCGGGGTTCAACCATTTCGGGAAAATAGAGTGAGAGTTCAGCCTTTTCAATCTGAACCAGGCCAAATTCACGGATTCCGGGGGTATCCACGATATAACCTCCACCCGACAAGGGGAGCAGCTGAGCAAATGTTGTAGTGTGCTTGCCTTTTTGTGAGTAGGAGGAGATCTCTCCAACCCGCAGGTCGAGTCCCGGTTCTATGCAGTTGAGCAGTGAGGTCTTTCCGGTTCCTGAAGGACCGATAAAAACGGATGTCTGATCCTTAACCTCTGCAGTGAGTTCATCAACATCTCCATTTTCGGCCGAGGTTACGGCAAATTTGTAGCCGAGGGAGGTGTAGAGGTCACGAATCCCCTCTACCTCATCCCGTTCTCTTTTTTTGGCAAGGTCGATCTTGTTGATAATCACACCGGCTGGAACCTCATAAGCCTCGCAGGTTACCAGGAACCGGTCAATAAAACCGAGGTTGAGCTTTGGCTGGCGAATGGACTGAACGACCCACGCGCGGTCTACGTTTGAAACCAGGATCTGCTCGCCCCTCCGTCCGTGAGTGGCTTGCCGGGGAATATAATTTTCACGGTCGTGGATGGTTTTGATGAGTCCGGTTCCGTCATCACCCAGCTCAATATCGACATAATCGCCCACGGCAACAGGATTGGTTACCTCTTTTTTATCCAGCCTGAATTTGCCGGGCAGACGGCAGTCGACGATCTCACCGTCGCAGCTCACTTTGTACCATTTGCCGGTTGACTGTATGATGCGGCCTTTTTTCATGTTGTTTCGGTTGCCGAATGCGTTAAGCAGTTTGTTGTGATCATTGCGAAAATTTTAAGCACGCTGCAAAATACATAAAAATATTTGATTTCACGGACGGATAACAACTTGTAAACCTTTTGGATGTGTACAGCTCAATGGGTATAAAAAAAAGCCGGATTGATGAAATCAACCCGGCTTTAACAGCCTTCTCTGTTTAAAAGGGTTATTCATCCATTACGGTAACCTCTTTAGTGGAGTCACTCGTGGAGTTGCTTCCTGAAACCTGGTTTTTATGAGATTCAGGCACCTTAAAGAACTCTTTGGGGTCCTGAATGGCTTTCTCCTCGAGCATCAGGTCTAGTACCGGCTCCATCCGCTCCAGGTATTCCACGTTCAGGTCGCCAATCACCTCTTTCTCAATTTCGGCTACATCCTTCTCGTTCTTTTTTGGGAGGAATACTTTTTCAATACCGGCCCGTTTTGCAGCCAGGACTTTCTCTTTAATTCCGCCCACCGGCAGTACCAGTCCGCGAAGGGTAATCTCTCCG
This sequence comes from Rhodohalobacter sp., assembly GCA_050486245.1. GTDB lineage: Bacteria > Bacteroidota > Rhodothermia > Balneolales > Balneolaceae > Rhodohalobacter. The sequence continues at coordinate 113,417 of JBJHCX010000002.1, forward strand.
GTCATGGCAAGTGTGCCTTTCACTTTGCGCTGGGTAAAGATGGAGGCAACGGCACTGAGCAGTGCAACACCGGCTGATGGACCGTCTTTGGGTACGGCACCCTGGGGTACGTGAATGTGAAGGTCCCAATAATTAAAGGCCTCTTCGGGGATGTTGAGCTCTTCATAGCGTGCCCGCAGGTAGCTGATGGCAAGCATGGCAGACTCTTTCATGACATCACCCAGCTGACCGGTAATATGCAGTTTTCCGGAGCCGCGTGATACGCTGGCCTCGATAAAGAGGATATCTCCGCCGTACGGCGTCCATGCCAGTCCTGTGGCTACACCGGGTACGGTGGTTCGTTCGGCCACATCGGAGAAGAATTTTCGTTTTCCGAGAATATCCTGGATATCATTTACCCCCACGCTCATTTTTTCAATATCACCGCTGGCAATACGAGCGGCAACATTCCGGCAGACGGCACCGATCTGCCGTTCCAGTCCGCGGACTCCCGATTCACGGGTATACTCGTCGATCACTTTCTCAATGGCCTGTTTTGAAATTTTGAACTGCTTTGTGGTCAGGCCGTTCTCTTCAATCTGTTTCGGGATGAGATATTTTTTAGCGATTTCGATCTTCTCTTCCTGTGTGTACCCGCTGATGTTGATAATCTCCATACGGTCACGAAGCGGTGCGGGGATCGTATCGAGCGAGTTTGCCGTCGCAATGAACATCACTTTCGAGAGGTCATACTCCAGTTCAAGGTAGTTATCCATAAACGTATCATTCTGTTCGGGGTCGAGTACCTCAAGCAGGGCGGAGGTCGGATCACCGCGGAAGTCGGATCCCACCTTGTCAATTTCGTCCAGCATCATGACCGGGTTGCCTTTTCCGGCTTTTTTCATGGAGCGGATAATGCGTCCGGGCAGTGCACCGATATAGGTTCGGCGGTGTCCGCGAATTTCTGCCTCATCGTGAATACCCCCCAGGCTGAATCGTTCAAACTCGCGGTTCAATGCACGGGCGATCGATTTTCCAAGGGATGTTTTTCCGACGCCCGGAGGTCCGTAGAAGCAGAGGATCGGAGCTTTCATATCTTTTTTGAGTTTCAGGACGGCAAGGTATTCAATAATCCGCTTTTTCACCTTTTCCAATCCGTAGTGATCCTCATCGAGTACTTTCCGGGCTTTCTTCAGGTCAAGTTTATCCTTGGAGTATTCACCCCACGGCAGGTCGAGTATCCACTCAACATAGCTGTGAATAATCCCGTAATTGGGTGAGGAGCTGGGTGTCATCTCCAGGCGCTGCAGCTCTTTATCGATGGTCTGTCTGGCGTCATCCGAAAGGCCTTTCTTCTCTTTCAGTCGTTTTCGCAGTTTTTCAATATCCTGTTGTTCGCTGTCTTCGCCCAGGGCTTCCTGAATCGCTTTCATCTGCTGGCGCAGGTAGAAATCGCGCTGCTGATCATCGATATCGGTCTTTACCTTAGACCGAATCTCTTCACTCAGGTTGAGTACCTGCAGTTCCTTGTTCAGGTACTCCATGACTTTTTCAAGGCGGTCAGAAAACTTTCGGATCTCCAGGATTTCCTGTTTCTCGGCAATCGATACCTGCAGATTGGAGGAGATGAAATTGAGCAGGAATGACGGACTCGAAATGTTATTGATTGCGATGGAAGCTTCAGAGGGAATGTTGGGAGAAAGGTTTACAATTTTGCTCGCCGTCTCCTTGATAGAGCGCATTGACGCATCCAGCTCGACTCCGCTAATGTCCATCTCCTGGCGGATGGTTGTAATATCGGCACGAAAATAGGGGTCGTTCTGGGTGAAACTATCTATTTTGAAAACGTTTTTTCCCTGAATGACAATGCTTTTACTGCCATCGGGCATTTTAATCAGTTTTAAAATCTGTGCAACGGTACCAAATTTGTACATGTCAGAAGGCTCGGGGTCTTCTACAGACTCCTCTTTTTGGGTGACCACACCGATGGTTTTGTCATTTTCGTACGCCTCTTTGACAAGTGCAAGGCTCCGGTCGCGTCCCACCGTGATGGGTACCACAACACCCGGAAAGAGCACGGTGTTTTTCAAAGGCAGGATTGGCAGGTTGCCGGGGACTTCCGATTCGGTGAGTTTTTTCTCTTCTTCCTCACTCATCAGGGGGATAGCCTGTTCAAAGTCATCAAAGCCTTCACTTTGATCATCAAAAGCTTTCTGTATTTTAAACCGTTGATCAAACATGTAGTATATTTCGTCTTTAAATTTTTCTGTTTTATGAATGGCTTACAAATTCAGAGCCAAAGATACCCTTGCTACCATAACGTCAGATCTTTTCCTGTGGTTCTGACAAATTGAGAGAGTTGAAAATTTTACTGACAGTTGGTCAGTCATGCACAAGGGAAAGAATCAGGGGAAGTACAGTTTGATACCTGTAAGTGAAACGCCCATAAGTTCTTCGGTAGGCCCGATTCTGCTGCTACGGAGCTGTACGGCTGTATTGATTTCAAAATAGCGTGTATCGATTCCAAAGCCAAAACTATAATAGCCCGGCAGGTGAGGCGCCAGGCGGGTTCCGGCCCGCAGCGGCAGAAACGAGAGCGGACGCAGTTCAGCGCCTACATAAAATACGGGTGCTTTCGATGCGAATTGGTTTCCGGTAATGGGCATACTGAAGTCGCCCATCAATTTCAACCGGTTAACCTGGAACAGGGCTCCTGCATGCATGGCTGCGGGAAGAAGCGCCTGAATTGCCCTGCTTTGGTTATCGTCAGGCTCATCAAGCGGTGAGTCCTCAAGACGGTTCAGGAAAAAAAGATGCTCATTCGGAGCTCCGGTAAACGTGTAGTTAGAGAGGGAGGGGAGTCGGGTAATTTCTTCCATCCGGGCTTCATACTGGCTCTTTTCAGCATCGCGAAAGTGGTGAACGGCACCCAGGTCGGTAATTGAGAAACTGATGCGCAGTGATTTTTCAGTGGGTACATTATCACGCAGAATGACCGAGAGGTCACTTCCAAAGGTGATCAGGTAGGTAATGCCTACATCCAGGCCGAACCCGACTCCGGCCGGGTTCATCAACTCATTAAAACTGCCCCCTGCAAAATCGATCCGGTTATTGTTGTAGTGAATCCTGCTTTGATCTGAAAAGGTGCCTGATGTGTGCTCTGTATACTGATGGTCACGCAGCCAGGTATTGTTCTCCTCCCGATAGCTGTAGGTATTGCGATATTCACTGTTCAAATAGGATCCTGCCAGGACCACTTTTGGAGCGATGCCAACAATAAACTGGTTGAGCCCGGACGTGAGCCCGTTCAGAAATGTGAACGATTCGGCAAACCCGAATGAAAGTTCATGAAGGGTCTGGTACTGATGCCGAAATGACCGGTCGAGCAGCTGTTCTCCATTTGACTCAATGGTTGAATTGGAGAAATATCCCCGTCCCAGTTCAAAGTTGCTGTAGTGCCGGCTTCGAAGCCCCAGGGCGTAAGCTCTGTCTTCTCCATACCATTTCAACCCGAACCAGTGAATGTCACTGTATGACTGCTGGGCTACAGCCCTTCGCCTGCCGGGAAAGTTTCGGTCGATAATCTCATTGCGAAGGTCGTGGTCGAGCCGCTGGCCCTGGTCCAGTGTCTTGTACGGCAGGAAGTGGGATTCGAATAAACGGAGCCGGTCTGCAGGGTTCTGTACCCGGCTGAGGGCATCTATAGTACCGCCGCTTTGCAGCAGGGAGAGTTGCAGGCGGTAGTTTTTTTCACGTATAAAGAGATTGGCAGGGTTTACATAGAGAGCTTCATACCCGGTAATGGCTGCACTTCCTCCGCCACCCAGCGCCATGCTCTCAGACGAGAGGGAGATTTGGGCATACAGTCCGCCTGTAGATAGAAAACTGATGAATGCTGCAAGTACAGCAACTTGTATACTCTTCAACGATACACCTGCGAATGATTAACTGAGAACTTTAAGCTTAGCGGCTCTAAGCATTAATGTTTTTTGTCCACGATTCTTGAAAAATACAACAACCCGGGAATCTTTTCCTGTTCCGCTTCTCTGTACAATTTTTCCAGGCCCGAATGTTGCATGCATGACTGCAGTTCCGGTCTGAAACGGATCATCATCATATTCATACTGATAATCGGTTGAATTTGATCCCGTTTTATCTTTTTGAATAGGGGCTTTCCAGTCATATTCATACTCAACGGTGGTGCCCCCTGAATCCTGGTAGTGGTTATTTTTCTGCTTTATGGTGGCACCGGTTTCATCCCGCACAACCCCGGGATCCACTTCATCCAGAAACCTGGACCGCGCCTGGCGCTGCTCTTCACCATATTTGAATCGCATTTTACTGTAACTGAAAAAGAGGTGTTTTTCTGCCCGTGTAATTGCCACATAAAACAGGCGCCTCTCCTCTTCAGTATTGGCCTCCTCACCGTCGCGCGGTCCCATCGGGAAGAGGTTTTCCTCAAGCCCTACAATAAAGATGACGGGAAATTCAAGCCCTTTTGAGGCGTGCACGGTCATAAGGGTAACGGCCGGTTTGTCTTCATCGTACTTGTCACTGTCGGTAATCAGGTTGATCTCCTGCAGAAAGTTGGCCAGTTTCGGATTTTTATTGCCCTGCTGGTAGTAGGCAATGGCATTCTGGAGTTCCAGAACGTTGTCACGCCGGGTCAGTGCCTGGGCCGATCCATCTTCGACAAGTGCTTTCAGGTAACCGCTCTTTTCGAGCACTTTTTTGGTTACATCCAGGATCGGCGTGCCCGAATCGAGCAGCTCTTTCAGGTTTTCAATCATCTTCACAAAGTCGGCTATGCGTGCTTTTGCCGGTTTGTAGAGGTCGGCCGACTCAACATTGTGCAATATTCTCCAGACACTGCTTCCCGAATTCCGGGCTTTTTTCAGCAGTTCATTCAGTGTCTTGTTACCGATGCCGCGGCTGGGTTCATTGATAATGCGAAGCAGTGCCTGTTCATCTTCCGGATTCACCAGAAGGGTGAGATAGGCTAATACATCCTTAATCTCTTTACGCTGATAAAATGAGAGTCCGCCAACAAGCTGATAGGCTATGTTTTTACGTCTCAACGCCTCTTCAAAAATTCTACTCTGATAGTTGGTTCGATAGAGAATGGCGAAGTCATTGTTTTGGTAGCCGTGGCGCAGTTTCAGGTCGTGAATATAGTTGACCACCCTGTTGGCTTCATCCCGCTCATCAAAATTTTGAAGAAGAGTAACCGTATCTCCCTCATCGTTATCCGTCCAAAGGGTTTTGTCGAGCTGCTGTGTATTCTTTTTGATGATAGAGTCAGCACACTGCAGAATGTGTTTTGTCGATCTGTAGTTCTGTTCAAGCGGGATCTGGGTTGCGTCCTCATAGTCATTCTTGAAATTGAGGATGTTGGAGATGTCAGCTCCCCGGAACGAGTAGATGCTCTGGGCATCATCACCCACGACGCAGATATTCTGATACTTTTGAGCCAGCATTTTGGTCACTTTATACTGTGCGTGATTGGTATCCTGATACTCATCAATCATGATGTACTTAAAGCGGTCCTGGTACTTTTCCAGCACATCGGGATGCTCCTCAAAGAGTTCAATAGGCTTGATCAGCAGGTCGTCAAAATCCATGGCATTGGCCTGCTTCAGGCGCTTGTTATAGATCTTGTAGACCCTGGCCGTAATATCATCAAGGGTGCTCTGTACAAATCGCTGCTGGTATTGATCGGGTTCGATGAGCTGATTCTTGGCATCACTGATCTTGAACTGAATGGTGCGCGGCCGAATCTCACGCGGATCAAAATTGAGCTCTTTCAAAATCAGTTTAATTGCATTTTCTGCATCAGAGGTATCGTAGATGGAGTAGGTGCTGCTGTAGCCAATTTTATCAGCTTCAAATCTCAGAATTTTAGAGAAAATGGAGTGAAAAGTACCCATCCAGAGTCCGGAGGCTTTTTCGCCGATCAATCCCTGTATTCGTTCCTGCATTTCACGGGCCGCCTTGTTGGTAAAGGTCAGGGCCAAAATATTCTGAGGCAGGGCGTGCTGCTTTTGAAGCAGGTGAGCAATCCTGTAGGTCAGCACCCGTGTTTTACCGCTTCCGGCACCTGCAATAATCAAAAGCGGCCCGTGGACATGAGAGGCCGCTTTTTTCTGCTGCTTGTTAAGCTGATCTAAAAATCCGGATGGAGTCTGGGGCTGGGAAGAATCAGGCTGAAGGGTAAACTGCTTCATTAATAAACTTGTGTTTACAGGATCATTTTCAATCTGTAAAACTACGAATTTATCATGAGAGAGTGGGAAAAAAACGCAAAATTTTAGAGTCCCCTTCAATCGGCAGGTTTAATTTACAGCAGCAGCAGGAATTGCAGATCCATCAGGTTGTTCCCGGTAGGGCCTGTGATAAGATGTCCGCCTGCTTGTTTAAAGAAGCTGTAGCTGTCGTTCTCCATCAGGAAAGATTCAGGGTTCAGTCCGTTTGCCCGGGCTTTGCGCAGGGTGTTGTGGTTTGCGAAGGCTCCTGCAGCGTCTGTCGGGCCATCCACTCCGTCGGTGCCGGCGCTCAGAAAGAGCGCTTTCCGGTTGAGTTCGGGCAGCCGGATTGACATACGAAGGGCAAGCTCCTGGTTGCGTCCGCCTCTGCCCGGTCCGGTTACGTTCACATACGATTCACCGTAAAAGATGAGAAGGACAGGATCTGATGCTGACCGTGCGGATGCACGCTCCATGATATGGTCGGCCAGTTTATGGACAGGGCCATTCCAGGGCGTTTGATCCACCACAGCCGGGATCTTTTCCGAGTGCTCCCAAAGTTGGCAGGCAGTGTGTGCGGCCATTTTGGCCGAACTGATGATGATCTGTCGGTGTCCTGGGATCTCATGGGTGGTGATTTGGGCATTGAATGGCCTGTTAGGTGCTATAAACAGATGTTTAATTACCTTTTCCGGAACGGTATCGGATAATTCATATCTCTTCAGGATCTCTGCGGCCATTCTGCAGGAGATGGTTTGTGCGGTTGTGGGGCCGCTCCCGATATCGGCCGGGTTATCATCCGGCACATCCGATATGATCAGATCGATCAGTTCAGTGTGGCGAAGGTATTTGAGCATTTGTCCCCCTTTTATGGCAGAGAGGGCTTTACGCACCGTGTTGATTTCGTGGATGTCGGCTCCTGATTTGAGCAACAGGCTGTGTGTGGACTGCAGATCGTTCAGGGTGAGATTGCCGGCCGGAAGGCACAGCAGGGAAGAGGTTCCGCCCGAAAGCAGGTTTAGTACGAGGGAACATTCAGGAATGGATTGACAGAATTTCAGCAGTCTTGATGCCGCCTCCATGGAGGATCTGTCCGGTTCCGGGTGACGGGCCGGAATTGCCTGAATGTTGGCAAATGAGCAGGTGATCGAATCAGGGTGGACAATCATGCCTGCAGTCAGGTGATCTTCAAGAATGGTTTCAGTGGCTGATGCCATCTCGCAAGCGGCTTTACCGGATCCGATGACATAAAGGTTTCGGTTTTGCAGGGGAATTGGATGGTTTTGGCACAAAAGGCGGTTATTGGCAGTATCTATAGCAAGAGTGTTGTGAATTGCCGACCGTGGGGAGGTATGTTTCAGCGTCTTCAGGAAAATATCTTCGATTTTTTTCTGAAAAATTTTCATTCGGGAAAGGTTTGAAATTTCTTTAATTACCCCTTAGTGCACCCTGGAATAAGCCTGACGGGTCTTTTTTTATATTAAAATTCTCTAATATTTAAATAAAAATGTATATCTTGACAATTGTGCATCAGTAGCCATTTGGCTGCAGGCTGGTGTATGTCACAGTATAAGCGATCAGTAACAAGCTTTTCAACTATGGGTATTGATACTAAAAATCGACGGGTAGATTATTCGGCATTGGTTACGTACCTGCAGGAGGATAATACCCGAAAGGTAAATCAGCTATTGGACGAGATGATTCCAAAGCTGATTGAATATCTTCAGGTTACCATTGGGGTGAATGCAGATATTGCTCGTGAATGTGTGCAGCAGGCATTTCTTAATGTATATGAGCGGATTATAGGGGGGGAGTTGAAAGATCCCAAAACGATCCTTTCCTATATGATGCAGACTTCGAGGAATGAGTATTTCAACTACCGGAGGAAAAACAGCAAGCTGGTGGCCGACGAGCTGGTCAGGGAGTCGGTATCAGAGCCGGCCGAGCAGATCGAGAGGCTGATTGATGAGGAGAGAAAGACCAAACTTTTCAAATGTATTGAAGAGCTGGATGATGATTCGCAGCTTTTTATCCTCTATTTTATGAATCACCCTGACGCTACAACAAAAGAGGCCAGCAGCTATTTTGGCATGAGTGAAGCGAATGTACGGACCAAAAAATACAGGATCACACATCAGCTTCACGCACTCTACCGCTACAGGGAGTGATCTCAAAAGGGGCTGATTTCTAGCTGTAAACAATAGTTTTTAAATGAAGTGCAATAACGGAAAGAAACCGGCCGGATCCGCCTGAATATTGAGGTGAGCTTTTTGTATATTATCCAGCTTTAGAAAAGGATAATCCCCATAGTTTGAAATTCATAACATCTTACGCTTCAAAAATTGAAGAGGGACTGAGCCGAATTCCTTATCCCGCCCGGCCGGTTTCACTCTACGAGCCGCAAATGTATATCCTGAGTAATGGCGGCAAGCGCATACGTCCGATATTGACGCTGATCAGCTGTGGCCTGTGCGGGCAGGATCCGGAGAAGTCAATGCCGGCAGCCGTTGCTGTTGAGCTGCTTCACAACTTTACGCTGATTCATGATGATATTATGGATCAGGCTGAGAGCAGAAGGGGAAATCCTGCCATTCATATCAAATGGGATGAGGCGACAGCAATTCTGGCGGGCGACAGCATGTTTACCTATGCAATGCTGCAGCTTCAAGACCTGGACGATGAAATAGATCACAAAGCGGTTTCAGGTGTTTTTCTGGAGTCTGTCAAGACGGTATGCGAAGGGCAGGCATTCGATATGGAGTTTGAAAACAGGCTGGATGTGACGGTCGGGGAGTACCTCTCCATGATAGAGGGGAAAACCGGTGCGCTGATCAGTGCTGCCATGAGAATGGGGGGGATGGCTGCCGCTGCCGATTCAGACAAGCTCCAGATGCTGAGTGAAATCGGGCGTTCGCTGGGGCTGGCCTTTCAGATACAGGACGACTGGCTGGATGTGGTTGCCGACCCCGAAAAGTTTGGAAAACGAAAGGCCGGTGATATCTATGAAGGCAAGAAAACATTTCTGCTGTTAACCGCGTTAGAACGGTGCAGCGACTCTGAGAAAGAGGAACTTCTTGGGTTTCTTAAGAATAAACCACTGTCTGACAGCCAGGTTAACCAGGTGATCTCCCTGTTCAACCGCCATGGCGTACTCGATGACATTCGGCAGGAGTTTCTGTCTCAGTATAAAAAAGCTGAAAATGCACTGAAACGATTTGATGATTCCGTTTATAAACAAGATCTTCAACAATTGATAAATTACCTGAAAAACCGTGAAATTTAATTTAATGCGTACTCTTTTATTTCTATTTGCTGCTGCTTTTCTATTTACATCCTGCCGAAGCACTGATTTAATTCGCCCCGGCGATTCCCTCGAAGTTGCATTTGAAAAAGCGATGAACCAGTATGAGCAGGAAAACTGGTCGGATGCTGCCCGCGCACTTGAAACGGTCATCTCGATCGGAAGGGGTACGGATATTGGCCAGGAGGCTCAATTTTACCTTGCTGAAAGCTATTTCAATAACCGCCGCTACCTGATAGCCGCTTCTGAATATGAGCGGTATGCACAATTCTATCCAAACTCACCCCGGCGTGAACTTGCCGATTTTAAAAATGCTCTTGCCTATTATGAACTGAGTCCCCGTTTCAACCTGGATCAGACCTATACCCGCAGGGCGATCGACCGTTTCAGGCTCTTTATGTCACGCTTTCCCAACTCGGAATATGCAGACGAAGCCGGTGAATACATAAGTGAACTTCGTGACAAACTGGCCCGAAAGACCTTTGAGGCCGGTGAGTTCTACAAGCGAACCAATCGCTATAATGCCGCCGCCACCTACTACGATATTGTGATCGACAACTATCCGGAAACAAGATGGGCCGAGCGTTCCCTGGTCTCTCAGATGGAATCTTATATCCTGTATGCAGAAAACAGCGTCAGGGCCCGTCAGGAAGAACGTTTCGAGCTGGCTCTGGATAGCTACAACACGTACCTGCAGCTCTTCCCAAGAGGTGACAGCCGCAGCCGTGTTGAAGACCTCTACGACCGTGCCCAAAGCGGACTGCGTGATGTCAGGCAGCGCGACTCAGAAGCTCAAAGCTAAATAGTGTGAAACGGATCGGGATTTTTGGGGGATCATTCGATCCGGTACATACCGGGCACATAGAGTCGGTTCAATCTTTTTTAAACAGTCGCCTGATTGATGAGGTGTGGGTACTTCTCACACCCGATCCTCCCCATAAATCGGGCCGCAAGATGGCCCCCTTCAGTAACCGCATGGAGATGCTGCAGCTTGCATTTGGAGATCATAAAGATGTCACCATCAGTGATGTCGAGAATAGTCTCCCGTCTCCCTCATACTCCCTTCAAACGGTAAGGCATCTGAAAAGCCGCTATCCCGACGATACCTTTTTTCTCTGCCTGGGGGGCGACAGCCTTGCCGAATTCCATACATGGCATAAATACCGTGAAATTCTGAAAGAGTGCAGCCTGATGGTGGTGCTCCGGCCCGGTTTCAGCAGGGAAGGCATATCCGATGAAATCCTTGAAAAAACAGTGTTTGTAGATCACAAACCGGTCAAAGCGTCCTCTACACAAGTTCGAAAAGACGCTTCTGCCTCAGATCAGATTTTGCCCGCACAGGTGAAAGAGTATATCGAAAAACATCAACTTTACAGAGCTCAATAATTGACCATGAAACGAATCGATTTTCTAAAAACCGCTGGGCTGGGTGCAGCCGGGCTATCCATGATCAGGGCAGCCGGAAAACCAGACTCGCCGTACCGGCAGCTGGTGAAGCCTGAACGGCTCAGGGAAGGGGATACCGTTGCACTGACAGCTCCTGCCGGAATCGTCTATGATGAGTCGGAGTTTGATCGAATGAAACGGGAACTGGAGAGTTTCGGGCTGAACGTGGTGTTCGGGCGTTATGTGAGGGAACGACACGGTTATCTGGCTGGTACCGACGGGCAGCGGGCCCACGACCTGAATGGCTTTTTTGCTGACAAGGATCTCCGGGGAATTGTAGCCGTGAGGGGCGGCTGGGGATGCGCGAGAATCCTGCCGTATCTCGATTTTGATGTGATCCGGAAAAACCCCAAGATCTACTGCGGGTTCAGTGACAATACGACCCTCCACATGGCATTCCTGAAATATGCCAATCTGATATCCTATCACGGGCCCAATGGCACATCCGATTGGACCGAATTGACCAGAAACAGCTTTAAAAGCGTCTTAATGGATGCTGAGGCCGTTGAGTATCAGTCGAACAGCAACGTGGATATCATCTATCCCGGCAGTGCAGAAGGCCGGCTTATCGGTGGAAACCTGACCATTCTGACAACCACACTGGGGACGGAATATCAGCCGGATACACGCGGTGCCATCCTTTTTGTGGAAGATATTGCCGAACCGGTTTATAAAATTGACCGCATGCTGATGCACCTGAAACATGCAGGCGTGCTGCAACAGATCAACGGACTGATCTTCGGAGGGTGCACCAACTGTCCGGACCCGGCACGATCTCATTTCACCCTTAAAGAGGTGCTGCGTGATCACTTGCGGCCGTATGGAATCCCGGTTGTGATCGGAAAAGATATCAGCCACGACCCCGACAACTTTACCCTTCCCCAGGGCGTAATGGCCCGGTTCAATGCCGACCGCGGAACCATCAGGCTGCTGGAAGCAGGAGTGACGGGGTAAGTTTCAGGTTTCAGGGTTCAAGGTTTTCAGTGATCAGTGAACAGTGTCAACAGTGCCAACAGGTGTTCAGTGAACAGTGATCAGTGTCAACAGTGCCAACAGAGTTTTCATGTTGGCTAAAAATTTTGCCTTTTGCCTTTTCACTTCTTCACTTCTCCACTCTCAATACTCAAGCAGTTTGTTCAGGTTCTCTTCAAGCCGGTGAGTGGCCAGGTAGCCTTTTTCAAGTTCGCGGCTGAAGGGAACAGGGGTCTGGAGTGAGGAGCAACGCATAATCGGTGCATCCAGCCAGTGAAAACCGCGTTCGGTGATTCCTGCGGAGAGTTCGCTCATCGGGCCCAATATCTCAGAGGACTCCTGCAACAATAACACGCGTCCTGTTTTTTGAACCGATGAGAGTACCGTATCCCAGTCGATCGGGGAGAGTGATCGCAGATCAATAATTTCAAGTTCAATTCCCTGTTTGCTGTATGCTTCGGCAATATCGGATGCCCAGTGAACTCCATAACCATAGGTGACAATCGTTGCCCCGGTGCCTTCACGGCAGACAGATGCTTTCTCTAGGTCAACCAGTCTGCAGGTATCGGGTGTTATCTCCTTGATGCTTCGATAGAGCTTTTTATGCTCAAAAAAGAGGGTCGGATTGTTGTCGTAAAGTGAGGTGTAGAGCATGTTTTGCGCATCCTGTACGGTAGAGGGAACCAGGATCCGGAGTCCGCTAAGCTGCATGAACCAGCCCTCCGGACATTGAGAGTGAAAGGGTCCGGCTCCGACTCCCCCGCCAAAAGGAGCCCGGATCGTCACATTCAGGTCGGGCATCCAGCGGTATCGGCCTTTGGTTAAATTGTTGGCGATCTGGTTAAATCCGCATGAGATAAAATCGGCAAATTGCATTTCCACGACCGGTTTAAACCCTTCAATAGCGAGTCCGATTGCGGCTCCAATGGCACCCGACTCAATAATCGGTGTATTTCTGATTCGCTCTTTCCCAAACAGGTCGATAAACCCTTCAGAAGCTTTAAAGACGCCGCCGTATTCAGCGACATCCTGTCCCATCAGAAGAAAGGAATCATCTTCCGTGAAGGCTTGCTTCTGAGCCAGATGGATGGCGTCAATCACCCGTTTTTCTGAGGAGGATCCGTTTTTGGACTTGGGTGCGGGCTCAGGCTGAGCACTCAGGCCAGCGCGCTGCAGTTCAGCTGATTCATCAAATACGGGTTCTTCGCCCTCCAGCGCCCGGTTCAGGTCGGCGGCAAAGCTCTCTTTGATCTCCTTTTTAATGGAGTCCATCTTCTTTTTGGTGAGAAACTTTTCATTTAACAGCCACTCTTCATACCGTCTGATCGGATCCTTCTCAGACCACTTTTCAAAGAGCTCATCTGGCACATAGAAGGTACCGGAGGCCTCTTCATGGCCCCGCATTCGAAACGTTTTGGCTTCAATCAATACCGGTTTTCCCTGCAGTGCCAGCTTGCGGGCTTTTGAAACCGCTTCCTGGACGTCAAAAAAGTTGTTTCCGTCAATGATCATGCCTTCCATGCCATAGCCGGCCGCTCGATCGGCCAGGTTTTCACAGGCAAACTGTTCGGAGGTTGGGGTGGAGAGTCCGTAGCCGTTGTTTTCAATCATAAAGATGACCGGCAGCTTCCAAACGGCAGCAAGATTCAGCGCTTCGTGGAAATCGCCTTCACTGGTGGCACCGTCACCGCAAAAGCTGAGGGCCACGTTCTGTTCGCCGCGCAGCTTGGCAGCGAGTGCAATGCCATCTGCAACGGGCATGGTGGCTGCCAGGTGAGAGATCATACCGAAGATACGATGATCGGTTGTGCCAAAGTGAAATGAGCGGTCTCGTCCGCCGGTGAAACTATCTTGCTTTCCAAATAGTTGTGAAAAGAGAGTGTAGAGCGGAACCTCACGGGTGGTAAAGACTCCGAGGTTGCGATGCATGGGCAATATATAGTCTTCTCGATGCAGAGAGAGTGCAGCACCCACCGAGATGGCTTCCTGTCCGATTCCTGAAAACCACTTGCTGATTTTGTTCTGGCGCAGCAGATTGAGCATGCGCTCCTCAATTAAACGGGGGAGCAGCAACTGCCTGTAGATATGGAGAGCATTTTCCTGATTTATTTTTTTTCCGGGGGCTATCATTAATAAGAAATTTATGTGTAATTTATTTGTTTAATCAAGGTTCTGAACCGAACCCGAAATGTAAAAAACCACTGACCCTTATGGACAGGAAAAAACGACAATTAGTCAAACACTATTTATCGAAAACATAGCTTTTAACAAATAAATTATTCTGGTGAAATGGAAGCACTTGGAAAACAAATTTTGGTAGAGTATTACGATTGTAATGACGAAAAGATCAACGACGTCAGTTACATCGAAAACTCATTGATACAAGCTACAAAAGCGTCGAATGCGACGATTATTTCTCACAACTTTCACAAGTTTAGTCCGTACGGCGTTAGCGGTGTCGTTGTTATTGCCGAGTCTCACGTCGCTATTCACACCTGGCCTGAATACAAGTATGCTGCCGTAGATATCTTTACTTGCGGTGATACGATTGACCCATGGGTGATTCAAGAGCACCTGAAAGAGTATTTTGAGTCCAAGAATGTCTCCAGTATGGAGATGAAAAGGGGATTGTTTAAGGTGCCCCGCGGGCAGAAACTGCTGTTCAAGCCGGATCAGAAATTTCAGGCCAACTGATGTTCCAGCCGGGTGCATGCAGGCCGGGCCGTGATGACCCGTACGCAGCCGTTTAAATAACTGTGCAGACCGGCCAGGCCCATACACAACACTTTAATTTATGGCAGCAGATGCGGCGCAAAGAGTGACCGGTCTGCTTCCATTCCTATCCAACACGTTTTAATAACCTGTAAAATTTAATCAGACGATACTATTATGATGGTTCAAACACCCAACATTTATTGTCTCGTACGCGGGGCAAGCGAGGGGCGCACACGCCTGAATGCATTTGACAACGCACTCCTGAATGCAGGAGTCGGAGATACCAACCTGATGCGCATGAGCAGTATTCTGCCACCGGCTGCAGAGCAGGTCTCGGTAAGCGATATCGTACTGCCCAAGGGAGGGCTGATCCCGCTGGCTTATGCAACGATAGACAGCACCACGCCGGGACAGCTGATCTCATGCGCGATTGCAGTCGGTATTCCCGAGGATGACCGGGAGCCGGGTGTGATCATGGAATTTGAAGATCATGCACCGCTGACCAATGTTGAGGAGATCGTCCGGCAGATGGTTGTCGATGGTTTCGAATTCAGAAATCGCAAACTGAAGGAGATAAAGTCACTCGGCATCGAGCATAAAGTAGAACGGTGCGGTTCTGTGTTTGCTGCTGCCGTTTTATGGTACAAATAGTCTTAACTAACATATGGATAAACTGAAAGCGGCAATCATGGAGTATGTTTGCCGTTTTTTGATTCTGAACGGTTCTCACGGAAATGGTACCCCTGCCGGTGCCTCTCAGCATAACTTTTTAGACCAAACTGAATGAATATGAAATCATAATCCCATAAAAACGATTTATTATGCCACTGCAATACAACGAATATTATAATGAACAGACCGGCCTGACTATTGGCCTGAAAAAACTCCTTTTTTCCAAAAAATCGGACTATCAGTTGGTTGAGGTGTACGAAACTGATACCTGGGGGAATCTGATGACCATTGACGGAATGGTGATGCTGAGTGAACGCGATGAGTTTGTCTATCACGAAATGATCAGTCATACCGCACTGTTTTCTCACCCCGGTCCATCCAGGGTTTTGATCATCGGAGGGGGAGACGGAGGTACGGCCCGCGAGGTCATGAAGCATGATTCGGTGACCCATGTGGATATGGTGGAGATCGACCAGACAGTTGTCGAGGCCTCAAAGTTGCACTTCCCCGGTGTTGGTGACTTTGATAATCCTAAACTTAATGTACTCTATGAAGATGGAATATCCTTTGTCAAAAATGTGAAAGATCCCTACGATATTATCATTATCGACGGATCAGATCCGGTAGGCCCGGCAGAGGGGCTATTTGAGAAAGAGTTTTATCAATACTGCCTGAATGCATTGAAGGAAGGAGGGGTTCTGACGGCTCAAACCGAAAGCCCCTGGGTAGAGTCTTACCACCCAAGTATGAAGAAAGTATTTAAAGCTATTGATGAACTATTCTCTATTTCTAAAATGTATCTTACTTATATACCGCTCTATCCTGCTGGCATGTGGTCTATGGCATTTGCTTCTAAAGGGATCGATCCTTTGGGAGACCCTGTGAGAGAGAAATTGAAATCAAATCATGAACTTTTAAGTAGTCTGAATTACTATAATGAAGAGGTTCATTTCGGTTCCTTTGCTCTTCCAAATTTTGTGAAAAAGATCATCGAAGGGAGGTAAGATTTTCGCAAAAAATTTTCCTGACAGGCTCTTTGTCCGACCTGTATGACAGGTGTGGCTGCCTTGAATCTGACCTAATATGGCATGATGCCGAAGTTATTTAGGTTGAAGAGGGGAGGCCACACCTTTTTTTGTTTGCAACAGTGTCGGTTCGGGTGATGGCTTAATTAATTTAAGCTCTAAAAATATTCAAATGATATGCACTAACAGAAAGGATAGCAATAGAATAGAAGATATAAACAGAAAAATTCAAGACCGTCAAATCATTTGTAGAGGATTCTGTCGGCTACATAGAGCAGGGCTCCAAAACCGCCTAAAAAAGTTAGGCTAAGCAGGGGTTTCCATATAACAAAGCCTCCAATTGTCCCCAAAACGGCTCCCAGGTACTGAATCATTTTGAGTTGTTCATTTGTGGCATTCATGATCATTCGTTCCAATTTGTATTCGTCGTAAGACTGGAGTCTCTCCTCAACCAGGTGCCGGATATCGATCCGGTCTGTCAGGTTCAGCACCGCTTCTGAAAGAAGTGTGTCGATGTCTGCCGATGCGTTCCTGACTTTCTCGGGGATCTGGTTTAAAAATTCATCGACTAATCCATAGTTACGTTCAAAAGTTATTGGGAGGTCTTTCAATGAACTCTCTATCATCTCTTCAAGTGTCCGGCCTTTCAGGAGTGTGTAACTTTTGAGTGCAGCCTTTTCAAATGGTTTACTGTCTAACCCTGAATATATTTCATCAGCAATGTAAATACTTACTTTATTTTTAAACTTATGATCACTGACAACTGAGTTGATATATTTTAATGTATATGACTTAAGGTCACTTCTGAATTCCTCAGTCTCTATTGATTTAAGGATCTCGTCGATATGTTTTTTTCGATATTTTTGAATGATCCCTGACTCGATTATTTTTTCACGTATGATGTCTGGGTTGATGAGATCTTCTTCAATTGCAGTGGCCAGCCGGTAGGCAATTCTCTCTTTTTGGGCGGGCACCAAACCCTGTCCCAGCAGAGGCCTTTTTACCAGCGGACGGAAGAGCATGGTGATGGCTACCCAGTTTGTCAGAAAACCGATGAGTCCGCTAATACTGACAATCCTTAAAAGTCCCTGCATTTCGAGTGCATAGCCAAACGGTTCGATTGTGACTCCATCCAGATCCCAATAGAATGAGAAGATGAACAGGGTAATCAGAAGAAAGGGTACGGTTTTTAATAATTTCAAAAACTTTCCATATCCCTTTAGTTGCGGGGGTGCTGGTATCTCTTTCTTTGGTTTGTTCTCTGTTCCTTCAAAACGGAAATGTCTTTTTAGCAGAGAGCCGAAGGTAATGTCACCTTCCCTTGCGGGATTTGTCTGATGGTCTGATCTGTTTTTCACGCTGTGTGGGGTTTATTCGCCTGAATGATACTATTATGACGTAATCAGGCTTCGAATAGTTGCAGGAGTCAGGTTGTTGCGTTGTGCAAGACCGGCAAGGCGGGTCAGTTTATCGTGAAATTCTGCTGAACGGTTGAGCCATGGCAGCAGCTTTTTTCCGGGCAGTACCCATCCGTTCTGATCCTGAATCAAGCTGTTCGAGATCCACCGGTCTGCCCGGGTGCCGAATGAAGAGGGGGAGAGGGTGCCATACCGGTTCAGGATGATTCCGAGCTCCGGGAGAGTTCGGGCCGGTGTGAGAGACCGGTATTTTGATTCTAAGGGCCGATCTGGGAAGAGGATGGCCTGAGGGGCGCATGAGAGCCTGCATGCGGTGTGCGCCGGTTCTGGGATGGTTATCGCCTCAAGGGTGTCCCTGTAGATCATTTCATACAGCCTGCCGGAAATTGCCGGCAGTGAACCCGAGACCTTTTCGGGGGAGGCTGAGAGTGATAGCGGGTGAAGGCTTTCATGGGGAACGGCTGCGGGGAGTGTGCTTCTGGCTGCATCCGGGCGGAAAGGCGGCAAACCGGGTATTTTCAAATGCTGGGCTTGAAGCCGATGCCATGTTTCCGGGTGAAAACCACTGACGGAGGCCCTGGGGTAGCTGATCAGGGATTCGTGATTCAATCCATGTTCTGTCGTAAATAGATCTTGAAGCAATTTCTGAGCCTCTCTTCGGCTGCCGGCAAGTTTTAAAGTCACGGATTTCTCAACAGCTTCGTATGTTGAGAGAGGGTGTTTTAATCGGTAATGGGTTCCTGTTTCGGGAGGGTCGGTTTTGAGCTGACGGGCAAAGAGTGCCGGAACCGGTTCGGAGGAGTGGAAAAGGGTGCGGCTTTCATCAAAAAAGGTTGTGAAGGGTATGGAGGAGCTAAAAGCGGCGGCTAATGCAGAAATCTCGGGATCGGGCAGCGGGGAGGCGGCCCACTCATGCCGGATCATGGATCGGTTTTTCAATGTGTTATGCAACTCTCCTGGATCGGCCGGCACTGCCAGCCTCACCGTGTTCAAAACCCCGTTTCGATCCAGGCTTTTAACGCTGCCCCGTAATATTTGCGGACGTTTTAAAAACCGTGATAGTGCCCACGCAAGAAAATCGCCCGACGGATCCGGATCGGTAGCAATGACAATGTTGACAGCCCACTGTGCCTGCTCTTTCAGCTCTTTTCTGAACTCTCTCTGCTCAGGGTTTGCGCGTGCTTTGAGTTGATGCTTTTTGGGGAGGTATTCCGGTTTCCAGCAGTATCCGTGTGTTGCCAGGATGTTGATGTGGGGAGGTGAGGCCCTCTGCAGAATACGTGCGATTACCGGAGATTCGACAATGAGCAGCGTATATTCATCTGCACTCACGATTCTGCCTGAAACTCTTTCAGGTAGCGGTCTTCCAGCAGGGTCATCTGCTTTTTATCTTCCGGCGTTTGATCATCATATCCGGCCAGGTGAATGAGGCCGTGAATAAAAACCCTGATAAATTCGGTTTTAAGATCCTGTTCGAGCTCCCGGCTCTGTTCTGTGATGCGCTGGGCGCAGCAGTAGAGGGTGCCTTCAATCGCATCGGGACTCTCCTCATCGTAGCGAAAGGTGATGATATCCGTGATATAGTCGCGACCCAGAAATTCAGAATTGATCCGTACGATCTCATCTTCATCAACATAGACCGCTTCCAGTTGTTCAAAGGTGATCTTCTCACCGTTCTCTACAATGGCCATCAGTTGATTCAGCTCTTCACTGCTGACGGGCAGTTTCATGCCAGAAGTGTTGTTAACTGAGAGTTTTTGAACCGGGCTGGAAGGTAGGTCAGGAAAGTTCATCGTCATCAAATGAGAAGTCGTCCAGATCGGCCGATTCGGTCAGTGAGAGGGCCACTCCGCACATCATTAAATCTTCGGGCAGTTTGGTGAAGTCACCTTTCAGGACCGAGTCATGTACATTGGCGTACATGCTGCATCCGGCACCCTCCTCGACGATCAGCCCGGTGGTGATACCGCCCTGCTTGCCAAAAAAGGTCACCTGTTTGAGGATGTCGCTGGCAATAAAGGCCGTGCAATTGTGTAGCTGGAGAAAGGTGCTTCCGGAGTAGACAGATACCATATTCATCCGTTCGTTGTCTACTTCAAGGCCCAGGTGGATCTCCAAAGCGAGCCGGGTTGCATTGTCAGGGCTGCTCACTTCAAACCGGAATACGTCATCGCCAAGAGGTTTGGGAGTGGTATTCAGGATTTCTCCGATGGCCTCAATATTTTCTTTTGTGAATTCGTGAATCATGGTTCTGCCTGGTTACTGAGTTGAAAACGTACAGGGGTAATATACAACCTGCATATATAACTTTAAATATTGGAATATTTTATCAGAAAAGCCCGTCCTGATTAACGACGGGCTTTACAGTGACTCTCAGATTCCGAGCCCGAAGCGTTCAATCTGCTCCCGGCTCTCTTCGATGGTTTCAGGCATCGGCAGGCGTCCGCCGGTCATCATGCTGATTTCAATTGCCATCTCTTCAGCTTTTTCGGTCTGTCCGGTTTCAAAATAGATATTTTGCAAAATGGAGAGACGGCTTACATTAAAACTGACATCCTGGATCGCATTTTCGCGGTGACGGGAGAAGCGCTGCTGATCTCGCTGCAGGGACCTTGCCCGGTCTGTTTGAGCCCGTGCACGTGCCCTGCGGATATCCTCTTCAATCTGTTCCAGGCGGATTTCGGCCCGGTCAAGGTCTCGCATGTCATATCTCAATTCATGCTTCAGGCGCTCCGATATGTGATCTGAGAGGTTGACAGCCCGGTCAATTTCACCCACGCGCATATACCGGTATGCGTAGAGTGCCGCCACCGTCCAGTCGTTCTCAACCGTCCGGAACGGGATCATATCTTCTCCGTGACGAAGCCATTTTGCTGCACTATCCAGGTCGCCCCGGTCCATATAGGCATCTGCCAGCTGGGTAAATCCATAGCGGTAGTTGCCCAGCATGCGCCTTACATTTTCGTCAAAATAGACACCCGGTGAGTTCCATTGGTTAAACTGGAACTGCTCTAGCCGGCTGGAGTGCACCTCGGGATCGACATAGCCGAACGGTCCGGCTGACCGGCGAAGCGGCATAATGCGGAATGCTTTTCCTTCAAACTGGAAATAGTCTTCGAGTCCGAGTTGTCCCGATCGTGAGACGGTATTGGCAAAATAGATCGGACGAAGCCACAGGTTATTTTCCAGCAGGTGCAGAATCATACGGTCTTGTGTCTGCAGGTAATATCTCATGGTGCCCTGTCCGTCACGGCCTGCCGGACGCCCTTCGAGGTAAAATCGAACCTCATCGTCCAGTTCATCCACCGAAACCGAGAACGGGGTTGCCATTCGAAGCTGATTGAAGAGCATTTGATTCATCTCCAGCTGAGCCAGTGCTTCATTGGTTTGATAGAGGGTGCTGGTGGTATCTTCAATCATATCGGGATCCGCTTCAAAGACCGATCGCAGAAGGTCTTTATTGACCGGAATCACAACTTCGCGCGGATCGTGCAGTTCGAGCTGCGAGGTCATCCGGTCGATCTCTTCATCGGTCAGGGTAATGGCCAGCGGCAGGGATTCGTTGGTCTGCCTGTCGCGCAGCTGACGGATGTACCAGTCGGTGTTGAGAAGGCTCAGATTCACAACCCTGACGTCGGTACGGATCCTCTCGACCTCCTGCAGATACCAGAGAGGGAAGGTGTCATTATCCCCGTTTGTGAAGATAATGGCATTTTCTTCTACCGAGTTGAGAAGGTTGTAGGCATAATCCCTGGCCACATAGTTGTCGCTTCTGTCGTGGCTGGGCCAGTTTTGGTGTGCCATCCAGAGAGGCACGGCAGCAAAAGAGAGTCCGAGTGCCCCATAGGCTGCAATCCGGTTATTTCCCAGGGCGTGTTTGATCAGTTCAAGGATACCGGTGATACCAAGCCCTACCCAGATCGAGTAGGCAAAGAATGAGCCGGCATAGGCATAATCGCGCTCCCTGGGTTCATAGGGTGTCTGATTGAGGTAGAAAACGATGGCCAGGCCGGTCATGAAAAAGAGAATTGAGACCGCAAATCCACGCCGCCAGTCATTTTTAAAATGATATAAAAGCCCAAAAAGCCCGAGCAGAAACGGGATATAGAAATAGGCTGAATTGGCTGGGTTATCAATGTGACGGGTGTCGGTAAACCCGGAATACCAGCCGGTATCCTGAATATCGGCTTCACGTCCGATGAAATTCCAATTCAGATATCTCAGATACATATGGTTGATCTGGTATTGCCAGAAGAACTCCATATCGGAATTGAAATTGCCGTAGTACTCCAGGTGGTTGGGCTGGCTGGAGTGTCTGCGCGGAAAAAGAACTTCATTGTCACGGTCGATCGACCCGGTTCGGTTGTCATAGGTGGCTCCGCTCAAAAGCGGGGCTGTGCCATACTGATCCCGGTTCAGGTAGCTTACAAATGCTTCAACGGTAGAGGGATCATTTTGATCGATCGACGGCTCGGCCTGAGAGCGGATAATGATCAGCGAATAGCTGGAGTATCCGATCATGATCATCATGTATGCCAGAAATACCATATTGGCAATGCGGTATCCCTTCTTGTGTGTAAACCAGATCGCATAGATGATGGCTGCGACCAGCAAGAACAAAAAGGTAAAGGGGCCGATCAATCCATAGGTCATGTTGCCGATTTGGCCGGCCATGTTTGGAAGGTGTATAATGGTGACCGGATAGATCGACAGAAAGGCAACAATGGAGATTCCGGTCATTGCCAGAAATGTAGGGATCGAAAACTCATATTTTTTGAAGTAGACAATCATTGCGATAAAGAAGATCGCGAGCAGGTTCAGCAGATGTACACCGATCCCGATTCCGATGAGATATGCGATCAGGATGAGCCATCTTTCGGAATAGGGCTGGTCGTGATTTGCCGACCAGCGAAGGGCCATCCAGACCACCAGCGCAGTGAAAAATGTAGATGATGCGTACATTTCGGCCTCTACGGCATTAAACCACTGGGTATGGGTAACGGTAAACATGAAGGCGGCAATCAAAGCCCCTCCGTAGGTTCCCGCCTGATCCATCCAGTCCATCTTGTCAACAGATCCTCGCCACTCCTCAATGAGGCGAACAATGATCAGATAGAGCAGCATAATGGTAAAAGCGGAGGCGGTCACACTGATCATATTGATGCTCCATGCCACATATTCGGCGGGCATAAACATGGATACCACACGGCCTACAATGGCAAAGAAGGGGGATCCCGGCGGGTGTGCAATCTGAAGTGTGTGGGAGATGGCGATATATTCGGCCGGATCCCAGAAAGAGGCTGTAGGGGCTACCGTAAGTGTGTAGACGATAAAGGCATACAGGAAACTGACAAAGGCAAAAAAGCGGTTTCTTGTACGGTGTTCAGCAAATATTGATGAAATGTCCATGTGGATAGTTTACAATTGCTTTTTCAAAAGTTGTTGAATCTTTTGCGATCGAGATTATTTACGAATAACCGAAACGAAAATTCCGGGATCATATTTTTACCGGCCGGAAATGGCGGAAGTGAAAAATATACCGAATCACGGTTTGAATGCACAATCCAAATTGAAAACAAAAACTGAACCGAACAAGCGGTGTGGTTTTCAAAAATTGTTAAAGCGTTCAGATCCTGAAAACGGTTCTTGCCATATAGCTGAAAAATGGTTATCAACCATGCTGTAATTTACAGTTGAATATAAAACGTACTGATGGCAACAAACGATACGGGTAAAGAACGATTTGCTACGAAATGGGGACTCATACTCAGTGTGCTCGGAATTGCAGTGGGTACCGGTAATATCTGGCGGTTTCCCAGAATTGCTGCTGAAAACGGGGGGGAAGCCGGTGCAGGTGCATTTCTGATTGCCTGGGTTACCTTTCTGTTTATTTGGTCCATTCCGCTTATTATTGCAGAGTATGGCATTGGCCGGAACGGCAGAAAAGGGGTGATCGGCTCCTACATCAAAATGGCCGGTAAGCAGTTTGCCTGGATGGGGGCCTTTATCGGGTTTGTTGCCACAGCCATTATGTTCTACTACAGTGTGGTTGCCGGATGGTCGCTCTACTATCTGGTCGAATCGGTGATCGCACCGCTTCCCCAGAATGTTGACCAGGCGAGTGCGGTATGGGAAGGGTTTCAATCATCGGCCTGGCCTTCTGTCTTTCATGCCATTATGATTACCCTTGGCGGACTTGTCATCCTGAAGGGTGTAAAAAGCATTGAGCGCATTAATGTGATATTAATTCCCTCTCTGTTGCTGGTTCTGGTGATCTCACTCTTCAGGGCACTGACGCTCGAAGGGAGCGGTGCCGGTATCGCCTACCTTTTTACACCCGACTGGGCAACCCTGAAAGAGCCCCGGCTTTGGCTCGATGCACTGACACAAAATGCCTGGGATACCGGAGCTGCATGGGGACTGATTCTAACCTACGGTGCCTACATGCGCTATAAGGATGATATCACCATCAGTGCATTCCAGACGGGTATTGGAAACAACCTGGTATCACTGATGGCTGCAGTGATCATCTTTTCGATCGTTTTTGGAACACTCGGTTCAGATATGAGCCACAGCCAGGTGCTGGAGATTATGCGTGATTCGGGCCCCGCTTCAACCGGCCTGACCTTTATGTGGATGCCACAGTTATTTGAAGTGATGACCGGCGGCAAAATCTTTGCAATACTGTTCTTCCTGGGGCTGACGTTTGCGGCATTCAGCTCCCTGATCTCGATGATTGAACTTGCCACAAAAGTCTTTATCGATATGGGTGTAACCCGTACCAAAGCTACCATCGCTGTTTGCACGGCAGGATTCATTTTTGGATTGCCATCGGCTATTTCACTGGATGTTTTTGCCAACCAGGATTTTGTGTGGGGAGTCGGACTGATGGCGTCGGGCGGACTGGTCGCCTTTGCCGTGATGAAATATGGAACTGAAAACTTCAGGGAAGAGCTCGTAAATAATGAACACAGCCGGTTTAAACTGGGCAGGTGGTGGTCATTTATCGTACGGTATGTGATACCGATTGAGGTGATAACCCTGCTTGGATGGTGGATCTACCTGAGTGCAACAAGTTTTGCCCCCGATACCTGGTTCAATCCGCTGAGTCCGTTTTCTGTTGCTACGGTACTGGTTCAGTGGGGACTGGCCGTTGCACTGTTCAAGTTTTACAATCGCAGGATCGTTGAAAAAACGATTCTGAACTGATCATCAGACAGGGGGCAAGTGTTAAAGCAGAGATTTCTGTGAGGTGCCTTGCTGATACTGAATGAGCGAAAGTGCTGTTAGATTCAGCAAATCCCAATAAAAACTGGAAGAAACAAAAATGGCCGCTCTCGCGGCCATTTTCGTCTTGGTGTGTGCGATTGGAAAGCGCTGCTCAAGACGCTTCCCAAAAGTCCCTGCTTGATCACTTGGATACTCTCACATAAAACATCAATGTCAATTTCTCTCACTTCTGTACAATGGATGTTTGCTTCTATCTGTAAGGCACAGAATTTCAGGATTCCTTACAGATTTTCTGAATTTTTTTTCGATTTATATAAGTGTAAATATATCAATAACTAAAGAGAGTGGGTAAGAGTGTTTGTTGAGGGTTGTTTAAAATATTTTGGCAGTAAAATACCCGAATCAGAGAGTGAACCGGCGCAGAACATTCTGTTTCGTATGCCGGAAAAGGGAGGGTTACCCTATGTTTTGTCAGACAGTTTTTGGTCGATGCTCTTTAGGGTTTGGTGAATTTCCTGCAGGATTAAAGCAAGATTTGGGTCGGCATTGTCTGAACTGCCGGAGTTGCGATAGTGGCTCTTGTCAGTGATTTCATCTCGCTGATCGAGAACCATCTGCCGAAAATCGCGGGCATCCACAATTCCGGTCAGAGACATATCGGCCATTCCCTGTGCGCTCTGTCCTGCAGTTTCTATCATCAGCTTGCTCAGCCCGAGATACCTTAGAATGGGGCCTTCCTGAAATGTAAGATCCTGGATTTTATCCAGCGGAATGGTTCGTTCGGTTTGAAACCAGATGCCTTTTTTGAAGTGAAGGGCTCTGGAGGTCAGTTCACAATGGAGGTTTTCGAAATATCGATTCACATAGATCCGTCCAAATACCAGCCAGAAGGGGAGTATGACGATACCCACAACCGTAACCAACAGAATGAGTGCTGTACCATAATAGGTGTATGCTTTCAGTTTCAGGTCAAATTCAGCCTTTTTGATAGAAGCTGCCCTGCGTTTTTCCTTATTTTTCATCATCCCAACGTGTTTTAGAATTATCTGTGATCCTGGCAGAACCGGATTTTGATCTCCATCTTCCGGAGGGTATCGGCTGGTTGATATCCTCACATATCCACAGATTGATTCGGTTTGTAACCATCCTCTGGCCCTGGAGTTGAAGATAAACCCTGATTCTG
This sequence comes from Rhodohalobacter sp., assembly GCA_050486245.1. GTDB lineage: Bacteria > Bacteroidota > Rhodothermia > Balneolales > Balneolaceae > Rhodohalobacter. Next base: position 139,600 of record JBJHCX010000002.1, read on the forward strand.
CAAAGTCTGCGTTTATAACTGTTGGATGTTACGGAAAAACAGACAGTTTGTTACACAAAAGTGCAGATCAGGAATCATCATTTCCGTTTGAGGAGGACTCCTCTTTGGCGATAAACTTCAAGGCTGCAGAATTCATGCAGTAGCGTAGTCCGGTTGGCTCGGGTCCATCGTCAAACAGGTGTCCGAGGTGGGATTTGCACCGGCTGCAGATGATTTCTGTCCGTGTCATAAAGAGGCTGTTGTCCTCCTTTTCATCCACAGCTTCCTCACGGATGGGAGCCCAGTAGCTGGGCCATCCGCTGCGGCTGTTGTATTTGGTCTCTGAACTGAAAAGAGGCTGGCCACACCCTTTGCATACATACACTCCATCCTCATAATGGCTGTTGTATTTGTTAATAAAGGGCATTTCAGTTCCTTTATTTCTGAGTACCCGGTACTCATCGGAACTGAGAATCTCTTTCCACTCTTTATCGCTTCGTTCAACCGGTTTTTTGGAACTGTCTGACATTGCTGAAGTGTAGGTTATCAATTGAAGATGACGGTGTAGTTCTGTTCCATAGGCCTCTGAAGGGGCATTCCGTCCGGTTTCCGAACAGGAAGCCAGAATTAGCGGTATGGTTGCCAGAATAAAGGTTATGGACGCTTTCATGCTGTTCTAACGAACTTTTTTGAAACTTCATTCTCTGGAAACCCTGAAATTCAGATTTCGATGGTATCCTTTTGAAAATGTTTGATTGTGCGGGTTCGGCGTTTTTTCAGGTCAATCGAAGCGCGGGTATATCCGCCGCCCGATCCGTCGATAAAATGGATGTGATTACTCTGATATTTCTTTACATAGCAGGTCGTGATCGTGGAGCTGGATTCGTGAAGGCCATAAACGATCACACCTTCATGATACAGTGCTTTCAGGTAAGCGGTCAGTTCTCTTTTCATCTTCCGGTTGCCGGTGAGGATCATAATGAGGTCACTTTCAAACTTTCGAAAGTCTGAGTTTGCCACAAAATCGGGCTTGTAGTCAGACCAATTGGTTTCGGAGGTCTTGATTCCAAGCTTCATCAGCCATTTTCCTGTGAGTTGCAGGCAATACAATTTCAAATAATAGTGGAGTTTCTTCAGGAGAGATGCTGCTGACCGGGTTTTGGTTTCTGCCCAAAGGTTTTTTGGGCGAAATGACAGTTTCATATCGGTTGCCCTGACCGGGTTCAGATCTTCATTTCCTTCAAAGATGAGGTGTATACGTTTCAACACCTGGCGATAGATTTCCAATTTTGACTTGTAATAGGGGGGGACGGCCGAGACGATCAGGGAAATGGCTATTTCATTGGCTGGAAAAGGGTTCCATCGGCACTCCAGTCCGGTAAGGTCGATGGGGTATGGTGAAGTGGTATGAGTTATTTTTTTAGACTTTTTTTTAATTCTTCGTTCACCTTCTATCAGTCCGCTTCCCATAAAAGCGGCTTGTGTCACATTTTCGGATAACCGGTATTTGGCAACATAGACGGGGGCATCAAGCCGGTTAAGTGACAGAATGGGGATCACACCGGCAGCCAGATTCAGATTGAATGTTTTTTTAGCGTGAATGCGGCATCCGATGAGAACCTGCTCCACCTGTTTTTTGTAGCTTGCAGGGAAGGCGATGACGGCACCGTCTCCCGAAAACGAGAACGGCAGGTCCAGTTGTTTCAGCTCGTTTGAGACGGCTGCGATCATAGAGGCACCCATCATGTTCACCTGGCGATATTTTCCCTGCTTTACATGTCTTGTGGAGTTTCTGACATCAGATATTGCAATACACCATGACTCGGGAAGCCGTGTATAATTTTTTGGTTCGGCTAGTTGACTGAACAGATCTGTTTCAGGCAGGTGTTTATAAAAGTGGATGTCCATCGGATGGCCGGTTCAAGTCCCTGTGTTCGGGGCTTCTCAGCAGCTGGTACGGATTCATGCCAGCATTTGATTGTTTGTCCCTCTGCTACACGTTTCATTATAAATAACTAACTATTTATGAAAAAGAAAATTGAAAAAGAAGAGGACTGAGTCGATTCCCGGATTTTCATGGGCCCTGTACCCATTGGAGAGGTGATGTAATTTATAGCCAACCTGAACAGCCATACCGGATGTTGCCTGAAACTGGTAACCCATTCCGGTGTCAAGGGTGAAGTTAAACCGTGCGCCATTTCCATTGGGAAAATGGCGGCTGGTTACCAAAAATCCTGTTGATGCGGTTAAAAATGGGAACCGGTCGCCATCGGATAAGGGGATCTGTGCAATAAACGGGGTCATCCCAATCCCGTAAATCGACTCCCTGGGCCCGTCCCGCCCATCATCAGGGTACTCGATCCAGCCCAGCATGGCCAGGTCTGAACTCAGCTGTGCTTGAATGGAGAACAGTTCCACTTCACTGTGAGTGAACCCGAGTTTCAGGAAAAGGTGTCTTGTGTTGAGCATTTTTCCCCAGGCCCTGAAAGAGGTGGGGGCATAGGTAGCCGAAAAATTCAGAGATTGAAAACGGTTTGATTGTTCCGTTTCATCCTGGCTATAGGCTGGGTCAACACATAGTTGGCTCAACAGCAGAAATACGATTGCTGAGATCAATAACTTTTTGACTGGAACGGTCATTCTGTGAAACTAAAGCTGCTTTTTATGTATATAAGCGGCCACAGCCCATATAAAGCCCCAGCCGGCGGCAGTAATGTAGTAAGTTCCGATCAGTAAAAACAGTGTATTTAAAAAGTAGATCAGGTGATAGACCCATGCAGGTGCCTGCGTGACACTCTTTTTTGTCACCGCCCTGAAATTTTGGCTAAACAGGGTAAACGCTCTTGCCAGTACCATCAGGGCTGTATAGATATAGAGCACATAGGTGAGGACGACAGAGGAGTCGAAAAATACGACCAATGCAATGACCAGTGTGGTGATCAGGTCAACAACAATATTCTTAAGCCACTGCATACAATTGGAAAAGATGAGAAATGAAAAAAGGCACCCGAAGGAAGGTGCCTTCATTTGAACTGTTATGGCAGTTCGATAACTTCTTTTGCCTGCAGGCCTTTATCTCCTTCGGCAATAGTAAATTCAACCTTCTGTCCTTCAGTCAGCTTTTTAAAGCCATCGGTTTGAATCTCTGAATAGTGTACAAATACGTCTTCACCACCGTCTCTTGTGATAAAACCGTACCCTTTGCCATTATGAAACCATTTAACAGTTCCAACTTCACGATTTTCCATAGTAGAATCCCAACTTTGTTCCCATTGTAGTCTTTAATTCAGTTACCGCCCCGGGGAGGACAAATAACCATTTCGTTGGCTAAAATAGTTTGTTCGAACCTATTTAGCAATAATCTTTAAAAATAGCTGATAAATGATCAGAAATGAGGAAAATTGAATTTTATTTGTCAATCTGACTCTATAGTATATTGTTGAATTTGGCTTGAATTGAGCATGAACCGACATGTATGTGCACAGATGCACACAGTGGTGCTTTGCGAGGGCAGGTTCAGAAGAGTACTTTGAGTACCAGATTATCGTTCAATCTCCAGTTCTGCAATATAGACCAGCTGTGAAGAATCCAGTTTTGGTGTACCGTTATGCAGAGAGGTTCTCCAGAGGATTCCGGACCGGTCATGTACATCTACCAAATACCCTTTGTATTTGATCACATTTCCGGTTTTCAGTTTTTTCAGTTTCTCTTCAATCTCTTCATTTGCAGGTATGGCATGCATATAGAGTATTTCGCTTCGAATCTGGTTAAACGTGAGAGGCGGCCTGATGACATCGATTTTGTAATCCCTTCCGCGAATGGGTGTTTTGATCTGATCGATAATGCGTTCATCCGACATTTTACCCCAGCCCAAAACAAAATCTACAGGCGACAGGCTCGATTTTTCATCAAACCAATAGCGCTGATTTGACAGAATGCGTGAGGTTCCCTCAATCCGGTATCGAGGCTGCAGAGTATAGTGCTCGATCTCCTGCCCGCTCATCTGGAATCCGCGTTGAACGGTCGGGGCATCCGGGGCCAGCACGCCTGCACCGTGTTTAATGGGCCGCTGATCCCACAAATAGAATGAAACTGCTAAAACCAGTATCAAAAATAGATGTTTTAACATGGTGAGTCACCTTTGGTTCTTGTTTTAGTAACAAGAGTCACAGAGAGCAAAATTGTTACAATTTTATTTAGAAACTATTTGAATTTTTTAACGATCACGCTGTCTAACTGTTTGTCATACAATTATTACAGCCTTCTAATAAAAAATGAAAATATTTTTGGCTCCTGCCGGGGCCAGATGAGCTATACCCGGAACCATTGCTTTTGTTCCGGGATTTTTTTGATTCAGGGAGTTGTAAGGGGATGTTCTCAGAAAAGGTCAACCTGCAGTCCGGCCCGAAACCACCGGTCGCTGCCGGGCTCGAAATAACGCCCGCCAAAGGCATTGATCGCCACGGATGTGTTATACCGTGTGTTGAACAGGTTGTGAACCGATATGAACGGCCGAAGGGTGCTGCCGGGAAGCAGATCTTCCAGCGTGATGGAGTATCGAATATTCACCAGCGCATAGCTGTCATTTTGTACGCTGTTGTTGTTGTCTGCCATATAGCTTCCTACCCATTCGGTGTCGAGGCTGAAGTAGTGTTCGCCCGGTGTGAATGAGAGGATGGAACCAGCCCGCAGCGGTGAAACTCCCGGCAGTTCATTGCCATCAAACTCACCCCCGGAAAATTCGGCTCTCAGGTAGGTAAACATGGTTTCCAGCCTGAGCGATGGAGCAGCCTGCCAGGTCAGTGTTGTCTCAGCACCGTAGTGAATCGTATTGCCTTCATTTCTGAAGTAGGTAGGTCCGTCGCTTTCAAGCTGATACGGGAACAGCAGGTCGTATACTCTCATGCCGAAGAGTGTCAGATCGTAGCTGATGCTTCCGGCGTGTCCCTGTATTCCGGATTCAAGGCTTACCGAACGTTCAGGGTTAACATTCTGATTAAAGCCGTTTCCGCCTTCGGGACGGTTAACCAGTTCAGTGGTTGTCGGGGATTCAAAACTGGTGCTGAAATTCAGAAACAGCCGTGAACGGTCCATCCGGTAGTTCATCCCAACCGACGGATTTACCGAGAAAAAAGTTCTGGAGCCTTCCTGTTCTTCGCCAATCTCATCGTCGGTGTTAAAGTGGAGCCAGTCTGCCCGGACCCCAGCACTGGCGGTAAGCCGTTCGGTTACGGGTATCCCAACCCGGGTGAAGAGGGCGGTGTTGGCAACCGTCTCTGTTTGCTGTACTTCAATTTCATCTCCGCGTGTCCCGTTTATATTGTCTGTTTCAAGACGGTCATCCTGTTGAACTTTCAGCTCAACCCCTGAATCCCAGTCAAAGGGGAGGGTTGTGGTTTCGTAGGTAGCCCTCAGGCTTCCTGCAAGTCGTTCCAATCCGATATAGCCGAACGGCAATGGGTTGTGGAGATCCCTCCAGGTACCGTTCGTTGTCAATTTCCAGATGCCACGCTGCTGTTCGTTGATGTAGGCGGCCGAAAGCATGGCCTGGTCGAACTGCTTTCCGGCAGAGCTGTTGACAAATGTGGGAGTGGCTGCCGTCGGATTTTCTGCTGCATCTTCGCGGTTCAGGGCTCCCGGATGCTGGGCTTTCGGCATGGATGTGAAGGCCGATCGAAGCAGCAGCCGGCTGCTGGGGTTTAATTCCCGCTCCAGGTTGATACCTGCACGAAAGAGCTGGGCGGCACTGTGGTCACGAAACCCGTGGGTTTCAAAATAGGTGCCATATCCATAGATGTGTGAATGGCCGGTGCGGGTATTGAATCTGATCTCCTGCTTAAGGGTCTGATTGGATCCGCCATACCCTCTGTACTGAATTGAGGGGCCGCCAACTTCAGGTTTTGTTGAAAGGTGAAGCACCCCGCCGCTTGAATTGCCCCAGAAGGTTGCAGAAGGCCCGCGCAACAGCTCAATGCGGTGAACCGTGGCCGGATCTATCATGTTCATAATCGTCTGGCCATCGGCAACGGTCAGCGGCATATCATCGAGTATGACCTGAACACCCCGAACCCCGAACTGTGAGCGCCATCCGAGTCCCCTGATCGTCATGCGTTCGCCCAGGGCATAGTTTTCCCGGTTGGCAATATAGACTCCGGGAAGGGTAAAAGAGAGCTCATCCATGGTGGCAGCGGGGCGGGAGGCTATTTCTGTGGCATCCCGAAGCCTGTAACTGACAGAAAGCGGAGCCCTGTCCATGGTAATGGTTGAGTAGGCCGATTCAACTACAATCTCCTCAAATTCCACCCGGAGTGAATCATTTACGGTTTGTTGCCCGTAAAGGGTTGAAGTAGCGGCAACGGTTAGCATCAAAAATGAGATGAAAATTTGAACAGGATATGCAGAATTCATTTTTAGTTCTGTTGTGAAATATGTAAGCTTTTGCCTTGAATGATGTAACACTACAAGATAAAGATGAAATTTACAGAATCGTTCAGACGAATCTTTTTTTTACATTTTGAATGGATGGCCCTGACGGCCGGGCTGCTGCTTATGGCTTTTTTAGACCCCTTCGGGAGCGGTACCACGCTATGCCTGTTTGAACGTGCCGGCTTTTCCTACTGCCCCGGAGAGGGACTGGGAAGGTCGGTGGCTTTGGCTTTTCGCGGTGAACTCCAGGCATCTTTTCAGCTTCATCCGGCCGGAATCGCAGCCATTTTGATTCTGACCGGTAGAATTCTATCCATTTTTTACAGAAACCACAAACTTAACGTAAAGCTCTGAGACGATGAAAGTATTTGAATATCTGCCTGAAATCGAAGGTGATGAACAGCAATATATCAGCCGGCTTCTGGAGGAGATTCCGGATGATAAAACGGAGGTGTTTGTACGGGCCTACAAAGCCCGGAGAAAAGATCCCCTGCTCATACTTGTGCTGGCCCTTCTCGGTTTTTTCGGAATTGCAGGTATTCACAGGTTTTTTGTCGGACATATTGGAATGGGGATTCTCTATTTTATTACGGCCGGACTCTGTTTTATCGGTACGATCGTGGATATGATCAACTATAAGAATTTTGCATTTGAGTATAACCGAAAGGTAGCCCTGCAAATTAAAGGTGAACTGAATATTGCTGTATGATGCCCGGAAGAGAAGAGTCGATTGCACTGCTGGAAACCTACATAGAGAATGAAAACCTGCAAAACCACTGTAAGATGGTGGCTGATGCCATGCAGGCGTATGCTGAGTCGCTCGGCAAAGGTGAGGAGGAGGCAGAGAGGTGGTGGACGGCCGGCCTTCTGCATGACCTTGACTGGGAAAAATATCCTGATGAGCACCCGAAGGTGGCGGTTGAGAAGATTTTGCCTGATCATGGATATCCGGCTGATGTGATTGCAGCCATTGAATCCCATGCGCCTGACCGAACCGGCAGGGAGCCTTCTGAAGAGATTGAACGATACCTTTTTGCCTGTGATGAGCTCTCCGGTTTTATGCATGCGGTGTCGCTGATGAGGCCGAACGGATTTTCTGACATGAAAGTGAAATCGGTTCGCAAGAAGCTCAAGGATAAGCGCTTTGCTGAAAACGTACCCCGTGAAGATATCCGAAAAGGAGCTGAACTGATCGGAAAGGAGTTGTCGGATCACATCCAGTTTATGATTCAGGTTTTCAAATAATTTCACACTGGATGAAACCCGGTCCGGCCTGATACGTATCGTTTTGGTGTAACAGGCTGTATCACCCGTAAACAGACATTTGCACGCTATGATCAGACAACTCCATAAAATCACCGGAATAGGGGTATTTCTGCTTCTGCTTTTCTTTATGCAAACCCCGAAAATTGCTGCCGGACAACCGACGGTTGCACACCTGCCTGCATGGGCAGATGGGGAGTTTTCGTTGCAGCCTGATCCGTACCGATCCGTTTTTTTCAGAACCGACAGGGTTCCATCGGTAGAGGTGATTTCTACGGTGGGAGATATCGATGTTGTGCATACGCCCGGTATCGATGGAGTACAGGTGGATCTCTACGTGAAGCGGGAGTTTTCACTTTTAGGGGGCACCCGAAGCCTGGATAACTTTCGAATCATTATCCAGCAGCAGGGACGAAATATTATCGCATCAGTTGAAGACCGGCGGCCCGGAAGAAGCGGGAGGCCGGCCGACGATATTCGCTTTTCGTTTGTTGTACAGGTGCCTGAAAAGTCCAATTTAAACCTGAGAACCGTAAAGGGGGATATCACCTCGAGTGGTGTTGAAGGTGAGCATTTCTTCCAGAATCATCAGGGTGATATTACCCTTCAGAGGCTGTCTGGTGAAATACGGGCTGTTTCATCGGCCGGCAGCATCCATCTGGACCGACTCGATGGTGTAATTTTTGCAAAGACGATCAGCGGCGATCTGCGGGCAGTTCAGAACAGCGGTGAGATCAGGCTGCGAACAACAACCGGTGAAATCCATGCAGAAAAGAGTGCGGGAATGCTGATTGCAGCTACGACGAGCGGCCATATCTATACAGATTTTTCATCGGTCACATCCGGTGTCTATGTCGAATCGACAGCCGGAAACCTGAATATCGGGCTGCCTGCAAGACATGGCTATGACATCAAGGCCAAAGCCCTGCGGTTCGATTTTGACAAAATTGACCCCTTGATATCTCAAAAAGATATTCGCTTCAGGGATGCCGATGTGCGGGTGGGAGATGGCGGGATACCGGTGAACCTGACTACGGTTGCAGGAACGGTAACGGTTTGGCAATCACAACAGAGGTAAACATTGGAACGATCCGGGGTTACATATTTACTGCTGACGGGGCTTCTTCTTCTCTTATCTGCACTGCCGGAAAGGGTAACGGCACAGGAGACCTTTTTTCAGTTTGAGTGGCAGCCTCCTGAAGAAGTTTCGCTGGAGGGCATGACTGGCGATGAGAAGATCATCTACATCAGTGACCGATGGAGGTTTAAAAACGGAGACGATATGAGATGGGCTTCTCCGGATTACGACGACACCGGCTGGGATATCATCAGTACCAACCTGACAAGCGGTGACCTCTCTTTTGTGGAGTGGGAAGGGGTTGGATGGTTTAGAAAACAGATTCGGGTGGATGAAAAGCTGAGGGGAAAAGCGGTGGCACTGGTCGTAGACCGGCATCTGGGAGCATCCGAAATCTATCTGAACGGTGAGAAGGTGTATGAACTGGGCCGATTCTCAAAAAGGCCCGATCACTTTAAGGCATCTTCGGGCAATGAACTGCCCCTTCTGGTTTTTTCGAACGATGAAATTCAGACCCTGGCAGTACGGTTTGCAAACCATAATGAGGTCGAAACCAGCCGTCTGTTTGGCCAGAACGGCTTTCGCTTTCTGCTGGCCGACTGGCACACATACCAGTCACAGCGCCTGGAGTCGGTTTATGACTGGACACGGGTCAGCATGTTTTACGCCGGTGTGCTTCTGACCTTTTTTGTGATTCATTTTCTGCTGTTTCTGTTCTATCCGCAGGCCCGGCAGAACCTCTATTTTTCACTCTTTTCAGGGGGATTGTTTCTGGTTACCTATCTCATTTTCAGGCTGGAGATGGCAAACTACACCTTCGATACGATCTTCTTTATGCGGTTTACCCTCTTTTTTGAGATCATTGTGCTGGTCTTTGCCGTCCGTTTCATACACAGCATAAATCAGCGGCAACACACTCTCTACTCTAACGGGATCCTGATTGCCGGTTTTGTCGCAGCTTTCATTATCTACCTCTATCCGGTTGAGTTGACCCGGCTGCGTGAGCTATTGCTGATCTTTTTTGTTATTGAACTGCTGAGAACCCTCTATTTTATGTTCATGGAGCGAAAAGGGGGCGCCTGGATTGTAGGAGCAGGTATGCTTCTTTTTGTTTCGGGCCTGATCATCAGCCTCCTCATCAACTTTCAGGTACTGGAGGGGGATGTCAAGATTATCAATATGTCTGGCTCTGCACTGTTGATCCTGTCGATGTCGGTCTTTCTGTCCAGGGATTTCTCCGTTACACGTAATAATCTTCAGAATAAACTTATTGAAGTTCAGGAACTCTCCAGAAAGTCGATCGAGCAGGAGAGAATCAGCAAAGAGAGAGAGATTGAGAAACGCCTTCTGGAGGCTGAACATGAGCGCAAAACGGCAGAGCTTGAAGAGGCCAGGGCGCTGCAGCTCTCCATGCTGCCTCAAAAAGTGCCGGTGTTACCAGGTGTTCAGATTGCATTTTACATGGACACGGCAACTGAGGTGGGGGGCGACTATTACGATTACAGTGTCGGCCCGGATCAGTCATTGGTTCTTGCCCTGGGCGATGCCACCGGCCACGGGATGAAGGCTGGAATAATGGTTGCCGCTGCAAAAAGCTATTTCCACACCATGGTTCACGATACTGACCTTCTGGGCCTGCAGTCAAGAATCTCTGCAGGGCTTCGAAATCTCAATATGAGAATGATGTATATGGGGCTCTCACTGCTTCAAATCAGGGATCAAAGGGCCGAAATTGCCATTGCAGGAATGCCGCCATTACTGTACTACTCAAAAAAAGAGAACCGGGTTGAACGGATTACCCTGAAGGGGCTTCCCCTTGGCGGGAAAACCCGTTATCCCTACCAGACTCACTCGCTGGAGATTGAGAGCGGGGATATTTTTCTTCTGATGAGTGACGGCTTGACCGAGCTCTTCAGTGAACAGAAAGAGATGTTGGGATTGGAGCGGGTCGAAGAACTGTTGTACAATTCGAATGGATATACCTCGGCTGAAATTATTCAGCAAATTCAACAACTTGCAGAGCGATGGACCGGTGGCGTGGCTCCGCATGACGACATTACGCTGATGGCTGTTAAAATTACCGGTGATGAAACTTAAGGTTAACCTAAACCGTAATATTGAGTATGAAACGACTGTACCCATATCTGTTCACATGTATTCTGATGCTGCCTGCAATGGCCGTTGCACAACAGAGTGATGACGACCCATTTAAACGGGACCCCATATTCAACAAAACCCTGGAGGAGTTGCTGGGGCTCGATCCGTATGCAGAGGTTGATGAAGAGAGGGAGGAGCGGCTGATTGAGCCGGAAGTGGCTGTACGGAGGCTCTCAGTGACCGGAATGGACCTTGGGGGAAGCCTGGAGGCCGGGCCCTACTACAGCAATGCTCTTTACAGCCAATATCCGCTGATGCCTACCATTCACTTCAATCGTGTAAACGGACTGTTTCTCGGAATTCGAAAAGAGAGGATGCAGTGGCACAGGCAGAGCAGTTTTTTACAGATAGAACAGATTCACCCGCACGGTTTTATCGGGATCGGCACAGCCTCGAAAGAGTGGGAGTATGCATTGGGCGTGGAGAAGCTTTTGGGCGAGCAGAGGCGGCTGATGATCGGGGGTGAGTTCCACAAGGCCACCTCAACCGAGGATTTTCGAAGAGTTGGACTGATTGAAACCTCTCTCACCTCCTTTTTCGCCTCCTACGACTTTCTGGATTACCATCAAATGGAGGGGTTTGGCCTCTATACCGTATATCGTACACAGAGATGGTTTGAAGCGGGCTTTTCCTTTAACCGCGACACCTTCCGGTCTCTCGGAAGAAATACAACCTACTCCATGTTCGGCCGGTCAAGTGTGTACCGCCTGAATCCTCCGATTGATGCCCTTTCTGATGAAATTGACCTGGACAGGTACAACTTTTCTTTTGCGTTTAATCCTCGAAATGTTCTGGTTGCCGACCGGTTTACCTTTGGAGCCACGTTGATCGCTGAGCTGGCCGACAATGGCAACAGTGACGATTCCTATCGCTATGACAAGTACCGGGCCAATCTCCGTTTTTACTATAACTTTGAGCCGGGGTCCATATTGAAATGGAACCTGCATGCAGGGGGCATAACTGGGAATGTGCCCGACTTCAAGGCATTTTACCTGGGTGGCATCGGTACACTTCGGGGATCGCCGTACAAGGTTTTTCAAGGCAATCAAATGCTTTCGAGCAATCTGGAGGTGCAGTTTGGCAGGGCATCAAATCGTCCCGGTGTCTGGATGAGAGATTACAACATGCATATCCTGCTCTTTCTCGATTCAGGATGGGCACGCAATATCCCTGAAATGATCACCTCATCAGATCCGCTGGCCGGGTTTTCGGAGTTTCGTTTTTCCGACCTTCAGCACGATGCCGGTTTTGGCCTTGGAAGCGGGGTATTCCGGGCCGAGTTGGCATGGCCGCTTAAAGAGTTTGATCGCAAGCCGACATTCTGGATTCGATTTAACCCTACTTTTTAAAACTGTCAAAGAGCAGAAAAAGGGCAGCTTCAGTAATGGGGCTGCCTTTTTAGTTTGTAGCCCGATCCAAACCCGGCGATCAACCTGCAGCGGTTAGCTTCTGAAGCGGAGGAACCTTGCCTCTGAAACAATTTTCACTGAAAAGCGTTGCAAGAGCCTGTCTCGGATCCTATCCGTTTTAATGCAAATAAACGTTATATTCAATCCGTTTTCAGGAATTCAGGATCAGATAATTTTCAAATGAGCCCATTTTCTAAAAAAGAAGTTGCAGTACTTTTTATCCTCTTTGTAGTTGTTTTTTCAGTGGTTTTCGGTTCTCGATCGCACCGCCTCTACAAACCGGATGCCATTCAGACAGATAGGCCTGTACATCTCTATATCGAGCAGCGGATCGGCCTGGATGAGCTGAGTGTAAAGCTGGACAGCCTGGGGGTTGAGGTGAACCGGGATGAACTTCACTGGGCCGGCAGGGTACTGGGCTGGCGGGGATTTCGTCAGGGGCTCTACATTATTGAAGGGAAACAGTCGTACGGTGATTTTCTGTCACGGATGGCACGCGGCATTCAGGATCCGGCACGTGTGACGGTATTATCAGGCTCAGATCCCGACCGGATGGCCGAACGGCTGGGAATGCAGCTTCAAGCCGATAGCGAAGCTTTTCGGGAGGTGTTTACCGACAGTTCCGAACTGGCCCTGGAGTTGGGCTTAACCGGTGAGGAGCTCTTCTCCCGGATGCTTCCAAATACCTATGAGATCTACTGGACTTCTACGCCTGAGCGGGCGGTCAGAAGAATCTATAATGAGTTTACCCAATTGGTTCAAAACCGTTATCGGCAACAGATCGATGAGAATGGCTACTCGCTGGATGAAATTATTACGCTGGCTTCCATCGTTGAGCTTGAGGCGAAGGTGCAAAGTGAAAAGCCAACCATTGCGGGACTCTACCTAAATCGCCTGAACCGGAATATGCTGCTTCAGGCTGACCCGACCGTTGCCTATGCCATCGGTGAGCGAAGGCGTCTCCTGTTTGAGGATTACCGTTATGAGCACCCTTATAACACCTATCTGCATGCCGGTTTGCCGCCCGGGCCGATTACAAATCCGGATGAAGCCTCCATCCGGGCTGTTCTGGAGCCGGAAGAACACAACTACCTTTTTATGGTGGCATCTCCGGATGGCTCACATCGCTTCAGCCGAACATTTGAGGAGCATCGGAGGGCGAGTGCAGAGTGGCGACGCTGGATTCAGGAGCAGTATAGAATACGGGATGAGCGTGAGCGCAGGGAAGCTCAAAATGAGAATAACAGCCAATAAAAAAGGCCGCTGAGATCTGTTTCAATGATCTCAGCGGCCTGTATTCACTTTGGAACTCTTCGTATTGTACAGGTAAAGGAACTTATTCAGTTCTGTTTTTTGCCCTGTCTGAAAGCGGTAAAACAAAGACCGATTGATTGATGCGGCTTCCGTCAAAATGGATTCGGTAAGCCATCCCGTCATGCGGCATACCGGTTTGGACAGCCCTTCTCAGGTATACCGGATTCCCTGCCGTTTCAAGACTTTGAAAGATGAAGGTGCCGGTATCGTAACCAATTCGTGCAAAGCGGTCGGGTTCTTCATTAAAGCGTGCCTGGTAATCTTCGGTAAAGTAGTGAACGGCAGATGAGTCGGCGCTTTCACCGGTTGAAGCGGTGTGGTAGACCTCAAAACGGCGGTTTTGATAGGCTGATAGGTTTGCATTAGCCCACTCTTCCGATCCGAGCACAATGGCATTGCTTCTGTGAACCTCCAGTTCATTCATAAAGAGATTGATCAGGGTAGGTGCCGCCTGTCCGGTAAAAGGGGCATAAACGGCTTGTGATTTCACATAGCGCAGGGAATCGCGAAGTTCTTCGTCGGAGGTGAAGACCTCGGTATATTCGGTCAGGTCATATCCTCTTCCCGCAAAATCATCTTCAATAAAGTAGGAGATCGTGGCACCGAGCCTTTCAGCTTCTTTACGAAAGCTGAGGGCTGAAGAGCGGCCAAGCGCATCCCGTTCGGTGATGACCGCGAGGGTGTCGAGTCCGAGCTCCTGAACCGCATATCGTGCCATCTGCTTACCGTGTATTTCAAATGTGGGATTCATCTGATAGGTATAGTTGTAATCGAGGTTCAGCTCATCCGAATTTGCAAGGGGGGCAAACATGGGTACCTGATACTCTTCGGCCAGTTCGGCCATTCGCATGGCAGGCTCTGAAAAGAGCGGGCCGATGACGGCATCCACACGGTTTGACCAGGCCAGTTCGGTGATGGCAGCTGCGGTGGTATCTGCATTCTCGGCAGAATTTTTAAATATAAGCCTCACCTTGCGGTCAGCATTGCGGTTATTGAACTCTTCTGCAGCAAGCATGATACCGTAGTAGAGGTTTCTGGGTATCAGAAAATCGGGATCATCTTCCTCAAACGTTGGCAGGATCACTCCAATGTGATAAACCGTGCCCTGTGGAGCCGATGGGAAACTGCGCACTGTCTGGAAAGCGCGTGAATCGCTCTTTAAACGTTCGGTAATTTCTGCATGATAGGTTGTATCGGGCTCCAGTCTGATGACCTCCCTGACCAGTGCATCATATACCGGCTCATCGGTGAGCCTGCGTGCACTCTGTGCCAGATCAAACCTGAGAGCGGGAGAATTCGCTTTCTGAATGGCGTCAAAACGCTCAGAGAGTGAGAGATAGTTCAATAACTGATTGTAGAACCTGCGGGCGTCGACGTGGATTCCTGTGGTGCTGCGGCTCTCCTGCAGACGCTTCAGGATATTCAGGCTTTCAGAATAATTTTTTTCCCTGAAATAGGTCATGGCCGCAGTATATTCGGCTTCAGCCTGAATACTGACCCGGGTACTTTCAGCGGCAAGGTTCAGATAGTGACGGGACAGGGGATAGTTCCCGACGGCAAGGTAGCTTTTCCCGAGAAAGAGGGCGGCTTCATCCGTTTCAATCTGTTTGAATATCCCGATCGCCTCACTGTACTGCTCTTGTTCATAGAGGTCAACGGCATCCTCAAAAGACTGGGCTTGTGCAATGCTGATAGTCGTAAGCAGAATCAGAATAGATAAGAGTATCTTTTTCATAGAAAGATGTTGAGTCATTTGAACTTGGAATCAATAGAATAAAGAGAGTTAACGGAGTTATGTTCCCTTTATTCCCACTCAATTGTGGCAGGGGGCTTGGAGCTGATGTCATAGACAACTCTGTTCACTCCCCGTACTTCATTGATGATTCGGTTGCTCACCTCAGCAAGAAAATCATACGGAAGATGGGCCCAGTCTGCCGTCATCCCGTCAACGCTTGTAACGGCTCTGAGGGCTACGGTCGACTCATAGGTTCGCTCATCTCCCATTACACCGACAGACTGAACGGGAAGGAGTACGGCCAGTGCCTGCCATACCTCATCATAGTATCCTTTCTCGCGCAGTGAAGAGATGAAGATATCATCGGCATCACGAAGGAGGTTTAATTTTTCACGGGTTATTTCACCCAGTACACGGATACCCATTCCGGGGCCCGGAAAAGGGTGTCGGCCAATGAAGTTTTCGGGTATGCCCAGTTCACGGCCAACATTTCGAACCTCGTCCTTGAACAGTTCGCGTACCGGTTCGAGCAGCTCCAGGTTCATTTTATCCGGGAGTCCGCCTACATTGTGATGCGACTTGATGGTAGCTGAAGGTCCCTTGAATGAGACGCTTTCAATCACATCGGGGTAGAGAGTGCCCTGAGCCAGGTACTTGTATCCGTTCTCCTGTTCAATGGCACTGTCAAAAACATCAATAAAGGTATTTCCGATAATCTTTCGCTTCTCTTCAGGATCAGAAACGCCTTCCAGGTTTTTGAGAAACAGGTCTGAAGCGTCAACGCCTTTAACCGGCAGTTTAAGGTGTTCACGGTAGGTTTTGAGTACGTCTTCAAACTCATTTTTTCTCAGCAGTCCGTTGTCGACAAATATACAGAGAAGCTGATCGCCGATCGCTTCATGGATCAATGTTGCAACAACGGTGGAGTCAACTCCTCCTGAGAGTCCGCAGATTACCTTGTCATCACCCACACGCTCTCGAATGGCGGCAATTTCAGTTTCTATAAATGAAGCGGCCGTCCAGTCGCCGCTGCAATTTGCGATGTTCTTTACAAAGTTACCCAGGATAGTCTTTCCCTCGTCAGTATGGACGACCTCAGGGTGAAACTGTACTCCGTAGATCGGCTTGTCACTGTGTTTGACGGCTGCCACGGGTGCATTGGCGGTATGCGCAATCACTTCATACGGCTCGGGCAGGTTTTTAATATGGTCACCGTGGCTCATCCAGACAATGGTACCGTCATCGATGCCTCTGAAGAGTCCGCTATGGTCATCAATGAAGAGTTCGGCACGGCCAAACTCCCTTTTTTCAGCCTTTTCAACACTGTCTGGCCGAATGGCATGTGCCAGTGACTGCAATCCGTAACAGATACCGAGTACCGGAACGTCATACTCAAAATAGTCGAGGTTGAGCTCCGGGGCATCCTCATCATAAACGCTTTTGGGCCCGCCGGACAGGATGATTCCTTTCGGAGGATGTTGTTCAAAGCCGGTTTTATCGGCATTGAATGGGTGGATTTCGCAGTATACGTTCAGTTCACGCAGACGGCGGGCTATCAGTTGTGTGTATTGTGATCCAAAATCGAGAATGAGAATCCATTCATCGTGATGAGTGTGCATTACGGTTTTTCAGTATGGGGATTAATCAATCAGTTCTTTGTATTCATCGGCAGAAAGCAGATCATCCAGTTCGGAAGAGTCTTGTACACTCATCTTTACCATCCAGCCGTCGCCATAGGGATCGCTGTTAACCAGCTCCGGGTCATCCTCAAGATCTTCATTGATCTCGGTGATTTCTCCGGTAAGAGGGGAGTAGAGTTCGGATACGGTTTTTACCGCTTCTACGGTTCCGAATACATCATCTTTATCGAACTCGGATCCTTCCGGTTCAAGTTCTACAAAAACGATATCACCGAGCTCACCCTGGGCAAAATCGGTAATTCCGATAGTTACGGTTCCGTCTCCGTTGTCACGAATCCACTCGTGCTCTTTCGTATATTTTAGATCTGCTGGAATATTCATATAAATAGCCTGTTATTAATCCTTATCGGTTTTAAATTTGAAATGCTGCTCCAGGTACTGCGTATTGAAATCACCCGACTGGAATTTAGCATCTTCCATCAGCTGCAGGTGATAGGGGATGGTCGTTTTGATCCCTTCGATCACGAACTCTTCAAGGGCTCGTTTCATACGTTTGATGGCTTGTTGCCTGTTGGGGGCACTTACAATCAGTTTGGCGATCATGGAGTCGTAATTGGGAGGCACCCTGTAGCCGGAGTATGCATGGGTATCCACTCTGACGCTGTGTCCGCCGGGAATATTGAATGTCGTGATTTCGCCGGCGGTTGGCCTGAAGTTATATTCAGGGTCTTCGGCGTTGATGCGGCACTCAATTGCATGCCCGCGCATTTTGAGCGGCTCCATTTCAATCTTTTCACCTGCGGCCACCCGGATCTGTTCTTCGACCAGATCGCACCAGGTAATCTCTTCGGTAACCGGGTGTTCCACCTGAATACGCGTATTCATCTCCATGAAATAGAAATTCAGGTCCTTGTCTGCAATAAATTCGACGGTTCCGGCTCCCTCATAGTCGATCGCTTTACCGGCGTTGATAGCTGCCTGTCCCATCTTTTCACGCACTTCGGGTGTCATGACAGGAGATGGAGCCTCTTCGAGGATCTTCTGGTGGCGCCTCTGCAGGGAGCACTCGCGTTCACCGAGGTGTTTCACATTTCCGTGCTGGTCGCCCAAAATCTGGATTTCAATGTGACGCGGGTTGACCACAAACTTTTCGATATAGACGGCGGGATTGTTAAATGCGGTTTCTGCCTCATTCTGACAGGTTTTGAACGCTTTTTCAAAATTCTCCTCCTCATGAACCACGCGCATGCCGCGTCCGCCGCCACCTGCACTGGCTTTGATGATGACGGGAAAGCCGATCTTTTTGGCGATCTTTTTACCTTCATCAATCGACGTGACGATGCCGTCTGAGCCGGGTACAACCGGAACGTTGTTTTTGATCATGGTGGCTTTGGCTGTTGCCTTGTCGCCCATCATTTCGATCATTTTTGGCGAAGGCCCGATAAACTTGAGATCGTGCTCTTCGCATATACGGCTGAATTCGGCATTTTCGGCAAGAAAACCATATCCGGGGTGGATTGCCTCTGCATTGGTAATTTCAGCAGCTGCCAGGATGGATGGGATTTTCAGGTAACTTTCTTTACTGGCTGCAGGTCCAATACAGACGGCTTCATCGGCAAATTTGACATGAAGGCTGTTTGCGTCTGCTGTCGAGTAGACCGCAACCGTTTTAATACCCATTTCTTTGCAGGTTCGAATAATGCGCAGTGCAATTTCGCCCCTGTTGGCAATCAATATTTTTTTAAACATACCCTGAGGTTAGTCTTTTTTGATAATAAATAGAGGCTGGTCGTACTCTACAGGCTGTGCATCATTGACCAGGATTTTCTGGACAGTTCCGGAAAATTCAGCGTCTATTTCATTCATAATTTTCATCGCTTCCACGATACAGAGAGTTTGTCCCTTTTGAACTTTGTCGCCCACCTTGACAAACGGATCTGAATCGGGTGATGGCGCTTCATAGAACGTTCCCACAATGGGTGATTTAACGGTTTCACCCTCGGGTTGTGCTTCTGATGCACTGCTTTCAGGCTTTGCGGCTTGCGGGTTGGCAGCCGGGGCTGGGGCCGCTGCCTGGGCAGCAGGTACCTGGGCAGGCATCTGAAACTGCATTGGTGCAGCAGGGGCAGGGGAGTCTGATTTCTTTTTAACCTTTAATTTGAAATCTCCTTCCTCGATGGATACTTCGTTCAGATCGGTCTCGGAGATCAGGTCCAGTAAATTCTTTACTAATTTTAAATCCATAATTGAATAGCGTTTATTTTGATTTAGCTCGTTCGAGGTATTCACCGGTACGTGTATCAACCCGGATGATTTCACCTTTGTTGATAAATAAGGGTACTTGGACAACCGCTCCGCCGGTAATTGTGGCGGGTTTGCTTCCTCCCTGTGCAGTATCTCCGCGAACACCTGGATCGGTATCCACAACTTCTGCATCAATTTGATCCGGGGGTTCTGCAAAAAGAATTTTGTCATTTTCAACGTCTACAGAAAGGGTGCAGATCTGCCCGTCAGAGATGAACTTGGAGTTTTCGACCCGTGCCCGTTCAAGCGGTATCTGCTCGTAGGTTTCCTGGTGCATGAAGTAGAACATGTCACCTTCTGCGTAGAGAAACTGATAAGGCTGTTTCTCGACACGAACGGATTCGACGGTTTCACCAGACCTGAAGGTTTTATCGATATTTTTTTCGTTCTCGACTCCTTTCAGTTTGGTGCGAACAAAGGCGCCGCCTTTGCCGGGTTTTACATGTTGAAATTCAATGATCGTATAGATTTCACCGTCGAGAAGCAGGTTCATTCCCGGTCGGAAATCAGATGTACTTACTTTTCCCATACATTCATTTGGTTCTGGATTAAGACTCCAAAAATACTGCAGCTTCACCTTGATAACAACAAGAAGCCGTAAAGAATTTGAATTCTGATCATTTCCGCCTTTAGAAAATGGCTCTGGCCAGTATGATGGCGATAATCACAGGGCATATAATCTTAATGAAAACAGACCATACCACCGTGAACCTGGAGTCACGGATATCTTTAAATCCTTGCTTCATCTCATCAACCGCACTCTGTGTCTTCCAGAAGTAACCCACAAAGATACAGATCAGCAGTCCGCCGAGCGGCAGCCCGATCACACTGAAGATATAGTCAATTACGCCGATCAGCTCTGTATTGAATGAGATGATCATAGACAGTGCCAGTACACTCAGGCCTACGTAGAGAGCGGCTTTCTTTCGTCTTACACCATGCTCGTCGATAACATAGGAAGTGGGTACTTCAAGCAGTGAAATGGTTGATGTGAGGGCAGCCAAACTGAGCAGGAAGAAGAAGGAGACACCCAGTATCAGTCCGACCATTCCACCCATCTGTGCAAAGAGTTCAGGGAGAATCTGGAAGATCAGGGCAGATCCTGCAAGGAAGTTGCCTTCTGCATCAAAAATCTGCACACCCTGTGCCTGTGCAAGGTAGATGGTTGGCATGACCAGCAGTCCGGCCAAAAAGGCGATCCCGACATCTGCAAGCGTTACATAGCTGGCGGCTTCAACAATGTTCTCTTTTTTGCTCAGGTAGGAACCGTAGGTGATCAGGGCACCCATGCCGAGTGAGAGCGAGAAGAAAGCCTGTCCCAGTGCAGCCAGGATCAGGTCGGGGGTAATCATGGAGAAGTCAGGCTTCAGGTAGACCTCAAGGCCTTCACTGGCACCGGGCTGGAATATCACATAGACAGCCATGATAATCAGGATGACAACCAGAAGAGGCATCATCAGCTTGGTAGCCCGTTCAATGCCATCACTCACCCCGCCCCGTATAATGGATATGGTCAGGCCCATGAAGAGGAGGGCGAAAACGGCATTAATGATTCCGTTATCCGTATCAGAGAGCAGCGCTGCAGCACCATCCAGCCCCATAAACGTGAATATCTCGACAAAGACGTGACTGAAGGTCCAGCCGGCAATAATGGTATAGAAACTGAGAATCATCACTCCGCACAATACACCCCAAACACCTACCAGGGGGAAGAATCGATTATTGCTGAGTGACCTAAATGCGCCGACCGGATTTTTCTGGGAACTGCGACCGATTGAGAGTTCGGCAATCATGACCGGCAGTCCGATCAGGATGACACAGATCAGGTAGACCAGCAGGAATGCAGCTCCGCCGTTTGAGGCCGCTTCGGTGGGAAAACGCCAAATATTCCCCAGGCCAACGGCTGAACCGGCTGCAGCCAGTATAAATCCAAATTTTGTATTCCAGGTACCGCGATTGTTGGTAGGTGATGTAGCCAAGACGATAAAATTTTAGGTTAATAGAGACGCACTAAAATATTTGCTGAGCACTAATGACGCAACTTTCTCAGCAACATTCCACTTTGGGGTTCAATAATAACAGAACCGTTGGCAATTTGGAAACTTTGCGGTGAAGCAAAATTCTGGTTTGCAATCACCTCCCAGGTTCCCCCCGGCAGAGTGCATTGAAACGCTTCGGATGCCGTTCCGTTCAGGACGACATGATAATCATATAGGTCGCCCGAATCACTTCCATTTATGTAAAAACTGATAATAAGCGGATTTCCGGTTTGATTGAATGTGATTTCGCTTGGACTGCATTGACGCAGTGCAGGTGACTGCTTTCTGATTTCAATGAGTCCCCGGTAGTAGGCGTAAAGCGGGCGGTTCAGCTCAATCTGCTCAAAATCAATCCAGTTGGTTTCATTATCTTTCTGATAGCTGTTGTGATCCATTTTGCCTGTATCCGGGTCATTACATGGGGTCTTGGCAATCACTTTTGACCGCGCAAATTCCTGGCCGGCGTGAATCATGGTGATGCCCTGGGCGGTAAACAGGGAGAGTGCGGCCAGCCTGGAGATCTGCATCTCCTCATCTGTCAGCTTCACATGAGAGGCTAGATCGGTTACGGTATCCTCCTGGCGTTCCGGGTTCAGCCCGATTCGGATAAAATCACCCAGGGTGTAGCCGTCGTGACTCTCCAGGTAGTTGACGCTGTGTGCGGAGGTGTTAAAAAGTCCGCCTTCACCGTGATTCAGAGTGCCTTTAAAAAGATTTTCAAGTCGCTCACGGTTGGTTTCATGCTGCCAGTCAGAAAAGATAAAACCACGGTCATGCATCGGATCCGATCCTTTGATGCTGTTTCGGATCCGGTCGTTCCATGATGCCCAGTCGTGGTCGGAAAAGTGGTGGGGTGAGTAGTAGCCACCCCAGGGTTCTGCTATTAAAACCGCTTTTGGATATTTGCTGTGAACGGCATTCCGGATCGCATCCCAAGATTTTCGATCCAGGAGTGCGGCCAGGTCGAAGCGAAAGCCGTCGATATGGTACTCTTCAATCCAGTAAAGTATAGAATCAATAATCAACTGCCGTGCCACCGGGTTTTCTGAACGGAATTCGTTTCCGGTTCCGCTTCGGTTCAGCAGGCGCCCCTTGTCGTCAGACCGGAGGTATTCATCGGGGATAAGGTGGGTGAGCGGATTGGCATCGAACAGGGATGTGTGATTGTAGACCACATCCATGATTACGGTGATCTTTTCTCGATGGAGTTCTTTCACCATCTGCTTGAATTCGGTAACGGCAGCTGTCGTCTTCCCGGAATAGGTATGGCTGAAATCGGAAGCGAACGAGGATTCAGGTGCAAAAAAGAATGAGGTCATATACCCCCAGTAGTTGGACGAATAGGGATTCCACGAGTTCATAAAGCCTTCAGGAGTGGCTTCGTGAAAGGGGGGTTCGAATGGGGGGAATTTCTGAAGCGGAAGGAATTCCACGGCGTTCACTCCCAGTTGTTTCAGGTATGGGATTCCGCCAGACTGGTTCCGGTCAATAAATTTTTGGTAATATCCGTTCCCGGTTGCTTTGCCGGAGGGGTGTGCCGTCAGATCTTTGAGGTGCGTTTCATAGATGATCAGGTCGCGCGGATCGTCTGGGAAGCAGTGCCGGTCACCTTCCCAGTCGAATGAATCCCTGAAAATATAGCTTTTGGCATCCTGGCGATAGTTGTTCCGTACCGTAACATGCCGGCTATAGGGATCGGCGAAAAGTCCGTCGATATAGGGGTTGTCGGGTTTCGATTCGTCATCTGCATACTCTGCTTTATACCCATACCATTTTCCCGTCTGATCGCCCTGTACTGAGAGGTGCCAGTAACCCGATGCATCAATCTGCATGGTATGTTCGATTCCGCCGGTATCGTCATACCTGTCGAACAGAATACAGCTCACTTTGGATGCATGAGGGCAGTAGATGCAAAAATGTGTGGCATTCTCCGTAAACGAAACGCCGGGTTTTGACTCTGTGAGTGTTCTTTTCATAAAGACTACATGACCGGGCTGCCGGGTTCGGCATCCGTTTCAATAAAGTGAAGCCGGCCCTGGGTATCTTCACCCATCAGGATCATACCGTTGCTCTCAACGCCCATCATTTTTTTTGGGGCGAGGTTGGCAACCACGACGACGGATTTTCCGATCACCTCTTCTGCCTTGAAAAATTCGGCAACACCGGAGAGAATGGTGCGCTTTTCAAATCCCAGGTCGACCGTGATGTTGAGCAGTTTTTTCGATTTTTTCATCTTTTTGGCATCCACAATTCGACCTGCCCGAAAATCCAGTTTGATAAAATCATCAAATGTGGCGGTCTCCTTGAGCGGTTCGTACTCTTTGTCTGATGCAGCAGAAGCCGAATGGGCTCTCTCTTCAAGAATCTGAACCTGCTTGTCTACCGTTTCATCCTCAATTTTGTTAAACAGAATTTCACCCTGTGAGATCACCTGTCCTGTCGGGACCATGGCCTGGGTTACATCATCCCACTTGAGTGTGGGGGGGATGCCCAGCTGATTTCGGAGCTGCGACATTTTGGCCGGCAAAACCGGTGCAAACAGGACCGACAAGGCGGCACTGATCTGAATACAGACATAGAGGGTGTTCCCGCAAGCTTCAATATTCTCCTTCCGGGTCTTCCACGGCTCGGTTTCGGTGAAGTACCGGTTCCCGGTGCGGGCCAGGTTCATGGTCTCTGTAATCGCTTCTCGGAATTTAAACGTGTTGTATGCCTTTTCAATCTTCTCTTTCTGAAGTTCAATCTCCCTGAGGGTTTCCAGGTCCAGTTCTGAAGGGTTGGAGAGTTCGGGCACGGCTCCCTCAAAAAACCGTTCGGTAAAACTGAGTGTTCTGAAGACAAAGTTGCCCAGGATATCAGCCAGTTCACCGTTGATCCGGCTCTGGAAATCTTTCCATGAGAAATCGGAATCCTTGGCTTCAGGAAGGGTCGTTCCGAGCACATAGCGAAGCAGGTCAGGTTCAAAATGGTCGAGATACTCTTCCAGCCAGACGGCCCACCCTTTTGAAGTGGAGAGTTTCCGGCCCTCCAGGTTCAGGAACTCATTGGCCGGTACGTTTTCGGGAAGTACATAGTCTCCATGCTGCATCAGCATGGCCGGGAACATGATACAGTGAAAGACGATATTGTCCTTTCCAATAAAGTGTATCAGTGATGTCTCTTCATCCTGCCAGTAGGTTTTCCACAGGTCTGAGTTGCCTTTCTCTTCGGCCCACTCCTTGGTGGCAGAGATATACCCGATGGGAGCGTCAAACCAGACATAGAGTACTTTCCCTTCCCCTTCGGGAAGCGGAACGGGTACACCCCAGGTGAGGTCACGGGTTACCGCACGGTCGCCGAGTCCGCCATCGAGCCAGCTCTTGCACTGTCCCACTACATTTGCTTTCCAGTCATTGCGTGAGTCGATCCACTTTTCAAGGCGCTCCTGGAAGTCGCCAAGCGGTATAAACCAGTGTTCCGTCTCTCGAACAACCGGCTTGTTGCCGGTCAGGGCGCTTACCGGATCTATCAGGTCGGTTGGGGAGAGTGACGATCCGCACTTTTCACATTGATCGCCATACGCTTCGGGGTGTCCGCATTTGGGGCAGGTTCCCTTTACATAGCGGTCGGGCAGAAACATGCCGGCGTCTTCGTCATAAAACTGTTTCTGGCTCTTCTTTTTAAAGACACCCTGCTCATAGAGCTTGAGAAAGAATTCCTGAGAAGTCTTTTTGTGGGTTTCGGAGCTGGTGCGTCCGTAGTAGTCGAAATCGATTCCGAACTTTTGAAAAACTGCCTTGTTGCGTTCGTGATATCTGTCTACCACTTGCTGAGGGGTAATGCCCTCTTTTTCAGCTGCGATCGTAATCGGTACACCGTGCTCATCTGATCCGCAGATATGGATAATGTCTTCCCCCTTAAGCCGCTTGAAGCGGGTGTAGAGGTCGGCCGGCAGATAGGCTCCGGCGAGATGCCCCAGGTGGATGGGGCCGTTGGCGTATGGAAGTGCTGAGGTGACTAATGTTCGTTTCGACATAATTGATTTTAATACTTGGTTTGGGCGGCTGAAATTAAGGTGTGGCGCCGTAAATTACCAATTAAGCTTTTCCGTTTAGGTTTGATCAGAACCCGTTTTTCGGTTTTCAAAGATTTCAAAGAAGGCGTAAAGTGAAACACCTGCAGCAACGGAAACATTCAATGAGTGTTTGACACCAAATTGGGGGATTTCAACGGCGTCATCCAGGTGGGGAATCAATTCATCGCCAATTCCGGTGACCTCATTGCCCACTACCAGGCAGACCTTGTCACTGTTGGCTTTGTAGTTGTGGAGCATGATGCTGTCTGTAGTCTGTTCCAGTCCGATCAGGGTATAGCCGTCTGCCTTTAACTGTTGAACGGCAGAATCGACCGAATCGATCGATCTCCACTGTACATGCTCTTCTGCGCCGATAGCCGTTTTGGTGATTTCGGGCCGTGGCGGGAGAGGGGTAAACCCTGACAGCCAAAGCTCTTTGATGCCGAAAGCATCGGCCGAACGGAAGGCAGCTCCCACATTGTGAAGGCTTCGGATGTCGTGAAGCCATAATATGAAACTCAGTTTAAGGGGAGAAACCTGCTGCAGGTTTTTCCGGTATATCTCCTTGGTCGTAAGTTTTCGCAAAACGGAACAGGGTTTGAAATTGTGATTATATCGGCAGTCGCAGGAAGAGTGAGGCTTAAAATTTGGTTGGGAAAACAGCACTGAACACCCTATTTTTACCTGACTAAAATATACGCGAAAAATTGTATGCAATAATAGCAGTAGAAATACTGCTATTTCTATTTTAACAAAGTTGAAACGATGTTGACATGAGTATGAAGAAAAATTATCTGTCGAAAGAAGGATACGAAAAGCTGGATAAAGAACTCAGGGATTTAAAAACCAGAGGACGCAAGGAGATAGCCGAACAGATTGCTGAAGCAAGAGCGAAAGGGGATTTGAGCGAGAACGCCGAGTATGACGCCGCAAAAGAGGCTCAGGGCCACCTGGAGAAGAGAATTGCAGAACTTGAAAATACCCTGGCAACGGCCAGCATTATTGATGAAAAGAATATTGACGCCTCCAAGGCGTATCTGTTGTCTACCGTAACCATATTGAATAAAAAAGTGGGCAAGGAGATGAAGTATACGCTGGTGTCAAAAGATGAAGCTGATTTTAAACAAAATAAAATTTCAGTCGATTCTCCCATCGGCCAGGCGATTCTCGGAAAAGAAGTGGGAGACGAGGTCACGGTTAATGTGCCTGCCGGAAAACTGGAACTTGAAATCAAAAACATAGAGCGAAGCTAATATGAAAATTGGAGTTGTTGGAACCGGCTATGTAGGCCTAGTAACGGGAACCTGTTTTGCCGACAGCGGTAATGATGTCATCTGCGTAGATATTGATGAGAAAAAAGTTGAGAGAATGCGTAATGGGGAGGTACCCATTTACGAACCGGGACTGAACCGTGTTTTTGACCGGTCGATCCGCGAGAAGCGCCTGAAGTTTACAACCAGCCTGGAAGAGGCTTTTCAAAACAGTGAAATCCTGTTTCTCTGCCTGCCCACGCCTCCGGGTGCCAACGGACAGGCCGACCTGAGTTTTGTGCTGAATGTTGCCGAAGACCTGGGCGAGCTGTTTAACAAATACCCCGGCTACAAAGTGGTGGTCAACAAGAGCACCGTGCCGGTGGGTACGGCCGACAAGGTGCGCGAGAAGATCGCTTCGAAGACCGATGCCGAATTTGATGTGGTCTCCAATCCGGAGTTTCTGCGCGAAGGGGCGGCAGTTGAGGATTTTATGTACCCCGAGCGGGTGGTGGTTGGTACCCGCAGTGAAAAAGCGGCCAAAATGATGACGACGCTTTATGAGCCGTTTGTACGCAGCGGCAACCCGATCATTGTGATGGATGAGCGCAGCAGTGAGCTTACAAAGTATGCGGCCAACGCCATGCTGGCAACCAAAATCACCTTTATGAACGAGATTGCCAATATCTGTGAGAAGGTTGGAGCCAATGTGGATAACGTGCGCCGAGGCATCGGCACCGACTCGCGAATCGGCAAGCGATTCCTGTTTGCCGGAATCGGGTATGGCGGAAGCTGCTTCCCGAAAGACGTTCAGGCCATTCACCATACAGCCGGTGAGTTTGGCTATGACTTCAAGATACTGGATTCGGTGATGAAGGTGAACGAGAGCCAGAAAGTGTCGATTGTAGAGAAGATGAAGGCCTTCTACAACGGCGACCTGAAAGGGAAGACCGTTGGTGTGTGGGGCTTGTCATTCAAGCCGGAGACCGATGATATTCGCGAGGCACCCTCGCTCTACATTACCGATGCCCTGGGCAAGCTGGGCGTGAAGATGAAGGCGTACGATCCTGAAGCGATTGAGACCTTTAAGGAGGCAGCGACAGAAGAAGCCCTGAGCAACATGGAGTTTGCCGGAGACCGTGATTCGGTTCTGGAAGGGGTGGATGCGCTGGTGATCTGCACCGAATGGAATGAGTTCCGCCGTCCCGATCTGGATAACTTTGGGAAGGTGATGAAGCAGCCGGTGATTTTTGACGGACGAAACCTCTACGACCTGGATCGAGCCAAAGAGGCCGGGCTGACCTACATCAGTGTGGGGCGTCCCAGTGTGAATGCCTGACACCTACATTCAGGCAGCGGTTATTAACCGGATTGCACTTCCTGGCCATAGATCAGGAAGTGTGGTCCGGATTCATTTTAATATTTTAGCCCGATAATCTTGACTAAACGAGTTCTTATTACAGGCGGTGCAGGTTTTTTAGGATCACATCTCTGTGATCGTTTTCACCAGGAGGGATGGGATGTCATCTGTATGGACAACCTGCTTACGGGAGCCGAATCCAATATTGCTCACCTGATCGGAAAGGAGAGGTTCAGCTTCATCAAACATGATGTAACCCACTACATCGTCGTTGAGGGCGAACTCGACCTGATTCTTCACTTTGCATCTCCCGCCTCACCGGTAGATTACCTGGAGATGCCGATTCAAACCCTGAAAGTGGGATCGCTCGGAACACATAAAGCCCTGGGGCTTGCCAAAGCAAAAAATGCCAAGTTTTTGCTGGCATCGACCAGTGAGGTGTATGGTGATCCGCTCAAACATCCGCAGGATGAAGATTACTGGGGGAATGTGAATCCGGTTGGATCGCGCGGTGTCTATGACGAAGCCAAGCGGTTTGCCGAAGCGATGACGATGGCCTATCACCGCTTTCACGGCATTGAGACGGGCATTGTACGGATTTTCAATACATACGGCTCGCGCATGAGGCTGAAAGACGGAAGGGCATTGCCCACATTTTTCAGACAGGCTCTGAAAGGGGAGCCCATCACGGTATTTGGAGACGGTTCGCAAACCCGTTCATTTACCTATGTTGACGACCTTGTTGAAGGGGTATACCGGCTGGCACTAAGCGATGAGTCTGAACCTGTCAACATCGGCAACCCGGAAGAGATTACAATTCTCGATTTTGCACGGGAAATTATTGAAATTACCGGCAGCAACAGTGAAATTGTGTTTCAGGATCTGCCTGAAGATGACCCCAAAATCAGGCAGCCCGATATTGCAAAAGCGAAAAAAGTGTTGAACTGGGAACCCCGGTTTGGAAGAAGGGAGGGGCTCCTGAAGACGATGAGTTACTTCAAACAGAAAGTTGGCTGATCATATGGCTGAGAAAAGATTAATCGATCTGTATGCCTACCGGATGAATGGAGGAGAGCCGGAGTTTTTGCTCTTCAAAAGAGCCGGCGGAAAGATCTACGAAGGCCAGTGGCGGATGATTGGCGGGAAAGTACAACCGGATGAAACCTATTGGGAAGGTGCATTGCGTGAGCTCAGGGAAGAGACCGGGCTCACTCCAAAGAAATTATGGACGATTCCATCTGTCAACACGTTCTATGAACATAAAACTGATCGTGTTCACCATATTCCAGCGTTTGCGGCCGAATTGTCGGAAGATCAGTCTCCTGTTCTGGATGATGAACACAGCCGTTTTGAATGGTATTCATTGGAAGAGGCTGTAAAAAAAATTTATTGGCCGGAACAAATACGGCTGATACGGCTTACGAACAAATTGTTAATTGAAAAGAAAATACTGGAAGATTGGATCGTCTCATTGCCTGCCTGATACTACTAACCGGAATGTTGCTAATCATTCAGCCTGACACGAGCAAAGCCCAGGCTTCGGGATATGAACTGATTCCTGCACCTGACCTCTGGTACAATGATGTTGACGGAATACGTGTAGGGGTGCGGCTGAAGGGGCAGGTTCCCGGCTCTTTTGATGACGGCCCGCACAGGCTCGATGCCGGTGTTTGGCTCTCTACCTGGTTTCCTGATGTGCCGGTATCCTACTATATCTCTTACACTAACCCGGTAGACAGATGGTCAGACTTTGGGAGTGAGGCAAGCTATCAGTTGATCAGTTCGATCAGGACCGGTTATCATATTCATGGTATAGCACTCAACAAGCGGTGGCAGCAGGGGTTTGATGAACGAAAGTATCGTGAAATCCGGTTTTTCAACTCGTATGAGAGGCGATTTGAGGATGAGTATGCCGCATTTCCGTCATTGTGGGGCAGTGATGATAAGGTCAAGTCGTCAATCAGGTTTGAGCTCAGGGATGAAAACAGGGCAGGGTGGTACAAGGTTGAAGGTGACGCAACGGCCCAGTACCTGAATGATCCGTTTGGGTTGATGACCGCAACGGCTCTTCAGCATATCGACTTTCACAAGTACTGGGGATTGAAACTGAGGCTTTTTGCAGGAGTTGCCTCCAGTGATACGGCGCCTGAATATCTCTTCTCCCGCAGCGGCACCCAGGCCATACATACCCTCCGAAATGGGGTGACACGGGCCAAGGGGACGATTCCGCAGCCCTGGATGGAGAGCGGTAAGTTTCAGGTCGCGGGCGGTGCCAATCTGAGAGGGTATACCTCACAGGATGTTGACACATTTATCCCGGAAGACCTGCCGGGCGGAATTTCAGTGGTTAACCCGTTTTTAATGCGATCGGTTGCCGCTCTGAACGCCGAGTTTGATTACTTTAACCCGATAGCACTGGGGTTCAATCAATTACCCTATATCAGCGAATTCCTGACCTTTCGTTCATACCTCTTTTTTGATGCCGGACGTTCTCTGAACCTTCATGAAGGTGAACCCGATACACTTTTTGCTGATGCGGGAACCGGATTCTCCTTATCTTTAAACATTCCGGACTATTTGGGCAAATCACGCGGTTTTGTACTGAGATATGAAATACCGTTCTGGTTGTCTGACCCGGTTGATGAAGATTCTTTTAAACTCCGTCACCTGTTCTCATTTGGCGGTGTTATCACGTTTTGATCCCTCAACTCAATGACTCGTTCCATAATTCTTTTAATGCTTGGTTTTATGCTGGCTTCGTGCACCACAACCCGATGGGTCGTCACGGAAGAGCATGCTGTGGATGAGAGTGCTGAACCCAGGGTGGTGTCTGACCAGACCCTCTTCTTGATTGATCAGGAGCCTGTGCCCGATGATCCGGTGTTATCCCTTCAGCTATACCGTATTGTAGAAAAGGAGTACCCGGAAAGGGTGAAAGTTGAGCGAACCGTACAGAGATACCGGCCGAAGTGGGAATTTGTGGCACTTGGACTCGCCGGAGCGGGGATATCCTTTGTGGCTGCCAATACCGGACTGATCTTCTCTTCGGTTTCGACAAGTCAGAAACTGGGGTTAAACATTGCCGGTGGTTTACTGAGTATTTTATCTGTTACAAACCTGGAACCGGCCGGCGATCCCATCTATACCGGTGAAACGATGATGCTCAGGCGCAGCGGTGCCGAAGTTCGCGTTGACTCTCTTCGGCTTCGGGATCAGGATCGATTTCCCACCACAGATGTAGCCATTCACTACGAAGATGACCTGATTGCAGAGCAGGATGATATAACCCTGGAAGAGGGGGTTTTGGATTTAAATCTCGCATCACTCGCAGATGATATTGGAAGGCGTGCTGTGCGTGAATCTGAAATAACGATTCTTATTACCTATAACGGGAAAGAGTTTAAACACCGTGTTCCCGTTACATCCTTCCTGAAACCCCACCTGAATATTACCCGTCCGGTCATTACACTGCGCAGTGAACCCGAATCGGGCGATCAGTATGTCGTTGCCGAAGTGGGGATGGGCAGTTTTCTGGAAATAGCGGATGAACAGGAGAACTGGTTCCGGATCCTTTTTGAAGGAGAAGAGGTGTATGTTGAACGGGATGCCGGTGATGTGGAGTGGATATCAACTGCCGAATCGGGGCCGGCCCTTATTTTTGAGTTTGCAGAGGTGCCCTTTGGTGAGATCGATGTGGAAAATGCACTGCCGGTTATTAAGGCTCACAATCCGGATGACCGGGCTATGATACTTACCAATGGATTGAGCAATGACCTGGGCAGTTTACCCTATCTGGAGAGAGATCATCAGCTTTTTAAATACTATATGACAACCTCCCTTCAGATGGACGATGACCAGGTGTCGGCCATACAAAAACCCGGCCTGGTAAGTGCGATCGAATCGAAGCCGGATATGGAGGGCCGCGGATCGCTTCATGTCTATCTGAGCGGATTTGCCGATGTATCAGACCGGGATGGTGAACATGAGATTGAACTCTTATCTGTGATGGAGGGAGAGGAGTACAGAGTGCCGTTAAGAACCCTGTTTGAATCGATCCGGAAGCTCAATCCGGAAGCGCTTTACCTCTATGTTGATCTGGATTACCTGCGTCCCGTCAATCAGTTTGGGAATGGGTTTGTCAGGAATGGCACAGAGAGTCAGCTGCAGGCACTGGCCAATGTGATTCTTCGGGAATTGCCCAATTCAGTTATTATATTCAGTAACCGGCCGGGCCAGAGATCCGGAATCTATACAGGGATCATTGATGGCAACATGAGGCATTCCATTTTCAACTATTACTGGGCGGATGCAATCAAACGGCGGAATGTACGCATCACCGATCTGATCAACCACCTTGAGAGGAATGTTGATTATACCTCTCGCCGCCTGCACGACAGGCCACAGGAGATTCAGGTCTACGGCAATCTGACTTTGAACCTAACCCGATAGGTATGTCCGGATGGATTTTTGTACTGCTAAGTTCCGCATCATCGGTACTTATTGCACACTTTTTGAAGTCGGCAGAAGACAGAAATCTGAATACGGTAAGGGTTTTGACGGTCAACTACCTGGTGGCTGCATCAGTGGCTTTTGCAACATCGGGAGCGAGAATACAGACGCCGGATGCCCTTGTTGAGTCGGCTCCCGCCATCGGGCTGGCCGCCATCGTCGGATTCATTTTTATAGCCAATTTCTTTATCTACAGCAAATCGGTATATCACAACGGGGTGGGGATCAGCGTGGCAGCCATGCGAATCTCTCTCATTCTGCCGGTTCTGCTCTCCACACTCTGGTACCTCGACTTGTTGACCGCTGGCCAGTGGGCTGGGGTTCTGCTGGTATTCGTTACACTCTACCTGCTGCTTCCCAACAAACGAAAGATGCTGAAAGAACCCTTCAGTGCAGCGTGGCTACTGGTGCTGCTTTTCCTGGGTACCGGGTTCGGTGATGCATCCCTGAAGATCTATGAAGAGGATTTTTCGTCATACCTCAATAAAGAGCAGTTTATGGGATATGTCTTTTTAACGGCTTTTATTATCGGGCTGACCGTTGCCATTTGGCGGAAAGGGTGGGTGCTCAAGCGAAGCGAAATCCTGTTTGGGGTGGCCATAGGCATTCCGAATCTCTATTCAGCGATCTTTTTGATTGAGGCACTGGAACGCATGAACGGTGCAGTTGTTTACAGTAGTGTGAATATTCTGACGGTTGTGGGAGCTACAATATTGGGGATCATGAGGTGGGGCGATCGGCTGACCCGTTTGCAGTGGGCAGGTATTGCACTCACCGTCATCTCAATTCTATTATTAATTTAATGAATGACAGTACCATGAGTTTAACTGACAAAATACGGGAAAAAGCCGCACAGGCGGACAAAAAAGTGATTTTGCCCGAAGCTGAAAAAGATATACGGGTGATTCAGGCGGCCATTATGCTTCATAGCCTCGGGCTTGCCCGTCCCGTGCTTATCGGTGAAGAGGCTTCCATTCGAAAGCTGGCCGGAAAGCATGATGCGGTGCTTCCTGATAAGATTGAAATACACTCCAGCCGGGATGATGGCAAGGCCGGGGAGCGGTATCGGTATTTCGAAAAGAAACTGGCACATAAAAATCCGGATGAAGGTCAGCTCACCAGGCTGAGCAGGGATCCGCTCTTTATGGCCGGCTGGATGCTGGATCAGGGTGCTGCCGATGCCGCCGTGGCCGGCTCGGTAGCCTCGACAGGTGAAGTCATCGTCTCTGCGCTTCGCACGGTTGGGGTGGCCCGGCAATCGGAACTGGTATCCAGTACATTTTTGATGGAGATGCCCGATGGAAATGTCTTCACCTATGCCGATTGTGCTGTGGTCCCGTATCCCGATGCGGCACAGCTCTCATCCATCGCGCTCGATGCGGGCAATACCCACCGGCTTCTGACGGGTGAGGATCCTGTAATGGCGTTTCTCTCCTTCTCAACGCACGGCAGTGCGAAACATGAAAGGGTAGAGCTGGTACAACAGGCAGTGGCCCTGGCCAAATCCGGGAACAGTGGATGGAAAATTGATGGCGAAATGCAGTTCGATACGGCATTTGTACCCGCCGTTGCAGAACGAAAAGCCCCTGAATCGGATGTTGCCGGACGTGCCAACGTGTTTATATTCCCAAACCTGGATGCCGGCAATATCGCCTATAAAATTACCGAGCGTCTGGCAGGGGCAACGGCAACGGGTCCCATCCTTCAGGGGCTCTCCAGGCCCTATATGGACCTTTCCAGGGGCTGCTCAGTTGACGATATTGTCAACACTTCGTGTGTGGCCATCCTGTTGAGTGAAAAGTCCGGCTGATAAGAAGAAACCTATCAGCTTTATAGCTCTATTCGATTAGAGTTTTGAAGCGAAATGTGCGTTCTTTAAGTGTGACAGGTTGGGCTTTAAGATCGCATCAATTTTGCTTATCTTTATTCATTCCAAATAAGGATAATGGCCTTTAAACAGAGGCCATGTGAACTTGAGGCCGAATTTGGAAGTTATCCGACTGAAATTATGACAACAGTAAGATTCAAAAACAGATAAACATGAGTGAGACACAAGCTCTCGAATCGATGATCGGTGAAGAGTATAAATATGGCTTTACCACCGATGTTGAATACGAAGATTTTCCGACCGGTATCAATGAAGATATTGTGAGGCTTATTTCCGAGAAAAAAAATGAGCCCGAATGGATGACGGAATTCCGTCTGAAGGCTTACCGTGCGTGGACGGAGATGGAAGAACCGGAGTGGTTTAATGCAACCTATAACAAGCCGAAATTTGATAAGCTGCAGTACTATTCAGCTCCCAAGAACAAGCCTAAATTGAATAGTCTCGATGAAGTTGACCCCAAGATCAGGGAGACCTACGAAAAGCTGGGGATCCCCCTGGAAGAGCAGAAAGCCCTGGCCGGTGTTGCGGTGGATGCCGTTTTTGACAGTGTTTCCATCTTTACATCGTTTAAGGAGAAGCTTGCCGAGGCAGGTGTTATCTTCTGTTCTATGTCTGAGGCGATCCAGGACTACCCGGATCTGGTGAAAAAGTATATCGGCTCGGTTGTACCGGCGCGTGACAACTTTTACGCTGCCCTGAACTCAGCTGTCTTTTCTGACGGCTCGTTCTGCTATGTGCCGAAAGACACGATCTGTCCGATGGAACTCTCTACCTATTTCCGGATCAATAACATGAATTCGGGCCAGTTTGAAAGAACACTTATCGTTGCTGAAGAGAATAGCCATGTTAGTTACCTGGAGGGTTGTACAGCGCCGATGTATGACGAAAATCAGCTGCACGCTGCAGTTGTTGAGCTCGTTGCGCTGGACAATGCGGAGATTAAATACTCAACCATCCAGAACTGGTATTCCGGTGATGAGGATGGGAAAGGCGGTATCTTCAATTTTGTGACCAAGCGGGGTATCTGCAAGGGTGACAACTCCAAGATCTCCTGGACCCAGCTTGAGACGGGTTCTGCCGTAACCCTTAAGTATCCGAGTGTGATTCTGCAGGGCGACAACTCTGTAGGTGAATTTTATTCGGTTGCCGTAACCAGCAAGCGCCAGCAGGCAGATACGGGCACCAAGATGATCCATCTCGGCAAGAATACAAAGAGTACAATTATCTCCAAGGGAATCTCTGCCGGCAAATCGGATAACAGCTACCGAGGGCTGGTGAAGTTCAGCAAGAAAGCCGATAATGCACGCAACTACTCCCAGTGTGACTCCATGCTGATCGGGCAGACTTGCGGGGCGCATACCTTCCCGTACATCGAATCTGCCAACCCAACCGGCAAGATTGAGCACGAGGCAACCACCTCGCGTGTGGGCGAAGACCAGATTTTCTATCTGCAGCAAAGAGGCCTGAGCGAAGATGATGCGATTTCGCTGATTGTCAACGGTTTCTGTAAAGAGGTATTGAAAGAGCTCCCGATGGAGTTCGCCGTTGAAGCGAATAAGCTGCTTGGAATTAAACTGGAAGGCAGCGTCGGATAGTACAACCCAGGTACCGGGCAGAGGGGGAGGCCGCTTGCGCTATTTCCCTGAGGGCGTGCTGAAACGGGATGAATTGAGGATCAGCACCTCTTCCATAATGCCTCAGGTATTCCGGGTTCATAAGAAACCCGATTAAACCATTTTAAAAACCAAACCAAAAAAAACGAAATAACCGTGTTAGAACTTAAAGATTTACATGTTGAAGTTGAGGGTGAAGGGATTGAGATCCTGAAAGGCGTAAACCTCAAGGTAAACAAAGGAGAAATTCACGCCATCATGGGACCCAACGGAAGCGGCAAAAGCACGCTTTCCAAAATTGTAGCCGGTCATCCGGAGTATGAAGTAACCAAAGGCGACATCCTCTATGATGGAGAGAGCATTTTGGAGCTCGATCCTGATGAGAGAGCCCACAAGGGGATTTTTCTCGCTTTTCAGTACCCGGTAGAAGTGCCCGGAGTGACCAATACCACACTGCTCCGTGAGTCGTACAACACCATTGCGGCGTCTATGGGCAGGGATGAGCTGGATCCCCTCGAGTTTGAGGATTACATCAAGGACAAACTTGAGCTGGTTGAGATGAACCCTGAGTTCCTGGAGCGAAGCGTAAACACCGGTTTCTCAGGCGGAGAGAAGAAGCGAAATGAAATTTTCCAGATGGCTGTCCTGCAGCCCCGACTCTCCCTGCTCGATGAGACCGACTCAGGCCTCGATATTGACGCCCTCAGAGTGGTGTCTAATGGAATTAACAAACTTCACGGTGAAGAGGATGCCGTTGTGCTGATTACTCACTATCAGCGTCTGCTCAACTACATTGAGCCGGATTTTGTGCATGTCATGATTGGCGGTAAAATTGTGAAAAGCGGCGACAAAAACCTCGCACTGGAACTCGAGGAGAAGGGATATGACTGGCTCGCAGCACATGCAACCGTAAACGGAGAGGCGAAGTAATGGCACTACCTACACAGGTTGAACCATCATTTTTGCACCGGCTGGCTAAGCACTCTCCAGAGAGTGAAAAGTGGGCCGGGATTCGAAAGGAGAGCTTGCAGCAGCTGAACTCCTCACCCTTTCCGCACAAGCGAATTGAGGAGTGGAGGTTTACAGACCTGAAACCCTTTACACGGATCGACTTTGTGCCGTTTGCTGAAGCAGGTGTACTGCCGGCAACGGATATCGAGCAGTACTTTATTCCGGAGTCGGATCGCAGCCGACTGGTCTTTATCAATGGCAAATTTCAGGAGAAATACTCCTCAATCGGCGGATTGGGCAACGGTGTTACGTTTGGCAATCTGGCCGACTACTCCGATTCCGATATCGTCAAAGAGTACCTGAACAAGCTGGCAGATTACGAGAACGATGTATTTGTACCGTTTAACGGCCTGATGTTTGAAGACGGTGCCTTTATTCACCTTGAAAAAGAGGCGAAGGCAGAAGCCCCGATTCAGGTTCTGAACCTCTATACCGATTCCAAGCAGGCGTTTATTGCAACACCGCGCATGCTGGTTGTGGCTGAAGAGGATTCGGATGTGACGATTATCGAAGATCATATCGGGCTGGGTAAAAATGAATACATGACCATTCCGGTGTGTGAAGTGAAGGCAAAACAGCGGGCTCATATTCACCATGTGCGCATCCAGCGTGACAACAGGAATGCACTGCACGTGTCACGCCCAATTGCCTATGTCGAGAAGAACTCTGAATATCACTCCTATACCATCACCCTGGGAGCAAAACTTTCCAGAAATGAACCGAAAGTGATTCAGGAAGATGAGGAGGTCGATTTTACCCTTGACGGACTGGTGCTGATTGACGGTAATCAAATTGCGGATACTCACTCGGTTATGGATCACCGATTCTCGCATGCAAACAGTCATCAGCTGCATAAAGTGGTCGTTAACGGAAGTGCACACAGCATCTTCAACGGCAAGATATTTGTCCGCCGCGATGCCCAGAAGATCGACTCGTTCCAGGAGAACAGAAACCTGCTTCTTTCACAAGACGGCCTGGTGAATACCAAGCCGCAGCTTGAGATTTTTGCAGATGATGTACTCTGTTCACACGGTGCAACGATCGGACAGCTCGATCCTGAGGAGGTATTCTATCTTCAGAGCCGGGGTATGACCGAAGAGAAAGCGAAAGAGGTGCTGACATACGCTTTTGCACTTGAAACAATTGAGAATATGAAAGTGGAGTCGGTACATCAGCTTCTGGTTGAAGAGGTATACCGCTATACAAAAGCGAATAACGTAGACAAAGTACCTGCGTAATCACAGACTATTGAGAACGGGCTTTCCGTTAACACGACAGCCCGTTCTCACTCATTTTATTATCAAAATTATCCATGAACAAAGCGGCAACACATATCCAGACTGTCGATTTTGCCCGGATCCGTAAGGATTTCTCCGTTCTCGGGCGTGAGGTGAATGGAAAACCGCTGGTCTACCTGGACAATGCAGCTTCCAGCCAGATGCCTGCCCGGGTGGCAGAGCGCATCGACCGCTATCACCGCCTGGAACACGCAAATGTTCACAGGGGAATTCATACCCTGAGTCAGACGGCGACCGATTACTATGAAGAGACCCGGAAAAAAGTAAAAGAATTTATCCACGCCGGAAGCGAGAATGAAATTATCTACACCACCGGCACGACCGACTCGATCAACCTGGTTGCCAACTCCTACGGCCTGACAAACTTCTCGGAAGGGGATGAGATTATCCTTTCCCAGATGGAGCATCATGCCAATATTGTTCCCTGGCAGATGATTGCCAAAAAGACGGGTGCCGTTATCAAGGTGATTCCGGTTACCGATTCGGGGGAACTCGATATGGATGCTTACCGGGAGCTGCTGGGCAGCCGGACCAGGATGGTTGCGGTTGTTCATGTCTCAAATGCCCTGGGTACGGTAAACCCCGTGAAGGAGATTACACAACTTGCCCATGAGCATGATGCAGCAGTACTGATTGATGGTGCACAATCCATTCCTCATACACCGATCAACGTGCAGGAGATCGGGTGTGACTTTTTCGCATTTTCAGCCCATAAAATGTGTGGCCCGACCGGCTTCGGTATTCTATATGGAAAAAAGGAGCTGCTGGATAAGATGCCGCCATATCGGGGCGGAGGTGATATGATCGACAAGGTCAGTTTTGAAGAGACAACTTATAATGTGCCTCCGTTTCGCTTTGAAGCAGGTACCCCGCCAATCTCTGCCGGCATTGGGCTGGGTGCTGCCATCGACTACCTGAATGAGATCGGCATGGATCACATTGCCCGGCAGGAGGAGGAACTGGTGCAGTACGCTGCAGGCCGGCTGGCGGAGATCGACGGATTGCGGTTTATCGGAAATGCTGAAAAGAGAGCTTCAGTCTGTTCATTTGTGATAGACGGAATCCACGCAACTGATATCGGAACGCTGCTCGACAAACAGGGCATCGCTATCCGAACAGGTCACCATTGTGCGCAACCGGTGCTTAAAAGGTTCAATGTGCCATCAACGGCACGGGCATCGGTCTCATTTTACAACAACAAAGAAGATATTGACCGATTGATCGAAGGAATTCACTACGTGAAGACTTTTTTTGAGTAATCCTGCGGATGGATTTAAACCAATTATAAATAATCTGATCATTGATTCGTTTTTAAGAAAAAAGGTAACACATTATGCCAAAAATTAAAGAAATAGAACGAACACCGAACCCGGACGCCATGAGGTTTGTACTGGGTGAGCCCCTTACCAACGGAGTGACAAAATCTTTCGAAAACAGCGGAGAGGCCCAGTCGGATGAACTGGCAAAAGCACTGTTTGCAATTGATCATGTGATCAATGTCTACTATGTGGATAAATATGTAACCGTCACACAAGACGGCAACGCCGTATGGTCTGACCTGCTGCGCAAACTGGCTCCGCCCATCCGTGAAGCAACCCCTCAGCTTGACAGCGTTGAAGATGATGAAGTTCATGCAACCAAAGAGGTTCAGGAGTCGGACGATCCCCGCCTTCAGCAGATTAACCAAATGCTCGACGAACAGGTGAGGCCATACCTTCTTGCCGATGGCGGCGGGCTGAAGGTGCTTAGCCTGGAAGGAAACCGTCTGAAGGTACACTATCAGGGTGCCTGCGGTACGTGTCCGACAGCCACAACCGGTACGCTCTACGCCATTGAGAGCATGGTGAAGCGAATTGATCCTGAAATTCAGGTGATCTCGGTTTAATGAAATTTTTGAACCGGCAGACTCCGGTTCAGCATTGTGATTCAAAACCCTTACAGAAGTATGTCGATTACAATCAGCGAACGAGCAGCGAATCGAATTAATGAAATTCGCCGCAATCAAAATTTTTCAGACGAAGTGCCGCTGCGGGTTTCAGTCGTAAGCGGAGGATGTTCCGGCCTGACCTATGACCTGAAGTTTGATGACAGCCGGCAGGTTTCGAAAGAAGACAAGCTGTTTGAAGATAACGGGGTAAAGGTTGTTGTGGATATGAGAAGCTTTCTCTATCTGGCCGGTACAAACCTGGATTATACCGACGGACTCGAAGGGCAGGGGTTCCACTTCTACAACCCGAATGCCGTACGGAGCTGCTCCTGCGGTGAATCATTTTCGCTTTAACTCGATCAGTCCGTTACTTTAACAGGGCTGATATTCAAGAATCCGCATTTCTATGTCAGAAATTGTAAACAAAGTTAAACAGTCGAAGCTGGAAACCATTGATTTGGAGAAGTATGCCGAGGGAATTGAACTCCATGAACTGGATCTGAAAGAGTTTCTGTTTCAGGGGCTGATCCTGAAAGAGGCAGAGTTCCGGGAAAAGACGGAGCAGTTCGATTGGTCACAATATGCCGGCGGATATCTGACACTCTACTGTTCGACCGATGCGATTATCCCCAAATGGGCCTATATGCTGATTGTGCAGCTGGCCAGCGAACATGCAACGGATATCCTTTACGGCTCGAGAGAGGAGGCCCTTCGCCAGATTTTCAGACAAAAACTGGACCAGGTTGACTGGAGCCGCTATGATGACCGCTTTGTCCTCTTGAAAGGGTGCAGCAAACTCGACGTGCCGGCCGATATCTATATGTATGCCACAAAAAAACTTCTTCCTCACGTCAGGAAGCTGATGTACGGAGAAGCCTGTTCAAACGTGCCGGTATACCGAAAAAAATGACCCTGGTCCCGACAATTCCTGAAGGCATCACGTCAGGCAGCTGTGCACATCTATGTTTTGGAGCTTACCTTTCGGGTTTTGGCGATCGACCGGCTTAATATAATGACCGGGACGAGCCCTACCAGTATAATTGCCAGGGCAGCTCCAGATGACTCTGCCAGCCTTTCATCCGAAGCCAGCCGGTAGACCTGAACGGCCAGTGTATCGAAATTGAAGGGTCGTACAATCAGTGTCGCGGGCAACTCTTTGATCACATCGACTACCACCAGCATAATTGCGGCAAAAAGGCTGCCCGACATCATTGGCATGTGGATTTTTCGCAAAATTTTGCCAAAACTGAATCCCATTCCCTCTGCGGCTTCATCCATGTTAGGGGTAATTTTGCCCAGGCTGGCCTCAACGGTATTAAAAGCAACAGCCAGAAATCGAACCACATAGGCAAAAATCAGGGCAAAAATGGTGCCGCTGAGTATCAGTCCGGAAGAGATACCTGCATTCTCCCTTAGCCAGCTGTCTATGGTGTTATCAACCCAGCCAAAAGGGATCAATATCCCAACTGCGA
The DNA here is from genome assembly GCA_050486245.1 of Rhodohalobacter sp. GTDB lineage: Bacteria > Bacteroidota > Rhodothermia > Balneolales > Balneolaceae > Rhodohalobacter. The sequence goes on from JBJHCX010000002.1 coordinate 181,326, forward strand.
TGACTGAACCCGGAATTGCATACCCCATCGCCCCGATCCGGGTGGATGCACGGGTAAGATAGCTTGGATTGAGCCGCACACCGTAAGCCATAATCATGGCCACCAACAGGGCCAGCAGGCCGGCAATTGATGCAACAAGTATGGTATTAAGGCTGAACTGTATAAAACGGGCATCGACTGCCGTGCTGAAATTAGAGATCATCATCTCCGTCAGGATGGCAACAGGGATCAGGAAACCAGCCAGTACAGGCAGAAAACAGAAGAGGGTGCTGGCCCACGCTTTCCATCCCTTCAGTTCATAGATATAGAGTTGTTTATAGCGCCCGGTACTGTTCTGTTTAACGTTCATCTTGTTTCGGCTCCAGCGCTCGATCAGAATCAGGAACAGTATGAAAATGAGCAGAAATCCGGAGAGTTGTGCAGCGGCAGCCCGCTCACCCAACCCGAACCATGTGCGGTAGATACCTGTGGTAAAAGTCTGGACTCCGAAGTAGTCTACGGTACCGAAGTCGTTCAGTGTTTCCATCAGGGCAAGCGCCATGCCGGCTGCAATGGATGGGCGAGCCAGGGGCAATGCTATCTTATAAAAGCCCTGAAAAGGTGTTGCTCCCAGGCTTCGTCCGGCCTCCAGAAGTGAAGATGATTGCTCCAGAAATGCAGCGCGGGTCAGAAGATAGACATACGGAAAAAAGACGAAAGACATCATCAGGATGGCTCCCCCAAGAGAGCGGATGTTGGGGAACCAGTAGTCGCCCAGTCCCCATCCGGTAAGGTCTCTCAGCAGAGATTGAAAGGGGCCTGTATAGGCCAGGAAATCGGTATAGGTATAGGCCATCAGGTAGGCCGGTACGGCCATCGGAAGTATGAGCAGCCAGTTGAACCAGCGGCTGCCCGGAAATCGACACATGGTAACGAGCCAGGCGGTGCCAACACCCAGGATGAAGACCCCGGTGCCTACGCCGATCATCAGCCAGAATGAATTTTTGACATAGACCGGAAGCACGGTAGAGGCCAGATGCTGCCAGATATCCCCACTCGGAATAAAAATATTGGCTGCAATGGTCAGAATTGGAATGGAGACCAGAAATGCAATTAGAAGTGTGATGACATTCCAAAATCGGGACCCTTTGCCCCGCCTGCCGGCACTGCCCAGAATCGGGTTGTTTCTGGTAAACTCAATGAGATTCTTTATCATAGCGTGAACTTCAAATCAGATGTTTTCAGTTCAAACTCATCTTTTAAAACCAGGCTGGCCGCATGATATCCGCACATGCCGTGAACTCCTCCTCCCGGAGGGGTCGAAGATGAACAGAAGTAGAGGCCTTCTGCAGGAATTTTGTATGGCTTGAAAAGTCCGGCCGGACGGGTGAAGAGCTGTGTGATGTCCTGCCTGCCGCCATTGATATCTCCTCCGATATAATTTGCATTGTACGCCTGGAAGTCAGCACTGTTCATTGTGGTGCGCTGATCGATCACATCCTGAAAGCCCGGTGCAAATCGTTCGATCTGAGCCTCTATTTGGCGGGTCATATCCTTCTGCGATCCGTTGGGTACATGACAATATGCCCAGAGTGTCTGCTTGTTATCTGGGGTTCGCGTGTCGTCGAACAGACTCTGCTGAGCCACCAGGACAAACGGATTCTCAGGATGGCGGCCTTCACTCATCTGTTTCTCTGACCGGGCAATTTCATCAAATGATCCCCCTGCATGAACAGTGCCGGCTTTCCTGCATAAGGGGTCTTTCCAGGGCACGGGTTCATTCAGGATATAATCCACTTTAAATACGCCCGCTCCGTAGCGATACTTTGACAGCCGGTTACGGTATGAAGAGGGGAGAGTGTTGCCTGCTATTTTGACGACCTGCTTTGGGGTCAGGTCAAACAGAATTGCTGTTGCTTCAGGAAGCTGATTCAGCGATTTGATCTCTACACCGGTTTCAATCTCGCCACCCAAAAACTCCAGGTAGGAAGCCATGGCATCGGCGATGCTTTGAGAGCCCCCTTTAGGAAGGGGCCATCCGCCATTATGCGCGGCGCCATAGAATACAAGTGCGATAGCAGCGGTTGCCGCAGATGAGAGGGGCAAAAGGCTGTGTGCAGCCATTCCCGCTAACAGTGCCTTTCCTTTTTGAGTTTTAAACCTCTTTTGCAGCAGGGAGGCAGACAGCAGCCCCTTCATTCCAAATGATGCCAGTTTTGCCGGGTTGGAGGGAAACCTGAGCGGACCCAAGAAATCGGCTGTCAGCTCATCCCAGTGATCCGATATCGGCTGAACCAGGTCTTTGTACCGGGTTTCGTCGTCTCCCAGCAGAAAAGCAGTCTCATACAGGTCGTGGCTTAAGATAGCTGCACTCTCATGATCGAGGGGGTGTGCCGCGGCAACTTCAGGCAAAATCCACTCCAGCCCGAATTGGCTGAGGGGGAGCCTTTTAAAAAAGGGTGAGGCAGCCGCCATCGGGTGAATTGCCGAGCAGATATCATGTTTGTATCCGGGTTTTATCAGTTCGGCTGTCCGCATGCCGCCTCCAACCGTATCACCGGCTTCAAATACCTTCACATGAAGCCCTTCCAGGGCAAGACGGATTGCTGCCGCCAGCCCGTTCGGGCCGGATCCAACGATTACGGCATCATATTTTCGACTGGATAGACTCAATGAATGTCACTAAGAGTGCGATGATTTAAAGGGTGAAAGGTACGCAAACTATCATCAAACATGAAGTGGAAAGCGTCCTTATTTAGATAGATTATAAAGAAGAAGTGCCTATAGGAGTCAGCTCATCAAACCCTTTTCTGTGAATTGCGTCTAACCATTAAACAAGAAACCCGAAACGTATTGGAGCAAGTCATGAAAATCATACTTCTGGTTCCTTTTTTATTGTATGGCTCAACTCTATTTGCCCAGTCACAGCCCATGATGCAGCGCGGGATGGATGGAATGGGCCTTCAGCAGATCGTCTCTCTTTATGGCCAGGATCTGAATTTGACAGAAGAGCAGATCAGTGAACTCTATTCCCGGCAAATGAACCTCAGGCGTACGATGAGAGAAGCACGTGTCACCCAGAGAGATGCCCGGCGGCGGGGGGATATGGCTGAGCGAAGAGTACGGCAGGGCGACCGCCAGCGCGCCACGCATTCAAGCGGTGTCCTGAGATCAGTTCTGACGGAAGATCAGCAAGCTCAGTTAAAGCAGCTCAGGCAGGAACGTGCCGCTTACAATCGGGGCCTGAGAGACATCAGGCACAGAGTGGCCGTAGAACAGGCCGGGCTGGAAGGGGATAAAGCTGAACAGGTATTACAGATCTTCAAACAACAAAGTGAACGAAGATATGAGGCAGACATCGCGGCAATTGAGGATGGTGAATCTGACCGCCGGGTAGGGATGCAGCAGCAGCGTGATCATCTGGATCAACTGAAATCAATCTTAACGGTGGAGGAATTTGAAAATTTAATGCAACTTACGGGACAGCAGCCTGTGCGGCTCAATCGTCACAATCAGCGAATGATGATCCGCCGGCAATAGAATGTTAAACCCAGCCACGGTGGAGTGTGCAGCACTATGAGACGTAAGGAGGAATTAAGAAGGAGGATCCCGGAGCTCTATCCGCGTCTGCACCGTGCTATGACGGCCTATCTGGCCGGCAGTAATGTTGATCCGGATGATTTGTTGCAGGAAACGTTTCTGAAAGCGTACAGATCGGTTGATGGATTTGAAGGAAAATCAGGGTTCTACACCTGGCTCTATTCCATTGCCCGAAACCTGGCGATAGATGAATTCAGAAAACTGAAACATGAGAAAAAACGAAGTGCAGTTCCGGTTGATGAGTTTGAAATAGATGCGGATCAATTTGAATCCGATTCAGAACGCGAAGAGATTTTACTGCTTCGCAAAGCGATCTCCGAACTGCCTGAAATCCTTCGGTCGGTCACGGTTATGAAAGCGATTGACGGACTCAGCTACCCGGAAATTTCTGAAATTACCGGGGTCAACATACAAACACTTAAAAACCGGATGTTCCGGGCTCGAAAAGAGCTTGCCGGGTATCTTCACAAAATGGGAGTAAACGAATTATGAACAGTAATCAAGCAACATCGAATCACAACCCGGAGAAGGCCGGTCTGGAGCACCAGATTGCCCGTGCAGCTGATGGAGAGCTGAACCGCCAGGAATTGGAACGCTTGAAACGGGACCTGAACATGCATCCTGATCTTGAAAGACTTTACCATCAGATCGTTGCTCTGCCTGATCTTTCTGAAGCCTATCCCGGTGTAACCGGCACCAGACACTCTTCACAGATCGATCGGCTGCTGAAACAGATTGACCTGTCGGAACTGCCGCAACCCCTGTTTTTGGATACTGCGATAGTATGGTTTAGAAAATATGCACTGGCGGCATCTATCCTGATCATGGCAGTGACATCAATTTTTTATATAAACCGGGATGACACATCTGCGTCGGCCGACGTCAGCATCAATGAGTTGTTTTATGGCCAGGATGAGCCCGAAGCAGAAACGTACGTTCTCTACCTGGATGAACTATTTCAATAAGGATGAACACTATGAATACCAAGTTTAAAGTTACCCTCGCTTTTCTCTCCATTTTTTTAATCGGGGCCGTGTCCGGCTATATGGTTCACGCCTCTTTTGATATCGCTGACAAACCCGGCACTGAAGAGTCTCAGCGCGTCCATCCGCGTCAGTTTGACAGCGACGAAGAGAGGGCAGAACACTATCGGCAGGCCAGGCAGCGCATTCAGAGCCGGATGAGTGACAGGCTGGAACTGACCGAATCTCAAACAGAACCTTTTTTTGAATACCTGGAGGAGTATCACAAGTCGATGAGGGATACCGTTCATTATCTCAGGGAAGAGGAGCGGGCTGTCTTGCAGCGGGAATATGGCAATTTTCGCACCCGGGTTTCAGAAGTTCTGAATGAAGAGCAACTAGTGCGCCTGGATACCTATCTTCACCCCGATTCTGTAAGACACATCCGGTTAAGGCGTGGACGGTAGCCGGTTCAATTGTTTTGGCGGTTGATTCAGGCGTGATTTGAGCCGGTTAGAGAGCGGTCGCGTCAACTCGTTTGTGAACCGGCAAAATGATGTGGAAGGTGCTGCCCACTCCGGGTTCACTCTCCACATGCAACTCCCCATCATGCAGGTCTATAAACTCCCTGCAGAGCATCAGTCCCAGTCCCAGTCCGCGCTCACCTTTGGTTCCTGTTTTCTGGTGGTTGATATCATGAGCAAACAGCTTCTCTATTTCCTCGGAATTCATTCCGATTCCCTCATCTTTTACAGAGATAGTTACAGAATCATCGTCAGAATCGAGACGGATTACTATTTCAGAGTTCTCATCCGAAAATTTGACGGCATTGGAGATGATATTTCGGATGACTGTCAAAATCATATTTCGGTCGGCAGACATTGTGATCTCATCCTCAGAATGACAGTGGATCTCAATATTTTTGTATTCGGCCTGTATTTTAGCCATCAGGATGGCTTCCGAGATAATTTCTTGGAGTTCAAACTCCGATTTAACCGGCAGCAGGCCCTGGCCGGCCGTACTCCACTGGAGCAGATTTTCAAGTAAATTGTAGGTGTTTTTTGCAGCGCTGAGCAGGGCTTCGATGATCTGTTTCTCCTTTTCATTGCCCGATTCGTTGAAGTCCTCCTTCAGAAGCTGCATGTAGCCGATGATGGATGCAAATGGATTTCGAAGATCATGGGCCAATATGGAGTGGAGCCGGTTCTTCTCATCAATATGCCGGGTCAGTTCCCGGTTGATGTTTTGCAGGGTTTCCGTGCGTTCACGGACCTTCCGTTCAAGCTCTTCCTGCCGTTCTTTTAATTGTTTAACTTTCTGCTGATAGATCAGGGCGCCCAGGATGACTAGTGACAGCGAAACGATCAGGTAGAAGGGGATTGTTGTCCAGAATGGGGGGATGATGGAGATGGTTGCCAGTTGTTGCTCCTCGCTCCAAAATCCATCGTTATTGGCCCCTTGCACGATGAATTGATACTCACCGGGAGAGAGCTGTGTATATTCGATCGGCTGACCCGCAGTTCCCTCTCTCCATTTACTGTCAAAGCCGGTCAGCTGATACCGAAAACGGTTGTATTCGGGATTTTTGAAACTGAGCAGTGATGTTTTGAAAACAATTCGCTGCTTTGTATGCGGAATCGACCGAAAATCATTCGGATGAATTGTCTCACTGTCTGCGGTAATGGACTCCAGGTTAATTTTTGGGGGAGTGGTATTGATGGAAACCTGGCCGGTATGGATTACTCCCAGTCCCATTACCGTTGGGATATAGAGCTTGCCGTCTTGATCAATCAGTGAAGACGGAGAAAAACCGCCGGTGGTCTCTTTTACCGTTAGCCCTTCACCGACACCATATCTCGATATTCTGATTTCATCAGATTGGCCATCCAAAAATTGATCAATTTGTGAACTAGAAACACTGAAGACTCCCAGGTTTCCGGCTAACCATAAATGTCCCCTGTGGTCAAAATTCATCTGTGAAACAGTCTCATCCAGCAAACCGTGTTCAGTTGTCAGGGTTTTGATCTCTCCATTGGGAAAACGAATGATAATCCCTCCGCCATAGCTGCCAAACCAGAGGGTTCCATCATCCTTCTCCATGATGCTTCTGAAGTTTCGGGTTTTTAGCTGTTGCAGCGATTCGGGTTTTACGATAGAATCGCCTTCAAGGTAACCGATTCCCCGATCCGTTGCGACCCATACAGTACCGGTGGAATCTTCATAAATTTGACGGACTGCAGAGAGTTGGTTTCCATTCGGTCCGGTAATTTGAACCGGCGTCTGTCCCTGGCTGTCAATGCGGAATAGACCGTTAAAATAGGACCCGATCCAGACCCTGTCGAGGCTATCCTGGAAGAGGGAAAGGATCGCGTTCACCGGTTGTTCATTCTCGATTTCAACAGGTTCAAAATGGCTGTTTTGATCTGTTTTGATATAGAGTCCGCCTCCCCAGCTGCCAACCCAGAGGTTTTGGTCACTGTCTTCCATCAGTGACCAGATACAGGTATTAAGAATTCCTTGCTCAGAAGTAAATCGATTCACGGTTCCGTCACGATAACGAAACAGTCCGTTACAATTTGACCCAAACCATTTTGTGCCGCCAATGTCCTGAAGAATGGCCGTTACGGCGATATCGTCCAGAAATGAGTAGCGGTCTCCCAGATAGATTGGAGTTGAGATGAATTGACGCAGCCCGCGAGAGCTGGTAGAGGCCCACAGGGAGCCCTCATGATCTTTGATGATATTATTGGTGTGTGAATTGAAAATCTGAATGGGATGGATAAAATGGCCATCGCTATAGGTTAGCCGGTGGATGCCGTGTGTTCCCGCGATCAGGTAGTCATTGGAGTGCCTTTCGATATGCAGAAACAGATTTTGGCCGAGCTCTTCTGCAGTCAGGAGAACCTGATACCCCTCGTCATGAATCTCAATCAGGGCTGCATTAGACAGAAGGAATGTACCTTCATTATTGACCAGCAGATCGGCAATACGTGTATGATGTTCTGAAAATTGGGTTATAGAAAACGTATCCGAGTTGATGTGTCCCTGATCATCAACTTTCAGGAATGGCGAAAATTCTCCGGATGCCGGATTGTATTTGTAAACAGATCGCCTGAAAATGATATACGACTTGTCATCCAGGTGAATCATATTGTGTATGCCGTCTCTGGGCAGCTGAGACTGGTATTGATAGGATTCACCGTCAAAGATGAAAAGTCCGCTGCTGGTACCGATCCATAGGTTGCCTTTGGGTGTGACGGAGATATTTGTCACATGATCAGAAGGGGAGAAGTGTTCACTCTCCAGTGTATATGCAGTTGCTGAGGTGTCAGTGATGACAACATACTGGTTCATCTCCAGTCCGGCCAGGATACGTCCCTCTTCATCCTGACTCAAGTAGACAAACCGGTTTGACTCCAAGCCATCAATATTGGAGGTGTTGTAGATCAGAAATTCATACCCGTTATACCGGACCAAACCATTGTAGGTTGTTGCCCAGATATACCCTTCACGATCCTGGATAACCCGGGTCACTCCATTTGCCGGCAACCCTTCGTTGGTCGTAAAGGCTCGCTCTATAAAGTGATCGTTCGATGCGATGAGGGTATGAATGGCCGGTGACTTTTCTGCCCGGTCATTTGAGAAAAGGAGTGAAAAGAGGATCAATGCAGATAATACGTAAGTATGCATAAGCCAGAGCAGGGGTCTATCCGAATAAGTGATTTAATGAATAGATAGATAATTTAGTTTCAAATTAAAAGGTTTGATTTGAAAATTTAACAATCAAAAATCAACCGGAAATTTATATACGGGATTAGAAAAGTGTTGATAGAAGGGTGTCAATAAAATCACTGAGATTCATAAAATGGCTGTTGGTTCAGATGTATACCAGGAGTTAATCATTTCTAAATAATTTGTGTACAAGTAGTTGTGGTATTCATGACTGTCTGGCCTGGTTTGGAAAATCGCTTTTTAAACTTCAATGTAAACGCTTACATTACAGGTGTGTGATTATTTTGCGATCGATAAAAGTGGCAGGCATGTGGGGATATTCACATCTGGCCTCAGATCTCTTATGTGATGAAATTGTTCAAGTAAAAAACCATATATCTATGTTTAAAAAGAAGTTTTTGATCGTTATTACAGTTCTTATTTCGGCTTCCATATTTTTGGGCTGTGAGCCGGGCGACCGAGAAACCGGTGTTTATATTGAGGGTCCGCAGCCGCCGGAATGGTCTGTGAATGCCAATATCTATGAGGTAAATATTCGGCAGTTCTCTGAAGAGGGCACCTTTAATGCTTTTACGGAAGATATCCCCAGGCTGAAGGAGATGGGTGTGAAGATTCTTTGGTTAATGCCGATCCACCCGATTGGAGAGAAAAACCGCAAGGGTACTCTGGGCAGTTATTACTCCATTGTAGACTATACCGATGTGAATCCCGAATTCGGAACCAAGGAAGATTTCAAAAACCTGGTCAATACCGCCCACGAACACGATATGAAGGTGATTTTGGATTGGGTGGCCAATCATACGGCCTGGGATGCGGTGTGGACCGAGACCAACACCGATTTTTATGAAACCGATGAAGAGGGTAACTTTTTCCCGCCAATTGAGGATTGGGAGGATGTCATTCAGCTGGATGTCAATAATCCTGAGATGCACGAAGCGATGATTCAGGCGATGGAGTACTGGGTGCGTGATTTTAACATTGACGGCTACCGGGCCGATGTTGCCTATATGGTTCCGACAGAATTCTGGATTGAAGCGCGTGAACGCCTTGACCGTATCAAACCTGTTTTTATGCTGGCTGAAGCCGAAGAGCCAGAGCTGCACCAGGCGTTTGATATGAGTTACACGTGGTACCTCGCTCAGACGATGAGAGATTTTGGTGCGGGTACTGCGACAACTGCTGACCTGGATGAAGCCCTTGAGCGTAATTTCGAGATGTTTGACAAGTCGGATTACCGTATGGTCTTTACCACCAACCATGATGAGAACTCATGGCAGGGTAGCGATCCTGATCTCTACGGCGATAATTTTGAAAACTTTGCTGTTTTTGCCGCAACGGTGTGGGGTATGCCGCTAATTTATAACGGACAGGAAAACGGACTGGACCAGCAGCTGGAGTTTTTTGAAAAAGATCCGATTCAGTGGGATGATTATCGATATGAAGATTTCTACAGAACACTTCTCGAACTGAATAGCCAAAACCGTGCTCTCTGGAACGGTGAAGCCGGAGGGGATTACCTGAAACTGACAACCGATTCGGATGAGCATATCTTTGCCTATCTAAGAATTGCCGGTGAAGAAGGGGTATTGGTTATGCTGAACTTTTCAGACTCCGCTCAAACATTCACATTTGATGATGGAGGCCAGGGAGACTGGACAGATGTATTTACCGGTGAATCGGTTGCGATCCCTGCAGATTACACCCTGGATGGCAACAGCTATAGATTGCTGAAACGATAAGACCTCTTTACTCACTAACCCAATGATCTTCTAAACAGAACCTGCCATGAGCGTAACACCTAAACAGCGCCCGAAACTGAGTTTTTGGCAAATCTGGAACATGAGCTTCGGCTTTTTGGGAATTCAGTTCGGATTTGCCCTGCAGAATGCAAATGTCAGCCGAATCTTTGAAACTCTCGGAGCCAATGTGGATGCGATCCCGATTTTGTGGATCGCAGCACCCGTAACCGGACTGGTCGTACAGCCGATCATCGGTTATTTTAGTGACCGGACGTGGACCCGGCTGGGCAGGCGCAGGCCCTATTTTCTGTATGGGGCCATCGCAGCATCGGCCGCGCTGATTATCATGCCCAATTCACCCATGCTCTGGGTGGCAGCGGGAATGCTATGGATCCTGGACGCCTCGATTAATGTGTCAATGGAACCGTTTCGCGCATTCGTAGGGGATATGCTGCCCTCAGAACAGCGCACCAAAGGGTTTGCCATGCAGAGCTTTTTTATCGGAACCGGTGCGGTTATCGCATCGGCCCTTCCATGGATCATGACCAACTGGTTTGGGGTTGCCAATACGGCCCCTGAAGGGGTGATTCCGCCCTCGGTCAAGTGGTCGTTCTATATCGGAGCCCTGGTCTTTTTTGGTGCGGTGGCATGGACCGTCTACCGAACCCGGGAGTATACGCCTGAAGAGCTGGAAGCGTTTGAAGCGTATGAAAATGAATTGTTGGATGATCCTGAAGAGGTGAAGCGTGACATACCGATTGAACCGGGCGAAGGACAGAAGAAGATCAATTTTGGCTATATTTTCACCGCACTGGGAGCCCTTGCTACCGCATCGGTCTACTTTTTCAATTACGATTTTGACCTCTATATCGTTACCGTCGGAATTCTGATTCTGGGACTCATTTCGCTTTCTGCAGGTGTTCTGCAGCGAAATGGCAAGACGGAGCAGGGGCTGGTGGTTGTGGCACACGACTTTCTGACGATGCCTAAAACCATGATTCAGCTGGCATTTGTACAATTTTTCTCATGGTTTGCGCTTTTTGCACTATGGATCTATACAACGGCTGCTGTGACCTCTCACATCTATGGTACCAGTGATCCCACCTCGGCACTCTATAATGAAGGTGCCGATTGGGTCGGTATTCTTTTTGCCGTCTACAACGGATTTGCAGCTGTCATCGCATTTGCGCTGGCACCGATGGCAAAATTGACCAGCCGTAAAATTGTGCACGCCGTTGCCCTGGTTTGCGGCGGACTAAGCTACATCGCAATCTATTTTATGAGCTCTCCGAACATGCTGATTGTCTCAATGATCGGTATCGGTTTTGCATGGGCAAGTATTCTGGCAATGCCCTACGCAATCCTGGCAGGGTCGCTGCCGGCAAAAAAGATGGGACTCTATATGGGCATTTTTAATTTCTTTATCGTCATACCCCAGATTATTGCAGCCAGCATGCTTGGCTTCGTAACCCGGAACTGGTTTAACGGGGAAGCGATCTACTCGCTAATGCTGGGTGGCGCAGCCATGATCATCGCAGCTGCAACCATGTATTTTGTGGACGATGTGGATAATCCCGATGAGATCCACTCAGATTAGAACTGGTAAGTACCATTGAAAAAAGCCGGGGGGAGCACTTCCGGCTTTTTTTTTGGGAAGAACCAAAAACCGTGCGTTGCCCTGATGATCCGCAATCAGGCTTGTGCCCCCGAAGCTTTTAAAAAGAATATTACACGAAGAAGTATCTTTATTTATAACTTTGACGTCATGTCAGTGAATAGAACTTCATGTTAAACCCTCTTGAATGAGATTAGATAATAAATATTTTATCCCTTTTATTGGAGTGATTGCACTGCTCACCCTTTTTGCAATCATCTATGGCACCATCACCTACACGCAGAAGCAGGCCGATAACTTTCGGGTCTCAATTGAAGAGGTAGAGCTCGACACACTTGCTTTTCACACTTTCCAGGCAGATGCTGCCCAGCTTCATTTAAACGAACTGGAGACCCGTCCCGTGATTATACAATTTTGGGCAACATGGTCGGGGAAATCACTGGCGGTTAATAATTTTCTGGAAGAGTACCAGCAGCAAAACCCTGAACTCGAAGTGATTGCAGCAGCCGTGAGAGACAGCGATGAATTGATCCTTGAGCATATCGGCAAACACGCCAATCAATTCAGGTATGTTAATGGAACCGATTTTTTCCAACAGCTTTTGGTTCCGGGTGTGCCCTCACAGATTCTGGTGAGGCGTGACGGCGCACTTTACGATATTCATGTAGGGGATGATATCGACGGAATCAGGGAACTTCTTGATGCGCTGCTGGATGAGTGAAACGGCACGGCATACCCTCTGTCTGATCAATAGCCGGATAGTCGGTGAAGAACAGCTTTGGCTCTCACTTGACAGCTCTGCAATTACCTATGGCACCGGGTGTTTTGAGACATTTGCCGTACACAAGGGGAGAGTCTGTGATCTCAGCCTGCACCTTCAGCGACTTCAGAACGGCCTGGGCTATCTGGGCTGCCGCACCCAGCTCATCCCTTCTGCAGATGAGTTGACAGGCCATCTGTCGAATTTGTATAAAACCTTTAATGCTATCCCGGATCTGCTCAAGGTCCGCATACAGGCGGTTCTGGATGAGACCGGCGGATATTCAGGTGGAGGCGGTGAGCAACAGGTCATGATTCTGATGGAAGCTATGCAGGTGGCCGGCATGAAAAAAGAGATCACCCTGGCCACACCTGAATGCCGTACGCTGCCTCCTGGAATCAGGCCGCTTGATCTGAAATTGAGCAATATGCTTCACTACAGGGATGCTTTTCGCAAGGCGGCTGACGCAGGGGCAGACGATGCACTGCTGCTCAGCGTGGATGGTTCAATAGCAGAGACGTCCATTTCAAATATTTTCTGGAAAAGGGGAGATAGGATCTATACACCCTCCAGATCGACCGGCATCTTGCCGGGTATTACCCGAAACCGTCTGATAAACTTTTTCAACACCGGGTTTAACTCCTTTGTAGTTGAAGAGGGAGAATATCTGCCGGAAACCCTTAACGATGCAGAGTCTGTCTGGGTAACCAACAGTTTACGCGGCATACGTTTTGTACGGTCGATTGATGGCCGCCGGCTCCATTCCGATCCCGGTTTTGAACAAGAGCTTTCAGAGCGGTTCAGTTCGTTCGGAGAGGGGGTGTACTTGTGAATGATCACAGGTTTACAACCATTCAGGATGTTGAGGAATTTCTGCTCTCCCTGCCAAAGTTCAGCACCGGAGGGGTGTCTGCCGCAAATTTCACACTCGACCGGATGGAGCGGTTTTGTATTGAAATGGGAAATCCTGAGCGTTCGGTACCGATGATTCATGTGGCCGGCACAAACGGCAAGGGAACCACCTGCCGGATGATCGCATCAGTGTATTCGATATCAGGCTATAAAACAGGCCTTTATACGTCTCCGCATCTGATCGATGTCAGAGAGCGCTTCAGGATTGACGGTATACCCATATCGGATAAATGGCTGCTCCGTTTTTTCAAAATGTACGGTGATTTTGTCATCCGTGAGCGGGTCACTTTTTTTGAACTGACAACGGCCATTGCCTTTTGGTACTTTGCCCAACAATCCTGCGACATCGCCGTTATAGAGACAGGCTTGGGCGGAAGGCTGGATGCAACCAATGTCATAATACCGGCTGTTTCTGTCATAACTTCCGTTGGTTTGGACCATGCAGACATTCTGGGAGAGACTCCGGAGATGATTGCCCGTGAAAAAGCAGGCATTATTAAACCGGGTGTGCCGGTGGTTGCGGGTCGGATTGCTCCGGGCCCGCTCTCTGTCATTCAGGAAATCGCTTTGGAGAGGAAGGCTGAGATTTACCTGGCAACAGACCTCACCCCTAAATTCTCAGAGGGCCGGATCCGGCTGAATACGCTCTCCGGGAACATTTCGATGGCTGTGCCTGACAGTAAGCGAATCGATGCGATCAATACCGCAATGGCCTGGCAGGCTGTTCAGCTGCTGAACCGGCGGTTTCCGGTAGATGAAAATCTGTTTTCAAAAGGAATTGAATCGATGGGAACGCTGTTTCCTGTACATGCCGGTTTTGAACGGCTGGTTAAAGGCCGGAACTGGTTTTTTGACGGTGCACACAACCCGGAAGCGGTCGCACTGTTAATTGAAGAGCTCTGCAGCAGGGGGGCTCCCGAAAACTGGAACGTGATTTTGAGTTTCATGTCTGATAAGATGACCGAAGAGATTGCAGATTTATGGAAACGATTTCCAAACATCCGGGTATACCAGATGGAGGGAGACAGGTCGGCATCCACCGATTTGATGAAACGGATGCTGCCGCATGCAAAAACCCTGACAGAGGGTAATGTTCAAAAGATTTTGAATCAAAAGGATTTAAAAACAGAATTAGTAATTTTTAGCGGAAGTTTTTACTTTTATCACATCGTTAGGCGTTGGATGGGAACAACAGCCCCGAATACTGAATAATCTTTCCGCTCTGAGCAGAACTACAATTCCCGGCAGCGAACTTCAGCTACTACGTTGAGCGCTATTCCACAAGAAATTTATTTCAAGAATTTAATACCTCATTATGTCGGACACTCAAACCGATAACCAAACGAATATCGATTTGGACACTTTACATACCAAAACCGTAAAAGAGCTTAAAGAGATCGCGAAGGCCATGGGCCTGAGAGGCGTTACCGCGCTCAAAAAACAGGCGATCATCGACCGGATAAGAGATGCTGCTCCCTCCGGTGGCTCCGGTCAGCCGAATCCCCATTCTGAACAGAAGGGGAACCCCGGCAGTGATTCACCCGCACCCGATGCCAGTTATGGCGGGAAAGCTCATATTCAGACTTATGATAATGGCGACAAAGGGGGAAGACAGCAGCGTGGCGGGAAAAAGAATCAGCAGCATCCACCGCGCACCCCTAAGAAAGGGAAAAAGCATGTGAGTAATGTCCTGCCCGAATCGGATGCCCCCACGCTTCAGGAGCGCCTGGATGAGGTGATTCCCCAATTGGGCAAATTTCTGTTGAATGAAGGCACACTGGAAATCCTGCCTGACGGATATGGATTTTTGAGATCGGTAAATTATAACTACAAGGCCAGCCCGGATGATATCTATGTATCACCCTCCCAAATCAAGCGATTCCGCCTTAAACAGGGAGACTGCGTTATCGGTATCATTCGTCCCCCGAAAGTAGGGGAGCGCTATTTTGCCCTGCTCCGCGTAGAAGGGGTCAATGGCAAAATCCCAACAGATATGGACAACCGAGGTGACTTTGAAGACCTGCTTCCGGTCTATCCCGATATGCGGTACCGCCTTGAGCATGTTCCCGAAAATTTCACCACCCGGTTAATAGATCTCTTTGCGCCAATCGGGAAAGGGCAGAGAGGCCTGATCGTTGCGCAGCCTAAAACGGGTAAAACTACGATTCTTCGCAATATCGCCAATGCCGTGAATGTCAATCATCCCGAAACGAAGGTGATTATCCTGCTGGTAGATGAACGGCCCGAAGAGGTGACTGAAATGCAGCGTTCTGTAAGAGATGCAGAGGTTGTCGCTTCCACCTTTGATGAGAAGCCCGAAAATCATGTCGGACTTTCTGAAATTGTATTTGAAAAAGCGAAACGGCTTGTCGAGAGCGGGCAGGACGTGCTTCTTCTGATGGATTCAATCACCCGTCTGGCAAGAGCCTATAATGTGGCTGCGGGTACATCAGGCCGTACCATGACCGGCGGTGTCGATTCAGAAGCGCTGAAAGCTCCCCGACAGCTCTTCAGTTCTGCTCGTAACATTGAGAATGGCGGAAGCCTCACCATTATCGCAACCGCACTGGTTGATACCGGATCGCGAATGGATGATGTAATCTTTGAAGAGTTTAAAGGAACCGGTAACATGGAGCTGGTGCTTGACCGCCGGCTTGCAGAGCGCAGAATCTATCCTGCAATTGATATTTTCAAGAGCGGAACCCGCCGTGAAGAGTTGATTGTACCGGATGAGGAGCGTGAAAAAGTTGTGTTGCTGCGCCGTTACCTGAATAAGCACAATGCTTTTGAAGCGATGGAGTTCCTGCTTGACAAGATGAAGGGCACACGCAACAATGAAGACTTTTTGATCTCGATGAATAAGTAAGGTTTTGTTTCAGTGAAGGGTATGCCGGGCCTTGTTCTGTTCATGGCCCGGATGTCTCAATGATCCCTGCACCTACACATCAACCAAAACATAGTTTTTCTGTTCATCGACGGCAATCTGTCCGGTCTTTTTGTAGAGGCTGTGATAGAAATAGAGGATTGCACCCTCTTTGCATGCTTTTCTGAGGATAAGGGCTTTTGCTTTCCTCGATTCGGCCGGATTATGCTCTATTTGGGCCATTGAAGGCTGATTCAGATGATACTCAGTCGGAATCAGATCTCCCAGGTAGTAAGCCGTCGATCCTTGATCTGCCACCTTAACCACCATGTGCCCGGGCGAGTGTCCGCCGGTGCGAAGCAGTGTCACGCCATCCACCAGTTCAACCTTTTCATCTTCGATAAACTGAATACGCCGCTCGGCAACCAGTTTGTAGAGTTCATCCAGGCGGTAATCGGCACCGATGACCGGGTCACCTGATTCGATCTGTGACAGTGCAAACTCCCACTCCTTTTTATGTACGTAATAGGTGGCGTTTGGAAAGGTGGCAGTCGTTTCAAACCGGTTGTTCACGTATGTAGCGCCGGCGCAATGGTCAAAATGAAGATGCGAGAAGAATACATGCCCTACCTGTTCCGGCTCAATTCCGAAGATCTGAAGGTTCGTAACGATATTGGACGTATCCTGATAGTCGCTTTTATGATCGAGTCCCCATCCGAGCCCGGGATCGACAACGATATGTTCATCTCCGGTGGTGATGAGCAGGGGATCAATGCCCAGGGCAGATGAATACCGTCCCAGAGAGGGATCTTCCATAGGATTCTGTAGTCTTTTGGGATCCATTTTTTGAAATGTACCATCCTCAAAAAGCTCAAAAAAGCCTTCACTTAACTGTTCTATGGAGAACTTGCCTATTTGCATGTACTGTCTTGTATGAATGAAAGATTGATTTGCCTGAATATTTACAAAGTAGGCAATTATCAATAAAAAAGGCCCGGATTTTCGACCGGGCCTTCATGAAACGTTTATTGATCGCCAGAAGTGTATGATGTGCTGATGAGACTACTGAACATCAATTCTGAACGGCATCAAAGCCCAATTTTGACCGCTGGGCTGCGACAAGAGTGTATGGATGGTTTCAGCATCTTCCATCAGGTTTTCTGAAACCGGAACCCATGACCGGAGCATGGCGTGCATGCGAGCGTTCGATGAGCTCATAAGTGCCTGGAAGAGGTCCTTTCTCTTGGGATAGACGTCCAGGGTATACTCTTCAATTTCAGCCATTTGAGCGGCAATTTCGATAGCGCGGTCCAGGTCGCCCACTTTATCGACCAGGTTAGCTTCAAGAGCCGCTACACCGGTATAAACACGTCCCTGCGCCACTTCATGCACTTCATCCCGGTTCATACCCCGCGATTCTGCAACACGCGCCAGGAAGGTCTCATACCCGCTGTCAACATTTTGCTGAATGACTCTCTGCTCAGCAGGAGTAAACGGACGCGTCAGGTCAAACAGATCGGCATACTCATGGGTTTTGTGAGTTTCATATTGAATACCCAGCTTTTCGTTCATCAACTCCTGTGCATTGAACAGCAGGTTGAAAATACCGATAGAGCCTGTAATGGTATTTGGTGATGCCATAACGGTATCGGCAGCCATGGCCATGTAATATCCACCCGAAGCGGCCACACTACCCATTGAGGCGACGACAGGCACTTTTTCACTAGCCTGGTTTATATAGTGCCATAAGAGGTCGGATGAGGTAGCTGCCCCGCCCGGACTGTTGATATAGAGCACAATTGCTTTTACGTTGTCGTCATCAAGTGCTGAATCGAGCTGTTGCTTGAATCGCTTGGGTGTAATTCCGGAGGATCCGGAGAAGGGGGAGTCGCCCAAATCTGGCATGATAATTCCGTTTGAATAGATTACCGCAATTTTATCCCGGGTATCGGGTCGGTCAACGCCGGCAGTTGAGGGGGTAACCCTGGAGTAACGGGCAAAGTTTACCGTTCTCAGATCTCTGTCTTCATCAATCTCCAGGCGCTCTTTGAGAATCTTCTCAACCTCATCTTGATAGGCAAAAGCGTCGATGAGACCGTTTTCAAGGGCAAATTCGACACGGTCAACGGGCGGTGTGTTTAGCAAGCTGTTGATCTCATCCGGGCTCTTTCCGGTTCTTTCTGCAACGGCTTCAATGAATGTGGAGGTGGCGTGGTTCAGGATCTCCAGGGTCTGTTCACGGCTTTCTGGCGAGCTTGATTCATTCATGTAAGGCTCGACCGCCGATTTGTACTTCCCAACCCGGAATATTTCAGGCTCTATACCAATTTTTTCGAGCATATTTCTGTAAAATGTAAACTGAGCAACAAAACCGTCGAACTGAAAACCGGTTACCGGCGGTGAGAAGATGCTGTCTGCAGACGTTGCCAGAAAGTACGCCTTTTCATTCATGCCGATGTCGTCCGTACTGAAATAGAGAGGTTTTCCACTCTCTTTATACTCCTGAAAATATCGGCGTGCCGTTTCCAGGTTTGCCCAGGATGCGGTCACATTGTTTGTTCGTACCCAAACCGCTCCGATGTTGTCGTGGCTGGCAGCTTTCTCCAGATTCGACTTCAGGTTCTGCAGTGACATTCCATGTCTGACAGCCGGATTAAACAGTTCTTCAACCGGGTCATCCGATACCCTGGGTGGGATGTTGCCGCTGAGATCAATGGTTAACACGGTATTTGCCCGGATATAAGGCTCTGGATCGGCAGAGCTGCTGATTATTGTGGCAAATAAGATTAAAAACAGGATCATGATACCCAGTATGGTTCCCAGGGTAGAGGCTAAGAAAGTCTTGAAAAATTGCATTATAGAGTTGGTTGCTTGTTATGTTATCTTGCCCGAATGTAGCAGGAAGTTTTGCTGTTAGGTGAACTTAATAAAAGCTTCAATTCATTCCACAGCTTCTTTTTAAAAATTCAATATAACACTACGTAAAATGAAACATTTTGATGCACTCATTATCGGATCGGGGCATAACGGGCTGGTAACCGGCTGTTATCTGGCAAAAGCGGGTATGAAAGTGGGTGTATTGGAGCGCCGTGATACCATTGGCGGGGCCGTCTGTACTGAGACGATGTTCAGATCGAATGAAAATCCAAACGGATTTAAAATGGATGTGGGATCGTCTGTCCATATCATGATTCACCAGACAGGTATCATCGAGGAGCTGGGACTCACCAACTACGGACTTGAGTATATCGATATGGATCCCTTTATGAGCTATCCTCTTCCCGATCGTGAAGGTGTCATCCATTTTCACCGTGACCTGGAGAAAACCCTGGACTCAATCGGTAAAGTAGCCCCCGGGGATGTTCAAAATTATCGGGATTTCATTGAGTTTTGGGAGCGGATCAACAAGGGTGTTTTAAAAGCTTTTATGGTTCCGCCCACCGGGAAAAATATCTTTATGGAGATGGCAAAGGGACAATTTCGCGATGGTTCCATGTTTAAAAAGGGAGAGCAGCTTGACGGCCTTCAAAAAATCCTTGGCAGCTATGGCGGGGTGGTTGAAAAATCGTTTCAGAACCCCTATCTCAAAGCGGCACTCATCTGGATGGCCGCACAGTCGGGGCCGCTTCCCGACCAGGCAGCTACGGGAGATTTTGTGGGATGGCAATCGATGCTGCATCAAAGCGGTGCCAAACATCCGAAAGGGGGGAGCGGAATGCTGACGCAGGCGATGAAGAAGCTGATCGAATCGCATGGCGGTGAAGTTATTCCAAATGCTGCAGTGAAAAAAATTGATGTGCGTGACGGTAAAGCTGTAGGCGTGTTGACGGAAAAGGAACACTATTATCAGGGGGATATTATCGTTTCAAATGCACATGTTCAGACGACCATGCTGAAGCTGGTGGGAAAAGAGCATCTGGACAGTTCGCTGTTTAAAAAAGTTGAGGATATCCAGGTGGGCAATGGGTTCGGGATGGTGATCAGGTGCGCCGTTGAGGAGCTCCCAGTTTATAAGGCAGCCCCTGATGACCCGTTGATCCATAATGGCATGCAGCTTTTAGCTCCATCGGTCGGGTATATGAACCGTGCCATCGGAGACTATATGAAGGGAAATACCCCGGAAAATCCGGCGGTTCTGGCGATGACATTTTCAAAAATTGATCCGGAGGTAGCTAAAGACGGCAAACATACTCTTTTTGCCTGGGCTCAATGGCATCCATACGAACTGGCCAATGGAGTGAAATGGGATGATATCAGGGAGCGGGAGGCGGAAAAAATCTATGGGGTTGTTGAAAAGTACGCTCCCAATATGAAAGGAAAGCTGATAGATTGGTATATTCAGTCGCCGCTTGATATTGAGCGGAAACATGGAATGCTGCGTGGTAATGTCATGCATGTTGAGATGAACTTTGACCAGATGTTCATGTTCAGGCCAACTCCCGAACTGAGCCGGTATGAAACCCCGGTTCAAAACCTCTACCTCTCAAGTGCCTCGTGCCACCCGGGAGGCGGTGTGTTCGGGGCTGCAGGCTATAACGCAGCACAGGTAATTTTAGGAAAAAAGAATAAAAAACTGTTTGGAGTATCTCGTTGAAAAACCATTTTCCCAACTCAACAATCGACATCAATCTCAGTGCAATTAAGACGAATGTACAACGACTCAAGGAGAAAGTGCCCGGTAAGCAGTATCTGGCTGTTGTTAAGTGTGATGCCTACAGCCACGGTGCGGTACAACTCGCCAGGTTATTGGAAGAGGAGGTAGACTGGTTTGCCGTTGCCGCCATCGATGAGGGAATTGAATTTCGTAAAGCCAATATTGCGAAGCCAATTCTTGTGTTCGGTGTACCTACCGCTGAGAATGCCGCTGCGTATCAGACGCACAACCTGACGGCTACGGTAAGTCACCTGTCTCATTTTTCTATTCTGATGGATGGGACCTCATACCAGCTCAATTTTGATACAGGCATGGGAAGGCTCGGATTCATGCCGGGCCAGGCTGAAGAGGTGCGAAAGCATGCTGTAATGAATCAACGGCTGCTCTGCAGCGGTATCTATACCCATTATGCAACAGCCGACGATCCCGGCTCTGAACAGGCCGCAGATCAGCATCGATCGTTTACAGAGTTGGTTCGTCATTTCGATGAGGTGCCCCTGAAGCATATCAGCAACTCGGGCGGTGTACTGAACTATGATTTTGAACATTTCGATATGGTCAGGTTTGGAATTGCCATGCTGGGCTATAATTCGGGTTTGACACGCTATGACTGGCTAACCCCGGCCTTGAGCTGGCACACACAAATTGCCCAGGTTCGAAAGGTTGAAAAGGGGCATACCGTCAGTTATGGCGCTACCTGGAGAGCCCCTGAAGATGGGTACCTGGCAACAATCCCGGTAGGGTATGGTGACGGAATTCCGCGCTCATTGAGTAATAAACTGAAAGTTGCCATCAACGGTACACTCTATCCGCAAGTTGGAAATGTTACCATGGACTATATCATGGTCTACCTTGGAAATGACCGCATTTCACCCGCCACGGAGGTCACACTTTTAGGGGGAGATGCCCTGGATGCTGCCGAATGGTCAAAATTGGGAGGAACCAATACCCATGAGATATTGACAAACCTGAAAGGAAGATTCGTCAAAAACTATTTAAAGGGCAATGGGTAGATATTGGATGTTAAAACATAAAAAAAGGTGATACTGAGCCGATCAGTATCACCTTTTTTTAATAGTGGCGGACGATTAGTCCAATATTCTTGAGAGTATGATGTCATACTGAAGGGTAGACTCCCTGTACTCTGCGTTGGCAGCGCCATCCGGCAGATCGGCAAATCCTTGTTCCGGTTCAACGATCAGGGTTCGTTTTTCTCCCTCCTGCATGCCGAGAAGACCCTGCCTGAGCCCATAGGTGTAGGCCAGCTGGACATTGTATCTGAAGACATTGCTAACCAATCGGATATCACTCATGCGAATTAAAATCGGATCGACTCTTGCGTCATTATAGGTGCTGAAAATGATGTCTCCTTCAACTGTGCGAAGAGTTATGAAAATCTGTACATCATCCCGGATGGTGACACTGATTCCTTCTTCACCTTCATCGTGTATATATGCGGTGATTCCCTCTTCGACTTCTACACCTTCAAGGCCACTGATATCATACGCATCAGGTACGGTTGAGAAGTCGGGCGGCGGAATTTCAAACGGGTCAGATGTATCACACGAAACCAGTGTGAACATAGTGAAGATTGCAATAAGTAGTGCCGGCTTAAAAAACGGTTGCTGCATGTACGTTGAATTCTTATCTGATAAGGTGATTTATAAAGATTGATCTCTGCAATGAGAGCAGTTAAGGTAACGGTATTTCTTGAATCTATAAACCAAAGATTTCAAGCGATTTGACATTCGGTTATTCTACTGCTCTCCCAACGCCTCCTTTAACGCACGTTCCCGCTGTTTATTTGCCACCCTGCTCAGAAAGATGGCAAATTGATAAAGTATAAGAAGGGGGATGGCAATCATCATTTGGGATACCGGGTCGGGCGGAGTCAGAAATGCTGCCACAATCATAACAGCGATGATGGCGTGCCTTCTGTAGGTCCTCATTATTTCGGGGGTAAGCATGCCCACTTTGGAGAGATAGTAGCTGACAACCGGTATCTGAAAGATGACCCCGCAGGCCAGCGTCCACATGGCCACCGACGTGAAGTACTCATTGATATCAAATTCGTTGCTAATAACGGCATCGATGATGAATTGAGTAAAGAACTGTACGGCAAAAGGGACCAGGATAAAATATCCGAAACTGACGCCCAGCAGAAAGAAAAACGTGATAAACATCGCATTTAAAAACGTTTTGATCTTTTCACCGGTTTCAAGTGCGGGTTCAATGAAGGCCCACATCTGGTAGATGAAAAAGGGTGACCCCATGATAGCCCCGGCCACAATGAGCGTGCCCCAGTAGGTAAAGAACTGTCCGGGAAGCCTTCGTGAGATCAGTGAAAGGTCGATCGCTTCGATCGGCATAATCCGGTACATGAAAAAATCGGCACGTGCGGGACCCAGAATTAACTGTGTTATAATGAAATCGCGGAAGATAAAGGCAATGATTACACCGGCTAAAATGCCGACCAGCCCCTTGAGGATCCGCCACCTGAGTTCTTCCAGATGATCCAGAAATGACATACTGTTGGTA
The DNA here is from genome assembly GCA_050486245.1 of Rhodohalobacter sp. GTDB lineage: Bacteria > Bacteroidota > Rhodothermia > Balneolales > Balneolaceae > Rhodohalobacter. The sequence continues at coordinate 204,680 of JBJHCX010000002.1, forward strand.
GGATCCTCTTTGGGCGGTTTCGCCTTGGGTAGAATCCGTCCCATAATTTTTCTGCCCGTTGAGGCTGTTTCGTCACTCATTGATTATCCGTGCAAACTGTATTGACGTGGGTTCCGGTCAGGTGCTGATTCATGATGTCGTTTAAGCGATGACAAAATCATACAGGGGAAACTGTTCACACAGATCCCGAACCTGCTGTTTAACCCGCTTCAAGGTTGCATCATCTTCTGGGTTTTGCAGAACGGTGTCAATCAGGCTGACAACCTGTTTAAACTCTTCCTCCTTGAATCCGCGGGTGGTAAGAGCCGGTGTTCCGATTCGGATTCCGGATGTTACAAACGGGCTTTCAGTATCAAAAGGCACCATGTTTTTGTTTACCGTGATTCCTGCCTTGTCGAGTGACTCCTCTGCAACCTTACCGGTCAGGTTCTTGCTGCGCAGGTCGACCAGGATCAGGTGGTTGTCGGTTCCGTCGCTGACCAGTTTGTAGTCACGGTTTAAAAACTCCTGTGCCATCACTTTTGCATTGGCTTTTACCTGTTTTTGATAAGTTTTGAATTCAGGCTGAAGGGCTTCGCCAAAAGCGACAGCTTTGGCGGCAATAACGTGCATAAGGGGACCTCCCTGGCTGCCGGGAAAAACAGCAGAATCGAGAACTTCACTCCAGTTTTTGGTCCGTCCGGATTTCCGGGCTACCACTCCCAGCGTGTTTTCACCATCATTTCCAACCAGTATCATTCCGCCGCGCGGCCCCCGAAGGGTTTTGTGTGTTGTTGTGGTAACGACATCACAAAGCGGAAGGGGGTTGTTCAGTTCACCGGCTGCAATCAGCCCTGCGGTGTGTGCCATATCCATCCACAGGATGGCCCCCACCTCATCAGCGATTTCACGGAATGCCTGGTAATCAAGGTCTCTTGGGTAGGCACTAGCTCCGATGGAGATCATTTTGGGTTTTGTTTCACGGGCTTTTTGGCGCACTTTGCTCATGTCAATCCGCCCGGTATCTTCTTCCACTCCATAGAACTCTGCATTATAGGTAATACCGGAAAAGTTAACAGGTGAACCGTGGGTCAGGTGTCCGCCATGTGCCAGATTCAGTCCCAGCAGAGTTTCGCCCGGTTTCATCATTGCCAGGTAAACGGCAGCATTGGCAGAGGCACCGGAGTGGGGCTGTACATTCACCCAGTCGGCTCCAAAAAGTTTTTTTGCACGTTCACGTGCAAGTTCTTCCACTTCATCCACAAATTCACATCCGCCGTAATACCGCTTGCCCGGATACCCCTCGGCATACTTGTTGGTTAATACCGAACCCATTGCTGAAATGGTTGCCTGAGACGCAAAATTCTCGGATGCAATCAGCTCAAAATTATAATTCTGCCGTTCGGTTTCCTTTTCCAGGCTGGAATAAAGTTCCGGATCTTTTTCTTTCAAATGGTTCATTGGGATGCCTATTTATCAGTTAAAGAGTGTATTTTTTTCACCCGGCGCTCATGCCGGCCTCCTTCAAAACTGGAGGTGAAAAATGTTTTGACAATCACTTCAAGTTCGGAGTCGGTAAGTTCTCTGCCCGGAATACAGATGACATTGGCGTCATTGTGCAAGCGGGTCATCTCAGCAGATTTCTTGTTATAAACCAAGGCTCCGCGAACATTTGGAAATTTGTTGGCAGTCATGCACATACCTTGTCCGCTGCCACAGATCAGAATCCCCATCTCATTTTCACCGGAGCTGATTTTTTCGGCCACCTGAATGGCAAAATCAGGGTAATCAACGGAATCAGCACTGTGAGTGCCAAAATCGACAGGTGTTAATTCCAGCGATTCAAGTATTTTCTTTACTTTTTCTTTGGCTTCAAAGCCGGCATGGTCGCTGGCGATGGGTACGATCATTTTCAAGGGATTTTTGCATTATTTGTTAGTCCGTAAATATCTCGAAAAAAACGATCACGAAAAAATAGAAAAGTGTTGCAATAAGCCGTTGCCTGTACCGTCACCTATCTTGCCGTGACAGGTTATTGATGAATATGAAAGCTATTTGAGTGCAGAATTCATGCGCTTAAAATTGGGGGTTAAACCTGGTTTGAATGGTATCAGATGAGGTGCTTCCGAAGATTCCGATACCGCCGTTCACATGATAGATCAGGTTTGGGATTTCACCGGGCGACAGGGTTGAACCCCCAAGCTGTACTTCCTGCGACCGAACGAAGTCTGCCAGGTTTTGATCGACCGAGAGTGTCACCACTTGGTTGTCACCAAAAAATGCAACACCGATCCAGGGAAATCTTAGGCGTATGGTGCCGTCAGCGTTGATGTCAAAATTGCCCTCATTGATTAGCCCTGATGAGTTCCTGATATATTGGGCGATATCGGGATCATCTTCATTATCAATGACACTTCTATAGAAAGGAGTCAGGTTTTCATAAGAGGGCTGCAGTGCGATCGTATTGAAAACATAGACATTTTGAGTTTGTATCGTTTCAGTGGGTGCCAGAATCAGCGAAAGTTGTTTTTCGCTCTGATAGATCACAGATTCGGGAATGTCATTGATAACCCTGACCTGGTCGGGCACCGTGGTAACTGCAGACAACTCATCATCCCGGTTGTTGAAGGCGATATCGATGCGGTAGGTCGTTTTGGCCTGTACACGGTAAGTTTCATTTATTGGCAGGTAGATCCCGTTTTCAGGTGTTGGATAGTACCCGAATACCTCATCGGGATCCCCGTGTTCATTTAGCCGGGAGATCTGGACAACGGCCTGATTCAGGCCGGTATCAGAAAAACTGTACTCACTTCCTGCCGGTACGGTTGTACTGATTTTAACCTGGGGAAGTGAACGTGTGGCGGTCAGGTAACTTTCCAGGACAACCAGTTCTTGGTAGTCGTCTTGTGTGTACAGTTCACACGATGCCATAAAAATGGCAAGAAGAAGGGATGCTATTTTTAAGAGTACTTTTTTCATCTTAAAACTCTACGGTGTAGGATATTGAGGGGATGACTGGCAGCAGCTGAACATCCTGCCGTTCAACAGGGTTTTGGTCAAAATCATAATTATAGAACCAGATGTTTCGCCTTGAATAGGCATTGATCACCTGGAACTGCCACTCTGCATCACCCAGATTAAAGAAACGGCCTTTTCTGGCAAAAGAGAGGTCGAGACGATGGTAGGAGGGTAAACGGGAAGCATTGACTCTTCCGACCGTGAAGACATTCCGCTCAAGTCCGCCCCAGGGTATACCATCAAATTGCGTGCGCCCAAGCGGTTCGGTATAGGCCTGCCCGGTGGCATAGCTGAAGACGGCAGATACCGACCATCTTTGAGATAACTGATAGCTGCTTACAATATTCACATCGTGAGTCCGGTCATACTTGGGCGGGTAGAATCTTCCCTGTGCAGGGTTATCGGGTAACTCTGTGTTAAAACCGGGAAACTTTCTGCGGGTAATTCCAAATGTATATCCCACAAAGCCTTTGAAGCTTCCGGCCTGCTTTTCGAAAAAGAGTTCTGTACCATAGGCATACCCTTCGCCAAACCGGAAGAGTTCTGGATATTCGAGGCCTGCCGCATCACTGATAAAAGGGTCGAGTTCAAACAGGTCTCTCATAGATCGAAAGTAGAGTTCAACATCCAGTCCATAATCCGAAAAAGGGATGGTTTTAGCTGCCAGAACAAACTGGTCGCCATACGATGGCGGCACACCGTCATCAGTGGTCAGCCAGATATCAAAACCGGAAAAAGCTTCGTTTGTAATCAGGGACAGAAACTGATAGTACCTGCCATAGGCAGCCTGCAGTCGAAATCGGCTGCCAAACCGGTGTTCGACAGAGAGCCTGGGTTCAAGCCGGTAGTAACTGCCTTCCGAGAATGCATTGAAACGAACGCCTGAATTGATGACCCATCGGTTTGTCGGGCGCCATTCATCCTGTAAGTAAGCCGAGAAATAGGTCGACTGGATCCGGTTGTTGAAGGTGGTCTGGTTATCAAAACGGTCAAGGTAACGCAGTGTAATCACACCGGCCCATGTACCGGCCGATATCGCATGCCGTTCATTTGGAAGGTACTCCATGTCGCCCTTCAGGGAGAAGTCGTAGATTTCATTATTACGTTCAAATGGAGTACCTGCAATCGAGAAAGAGGGTTCGTTAAAATACCTTGACCCGGTAACGGTAAGTGTGCTGAAGAGCCTGTCAGAGATGATTCTGCGCCATTGGGTGCTAAGGGTTTGGTTGCCATATTGTAACCTGATCCTGGCATCTTCCAGAAAGGGGAGTGAAACGTTATCATTGCCTGTATAAAAGGCAACCGAGAGCCTGTCATCTGGTGATGCATCCAGGTTAATTTTTCCATTGATGTCATAAAAGTAGAAGAGGTCAGGAACATTGTCGACCGATTCACGCAGAACGGCCAGAACCGGTTCAAGCGTAGAACGTCGAACGGCAAGCATCCAGGATCCGTATCGATAGGGACCCTCTACAGATGCGCGGGAAGCGAGCAGGCCCAGGCTGACAGTGCCAGCAGTTCGGTTTCTGTTTCCGTCTTTATTATATACCGTTAAGACGGATCCCAGGCGTCCCCCAAACTCGGCCGGATAGCCACCCTTGTAGAGTTTGACATCCTTTACGGCATCCGGATTAAAGGTGGAGAAGAAACCAAAAAAGTGGGTCGGATTGTAGACGGTGGTTTCATCCAGAAGGATCAGAGTCTGATCCGGGCTGCCACCCCGCACGTAGAGTCCGCTGGAAAAATCGGATGCAGCTTTGACGCCCGGCAGCAACTGGACTGAACGGAATACATCCGGTTCAATGACCGATGGGGTTTCACGGATCAGTTGTGTGGAAATTTCAGCACGGCCGATATTGCGCATCTCATCGCGCTCGCGATCCGACCTGACTACAAGCTCTTCGAGCTCAACGCCTTCAGGAACCAGTTCAATATCGAGCCGAGTAGTTTCACCGGCTTCCAGGGTGATTTCCCGTTCATAACGCTGATAACCGATAAACGTGGCAACCAATGTGTATGTACCGGCAGGGAGATTTGTCAGGGTATAGTAACCTGCAGTATTGCTCGATGTGCCCCTGTTGATCTCAATCAGTGCAATATTGGCTGAAATCAGTGTCTCTCCGGTTCTGACGTCTGTAATGTACCCGTTTACCGAAGCTCGTTGCTGAGCCATAGAAATCGAGGCAGTTGCAGTCAGAGTTGTGATGAATAGCAATAGGTTTCTAATCAATGCAATGGGAGTATCAGAATGAAAGTTCAGTCAATGGTAACAATTGAATTTCGAAAATAACACATTCTGCAGTCAGAAAGATTCCGGATTGTTTCAAACTTCTGAATGACACCGGAAATTTTAATCCTGTTAAAGGTTAGACGGCCATTCAAGGTCATTTCAGGGCATATATACCGTGAGCCTGATGTATTCCCGATTTAGAATTGAGGGTCTGATCAATATTACTAAACCCGTCTGAAAAGAACCGGGAGAGGAGAAGTTTCATGATCAAAAAATAGAATAGGGATTCGTGCACTCTGTCTGAGTAGAGTGTCAAATTCAGATAAACGTCCCTTTCACTCTCAAATACCCTGGTGATTTTCGTAACAAATGTTACCAAGTACAAAATCAGAATTCATTTTCTGTAGTTCTAAAGTCAAAAATATCAAGTAGTAGTATTGCTTTCATGATTCATTTATACATTCAATAAATTCCTTGAATGAAGAATACATGGTTCCTATTATACATACAGCAAACATAACAGATGTCAATGGATTGTCTCACATAGCAAGTGTCCGTAATGCGGGTGAGTTGCCTGAATGGCCATTCAGAATTGATATGGGGAAAGGTTCATTCAGGGGGGCATTTTTTCAAAACTCTTTCCTTAGCCGCAGAGGGGATTGGGGAGGTGTTCGAACAAGAAATTTCAAATTTCAAAATATCAATAACCAAAAAAACAAAACAATGAACAGACTATTAGTCGCATTTATATTTACTGCAATGCTGGGCTGGGTAGCCAGTGTAATCTTAACAGCCATCCATTTCTGGGTGATTCCGATTATACCTGCCGGTGCTGAACTGGCCGGGCCGATGCTGGTGATTACCAGTGAGTGGGCATATATCGGACCGGTTCCGTTAGCTGCCATCGGCGCCGTTTACTACATCGTCATGATTGCCCTGGGTTCGGTCTGGCTGACTACAAAAAATGAAACCGTTGAAAAGATCCTGCTGCCTGTTACCGCATTTGGATTTTTGGCATCCATGGGGTTTGTCTATCTGCAGCTTTTTGTCATAGGCGCAATTTGCCCGTTTTGCATGATGTCTGCGGCGGCAACCACCGGATTGCTGATGATAGAACTGGTAGTTAAATACAAGGGGGGTGCTGCTACAGCTCCGTCACTGGAGGCACAGAAAGTATGGTCGGCCGTATTTGTCGCAACGGCACTGTTGACCATGTTTGCCATGTGGAGCCTGACCATTCTGCCGCTGCCGGTACCGGGTGCGTAAGGTGAAGGTTGGCTAATGCCATGAGGCCGGATATCACAGATGGTATGCCCGGCCTCATAGTGTTTGACCACATCAATAAAGTTGAATAAAAAAACAGCTGGAACGATGGGAGAAAGAGAAAATATTGAAAATGGCGGATCTGAACCGGTTGAAGGTCAGTTAAAACAGGAAGTAAAGAAGGGTATCACCAGAAAACAAGCCCTCAAGTATATCGGATACGGTGCGGGGGGCTTGATGGTTGGAGGTGGGGCAGGTTTCTATGGCTACCGAAAGAGTCTGCAAATCTCATCTGCTGATGCTGCCAGAGTGAGGAGTGCAAAGATTGTCGTTGCCGGTGGAAGTATTGGGGGATTGACCGTTGCTGCCAGGTTATTACGTGCAGTTCCGGGGGCAAATATTACGGTCATAGAACCTCGTGAAGTGCATCATTATCAACCCGGCTACACATTGGTGGGAGCCGGTGTTTATGATCGGGAAGAGGTTCTCTTTGATCAAAAATCCCTCTTTTTGCCGGGTATGAAATGGGTAAAGGATTATGTTGAAGCCTTTGAGCCTGATCATAATCGAGTGATCACCAGAAAGGGTGAAACCATTGACTACGACTACCTGATTGTGGGTTTAGGAGTTAATATGAACCTGGATTCGATTGAAAACTTTAGGGAAGCGCTTGATACAGAGTATGTTGCAAACATTTATGATCTCGATTCAAGTGTAAAATACCGGACACTTGCAAAACGTTTTCAGGGTGGCAATGCCGTATTTAACTATCCTTCAGGATATGTTAAGTGTGGAGGTGCACCTCAAAAAATTACTTGGCTGTCTGAAGATTTATGGAGAAAAGAGGGGATCAGGGATCTGGTTAATATCCACTTTTATTCAACAAGACCGTCACTATTTCCAGGGGTCCCCAGGGTAGAAGCAGCAGTGACGCCTTTGATTGAGCAACGGGGGGTTCTCAATGAGTTCAATAAAACACTCCGTGCAATCGATATATCTACCCGTACAGCTATTTTTGAAGAGAGGTCTGAGAATGGTGCAACGCGAGAAATAAGACAGCCTTATGATTTACTGCACGCTATTCCGGCTTTTCAAACACCAGAACCACTTCGAAATGGCCCGTTAACGAGGGAAGGAATTGGAGGGCAAATTGATGTAGATCGGCACACACTTATGCACAGAGAGTATTCGAATGTTTTTGGTATCGGGGATAATGCAGCTACCGGTGCGGCAAAAACAGCAGCTACAATCAGGAAACAGGCTCCGGTTGTAGCCGGAAATGTTATAGACCAATTACTTGGTTATGAGCCTTCCAATAAATATGACGGTGCATCCGGCTGTCCGCTATTAACCCGTTATGGCCGTTGTATGATGTTTGAATTTGATTTCGAAGGAAACCTGATCAATGAATGGCTCTACCGCCCGACTCAGGAAACACGTATTTGGTGGGACTTTAAAGTGCACGGCCTGAAACGACTCTACCGGCACGTCATGATGAATGGGTATGTCTAGTATGAGAGCTTTAAAACACCATCGGGTGTCCGGCTGATACAACCGGTTCTATTACTCAGCCTTATAACAGAGAAATAATTATAACCAATTCATCATCCTTTATTACTTCTCTCTTCTTCAAATGACTAAAGTATCTTTTGGCTATTTGAAGGCTGTCCTAATCGTATATCTATGGAATGTTGTTGCTGAAAAATGACCGGAACTCAAATAAGAGGGCATCAATCAGGGATACATGTGCAGAGTAGTTGAGAGTAGTGTTTTTAACATGTAACAGTATAAAAAATTATAACAAAAATAGAAGTCGTATGTATTTTGAAATAATGAAATTGAGACTAAAACATGTCATTTCAATACCACTAATATTATTGCTGCTAACTACTTCTGTATTGGGCCAGTCACCGGATACAGATCAGGGTAACACTCCATCTTATACAATAATCGGGTTTGTTCAGCAACAATTTGCAGAAGATTTAACACCAGGAAACCCGGCCGGTTTTTCGATTCACCGGGCCCGGGTCGGGGTAAATGGGAATCTGTCAGATCGTATACGTTTTCGGGTGTTTGGAGGATTCATTGAACCACCCCAATCAAACCCTCAGTTGGTCCACGCATATGCAGACTATACATTAGATCCTCGATTTAATATCCGTGCCGGACAATTTTTGGCGCCTTTTGGTATAGAGGGGTCTGAGGGAATCATCTTTAACCCGGCTATAGAACGTTCTCTTACCATCCGCCGCTTGAACACCTTCAGGATGTTTAGTGATATCGGCGTTCAGATCTTCGGGAGCTGGTCTCAATTCAATTATGCGGTAGGGTTGGTAAACGGAACCGGTGCGAATCTGTCGGAGCAAATTGACCCAAAAGATATCGTAGGAAGAGTTGGTTTTAACTTCACTGAACAGCTTGAAATTGGCCTGTCAGGGCATGCCGGATACTATAAGCCGGGAGAAAACCCGGAAGATGAAGAGCCTCGCTACAGGGCAGGGTTGGACCTGAGCTACAATGGCAAACCACTATTTATCAGAGGCGAGTATGTTACACGAAAAAATAGTGTCACCGGTTCACAAGATATCCTCATGAATGGCGGTTACCTGCTTGCCGGGTATAAATTGACAGACCGGGTCGAGGCTATTGTACGGTATGAATACCTTAACCCAAATCGGGATATAGAGAACAACAGGCTTGAAGTTTATACAATGGGTGCAAATTACTATATGTTGGGGCGTTCACGTATATCGATTAACTACGAAATACGGGATGACAAATTTCACCCGGACTTGGGTAATCTGTTAACCGTGCAGATGCAGATCGTACTCTGAATGAGGCCTTCTATTAGCGCATCAGGTATAGAGTATCTAAAATGGTACTCTATACTGTCTGTTTTCGGGATAAAAGGTAGTAGAAGTTGTTAATAGCCGGTGGAGAGGTATATTTGAACTGACGGCAGAAGATTGACAGGGTGGGGTTACGGCCCAATTTGTCGTTATATTCTTTTGATACAGAAGGTACGAATTGGTCAATTTATTCGTTATCTTAACAGATTCAATAGTTCATTGACATATTGGGGGTGTACCGGATTCGACGGGTTGAGTACAATTGCAGGCTGCATGCCGAGATTGTCCGATGAATCTCGTAAATCATTCATCATGGAATAAAAGTAGTTGACAACAATTACTCTTACAGACTCGCAGCATAAACTGCAGAGTCCGTTCCCTTGGGTATCTTGCCAGTAGGTCCCATTGCGAGCGCCGATAAAACTGGCTTTTCCGAAGGGCGTGTCTGCCGCGTGGCTGGAGAACTTAATGCAGAATAGGGTGGAGTTGCTTTGCTATTGAGCATTGCTTCATCCGAAACCTTAATCAATAGCTAAGCATGTAGATGCTTGACAGTTTGCCTTCTCGGACCGGGGTTCGACTCCCCGCACCTCCACTTAATTCAAATCCCCGCACGGAGTTATGCCGCGTCGGGGATTTTTTTATGGCTGCCATTTGGCCAGGGGTTGGTTTGTTGGGTTGCGAAGCGGTGCTTCGCGGTTCGACACCCCGCACCTTTACTTTTTACTGTATATATAAAAAAAGCCACACGGCTTAACCGGGTGGCTTTTTTTGTTACAAATCAATTTGACAGGGTTGTGCTGTAGCCCCGTGTTAACCGTTATGAACGGTTAATCCATCGACATGGGGTTATTTTCAGCAATATCGCGGTACATCAGGTACTCTTCAGGAGTGATATCGGCGAAGAGATAGTTTAACGGATCAACCGCCCGTCCGTTCAGATGCACTTCATAATGCAGGTGAGGGCCGTTGGTAAGTCCGGTATCGCCGGAATATCCGACCAGCTGTCCCCGCTCCACTTTTGTGCCCGGCCTGATTCCATCGGCAAAACCGGACAGGTGTGCATATCGGCTGGAGTAGCCGTAACCGTGGTCAATTTCAAGAAGAAGGCCATAGTTGCCTCGCCGGCTTGCTGCTTTGACCACACCATCGCCGGTAGCATAGACTTCGGTGCCGATACTGGCCCTGAAGTCAATGCCTTCATGCATTCTCCGGTACTTCAGAACCGGGTGAATTCTGGGGCCAAATCCGCTCAGAAGAATGCCGTTCACGGGCCGTATGGCTGGCATATGTCTTAACTTCTCCTGGTTTTCGTTATAGTAACCTTTAATTTCATCAAATGACATTCGCTGGATGCTAAGGCGACGCTCCAGGTTGTCAATTCTGGAAGCAGTCCAGCGTAATATTTCGGAGGCATCGTCGCTATAGAGGTCAAATTCACTGTAGGGATCCGTACCACCGGTTCCCGCACGGCGCTCATCTTCGCTGATCGGATCGAGACCAAGTACAGAACGGTACATCTCGTTGTCCAGCTCTGCAATTGAGCTGAGCTGTTCTTCCAGGTCGGTAATAGATGTGCGTGTTGTCTCTAACTGGCTCATTAAAGCCTGGTTTTCAGCCTTTAGTGCAATTTCAGCCGGAGAACCAACAGCATGCGACAAAAAGACAATTGCCAGGCTTGCCAGAACTATACCATTGATTGTCCAAAATGAGAGTGTGTTGATGATTTTCTTCTTCCTGTCGTAAATAACAGGCACAAACTCGCACTTTTCGCTGTCGTAGTAGTAGTGTTTGATAGCAGACATTTTTTAATTACTTGGGTATCAGCGCCGTAAAGTTAGCATAATTATACTTTATATAAAAGAGTAATCAAAACCTCAAATGTTACAAAATTATTCAAAATCCCCTTCAAAGTACTCTATGGCACGTTTTGGCATGTCAGAATGGCTCTTCTTTTGAGCGATGTGCTTTTTCACCTTTTCCTGAAATGCTTTTGCAGCATCGTACCCGTAATGCTTCAGAAGATAGTTCATGGCAATCACTTCAGCGATGACAGTGATATTCTTTCCGGGTGTGATCGGGAGCTGAATCAGGGGTATTTTCGTACCCATAATATCCACGGTTTTGTGGTCCAGCCCGGTGCGCTCCACTTTATCCGAATCATCCCAGAGTGTCAGCTCAAGTACCACTTCAAGTCGTTTTTGGTATCGAACAGAACGGATGCCAAACATCGACATCACATCGACAATTCCGAGTCCGCGAATCTCCATAAAGTGTTTGTTCATTTCAGTGGCTGATGCCATTAAAACGTTGCTTTTTTTGGTCAGGATGACTACATCGTCTGAAACCAGGCGGTGTCCGCGTTCAACCAGGTCAAGGGCCACTTCGCTTTTTCCGATCCCTGATTTTCCGCCAATCATGATCCCAATGCCATAAACATCGACCATTGTACCGTGAAGCATGGTCTGAACGGCAAACAGATCTTCCAGAAAGTCACGAAGCTGATACATGAACTTGGTCGTCTCAATAGTTGTTCGATAGACCGGAATGCCGGAATCTTTAGCCAGCTGTATGAGCGGGTCGGGCAGATTGTTGTTATCTGTGAGAAAAATCACGGGGATGTCAAATGAGACCAGCTGTTTAAATGAGTTTGTCATCTCTTCTTTAGACAGGTTTCGGATAAACCTGCACTCCGTATTTCCTATGACCTGAATTCGCTGATAGGTAAACAGGTCGACATACCCTGCAAGAGCCAGCCCCGGGCGATGCAGATCGGCTTCAACAACATATTTATTTTCTGCGAAAGCGGTATCGGTGCAGGGTTCGAATTCTGCGCCCAAAATATCTTCCAGCCGTTTGATCAGTACTGAAACGGACACTTTTTCCCGCCGTGGGATAATTTCCTGTTTGTCAAATAACATGTTTGGGATGGATTAGGAAGGATCAGTTGGATAAAAAAGAGGGGAAGGTGTTTTTTACACACTTCCCCTGATAATATTTAATGGTGTTCGAAGTGTTTGGTTTTGTATTTACGCAACTGGCGTATGGCTGTATCCACAGCCTGCCCGATCGCCTGTTCGTAGGAGGGGGCCTCTTCTTTGACGTTAATCAGTGTTTTGGGCACTTTAACATTTAATTCTGCAATAGCGGGTTTATCATCGTCCTGTCCCGGCTGCAATACAATATCACAGACGATAATTCGGTCGAAAAATTGTTCAAGCTTTTCGACAGAACTTAAGCTGAACTCTTTGAGTGTTTGGCTGCATTCAAAATGTCGGGCTGTGAAAGTCGTTTTCATTATTCCTCCTATTAAGGTTAATTTTCTGCCCTTGGGTGGGCTTTAGAGTAAACTTGTTTGAGTCGATCTACACTGGTATGGGTGTAGATTTGAGTAGCTGACAAATCAGCATGTCCCAGAAACTCTTTGATGACCCGGATGTCTGCACCCGCATCGAGCATGTGAGTTGCAAAACTGTGTCGCAAAACATGCGGACTTTTCTGGGTCACCTCACTTACTTTTTCGAGATAGCTTTTTACGATCAGTTGTATTTTCCGTTGATACATTCGTTGTCCGCCGGGTGCAATAAAGAGTGCTTTTTTTGCATCTTCATCGGTTAATTTTCCGAATAGCTCCTGTCGCCTCTCCAAATGCAGGCGGCAGGCTTCCACTGCATGCTTTCCTAACGGCACGATTCTCTGTTTGTTTCCTTTTCCGGTTACGGTTACCTGACACTGGTTCAGGTTTAAATGAGCACTGTTCAGGGCGGTAAGCTCACTGAGTCTCATTCCGGTTGCGTAAAATAGCTCCAGGATGGCCCGATCCTGAACCCCGCGGGCATGTTCCATGTCGGGCAGCTCCATAAGCCGGCTGATATCCTCTTTTTGAATCGTTTTCGGCAGTTTTTTCTCTTTTTTGGGGATAATGAGCAGGTGCGCCGGATTTTTTTCGATAGCACCCCGGGTGAAACAGTATTTGAAAAAAGAGCGGATGGACGCCACTTTTCGGGCAAGGGTACTCCGTGCCATGCCATCTTTTTGCAATGCTCCCAGCCACAGGCGTATGACAAGCCGGTCTATCTGAGTGAGCTCTACCTTGCCGGCCGGACGGCCTGTCTCGGAAGCAATAAATGAAAGAAACTGTTCCAAATCATTTCGATATGAGACGAGCGTGTGTCTGGAGGCATTTCGCTCGATCCTGAGATACTTGATATATTTCTCGATCCAGTTCTTCATTACCTGCAATATAGTTTACTTCCCTGTCAAAAATAAATAGGGGGATACCCTAAATCTGTTATGGGTTATTATATCTTGTTAAATAATAATAATATAGAATTAATCCTAAACCGGCCGGCCTTTCCAATGAACGGTTGTGCCAAAGAAGCGGTCGTATAGTTTCACGATCCCCAGCCATTGAAACCAAACTACACCCAAAGGGTGGGTAAATGCATATAAAGGGTCCCATTTAAACCATTCTGCCAAAATAAAACGCTGTACCAGGATTAAAACCAGGGCTGCGGCAGAGAGCAGCAGCATCGTAAAACTGATAGTGAAGAGTGACAGGATGAGCATGGCAATTGGAAAGAGATAAACGAGGATATGAAATACCGCGGCCATGAGAAAGAGAGTGGCAGAGTTACCGAATCCAGCCAGGAAATTTTTCCGAAAGCCGCTGAACATCTCTTGTGCATTCCGGTACATTCTGCAATCGATCGATCCAAGCCCTGTAAACATTCGCAGGATATAGCCATTTGATTTCACCGTCCGGGCAAGTTCCACATCTTCCACGACTTTTGATTTTACAGCTTCGTGTCCGCCGATCTGCCGGTACACCTCCCGCGAAAATGCGATGCACTGTCCATTGGCAGCTGCAAAAAGCCCTGCGAGTAATCTATAAAGGGATTCAGGCATCCACCGGGGCTTTCGATAGACATAGATGGCCGGTAAAAATGAAAGCAGGGTATAGTAAACAACCGGAATGACGGTCTTTTCCCAAAATGTACCGGTGACCTGGCGCGGCCAGGCAGTGAGCATATCGAGGTTGTAGGTTCTCATCGATCCGTCAATATGTTGCAAAAAGTGAGGAGTTACACGGGTATCTGCATCGATAAAGAGAAGAATGTCGCCATCTGCAGCCTGGCCGAGCTGGTGGCAAGCCCAGGGCTTTCCAAGCCAATCAGCCGGTTTGGGTTTTCCGTTTATGACATTGAGACGTCTTTGATGCAAGGTGCCATACTCTTTTAGAATATCGGGTGTTCTGTCTTCAGAGTGATCGTCCAGTACATATACATTATAGTTAGCGCGGGTCTGTTTAAAAATAGAATCCAGTAAAACCCCTATATTCTTCTCTTCATTACGGGCCGGAATACAAACGGAAATCAATTTATCTTCGTTGGCTGAATGTGCATAGTTTTTCACTGGGGTCATTTCAAACCGGTTTCTGAACAAAATGAGCGTTGAGATCGAAAGGATGACCAAAACTGCAGCAAGCAGAAAAAGAAGTAGGTTCATAGGGATCATGATGGATTGGTCAGGGCGGTTATCCGATTAATTTCAGCTTCAGGTTTTTGCAATGGAATGAGTATATGAATATAATATCAGATGTTTCTAAAGATGTCAGTCACAAACCAACCCGCCCGGGAGGTTATGAATGGTGGTATTTTGATGCCATGTCGGAAAATGGTTACAGCATCGTAGTGATCTTCTATGAAGGTAACCCATTTTCGCGCAAATACATTCAGGCTGTTCAAAAGGATGAGGCGATATCCGGTCACCATTTTCCGGCCATATCCATCTCACTCTACAAAAATGGTAAACCGATTTTCTACAGTTTTGAAGAAGTGAACTTGCACCAGGCGTTTTTTTCAGAAACCGTACCGATGGCAAAAGTCGGCAACAACCGGTTTGAACAGATGGGTTCTGATACTGCCCAACAGAAACTAACCTATCAGCTGAACCTGGATCAAAAACTGCCTAATGGCGACCGGCTTACCGGGGAGCTCCAGTTTTTTTCCAGTTTGAATGCAGGGCTAAATGGGTTTGAAGGGGAGCAAACCGGGACAGATTCACATCTTTGGAATCTTGTTCAGCCCAGGTGTGAAGTGACCGGAAGATTACAGATAGAAGGATACGCTGAAGAAACAATAGATTTTAAAGGCGTTGGATATCACGATCATAATACCGGACTCGAGCCGATGAAAGAGCAGTTTGATGAATGGTACTGGGGAAGATTCCACTTTGAAAATTTTACAGTCATATTTTATCTCATGCAAGAGAATGGTGTGTGGGATAAAAGGGTGTGGCTGATTCCGGACAGAGATTTCACAGATCTCCGTGATGTTCGGGATCTGGCAGTGTTGAGTGACTTCTCATTGAACCTGTTTGGCCTGAATTGCGCCCGTAAAATTTCGGTTCAAGGGGAGGGAATTGAGCTTCTTGTTCAAAAAGAACGTGTCACCGACAGCGGACCTTTTTATAAACGGTTTGAAGGGATGATGGTATTAAAAATGGATGGGCAGATCTACAGGTCGAAGGGGATTTCAGAGTATATCAAGCCTGACAGGATATACAACAGAATTTTCTGGCCTCTGGTAAATATGCGAATCAAATATCCCGGTGAAGCTCACTGGGTACAAAAGAGCCCGATACTTTATCGCTGGACCTGGTAAAGGAAGGAAATAAAAAAAGGCAGCTTCATTGAAGACTGCCTTTTTTTGGTCAACTAAAGGGGATTAATCTTCCGTATAGCTTGGCGGCAGAATCACTGCATCAATAATGTGAACGACACCGTTAGAACCGGCCAGGTCAGCCGTTACCACAGTGGCGCTATTGATCAGGACGGTTTCACCGTCGATGGTTACCGTGATATCTTCTCCCTGCAGGGTTTCTGCTGTATCACCATCTGAGAGATCATCCGAGAAGACTGCTGATGTTAACACGTGGTAGGTCAGTATCTCAGTTATCTCCTCCTCGGTCAGGTCGGGATAAGCGGCCAATGCTTCATCAAAAGCTTCGTTTGTCGGGGCAAAGACCGTGAATTCTGCGTCCGGATCAGAGAGCGCTGCGAGGATATCCTCACGTTGCGCAACCAGTGACAGCAGGGTTGTCAGGTCGTAGTTTTTAGCTACAATCCCAGTTACCGGAATAAATGGATTCGGGAGCAGCACCTCATCGATCACGTGAATGATACCATTTGAAGCGGTCACATCGGGGGTGGTCACCTGTGCTGAACCGTTTACAAATACACCCTGATCACCGGATGTAATGTAGAGGGCTTCTTCAGCGGCGGAGGCGACGGTTTGTGTCGGCTCCAGGGCAGAAGATGGAATTTCACCCACGATTACATGGTAGGTGAGAACAAATTGAATCTGCTCAGGTGTCAGGGTCTCCGGGTTTACATCCTGAAAGAGTTCCTGAAATGCTTCATCGGTTGGGGCAAATGCTGTATATGGGCCGAGGAACTGTAGGGTTGTGGTCAGTCCGACGGTTTCAACCAGATCCAGCAGAATTTCGAAACTGCCGGCTTCCTGGGCTACTTCAACCAGTGAGGGTTCTCTGTAGGCTGCGGGCAGCAGGACTTCATCGATGGCATGGATTACACCGTTTGAGGCTTCGATATCGGCTGAAACAACATTTGAGCTGCCGTTGATCAACACACCGGCGGCACTGGCCTGCACCAGGGTGCGCTCATCATTGAGCATGGTAACATCCTGCTGAGCATCAAGCTGTGAGCTCAGGGTTACACCCTCGGTAACATGGTATGTCAGAATTGCAATCAGGTCTTCCTGGGTCAGTTCTGACGGATCGACCACATTGAATAGCTCTTCAAATGCATCATTTGTCGGAGCAAAAACAGTGAGTTGTTCCGATGAGAGGGCATCCACCAAATCGGCCTCGATCACCAGGTCCACCAGGATGGAAAACCGGTTATCTTCCTGTGCCGTTTCGACAATATTCAGTTCCGGATCCGGATCGACTGAAGTTCCATTATCATCACCGCACGCTGTAAATAGCGCCACAGTTACAAGGGGGGTTAGCATCAGCAAAAATAGCTTCTGCAATGTATTTTTTAACTTCATAGACTTCTCTATTAATTGGGGTTAAAGATTCTGTGTTTGAATGAATCAAAAGAATCACAGTCACTAAACACACAATCTTTTTGAAATCGTTTGCGAAATGGAAAAAAATTCTAAAAATACTTTAAGTCTAAAATAAACAGTAGGAAAGAGTGGGGTAATAATTACCCGATTGCTTTCTGGATTCGATTTCGGAGAGCGGAAATAATGGGGTGATGAGCATCTGACGGAAGGGGTTCGATCAAAATATTTTGGTACCCGAGCTTGTCGGCACGACGAAACTGATCGAACAGTTCGGCAGCCATCTGATCGAAGTTGTTGTGGTAGGCAATGATATGTCTGGATGGCCGAAAAGGTTTGTTGCTGTGTACCAGCCAGAGTGAATCTTTACCGGGTTTGGAGGTGCTGTTTTCCGGGATCCAGCTCACCCGGGCTTCAGGCTTATAATGTGTGTACTTCGTGCCTGGGCTCATAGCCGGTGTGTCTGTGGCCGATTCACCGGAAACTGTTACGACCTCTGTTCCCAGTACGTTTGCAATCATTTCTTCAGAGATGGCACCCGGTCGCAAGATGACCGGGGGGTGTTCCAGAATATTGATCACTGTAGATTCGAGTCCGATGGTTGAATGTTCGCCCTCAAGAATTGGCAGGGACTCGCCATAATCTTCACTTAAGTGATCGGGACGGGTGGGGCTTGGCCGGCCGCTTTTATTTGCACTGGGTGCGGTCAACGGACCTGTCTTTTCAATCAGCTGCAGTGCAACGGGGTGATTGGGCATGCGAATGGCAACCGTTGGGAGTCCGGCTGTGACGATATCGGGAACATCCGGTTTTTTTCTGACGATAATGGAGAGGGGGCCTGGCCAGAAGGCTTTGGCCAGGGTATAGAGCTGCTCAGGTACACGGATGGCTAACCGGTTTAATTGCTCCAGATTGCTGATATGTACGATCAGCGGATTGTCGGAAGGCCGTCCTTTGGCTTCAAAAGTCTTTTTAATCGCCTCAATGTTTTTCGCATCCGCACCAAGCCCGTAAACCGTTTCGGTGGGAAATGCAACGATTTCACCCCTTTTAATCAGCTCAACGGCTTTATCAAGTGTTACTTTCATACGGGCTGCACCTGCTCTTCTTGTTGATAGTCCGGCAATGAATCGAGGTATGCAATCGCAGAATCTAAACTTTCAATATTATGAATGACAAGGGTAACGGCATCCTTTTTTTGGACCAGTTTGTAAGGATGGTGATCCATTTTTTGGATCCGTGTCAGTAATTTTTGGAAATACCCGCCATAATAGAGCTTGCCTTCATCGGTCTCATTTTTCGGCCCCAGAAGCCACATTCGGCTGGCTCTGACGGTGACCTTTTTCAGCAGCATCCGTGATGCAGCGAGTTTGATACGGGCAGCCTTGACAAGGTTCTCACCGGTTTCACTTAGCGGGCCAAACCGATCGGTCATTTCATCCTTCCATTCACTGATCTGATCGGATGATTGTGCTTCACTGAGTTTTCTGTAGAGATTAAGCCGTTCCACATTGTCTTTGACATACTCTTTATCAAGATACGCAGAGTGGTCAAACTCAACCTGGGTCTCGGGATAGCTGACCGGCTTCGGTTCACCTTTAAACATTGACTGATATTCGGTCTCCTTCAGCTCTCTTACGGCATCATCGAGGATCTTTGTGTAGAGTTCAAATCCGACATCCGAAATGTAACCGCTCTGTTCAGCTCCGAGTATATCACCTGCGCCCCTGATATCCAGGTCACGCATGGCGATGTTAAAACCGGACCCCAGGTCGGAATACTCCTCAAGTGCCGTAAGCCGTTTTCGGGCATCGGGTGACAACTGCTGAACAGGCGGCGTGATCAGATAACAAAATGCCTTTCTGTTCGATCGTCCCACACGGCCACGAAGCTGATGGAGCTCTGAGAGCCCAAAATTGTTGGCATTGTTGATGATAATGGTATTTGCATTGCCGATATCGATACCGTTCTCGACAATGTTGGTAGAGATCAGTACATCAAACCGGTTTTCATAAAAATCCTTGATTATTTTTTCGAGCCTGGATGCGGGCATCTGTCCGTGTGCGAAACGAACCCGGATATCGGGCAGCAGGTCTCGAACCATACCGGCAACCTCCTCAATATTTTTGACACGGTTATGGATAAAAAAGACTTGTCCGCCACGTGATGTTTCCTGAAGAATGGCATCGCGTATCAGCTCCTCATTAAAACTGTGTATTTCGGTATAGACCGGCTGCCTGTTGGGGGGCGGGGTGTTGATGATGCTTAGATCTCTCGCTCCCATAAGGGAAAATTGCAGTGTTCGCGGGATCGGGGTTGCCGTGAGTGTCAACACATCGACGGTGGCCCGAAACGACTTCAGTTTCTCTTTTGCGGCTACACCGAATCTCTGCTCCTCATCAATGATGAGCAGGCCCAGTTCTTTAAATTTGACATCCTTTGAGACGATGCGGTGGGTACCGATCAGAATGTCGATCTTGCCCTCTTTTACCCGCTTTACGATCTCCTTCTGTTCGCCGGCCGACTTAAACCTGGAGAGGGCTTCCACTTCAACGGGGAAATCTTTCATCCGTTTAAGAAAGGTTTTATAGTGCTGGTCGGCAAGAATGGTAGTCGGAACCAAAACGGCAACCTGTTTTTGGTTCATAACCGCTTTAAATGCGGCACGGATGGCAATTTCTGTTTTTCCAAACCCGACATCACCGCAAACCAGGCGGTCCATGGGTTGTTCCGACTCCATATCGGCTTTCACTGAACGGATCGCTTCCAGCTGGTCAGGGGTCTCTTCATATTCAAAGCGTGCCTCCATCTCCGTTTGCCAGGCGTTGTCTGGATCGAAGGCGAGTGCTTTTTGAGATTTACGCCTGGCATAGAGCTCAATCAGGTCACGGGCAATGTCTTTTACCTTCTTCTTGGTTGTCGCTTTTTTGCGGGCCCATTCACCGGATCCCAGTTTTGTAATTCGCGGCTGTTTGCCCTCTTTGCCCGAATACTTCTGAATTTTGTGAAGGCTCGATACATTGACATATAGAATGGAGTCATCCTTGTAACGAAGTACAGCTGCCTCCTGAGTGGTATTCCGGACTTCAATTTTTTTAAATCCGGCAAATTTGGCAATTCCGTAGTCTACATGTACAACAAAGTCTCCGATGTTCAGATCTTTAAGCTCTTTAAACGAGATCCCGCCACGCAGACGTTTTTGTTTAATTTTTGGGCGGTGATAACGGTTAAAGATCTGATGATCTGTCAGTACAGCCACATTGGGACCGTTTAAGAGAAATCCCTCATGAAGGGTCTGAATACCAATCTGGTACCGGAACTCTTCATCGGGTTCACCCAGTAACTCTTCAAATCTCTCTTTTTGGTTATCATGATCGGTCAGGATGATGGTTTTTCCGCCCGATTTGGTTTGTGAACGGATAAACTCCCGCAGAAGCTTAAAATTACCATGAAAAGAGGGGTGGGGTGATGTATCGGCCTCTATCGTCAGATCCGGTTCTTCATTTTGATGAAAACTGCCTGTTACGATAATTCCTCGATCAGACAGTACCTCTCTCCACTCAGCCGGATCCAAAAACAAGCTGTGCGGCTCCGGAAGTGAGTTGTCTTCCGAGTTCTCATAATGTGTGGTGGCTTGCTGATAGAATTCGACGACCTCATTCTCCAGCACGTCGGGATCTTTCAGAATGAGAGACGTGTTGGCCGGCAGATAGGAGAGGAGGCTTTCACGGTGCTCGTTGCCATTGCCTGAGGCGTTCGGAACAAGCCTGGCTTCATTCAGAAAGGCAACAGACCGCTGTGAATCGGGGTCGAATTCGCGGATAGAATCGATCTCATCACCAAAAAATTCAAACCGGACGGGATACTCGCCGGTAAAGGGAAAGACATCGAAGATTCCGCCTCTGATTGCGAACTCGCCGGGAGAGTCGACAAAACGAGCCGATCGGTACCCCTGGTCGGTTAATTGTGTTGATAACGACTCCTGGGAAATTTCATCCCCTTTGGTGATGTGGATGGATGAGGCGTGAAACTGTTCGGATGGAACCAGTTTGTCAAACAGGGCATCGATCGATGCAACGATGATACTGGCCTTGCTTTGGCTGATCTTTTCCAATACTTCAGCCCGCTGTACCATAACCGACATATCCGGGATTTTTTCATTGTCGTAGGGTTTCTTCCGGAGGGGTGGAAAGAGTACAACATGGCTTTGGCCAATCTGTTCAAAATCGGATGCTATGGATGCAGACTCTTCATAATCTTTGGTGACATAGAGAAGGGGGCCGTTATTTTGTTCAATTTCTGAAAAGAGAAAGATGGATGATGATCCTGAAAAATTTTTAAGCTCTACACGGCTCTTCTCTTTTATAGCCTTCAGTATCGGTTCTGCGGATATCGATTCTAAAACGGCTGATCTAATGTTGCTAATCATCAAAATAGTTGAAAAGAAGTACTGGTTATGAAAAAATTTATAACTGAGCCTGTTCAAACAGGTAATGTGGTTAACCTGTCTGCCGGCATATTGGTTTCATGGAACTTTGAATGATGTCCTGCAGGATTTGACCCGGCCGGGGCTACGGATGAAAAACCGGTGACCTGGTAATAAAGCGGTCTAAAATAAAACCGAGCAGAATAAAGAAAATTCCGGCTGAAAGATAAGAGAAATATCGGTCTTCATAATCTACATAAATGATCTCTTCGACTTCAGACTGTTCGAGCTGATCAATCTCATGATAGATCTCCTGGTATTCGTCAAGGTCTGTGGCTCGCCAGTATCGTCCGCCGGTAACCTCTGCAATATGTATCAGCATATCCTCATCGATATTGACCTGAACATTTTGATAGCGGCGGCCAAAAATCGGGTCGTCAACGGGATAGGGGGCCGTTCCCCGGGTTCCGATGCCAATGGTATAGACCTTGATGCCAAAAGAGGCGGCCATTTCACCGGCTGTGATCGGGTCAATTTCACCGGCATTATTCATTCCATCCGTCAGAAGAATAATGATACGGCTCTCGGCATCACTTTCACGAAGGCGGTTAATGGCAGTAGCGATGCCCATCCCGATAGCCGTTCCGTCACGAACCATTCCCAGGTCTACGGTTTCGAGCATGTTTTTAACCAGGTTGTAATCGAGAGTGGGAGGAACTACCGTAAAGCTCTCACGGGCAAATACATTAATTCCGATCCGGTCTGACATTCTGCGGTCGATAAATTCAGCAGCCAGTTCTTTCGATGCGATCAGACGGTTCGGTTTGATGTCTTCAGCAAGCATGGAGGAGGAGATATCCAGGCTGATGACAATATCTATTCCCTCGGTGCTCCGTTCAATGGTGGTGTTTTGAAGCTGGGGACGTGCAAGTGCAGCGACCAGTAAAACAAAAGCGGCTGTATAAAAGAGTGGTAGCAGCCAGGAGATCCAGGCACGTAATCCGACCGGCAGCCCTTTCAGTTTACCCAGTGATGAAAATGTAATTGAGGAACTGCGGTTGGAAAAGTAGGTCCAGCCCAGGTAAGCCAGGTAAAGAGGAATTGCTGTCAGCAACCAAAAATATTCAGGGTTTGCCCAGCTCATTTATCATCAGGGTTTGACAGTTTCATTTTCTCGGTTTCAAGTTCTTCATGGGCCGCTCGCATTTCGTTGATCCGCTCAAGGTCGGAACCCTGTACAATATCGACAAACTCATTGGCTTTTTGCAAAGTCGACTCAGCCTGTTCGGCAGTCGGCTCAAAATGTGCAAATTTAACCATGTCTGCGCTATTGAGTACGGTTCGTGTAATTGAAATGGTTTTTGCGGTGACAAAGCTATTTCTCATTGCAGATGTAATTTCTGCCGTTGTCATTTCAAGTGCCGGGATCTCATGTACCCGCTTCAGATACATGCGTATGGCATCCCCCAGGAGGATGTAGTAGTTTTCAAATTGTTCAAAACTGGTTAGTTCGGATGGCTGCGGGAGGTTTGCCAGTTCACGCTTCAATTGATCCAGCGGGTTATCAAAAGGTTGCGGTGTGTAAGAGCGTTTGGTTTGTGCCGGAGACTCTTTTTGATTCATCCGCCTGTAGAGCAGATAAACGGCAACGGCTAACAGAATTAAGGCCGCTATCCAGGGTAAAAGGGATCGTGCAAAATCAAATATGGGTTTCAGCGGGCGAAACTCGGTATCATCTTCTGCCAGAGAGGATTTAAAGAAAAGGGGAACCCGGCTGGTATGCATGGTGATATCCTCTCCCTGAGAAACCATCATGATGGGTTTGCGCTCTATCGTAATATCTTCAGTGGCAAAGAACTGAATCCTGTATACAATACTGTCACGGTTGGCAGCCGGCCGGTACCGTTCACGGCTAAGGAGTTCCAGGTCATCTTCAAAATCATCGGAAGTGGGGTAGGAGGTGAGGCTTTGTGCTCCGTCAACAACAATAGTGAGTTCAAAAATATCGCCTGCCTGCAGTGAATCTGAATCCACATAGGTGTGCACCTGTTGTGCAGACAGTACGGTGCCGCCTGCAAAGAACAGCATTGCGACAAGCAGACGGATACTGATGACGTGTAAGTTTACCTTCACGATTTTAAATGATTAAGGCCTGGTATGTTCTGTAGATTTAAATGTTGCCAAGATAAGAAAAGGGTTAACGAATACAGAATAACATTATTTGATCTGCCGTGAAAATTATGATAAAAGATCACATTGTTTTAATTTGTCTGGAATTGAAACAACTAACTTAAAACAGAGACCTTTCAGGTTTGACACCCAAGACTATTCTGGCAGGAGTGATCTGCTTATCTGCGATCGTATTTATAGGAGTCATGGTCGCCAATGGCAATGGTGAAAATCCGGCACCGGTAGAACATGAAATGATATCCATCGACAATCTGGAGGAGATCAAGCCTCTGCCTCCGAGAGATCCCTATGGGTTCAGGTTGGATGAAGAAGGTCTTGAAATAACGGAAGCCAATATCCGGAGAAATGAGAATCTCTACCTGATTTTACGCCGTTATGACCTTTCACCGCTGGCCATTCATCATATTCAGCAAGCGTCTGCAGGTGTAGCCAATTTGAACAGGATGCAGCCCGGGCAGGACTACCGGATCTATAAGAGAGAAGGGACACCCTTTGCGATGGTTTGGCATCGCTCGCTGGTTGATTACACCATATTTTATTTTGAAGATGATGAGTATCTTGTAGAGAACGGGTCGATTCCGATTGAGTACAGGGAAGCTGAAACGGCGGGCATCATCTCAGGGTCACTTTATGAAACGGTAAGGCGTAAGGGGGTGTCACAACGCCTCGGGGTTGAGCTGTCTGAGGTGTTTGGCTGGGAGATCGATTTTTTTGCCCTTCGAAGCGGAGATCACTTCAGGGTGATCTATGACAATACCTATGCAAATGGCGAATACCTGGGAATCGGTGACATTAAAGCGGCCGAATTTCAGCATCGCGGAAGAACCGTCAGAGCCTACTATTTTGACAACGGATATCGCCGCGGGTATTTCGACGCAGAGGGTAACAGCATGGAAAAAGAGCTCTTGATGGCACCTTTTCGATATAACCAGAGAATCAGTTCAGGGTTTTCCAGAAGTCGTTTTCATCCAATTCTCAGAGAACGCAGGCCTCATTACGGAACGGACTATGCAGCACCGACCGGTACACCGATCATCTCAGTGGGCGACGGAGTGGTTACGGAAGCCCGATACAGGGGAGGAAATGGCAATATTGTGCAGATACGTCACAATGACCAGTACAGAACGGCTTACCTGCACCTGAGCCGTTTTGCTTCAGGTATTCGTCCGGGCGTACGCGTTGAGCAGGGACAGGTTATTGGCTATGTAGGTCAAACCGGCCTGGCTACGGGTCCGCATCTCTGTTACAGGCTCTATGAGCATGGTCAACCGATCAACTCGGTGACTGCAGATCTGCCCTCTGCCGAATCCCTGGAAGAGGAATTTATCGATGAGTTTTTGCCGCTGGTAGAGTATTATGACGGCCGGCTCGATCAAATGAGCCTCGGAGAAGACCTGGCTGTTAATTAGCCCTGGCCGGATTTCAGTAGCGATTGATCCGTTTTCTGAAAAAAGAGGTTAGAGGCTGGATATACGACTCATTTGTATAGGCGTCCACGTAGTCCATCTTGTTGCGGATGAAGTACTCTTTTAAAGCCTTCTCTTTTGTGTGAACCTGTTTTTTATAGTTCAGGCGAACCCTTCTGTCTGATGTGTCAATCCGTACCTGCTCACCCGTTTCTGCATCCTTGAATGTGATCAATCCGGCATCGGGCAGCTCCTCTTCAAGTCTGTCTTTGATAACCAGATTCACCAGGTCATGTTTACGGGCTGTTATTTTTTGCTGTTTCTCAAAATTCTGATCTTCAAAGTCGGATGCCAGTACCACAATAGACTTTCGGTTCAGGAGCCGGTTCAGATAGGAGAGGGCTTCGCCGATATGAGTGCGATTTCCTCCCGGTTTTGTAGTATACATCTCACTGATCAGCCGCAACACATGTTTCCGTCCCTTTTTTGGAGGGATCACTTTCTCTATCCGGTCACTGAAGAGGATTAAACCGACCTTGTCATTGTTTTTAATAGCACTGAAGGCCAATACCGCACAGATTTCAATGGCCAGTTCCATTTTGGTTTGTGACCGGCTGCCAAAAAATCCACTGGGAGAGATGTCTACGCAGAGCATCAGAGTCTGTTCGCGCTCTTCCTCAAATACCTTGATATAGGCCTCACCGCTTCGAGCCGTTACATTCCAGTCAATCTGACGAATGTCATCTCCGTATGTGTAGGTACGGACTTCACTAAATTCCATACCCTGGCCTTTGAAAGCAGATTGGTATTCACCACCGAAAATATTATTTACCAATCCTTTGGTATGGATTTCAAGCTTTCGGATTTTTTTCAGAACATCTTTTGGAATCATGCGGATGCAGTGTGAATTGGGTTGTGCCAATAGGGTTAACTGTTGCCGGTTACCTTGTAGTATGATTTATACCAGTTGACAAATTCAGCAATTCCCTTTTCAATCGAAACGGCCGGTTTGTAGTCGATCATTTCATAAAGGTCATTCACATCGGCCCAGGTAATCGGAACATCACCGGGCTGCATCGGAAGCATTATTTTCTCCGCTTCGATCCCCAGGTTCTTCTCAATCTCACGGATAAAATCCATCAGGTTTACCGGACTGTTATGGCCAATATTGAACAGACGATAGGGGGCAAAACTGCTGGAAGGGTCCGGATTGGAGCGATCCCAGTCGCTATTATTCAACGGCACTTTATCGAGCAGGCGCACGATCGATTCTATAATATCGTCGATGTAGGTAAAGTCTCTGGCCATATCGCCATGGTTAAATACTTTGATCGGTTTGCCTTTCAGGATTGCATCCGTAAATAGAAAATAGGCCATATCGGGCCGGCCCCAGGGTCCATAGACCGTAAAAAACCGCAGGCCGGTTGTGGGAACTCCGTATAGATGAGAGTAGGTGTGGGCCATCAGTTCATTGCTCTTTTTGGTAGCCGCGTAGAGGCTAACCGGATGATCAACGGGGTCAGACGTGGCGAATGGGGTTTTTTCATTCATCCCATATACCGAACTGGAGCTGGCGTAGATCAAATGGGCAGGGCTGGAGTTGCGGCAACCCTCCAGAATATTGAGAAACCCCTGGATATTGCTGTCGATATAAGCTTGTGGATTTTCCAGGCTGTATCGTACACCGGCCTGGGCACCCAGGTGAAGTACATATTCAAACTCGCCGTCTTCAAAAAGTCTGTTCATCAACCCTGAATCGGCAAGATCTCCTTTGATAAATGAAAATTGGCTTGTTGCAGACGGGACCAGATAGGACTGATCAGCACTCTTATTTTTAACTTCATCTACTCCCAATTCCCTGATCCGGTCTGCTTTTAACCCGGTATCATAATAACTGTTCAGGTTATCGATGCCCCAAACCTCAAATCCCTCTTCCAGCAATCTTTTACTCAGATGATATCCGATAAAACCGGCAGCCCCGGTCACTAAAACTTTTTTCATTAGAAACGAAACTCTGTGATTCTGTTTTAAATTGATTCATCGAAAATAGAAATTAAAACCGTCGTAATCTAATGGGATTCGGTATAGTTCAGGCGGTTCTGCTTAAAACCACTTTTTGCTCTTAAAGTAAATGATCATCGTAAGGCTGATGACAAGCATGATTACCAGTGAAAAAATATAGCCGTAATACCAGTTCAATTCGGGCATATTCAAAGGGCTTGCTTCCGGATCAAAATTCATTCCGTAAACTCCGGCAATAAATGTAAGCGGAATAAAAATAGTGGCAATAATCGTTAATACCTTCATCACCTCATTCATTCTGTTTGAAAGCGTTGACATATACATATCATAAAGGCTGTGAATCATCTCCCTGTAAGCTTCTATAGAGTCAATTACCTGTACTACGTGATCATAAACATCCCTCAGGAATACTTTTACATTGTTGCTAATCAGCGGGTTATCGTCACGGATCAATGAGTTGATTCCGTCTCGAAGTCCCCAGACCGATTTCCGGAATTGAATGGCGTCGCGGCGCAGGCTGTGAATTTTGTGCAGGTGGTGATTGCCCGGACTTTCAATGATCTCTTCTTCGAGCCGGTCAATGGTTTGTCCAAGTAGCTCCAATGAGTGAAAATAGTGATCAATGACCGTGTCAAGTAGTGCATATGAAAGAAAATCGACCCCGAAAGTTCGTATACGGGCAGAGGATTGGTTCAATCGCCTATAAATGGAATTAAAAATGGGTTCGTCGCTCTCCTGGAATGAGATAACATAATTTTTCCCTAATACTATGCTGATCTGTTCAGAGTGAAATGTGCTTGATTCATCCGTTGAACTGTCGGGGATGATCAGCCTCAACACAATAAATGTGTGATTTTGATAGGTCTCTATTTTAGGTCTCTGCACCACATTGACGATATCTTCCTGAATGAGCGGGTGCAGCCCGAAATAGTTCCATATGGTTTGAATCTTTTCCAGGTTGTGAAGGCCTTCAATCTGGACCCAGGTTTTACTGCTGTCTTTGATAAAAGGAGCCGATTGTTCAATATCCTCTATCGGGATAACCTTATAATGATTCTTGCTGTAATCATGAATGTTGATTTTGACTTCTTCAATTCGTTTGAGCCCGGTATGCACGGGTTTGCCGGGCACTTCACCTGCTTTTTTTATTCGATGACTTTTAAAATGGCTTCGCTGGAACAGGGAAGTTGTTTTGTGGGCTGAGGACTTTTTACCCATAGTGATATCGTTAGGTTAGTGAAGGTCTCCTGTTGATGATCCTGAGAAAATCTTCAGGTATGTAAAAAATACAAAAAAATGCAGCCGGTCAGTTGAGCCTGTTATTCAGCAGAGGCATACTGACTGATTCTGTTCAAATCGTTGATAACCTGACGGTGTCTGGCTGAAACACTGCTCTCAAGTGACGTGAATGCTCTGTATGACTGATGGATCAGTTCATAGGCCTGCTGATAATCTCCCCGGTGCATGTGGTAGGAGCCCATCTGATGATCTGCAATGGCCCGCTCGAGGGTATTCGTTTCATGAATCTTTGCAACCTGCTCATATCCATCTTCCAGATATATTTTTGCCAGGTTACGGTTGCCGGATTTCAAATAGGCATATCCAATATTCATTCTGGTCCGGGCCGAAAAGGAGTGCTGTTCACCCAGAAAATCCTCAAATACCGGAAGGGCCTTTTCAAAGTTATCGATCGCCTCACTGGGTTGTTGGGTAAGCAGTTTGAGCTCTCCATAAGAGAAGTAGGAGATGGCTGAAGCTACGCTGTAAGGGCCGAATAGCTCTTCCTTATATTCAATGACACGCTGAAATGTCTTACCCGAAAGGTCGAACTTGCCATTGTCACGCTGATTAATGGCGAGGTTGTTTAGCGTAAGAAGTGTTTTTGGGTGTCTGGGACCCAATATCCGGTTTCTTAAAAAGAGAGCTTCCTGGAAGAGCTGTTCAGATTCCCTGAAGCGTCCGAGATTCATATAAAGAGCCCCCAGGCTGTTTTTGCTTTCAGCCACATCGGGGTGTGTATCACCAAATAGCTGAATTCGCTTATTTAAAACAGAGCTGAAAATCCTTTCAGCCTCACTGTAATTGCCCTGGTTAAATACCGTGACCCCCAATCCGTTTTCAGCAGAGATGGTTTTCGGGTGATTCACTCCATATTGTTCTGAAAAGCGCTCGACATTTCTTCGGTAGGCATCTTCAGCTTCACTGTATTTGCCCTGCCGGCGCAGTACATAGGCCATCTCTGTCATGGCAGAAGAGAGGACGGATGCTTTTAAAACGGAATAGGATTCCAGGATCTCTATTGAATGATTGAAGATCGCTTCAGCTTCCGGGTACTGCCCCTGCGCACTTAAAATGGAAGCAAGGCTTGCATACGCTTCTGCAGTATCTGAATGGTTCGGCCCATAGAGGTTCTCCATGATATCGACGGCATCCGCTAAAATAGGCTCAGCTTTCTGCAAGTTGCCAAGTTTGAGGTAGATCCTGCCAATTACGTTAAACGTTTGAGCCTGCAGTTCCGGCTGTCCGTGCATGGATTCTGCGCGTTCAAGTCCGCGTTGCAGCAGTTCGTGTGCAGTGATGGTATCACCGAGCGTCTGTTCAGGCTCGTTCGCTTCAAACAGGTCATAGAGCATGGATGTGACTTCAGCTGTCCTCTCGGCCTCAAACCGGGCCAGGTTTCTCTCCTCTGTGATACGGTTTGTATGATAGAGGCTGAACAGGACAGAGATGATCATTATAGCTGCAATCGCCGAGAGACTTTTATAGTTGCGTTTTAAAAATTTCTCCGTTTTGTAAGCAAAGCTGCCCTGGTGTGCATTGACCGGCAGATTGGACCGGAAGCGTGTGATATCATCCATCAGGCTTTCACAGGTCTGGTATCGTCTGCAGCTCTCCTTTCTCAATGCTTTTGACAGGATGGCATCAAGATCCCCTTTTAACTCCAGGCGCAACCGGGCAGGGTGGGTGTTTCTCAGGCGGGAAATATCTTTTTTCTCAGAAACATCCAGATGCCTGAATTTATTTGACAGATGCTGAGGAATTTCTTTCAGGATTGCGTTCTGCTTTTCAGCAATGCTCTTATTCTGAAAGTCAAAGGGTGGGGTGCCGCATAACAGCCTGTAGAGTAAAACCCCAAGAGTGTAGGTATCTGTTGCCGTGGTGATGGATTGACCTGCAACCTGTTCAGGAGCAGCATAACCGGGGGTTAAAATCTGTTGAGTTGTTTCAGCCTCTTCACCATCACTTTGGATACCCTCTTCAAGAAGTTTGGCAATACCAAAATCGAGAATTTTGATTTCACCATTTTGGTCGACCAACAGGTTAGCCGGTTTCAGGTCACGGTGAATGATAAGGTTGTTGTGAGCATACTGTACAGCTTTACACGCCTTTTGAAAGAGAGCCAGACGTTCTCGGATCGATAACTTGTGCCGGTCGCAATACTCATCGATCGGTTCACCGTCGATATACTCCATGACGAGATAGGGCAGTCCCGACTCTGTAACCCCTCCGTCAAAAAGCTTTGCAATATTTGGATGATTCAACCCTCCTAAAATGTACCGCTCTTTTTCAAACCGGCTGATAATCTCAGGTGTCTCCATGCCGTGCCTGATCAGTTTCAACGCTACTTTCTGGTCATGAATTCCATCATTACGTTCAGCGAGGAAAACCGTTCCCATTCCGCCGTGGCTGATCAACTCACAGATTTTATACTTTCCGACAACCGTGCCTAACAGTGAGCATTCAGGCTCCGGGTTACCTGTGGCAACCTCTTGAAACGCCTGCTTTTTCAAATCGTCAGCCTTGCTGAAAAGTTGCCCGGATTCATGAATTGATGATAGCAGTGAGAGTACTTCTGCTTTGAGGTCAGCATCATCGCCACACTCCCGATCAATAAAAGCAGTACGTTTATCCGCAGAGAGCTCTAAAGCACGGTCTACAATCGATTCAACAAGAGGCCAGTTAGACATGGGTACGCAACACCTGTTAAGAGAATTTACCTACGTAGTTATTGACAGTTGAAAATATAATACTTTGCCGCGGGCAAATGAATTAAAAATTTTATGGGGTTTATTTACTGTATGACACAGTATTTTGAGAATCCTTACAGAAAAAGTGAACATTCTAATGTTGGTAAAAAAAGCATCAGATGCTTTTTTTTGAAATCATTTCTGGAAAATTTTACTCCATAAATCCATTACGTAAAAATGCCGGATTATGGAATTTTCAGGAACCGGCTCCGTAAAGAGGGAAACCCAAAACAAGAGAAACCGAATAACCATGAATACATTAAGCCGGGGATTGATCCTCCTCTTATGTTGTACCGGTGCAGGAGCCTCATCGCTTCCTGATACTTCTGAACCGGTCCAGTTGAATGTGATCTTATCAGAAAACAGTGTAAAAGCAGGCCAGGAGATCGAACTCTCAGTGTCCGCGGCCGATCCTATTGATCCGTTTTTTTTCTCTGTCGAAGTTCATTTCGACTCCCAATCACTTGAATTTACAGGTATCGATTTTGGTAATTTGACCGATGGCGGTGTTAAGATCGCCAGTTTGTTGAGTGATAACCGAATCGGTGCATCGGTCAGCCGAACCAGTGTCTACGGTTCGGCTACAACCGGTGAATTGATGAGGCTGAGGTTCCTTGTCAGACAGAAAACAGATGCAGGCAGTCACTATTTTGAGTTTTCAAATCAGACGCTGGTTACCTCGTCTGATGAGACTCTTGAGAGTGAACAGATCGAACCGGTGCAATATATGGTCGAAGAGTCTCTCGTCTCGTCAGTGTTGCAGCTTAATCCGCTCACTGAAGTATATGAAGGCGAGAATGTCGAGGCGACGGTGAAGGTCTATGCAACCGGTGTATCGCAGGATGAGAGCAACTCCGGAAGGATTTTAGCCTGGCTGGGGATTCATGATATTGACAGCAATCCTGCCGAATGGGGCGAGGGATCCTGGCATGAGATGTCATTCAGCGGTGAATCGGATGGTTATTTTGAATTTATGGGTGAAGCTGCATACGGCTGGCCAGTCGGCACCTGGTATCTTGCCGTGCGCACTGTTCTGGATAGTGAGGGGATCGATCAGTATGGGGGAATCAATGGTGTCTGGAATGGGGATTCAGCGGTACTTTCCATTGCTGAAAATCCTCCATACCGGTACACCCTGGCCGCCTGGAATTTTGATAACGACAGCCTCGATCCCTCTTCGTCTATCCCCCAAAACAGCCAGGCATCCATTCAAACGGTTGGAGCCAATGATCCAACTTTTATCAATAACGGGCAGGGCAGGGCGGCCACGGCAAGTGGCTGGCATCAGTACGATGAGCAGAATCCTGCGCACTGGCTTGTTCAGCTCTCAACAGAAAACTTTGAATCGATATGGCTGCAATCTGATCACAGCGGAACCAATACAGGCCCGCGCGATTTTGTACTGGAGATCAGTTCGGATGGCATAAACTGGGCCGTGATCGGAGATCCTATCGTGATGACCGACAGGTTTGAGACCTATCACCATGAATTGCCTGCACTGGCGAATAACCGGCCCGAACTCTACATCCGCTGGGTACAGGCATCGGATGTCCGCCTGGATGGGGATACAGAATCTGAGATCAGCAGCCAGGGGTCTAATCGAATCGACAATATCATTTTGTCGGGTATCAACCCGAATGCCGAAACAATATCCGTCTGGCCCGGCGATACCCATAATAACGGGTTGGTGAATGAGGAAGATGTGCTGCCTTTGTCGCTCTACTGGCAGCTGGAGGGACCACGGCCGGTCTACAATACCCGAAGCTGGGAAGAGCGGGAGACAGAGTCGTGGCTGCCCGCAGAGGCCACTTATGCAGATGCCAATGGGGATGGAGTTGTGAATCATCTTGACCTGCTGCCTATAGCATTGAATTTTGGTAAAACGAGGTCACTTGATAAAATTGTAGGCAACCCTGAAGTCGGGCCTGAAGGCAGAACTTTGAATCCTCTCTCATCCCTGACAGCCGATGCACTACGTTCCGGCGATGAACTGGAACTATATTTCTACACGGAGTATGAGGCCGCTCTTTCCGGCATTTCATTCAGTTTACGAGTAGAGGGTATCGATCCGGCGTTGTGGCAGGTCAGCGCGATTGATCCGGGGAGATGGGGAGTCGACTGGAGGGATCGAGGGCAGCTGATTGACTTTAGTACTGTACATCAGAATAGTATAGCAGGGGCTTTGTCGCACCGCGGGGTGATTGAGCCGAATTATTCGAGAGAGTTGATTAAGGTTACGTTACGGGCAACAGGTGATTGGAACCAATCGGCTGAAATCCACCTTGAAAGGGTTTCAAAAGTATCTGGAAACTCCATTCAGAGATTGAATGATGCCTATTTGACCGTTGAGCAAGAGGCAGCAGAAGCTGATCCGGACCCTGAAATACCGCTTCGTACAGAGTTGTTGCCCAACTTCCCCAACCCTTTCAATCCGTCGACAACCATACAGTTCCGGGTGGATCGGGAGGCTCATGTTACCATAACCGTCTATAACGCACTGGGCAGAAAGGTAGCCACCCTTATTGACCGCATGCAGGAACCGGGTTTGCAGGAGGTACAGTTTGACGCAAGTCACCTGTCGAGTGGTATCTACTTTTATCGGATACAGACAGATAGATTTACAGAGACCCGTTCCATGGCTCTGATCAAATAGGCCGGCTGAGGTTTTTAGAATCGGTATTCGATTCCAAATGAGTGAACCGTTCCGTAACCGGTGCTGAAGGGGACCAGTGCATAGTTGATACGGACAGGATCGATGATCATGCCGGCGCCAAAGCTGACCGGGCGTTCGGTAGGGCCGAATCGGTAGCCGGACTGAATGGAAAAAAGGCCTGCGGCATCGGCAACCAGAGCGACTGTGTAGAAGCTTTCATCTGCATCCCGTGGGGTGAAGTCGCCGCCGGATGCCTCTTCGAGCGGCCGGGTCCAGTCAAAAGCCAGTGAGAGAAGAACAGGGAAATCGTTTCTGCCGGGAGTTGTAAATTCAACCACCCGGCCCGAGATGCCAGCCCTGAAGGTGGCAGGCAGCGGTGTTGAAATGACGTCCAGTTCTTCCATTTCACCCAAATTATTGAGTGAAACACCGGCCAATAGACGATTGTTGAGCAGATTGAGTGCGGTACCCACATTGAATGCATAACCATTCGCTGTAAGCTGAAAAATCTCTTCACGCAGAAACTGGCCGGTAACCCCAACCGAGAGGGGACCGGTTCTGTAAGCAACCGAACCGGCAAGGGAGAAGTAGCTGATTGAGAAGGTACCTGCCGGCGGACCGGGCTGGTTTCTGGCTTCAAATTCATCGGCTTGTGAGGCATATACCGCCAGTCCGTAGGAGAGACGGTCTCTTTTGAAGTGAACCCCGGCAAACTGATTAGATACATTGGCAACCCAGAGCGTGTAGCTTACATCCAGGCTGTTGCCGGCCTCAAATGAGAGCAGTGAGGGGTTGCTGTAGATGGATGAAGGTCCGGATAGCAGTGCCGTTGAAGCCTCGGAAACTGAGAGCATACGTGGTGAAGGACCTATATTCAGAAAATCGAGTCCGCTGCCGGTGTCCTGGCCGCGGGCCGAATCATATCCGCTGAATGCCAGTACCAGCAGGATGAATGAGAAGATGATAACCGAAGGTTTTTTCACGGATTTGATCTGTTTGAAATATTTTTCTGATATGAAAATAGAAACATTGTCTTTGAAAACAATACGTGTCGTTTAAGAGGGTGCTTGTTTATGATCTATTTTCTGTTCAGATGTTGCTTTTGGACATTGCGTTCAGCCAGTTTGGCGTTTCTCACGAACCATCTGTGAGTTGCTCTGCGAACAGCACTTCCTTCAAAGATGTCATTAAACTCTTTTTCTGTGATTTCACTCCAATTCTTTTCGGGAGGGTTGAGTATCCGTTCTCTGGGTTTCAGGTCATCATAGTGCCCGTAAGAGGCTTTTCGATTCCACGGACAAACATCCTGGCAGATATCGCAACCAAACATCCACTCACCCAGCTGCTCCCTGAATTCGTCTGGCATGGTCTCTTTCATTTCAATCGTCAGGTATGATATGCATTTGCTTCCATCTACCTTCAAAGGCTCGTAAATCGCATCGGTAGGGCAGGCGTCGATACAGCGGGTGCAGGTCCCGCAGTGGTCGGTTTCTGGGGCGTCATATACAAACGGAATGTCAAGAATCATCTCACCGATAAAAAACCAGGAGCCGTGGGTTTTGTTCATCAGCATACTGTTCTTGCCGATCCATCCGTTGCCGGCAAGTCGTGCCCATGCCCGATCGAGTACCGGCGCAGAGTCGACAAAAATACGCCCGTTGATATCACCGACAAGATCACGGGTATAAAGGAAAAGTTGTTTCAGTCTGTTTTTAAACAGCTTATGATAATCCCGGCCACGTGCATACTTTGAAATTTTGGGTCCGTCGTGTGTGGCATCAAACCGTTCGTTCTTTTCAAAGCGGTAGCTTCCAATGAGGCTGACAACACTTTTGGCTCCGGGGACCAGTTTTGTCGGGTCAATCCGTTTATCGAAATGGTTTTCCATCCACTGCATATTGCCATGCATACCCCGGTTCAGCCACGCTTCCAGTTGCCTTGCGTCATCATCCAGTTTACGGGCTTTGGCAAAGCCGCATCGGTCGAACCCCAGCTGAAGTGCTTTTTCACGTACATGAAGGGTATGTTTTAAGGGGTCCATACTCAAAAAGACTGGGGGATAAAAAAGGGTATGACAGATGCCATACCCTTATTTGAAAGACTTGATTAATCTTGTTTAATCTCGATCAGTTCAACTTCAAAAATCAAAACTGAACCCGGCTGGATAATGCTGCCCTGTGGCGGGTTATCCCCGTAGGCCAGGTCAGACGGAATGAAAAATTCGTAGGTAGCTCCCTCACGCATCAGCTGAAGCCCTTCTGTCCATCCGGGGATGACACGGTTTAATGGGAATGTTGCCGTTTGATTACGGCTATGAGAACTGTCAAACTCCTCACCACTGATCAGTGTACCACGGTAGTGAACCTCTACTTCATCTTCTGCAGACGGGCGTTCACCGGTTCCCTCTTCGATAACCCGGTATTGGAGGCCCGATTCGGTTACATTGACATCCTCACGTTCTGCATTTTCATCGAGAAAAGCCTGGCCTTCAGCGCGTATTGCTTCAGCCTGTTCGGCTCTTTCCATCTGCTGACGCACCTGTGCTTCCATCAGGTAATCCTGAATCACCGTCTGCATGGCCATCATCTCCAGTTCGGACTCCTGCTCATTCAGTGCAGTTTGAAATCCGGCAATAAAGTTTTTCATATCAATATCGGTCAAGCCTTCCTGTGCCATTCCTTGTGCCTGCAGGTACCCAATACTGTAGCTTACCGAGTCAACTTTCGTGCTTAAATCGGCTTTTGAGCTATACTGTCCGTTATCGCAGGCCGAGAGTAAAAAAATTGCAGCGAGTGCCGTAAAAATAGATGTATTCAGATAGGTTTTCATGTAGTTCTGAGTCTAAAAAAATGTTAGGGTTTATGGTTTCCAGTAAAACGGCAACAGTTCTGAGATGATCTCCTGAGAGCCGATTTACCGGAAAGGACTCGTAATATAGGGCAGTTTTTGCAAACAATTAAGTAGGCCGGAACGATTCTGAAGAATTGGCGAATGTGCGTGAGTTCACTCTCAATTGAAAATGAACTGTAGTGAAAAATTGTGAATGGATGATATCCCCGAGGGTTCCTGAACAAATGCATAATCGACAGAGGGCGAAAGTGAATCGAATGGCAGGTGCAGCGAGAAACCAACCGCCGGCTGAAGCGTGATGTCAGTATATTCGCTCTCCCTTTCCCATCCAAATCCGCCCCTCACTGTCAAACGTTCATGCAGCCGGTAACTGCCGCCGCCTTTCACTTTGTAATGTTTATCACTCAATTCCTGATAAGACAAACGGGAATCGTCTGAATCGGACGAGCGGAAGTACTCTGCCCACTGCATTTCAACATCGATACTGAGTGTTAATCGGCTGACCGGTTGATAGGAGAGTCCGCTGACCCATTTTTTGGGGATGTGTTCAGATCTGCCGGGTGAGTCGGTGCCGTATAAACCTGAGCTGTCGGTTCGGTAGGATGCGAGCAGGTTTTGCAGGCTCATACCAGCGGTAAGCGAGGAAGATATTTGATACAAGATTCCTGTATTCAGGCCAATAGTGTTTGATTTTGGGACATCCGGGTGGACATCAGCCAGAAAATAGTTGATTGAAACCCCGGCTGTTAATCGCCGGGTAACCTGAAGGGCAAATGAACCGCTCATCAGGTATTCAGAGGTATTTAGATAGCCGGTGTGGTATCCGGAAGGGCTTCGGCCATCAATGTCGTGTACACCTGCTTTAATGACAGAAAAACCAATTCCAGCTGAAGGCGGAAGTGGAAAACGTACGGATGCGGCGTGCAGGTGTCTGTCAAAAGCCATGATGGCCGATGAGAAGTCGGCCTGTATTGCCGGATGAGCCGGGTCCCGGAAAAAGCCGGTGTGTGCAGGATTATAAAAACTGTAACTTCCTTCAGAAATCGTTGCCGTCATTGCATTTGCAAAACCCATTCCCCGTGCACCATGGCCTATTTCAGTAAACACAGCTGCCCGCCCCGCCTGACGCGCATCGGCAACAGGCAGTGACAACTGCAATAAAAGTAGTAATATGACAGGAGGTAGTATACTCAACGGTTTCATGAATCTGCACGATAAGAGGATGTGACCGCAGAATCAATATGATTTGTTTAAAATTAAACGCAAAAACAGTTTACCATAAGGTCAGTTACAATTATATTGCGAGAAATGAATGCATTAGATTGATGAAGGTATCAGATGGCAGATTCCATTCAAAGAGACGTATTGGTATCGGGGAAAACCTCTTTTAAGGTAGAGGTGCCGTATATGCTGATTGAGACGGGCGAGCCGGCCCCGGAAACCGGTAAACCCCTGATTGTTTATCTGCATGGATATGGTGAGAACCTGGATAGGTTTAAGGATCGGTGTGAGAGAATGCTCGACCTGAAAGCTTACCATCTGTTTATTCAGGGGCCCTATCCGATTTTTGACAGATCAGGAAAGAAGAATGTGTCTGAGTGGGGTAGAGCCTGGTATCTCTATGACGGTAATCGCGGACAGTTTATTAAATCCCTTGAACTTGCTTCCGAGTTTATTCAGGAGATTATCGATAAACTGCTGCCATTGATCAATGTAAACCGTCTCTCGGTTTTCGGTTACTCTATGGGAGGTTACCTGGCCGGTTACTTTGCCCTGACCCGATGGAAACATGTGAACGAACTGATTGTTGCCGGTGCCAGAATTAAGACGGAAGTGCTGCATGATGAGTGGGATCAAATTTCGCACATGAACATTTTGGCACTGCATGGCCATAAGGACAAGCAGGTAAAGCCGGAGCCGCAGAAAGCTGAGATTGAAAAGTTACAGAAGTATGGAATTCACGCTGATTTCAAACTATTGAATGAAAGTCATTCTTTGAGTGAAGCCTTTATTGCTGAAGCAGTAAAGTGGCTGAAAGAAAGGACTTATGAGAATGCATAAATAAAATTACCTGTTTTTTTATTCTAAATTTTTTGTAATGTTAATAAAAAATTGTCAATTGGGTTGTCAACGATTACATTCATGGAGGCACTCCATCTGCAAAATTAACTTTAAATACCTATAGAACAGATATTCACACAATTCGAAAATAAAACTTTATGGCTACATCAAAGACAGAATCAGGGAAAAAGATGAAAATACTGGTTGTGGAAGATGACCCAACAGTCAGAACACTGGTAAAAGCAGTGTTAGAGCATCGCGGCAATGATGTGGATGTGGCAGAAACAGCCGAAGAGGGGGAGACCAAAGCCCTTCAGAAATTGTTTGATATGATTATTCTGGACCTTCGCCTGCCCGATGGGAACGGTTATGATGTGTGTGAAAAAATCCGTGAAGAGGGTGTGACAACGCCTGTTCTGGTTCTCTCAGCTGAACATGAAACCGATGTTAAGGTTAAAGTACTGAATGTCGGGGCTGATGACTATCTGACCAAGCCATTCAACAGTGATGAACTGATGGCGCGCCTGGATGCCATTGCACGCAGAAGCAATAACAAGGATTCAGAGAAAGAGCTGATCTGCGGAAGCCTTAAAGTGGATCTCATCTCACGTAAGATGATTATCGAAGGAAACGAGGTTGACCTGACAAATAATGAGTTTAACCTGCTGGCTTACTTTGTCAGAAACCGCGGACGAATCATTTCACAGGAAGAGCTGGCTCAAAATGTGTGGGATATTCATTTTGACACTCAGACAAACTATATCAATGTCTATATCAGCTATCTTCGCAAGAAGATGAGAGAGTATTCCGATTTTGACTTTATAGAGACCGTTCGTAAGAAGGGGTTTATGTTTCAGTGTGACGATTCATAACATCTAGTCGATTACAAGGATTTTACCGTCACTGACGCCACTCGATTTGGATATTCGGTAAAAATAGGTGCCGTTTACAATGGTTCTGCCGTCATGATCCCGGCCATCCCATGCAATTTCAAAACTTCCGTTTCCGCTTGTGCGGGCTTCCAGTCTGCGCACGGTTCGCATGGCAAAGTCATATATTGTAACCTGAACATTTTCTGCACGATCCGTTTCAAATTTTATTCGGGTATATCGGTGCTGACGGGGTGAAAAAGGATTCGGGTAGCTGTACGTGTCGGTATCGGGTGCATCAGGCTGGTAAATATTGCCTCCCCGGAGCGGCATGTTAACCCGCAGAATATTCCACCGCTCCCCGTAGTCTGAGG
This sequence comes from Rhodohalobacter sp., assembly GCA_050486245.1. GTDB lineage: Bacteria > Bacteroidota > Rhodothermia > Balneolales > Balneolaceae > Rhodohalobacter. The sequence goes on from JBJHCX010000002.1 coordinate 244,991, forward strand.
TATATGCGATTCCGGCGCCGCTGCCAGCATACAGGTACTCATCTGTGGCGGTTATAGCATAAAACCGGGTGCCTTCCGGAATAAATGAGTTGGCACTGTCAATCCGCCGATGTCTCTCCCAGTTTACACCATCATCGCGGGAGATATAGAGCCCGTCATCTGCAGCAGCAAAGATGACACCATCCATAAATCCGATATCATTGACTCTGACGCCGTTCAGGAAGTGATGAAAGGTCTCTCCATGATCGTCGGTATAGACCAATCCATTGACATCCCTGTTTAGCGGATCGGTTTGCCAATTGGTCATCCAGACCCGGCCGGTCTCAGGCTGTTCACGAATGGTCACAATCCAGTTGGCCAGCAGCCCGTCGGGCCGTTCTGGTTCAAAAGCGACTCTCTTCCACGAAACCTCTGAAACCGGTGCATCCAGCGCATTTTCAGAAATATTGATCCCGCCGGCTGTTCCTGCCCAAACGGTTCCGTTGCTATCGATCATCAGTCCGAATCCAAGCAGGTTATTGTCGAATCTCGGGTCGTACCGATTGATGGTTTCACCGTCTGTTGTTTGTGATATCCACTCATACTGGCCATCCGGAGTCAGTTCATCTTGTGAAGAAGGAGGCAGAATAATTCGTTCCCAGCTGGCTCCGTTATCCCGGCTTCGAAGGAGTCCGGAGGCCCAGTTCACGGAGAGAATGGTTTCGTCTCTGAAGTCGACCTCAAAAGGGGGAGAGAGCTGTGGGACCACGATGGGTGTTCGGATATAGGTGTGGCTTCCGTATTGGAATTCGATGTCGCATGGGGGACCCGTGTTGGCCAATTGACCGTCGCACTGATCAGGCGGGAATTCATCAAGCGGGAATGGAATAAAGTTCCAGTTCTCTCCGTAACGGTCTGCCAGGTAATAGCCAATCGCTGTCTGGACCGGTTCACCGGTTTCCCCGGATGATTTTCCAATGCCGGCAAGAACCCGGTCCGATCCTGTTTGAAGGGAGTAAACCCTGCCATCTCCTCTGAATACGGAGTCTGCAGATTCCGGTACATAGATCTCTCCAGTCCATTCATGAAAGGCATTCAATCCGGGGCCGATCCAGATAGCATCATGAAAGCTTTCAAGTGAAGTGACAGAGTTTTGTGACAGTGACCGGAATCGATCATCAATCGGAGTGAGATCCTGTCCGATTCCTTTCCCGGTTTGCATTAAAACGATGAGCAGAACTGCCGTCGGTATAAACGTTATTTTCTGTAGTACACTGTGCATGAATGGAACCGGCCTGGATCGTTGGGACAGATTATGGGGAGAATATAAACAAAAAAAGCTCCTGTTTTTTACACAGGAGCTTTCATCTCATGAATCTGAATTTTATCCAACAATGAAGAATAAAATTGCAGCGATTACAATAAAGTTGATGATGCTGAGCGGAAGCAGTTTAGACCAGCCCAGTTTCATCACCTGGTTGTACTTGAACCTTGGAATGGTCCATCGCACCCAGATAAAGAAGAATACGAAGAAAGCTGTTTTTGCAGTAAATACAAGCACATCCAGGATTCCTTTCGCCAATGGTGACATTTCAGGCAGCCAGTATCCGGCAAAGGGCAGGTGGTAGCTTCCAAAGAAGAAGGTTACCATCAGCATGGAGTTGATGACAACGTGCATATACTCTGCCAGGAAGAACATTCCGAATTTCATGGAGCTGTATTCGGTGTGGAAACCGCCAACCAGTTCCTGTTCGGCTTCTACAAGGTCGAACGGTGTTCGGTTACTTTCGGCAAAGGCTGCAATGATAAAGATGATGGCTCCGAGGGGATTCAGAAATACAAACCACCAGTTTTCCTGGGCCACGGCCACATCCACCACGCTGAGGGAACCGACAAATAGCACGACTGATGCAACGGCCATACCCAGCGGGAGTTCATAGCTGATCATCTGAGCTGCTGCCCGAAGCCCCCCCAAAAGTGAGTATTTACTGTTGGAAGCCCAGCCGGCAAGCGTAACGCCGTAGACGCCCAATGAGGCTACAGCCAGCAGATAGAGAACACCTGCATTGATGTCGGTGGCATAGAGTCCTTCACCAAAGGGTATGACTGCAACGGTCATCAGAGCGGTAACCACCGGGATCATCGGTGCTATGGTATGCAGCATTTTATTACTGTGCACCGGTGTCACATCCTCTTTCAGAATCAATTTCAATACGTCTGCAATAGGCTGCAATAGGCCAAGCGGACCAACGCGGTTCGGCCCAACACGGTTTTGGATAAATGCAGCAACCCGCCGTTCAGCATACACTGTAATAGCAGCGGAGTTAAGGAGCATAAACAAGCCTACTCCTAAAACGATATAAGATGTCATTGTGACTTCAGCCATCCCCTAAAAATTTATTTTATGATTTTACAGTTGATTGTTCACTGTTGAGAAGAATTCCAGCCTCTTCATCCATTCGGATATAGCTAACACCTTCGAAAGCGGAGAGTTCAGATGAAATCTCATCCATGATTTCTCGGCTCGAGTTGTAGTAGAGCTGGTCCAGTCCCATCTGTTCGGCTAACTTTGAAATCACTACCCACATTGGCAGGCAGTCAATTTTGTTATCTTCTGTTACCCAGTTGTCAAAATTGGTTCCAAATCGGTCAAGCCGTCCCTCATTCATCTCGAAATCGAGCTTACGGTTGGTATATTTGGTCTCTTTTGCAGGGAACGATCGCTGAATTCGTCCGTCGATGTTCACGTAACTGGCTGCATGTTCTGCAACAGAGGTGATCGGTATGACCAGGTCTGACGTTTGGGTCGTTTCTGAGTGATTGGTTGCGAATGATGTTACAAATGTATCTTTGAGATCATCGCCCTTCAATACTCCGCGGTCAATCAGGTGATCACTCAGCAGCAGCACAACTTTAGCTTTTTTGGCTAGTTTGCCCAGGTCGCCTGAAGAAACTTCTTTGAGTCCGAGCAAGCGGCATCCGTTAGCATTTGGCGCTACATCGTCAGTGAGCAGGAATCCGTCGCCTTTTCCTTCTTCGATGTGTGAGGTAAAGACCGGTTCGTTGTAGCCCAGCAGAGAGGCAAATTTGGCAAAAATGTAGTTCTCTTCAACCGATGCATGCGGACTGGCTATCAGGAGGACCTCTTTTGCATCTACGGCTTCCAGTTGTTCAGCAACGGTTGCAAAGGCATTATTCCAGGAGGATTTAATTTGATCCTGGTTTTCGTCCAGTGTTTGATGCGGACGTGAAATTCGATTTTCATTGAACAATCTGTAAGCTTCACGTGCTTCATCCGGCATCCAGTGATCGTTCACCTCACCGTTGTAACGGGGAGTAATTCTAAGGATCAGATTGTCGCGGGTCCAAAGGTCGATATTGGTGCCTTTGGCATTGGTAATATCAATGCTTGGCGTTTGATTCATCTCCCAGACACGGGCTTTAAACCTGAAATCAGCCGAAGTGAGTGCGCCTACCGGACAGATATCAACGGTGTTGAGTGAGTAGGCATCATCAAATTCACGTCCGGGAGCGGTAATCGGGTAATTTTTATCGCCTCGGGAGGTGATGGTAAGCTGGTGTGATTTGCTGATTTCATCGGTAAATCGTACACAGCGGGTACAGTTAATGCATCTTTCGGCATCCAGAATGACACGCGGGCCCAACTGAATTCGTTTCGGTTTGTGAACTTTCTTAACCTCGAAACGGCTTCCTTCCGGGCCATACTTATAGGTTTGGATCTGAAGCGGACATTCACCGGCCTGGTCGCAGATCGGACAATCGAGCGGGTGGTTGATCAAAATAAACTCGAGAGTGTCTTTCTGGGCACGCTCAACCAGCTCATCGGTCTCCTGCGTGTGCACCACCATGCCATCGCTGATCATGGTGTTGCAGGATGTCTGAAGCTTTGGAAACCAGCGAATGACACGATCGCCGTTTTCATCCAGTTCATATTCTCCTGTTTCGCGGTCTTTAACCGGCTGGCCAACTTTTACCAGGCACTGACGGCAGTTAGCCGGTGCTGAAAGAGAAGGGTGGTAACAGAAAAATGGAACTTCCTTCCCCATATCCTGGATAAACTGAAGAAGTCGCTGTTCCCCTTCATATTCGTAACGTTTTCCGTCTATAAATACTTCAGGCATCGTATTACAATTGTTGATTATTGGTTGCCGGTGTCGCTATTGGTGAACCGGCGATAAAATTTCGTTTCTGGATTCTGTTTTCAACTGGGTCTATGCTACGGCATGGACAGATTTTTTGCACCGGGCTTCAAATTCATCACGGAATCGTGTGATGGTATGGCGAACAGGCCATGCTGCAGCATCCGCCAGGGCACAGATGGTACGTCCTTCCATCTGAGTGGTGATATCAAGCAGAAGATCGAGATCCTTAATTTCTCCGTCACCATTTTTGATCTTCAGCATAATCTTTTCAAGCCATCCGGTTCCTTCGCGGCATGGAGTACACTGTCCGCACGATTCGTGATGGTAAAAGTGGGTGATTCTCCAAAGCATATCGACCATGTCGGTATCTTCATCCATAATGACCATACCGGCTGTTCCAAGCATGGTTCCAACGGTACGAAGTGAGTCACTGTCCATGGTAATGCCTTCCAGCTGATCGGCTCTCAGGACCGGGGTGGATGACCCTCCGGGTATGACCGCTTTGAGTTTCTTTCCGCCACGCACGCCTTCTGCTACCTCATGGATCAGGTCGAGTACGGGTACGCCGGTTGGAAGTTCATACACACCGGGACGGTTTACATGTCCGGATATTCCGTAGAGGATGGGACCGGGATGATTTTCTGCACCGATGCTCTTGAACCAGTTGGCCCCTTTGTTAATCACATGGGGCACGTGAGCCAGTGTTTCAACATTATTGATTGTGGTTGGGCGTCCCCAAAGTCCTTTTTGTGCAGGAAATGGCGGTTTAACTCTCGGATATCCGCGTTTTCCTTCGAGCGACTCAAGCATGGAGGTCTCTTCACCACAGATATAGGCACCGGCACCGGAGTGAACATAAAAGTCAACGCTATACCCTGAGCCCAGAATATCCTTTCCGATATAGCCTGCATCGTAGGCATCCTGCACGGCTTTCTCCATCATTCGGATATAGGTTTTATACTCTCCGCGGATGTAGACGTAGATGGCACTGATCTCCATGGCGTAGGCCGCGATGAGGGCTCCCTCAATAAATGTATGGGGATTGTACTCAAAAATTTTGCGGTCCTTGAATGTACCCGGCTCCGATTCGTCACCGTTGCAGGCCAGGTATCGCGGGCCTCCATCGGCAGGGGGCATAAAAGACCATTTCAGTCCGGCATTGAATCCGGCACCGCCGCGGCCGCGAATATTTGCACTCTTAACCTCTTCAATTACACTTTTTTGATCCGGCCACGCCTTATCGTCTTTTAATACGGCTGTGAAGGCAGAATATCCGCCGTTTGCCTTATAGACATCAATTTTATGAAGGTCCTTGATGTTGGGAATCAGTACCGGCTCAAAGTTTTTCCAATCAACAGTACTCATATCACTTATTTAACTTTTCGGAGTGGCATTTCAATTTGTTCGTACTCGGGAGTTTTTCCGGCTTTGAGGTCTTCAACCAGCTTGTCGACCTTTTCCGGAGTCAGGTTGTTGACATACTGGTCGTTTGTAACCTGCATCATGGGGGCATATCCGCATGCACCGAGGCATTCAACCTGCTGCAGGGTAAACATTCCGTCATCTGTCGTTTCACCGGCTTTAATCCCAAGTTTCTCCTCCAGATGCTCCAGGATATTGTATCCGCCGCAAAGCTGGCAGCTCAGACAGGTGCAGACATCGAGTACATGTTTGCCCTTCTGTTCCTTGTAGTATTGGGTATAGAAGGTTGCAACGCCATGAACATGCGACTCTGGCAGTTCCAGGGTTGCGGCCACAAGTTTTTGAACGTCACTGTCTACATGGCCAAAACGGTCTTGTGCCACCCATAAAACCGGAAGGGTAGCGGCCTTTACTTCAGGATATTTGGCCTTAATCTGGTCAATCTTTTTCAGATCGTCTTCTGTGAATTCGTATTTCATAAGATTATTTATCTGCTTCTCCCATTACGGGGTCAACACCCCCAATGATTACTACGGTATCGGCAACCATCTCGCCGTCCAGGATATTTTCAAGAACCTGAAGGTTGGCGTAAGAGGGTGCATTGATTTTTAGTCGCCATGGATGGCCTGTGCCATCACTCTGGATATAGTAACCGAGCTCACCTTTGGGTGCTTCGACAGCACTGTAGACTTCTGCGCCTTCTGGCGGACAGATTCCGGTGTCGGTCATCATAAAGTCGTGAATCATGCCTTCCATTGAGTAGTAGACTTCATCCTTTGAGGGGTAGGCATGTTTTGCATTATCGGCTCTGACAGGACCTTTCGGAAGTTTTTCCAGGCACTGTTGAATAATGCGGATACTTTCACTCATCTCTTCCATACGCACAAAGTACCGTGCCAGGTTATCTCCTTCGAGGCGTGTTGGGACATCAAACTCTACCTCATTGTAACGGGCATATGGGGCAAATTTCCGAAAATCGAGTCCATATCCGGATGCTCTCAGAACAGGTCCGGTGGCACCGAAGCGAAGGGCATCTTCCGTTTTCAGTACGCCGACAGCTTCATTTCGGTCGATAAAGATCCGGTTTCTGTCGAGCAGTTTGTGATAGTCGCGAAGCTCATTCGGGAATGTCTCCACAAACTCCTTGATGGCTCCCATCGCTTCGTCGGTGATATCGTTGGCAACGCCTCCGATCCGGGCATGCGATACGGTGAATCGGTGGCCGGTCAGGCGGTCCATGATGTCGTAAATCTTTTCGCGCTCTTTAAACGTCCAGATAAAAAATGATATCGCACCGGCATCCATCACCATGGTTCCGAGCCAAAGCAGGTGGGAGGAGATCCGGGCAAGCTCGCATCCGATCATTCGGATATAGTGAGCCCGTTCGGGCACCTCAACGCTGGCAAGTTTTTCTACAGCCTGGCAGAGCGCCACGTTGTTGCTGTAGGGGGAGAGGTAGTCCATGCGATCGGTATAGGGCATGAACTCCTGGTAGGTTTTATTCTCTGCAATTTTTTCAACACCGCGATGAAGATATCCGATATCGAGCTTGGTTTTCTCGATGGTTTCACCGTTGAGCTGCAGGATCAGACGGAGCACTCCGTGTGTAGCAGGGTGCTGCGGACCCATATTCAAAATCATTTTGGCAGTAAGGGGGTCGCCTCCATCAATCTCCTCGATTGTGGTGTGCTTGTCTTCCAAACTTTGGTAGAGCTTGGACTGGTGCTCCTTGAAAAATTTCGAATTAACCTTCGATTGAATATCCGTAAGTTTCATAAATCTAATCTATTCAGTATCGGGTGTGGTGTTTGGAAGTTCAATAGAGCCCGGTATACCCAGCAGCGGAAACTCTTTTCGAAGCGGGAAGTAGTCAAAATCTTCGGGCATGTAAATTCTGCGGTGGTCGGGATGGTTATTGAAACGTACTCCAAACATGTCATACACTTCCCTTTCAAACCAGTTGGCAGAAGCCCAAACGCCTGCTACGGATTCAACCTCGGGGTTCTCCTCTTCACAGCGCACCTTGAGAAACAGGCGAACGCCGTCGCGAAGGGAGATCATGTTGTAAACAACTTCAAAGCGTTCTTCTGAAGTGTAGCGGTCTATTCCAAACACATCGGTCAGATATGTAAAGTGATATTGGTCAAAAAGTTCTCGGCAGATATCCACAACTGCGTTTCGGTCTGCCAGGATGTATGTGTCACCGGTTTGTTGGTAGACCTCTTTGATCTTCTCACCAAAGGTTTCTTTTAACCCGTCTACAGCTTTTTGAATGGGTTCTGATTGTTCTAAACTCATAGCTGTTAAGTGTCGAGCATTACAGAGTGCTCAGTTTTAATTTTATCTTGAATTTTCATGAGCGCATGCAGTACGGCATCCGGCCGGGGAGGGCATCCGGAGATATAGGCATCTACCGGTATGAAATTATCGACCCCCTGAACAACCCCGTAGCAGCGGTGCATTCCGCCGGTAGAGGCGCATGCTCCCATCGCGATACACCATTTCGGGTCGGGCATCTGGTCCCAGATTCGCCGAATGGCATGCGACATTTTGTAGGTACACCATCCGGCAACGATCATCACATCACTTTGACGCGGTGAGAATCGCATCACCTCCGATCCGAATCGGGCGGCGTCATATCTGGGTCCGGCAAATGCCATCATTTCAATCGCGCAGCAAGCCAGTCCCATTGGCATGGGCCAGGCGGCGTTTGAACGGGCCCAGTTTACAACAGAGTCAAGCCGGGTGGTTAAATAACCTTCACCTAATGCACTTTCTAATCCCATAATGTTGGTTAATTCTGTGTAGCTTCAAATTTAATTTTTCGCACGTCCCAGTCGAGGGTTCCTTTTTTAAGGGTGTAGACCAGGCCGATAAACAGTACTATGATAAAGATCGTCATGGCAATAAACGTTCCGGTGCCGTGTTCCATAAATCGCACAGCCCATGGATAGATGAATACCACCTCCAGGTCAAATACGATAAATTCCATGGCTACCAGGTAAAAAGCGATGGAATAGCGATCTTTTGCTTCCCCCACCGGATCCATTCCGCTTTCATACGGATTGAGTTTGGTGGTGTTTGGACGGTATGGCCCAAGTATCCTTGAGAGTGACATTAAGACCAGTGCCAATACCAAGGCAACGCCTATCAATACCAGAATAGGAATATATTGTTCAAGCATGAAAAACTGTTCTAATTATTTTGCTCGTAAATTACCGCCGGATGGACGGAAAGTCAACGAAATTACGGATGGAATATAGCAGGTTTTCAGCCCAATTATGAACCCTTTTTTTGAAAAGTTTGTGAAACGGTACTTTTTCCGAAAAAGGGATTCTTCCATTACTTTATCAAAACAATATTCCACTCTGGCGGGCAGCCGGCAAATCGGCCTTTTCAGACGCGATGATATCCGGCAGACAGAGTATCGGCCGATTACAAATCAGCCGGCTGTATCCACTGCCTGAACCGTTCCAGGTCTTCACGGAATGCAGCATCTGATTGCATGGCCAGGTCAGACAGGAGGGTGTTGATCACCTCATTACCCTGGGCCGAAGAGAGAGAAGCCATTTTGTCGAGACCGGACAGGTCATCCGACTGAAAGGCGGGATTGTCAAGATGGGGCAAAAAGAGGTAGTCGAACCGGTCAGATCGGAAGAGCCTTTCCAGGAACTCTTCTCTTGTGATCTCATTTTCTGCAGACATAATTGCATTCGCCCCGTCGCACCACTGCATGAATGTCTGGGAGAGTCTGATGTGATCCTGCTCAAGTTCAATTTGGCTGATAAAGTGGTGGAACCGGAGCATTATTCCCTCTTTATCTGCATCCTGTATCAGGTTGTGTATCTGTGTTGAAGGCTGTACAGCAAGCCGTTCATCATCACCCATGAGATGTGAGGTGAAGGGCAGGGAGTATATGGCGCCATACGCAAGCTCTCCGCAATAGTTGTAGATCTCGGCAGCCGACATTTTCACACCGGCATCGGAACCGGTTTGCTCTTCGGTCTGTTCGGAGTTGCACCCTGCGGCGATTCCTGTCACAATAAGGAGGGTCAATACAAGAGGTAAATGGTAGAAGCGTTGAATGTTCATCTCCATACGATCCGGATCAGGCCGGATATTTTGATTGTCAGATTGATTTTTTACCACCCAATGCGTCCGCGCCGCTGGTCTTCGTTCGTATGACGCGTAGCGGGATCTTCAGGCATGATGAATCCCGGTGGCTGCGCAAAGGCATCCTGCCGCCAGTCGATCTCACTGTCTTCCCGTGATCGTACGATAAAATCTCCGACAATCGGGAGGGCTGTTCGGGCTCCCTGGCCGATACTGCCGGGACTGTTGGTTGGGAACCGGATTCGGCGATCTTCACCGCCTACCCACGATCCCATCACAATATGCGGCATCATGGCAACAAACCAGTTGTCTGAACTGTTCTGTGTGGTACCGGTTTTACCGGCTACATCCTGCTGTACATTATAGACATTTCGGAGCCGCACACCGGTACCGTGGTAGGTGTCACCGCCGCGAATCACACCCCGCATCATATCGATCATGATGTAGGCGGTTTCGGGGCTGATCACTTCCTGCCTGTACTCCGGGTTGAATTCGGCCAGAATATTGCCTTCGCGGTCTTCAATTCTGGTAATGGCAATGGGTTCAATATGAACTCCCTGATTTACAAATGTAGTATAGGCACTGACCAGCTCGAGCAGGGAGGTGTGAGCCGTGCCGAGTGCAATCGAAGGGAATGCCTGGGTTCCCGACATATCGATACCGAAATTATTGGCCATGTCGCGGATCATCCGGGCCGCCGGAACGAGGTCGTCTGCCCGGTTGGTGCCGGGATTTCCGGCAATTTCAGGCAGCAACCGAACCGTTACGTTGTTCAGGCTGCGGGCAAGCGCCTCACGCATCGAAACCAGTTCCGGTCCGTCAGGAACGGTCGGGTCTTTTGGGTTCCAGATTCTGCCAGAGCTCTCAATAAAACTTGTGGGATACTTCGAAAAACGGTTGTATGGCATGTACCCATTGTCAATCGCCACGGCATAGACAAACGGTTTGAAGGTAGAACCGGCCTGGCGGCGTGACTGGTGTACGTGGTCAAATTGCTGGGTGCCGAAATCGGCACCGCCCACCCAGGCAAGGATATGGCCGTTGGAGGGTTCAATGGCCGTAAAACTGGCCTGCAGTTTGGTGCGGACCCGCTTTACGGAGTCTACAAAGGCAGAATCGGCCATCAGTTCTGCAAAAACAACCGACTCCTGGTCGGTTTCATACTTGGCAAATCCATTCTTATACCGGTCGGTTTCACGGATAAAGCTGCGCAGAAAACCCGGAAACTCTTCCCAGAGTTTGTCCATATAATCCCCACCGCGTGATGTCCACTCCCGCTGAAAAACCTCCTGGAATTCCGTCAGGTTTTCAACAACCGCTCGCTCAGCATGACGCTGCAGGCGGGAATCGATGGTCGTGTAGATGACCAGTCCGTCGGTATAAAGGTCAAAACCGTTCTCTTCAGCCCAATCCTGTACACGCAGGCGCACATACTCGCCAAAATAGCGGCTTTCACGGCCGGCTCTTGACGGTGGCTGGTAGTTGAGCTGAATCTCTTCCACCCTCAGGTTTTGGAACTGCTCGTCACTGATGAAACCGCGGTTATACATTTGGAACAGAACCACATTGCGGCGTACCTGTGCGCGTTCCTCGAAAATTCGGGGGTTGTATGCGTAAACCGCCCGCAACTGTCCGATGAGGGTAGCGGCTTCAGAGACTGTCAGGTCGCGTGCAGATTTCCCGTAATGGGTGCGCGCAGCCTGTTCAATGCCGTAAGCACTGTTGCTGAATTCGACCGTGTTGAGATACATCTCAATGATCTCGCGCTTGGTATAGTTGTTTTCAATCTGGATGGCCGTGATCATCTCCCGCAGTTTTCGTGTCACGGATACTTCAAATCCGATATTCCTGTATAGGTTACGGGCCAGCTGCTGACTGATGGTCGACCCGCCCTGGATACGCCCCTGAATCCAGTAGTAGGGGAGTCCGATCAGGCGCTGGATGTCGATGCCCCAGTGGTCAAAGAAACGGTGGTCTTCCGTTGCAATGAGGGCATTGATCACATTAGGGGAGATGTTGTCTATTGTGGCATAGGTTCGGTTCTCGATAAAGTAACGGTCGAGAACGGCTCCGTCGCGGCTGCGAACTTCCGTTGCAATGGCCGTTTGTGGATTTTCAAGCTCTTCAATCGATGGCAGTCCCTGAATCAGGTAGATAAAATAGCCCCCCATGGCCGCCAGCATCAGCAGCAGTGAGAGTGCGCCGTAAAGAAAGATTTTCTTTTTCAAACCGTCCTGTTTCGGAGTGTCAGGCACATCAGCCTCCGGCTTCTGCTTATGTTTGCCCAATACACTTTTACGATATTCCGGATCATTGAAATACCGGTCCATATCGATATTGTGATCGTTATTGCTCATGCTCTGTTGTTTTCGGTAAAGTATTCAGCGTTGAAAATGTTTGATTCAGATCATCCCACACAACGAGTTTAAACCCCGGATTGGTATACAGGGCAACGGTTCTGTCCCTGAAGAAAGTACCCAGATTTATATAGGTTCCAAAGGAGAAAGTTTCCACCCTCGGAATATGGTCATGTCCGCTTATAACGGTATCAATTTCATTCTGTTTTAAAAAAGTGCGGCTCCATCCGTTGAGCCGTTCAGGTTCATAGAGCGACCGGCGGCGGCTCACATCCGAAAACCACTTCATGATGGCCAGGCCCGTTTTTGGCGGGAGCAGTGTTTGATAGAGGTCAATAAAGTGCGGGTCCCGCAAAATACGGTGCAGCATGGGCCGGTTCATGCCCCGGTCAGGATCGAGCAGACCGTCGCCGTGGTGAAGGAACAGGCGGTGTCCGTTCAGGTTGAGCTGTTTGAAATCTGCGTACACGTTAAAACCGAGATCCTGAAAATGTCCGCGTGTCCAGTTGTCATGATTGCCGGTGATGTATGTGGCCGGGCCGACTCGCCTGTTGTATTCAGAAAATGCCGATAATACGTTTTGTCCATGCTCCGGAATATAGCCGGGGTACTCCATCCAGTAATCGAACAGGTCGCCCAGGATGTGGATCTGAATCTGATGGTGAATACAGTGGTCAATGAGGGAGAGAAGCGATTGTTCGGTTTTCTGTTCCGCTTCCTCAGAAAACGCTCCAAGATGAACATCCGATAAAAAAAGGTGGTCCATGAAGGCTATTTTTTTCGGGTAATGATAAATCGGATCAGGTTTTCGAAGTCGTCTCGCCCGTCGATGCAGGGGAGTTCGTGCAGCCGTTCAATCGCTTTGCCGGCATACTCCTCCATCGCCTCTTCGGCTTTTTGAAGGCCGTTGTAATTGTGCACAAAACTGACAATTTCGTCTACATTACGATTCGACTTTTTACGCTTTTTCATCAGGCCGCGAATTTTGATCCGTTCGGCTGCCGATGCATCTTCGAGGGCTTTGATCAGCGGAAGGGTCACTTTTCGTTCCTGGATATCATTGCGGGTGGGTTTTCCAACATCTTCAATGCCATAATCGAACAGGTCATCTTTAATTTGAAATGCGATGCCGATGTTCATTCCAATTTCTCTCATGCCGGCGATCACCTCCGGGTTATCGGTTGTGGCAATCGCACCGCACTCACAACACGCGGAGATCAGGCTGGCGGTCTTTTCGGAGATAATCTGGTAGTACCGCTCTTCGGTCATATTGAAGAGTTTGGAGGTTTTGAGCTGGCGAAGCTCGCCTTCACTCATCTTGCGTACGGCATCAGACAGGACATGCAGAAGGGTGTATTCCTTATGATCAAGGGCAACCAGCAGGCCTTTTGAGAGCAGAAAGTCGCCTAAAAGCACACCCGCTTTATTTTTCCAGAGTTTATTAATGCTTAAAAAATCCCTTCTCACATCAGCCTCATCAACCACGTCATCGTGGATCAGGGTGGCCGTGTGGAGCAGTTCAATCATGGTTGCAGCCACATAGCTTCTTTTGTCTACATTGCCGAACATTCTGGCGGCCATAAAGACAAGTGTGGGCCGAATCTCTTTCCCTTTTTGACGCAGAAGGTAGTGGATGATCTGATCGAGCAGAAAGACATCACTGCGCAGCTCATCCTTAAAGAATGTGCGAAAGGTTGCCAGGTTATCCTGTATAGGGGATGTAATCTCCTTCAGGGAGAGGTTATTTATCTGGTTCCGGTCGATAAGGGTTGCTGCCTCTGAGGCCATCTGAGTATGTTGCTACTTTAAAATTCGGATGAAAAATAAGAATAAACTGATTAAATATTTGCGCAATGATTGAGGGCTCTTTAGTTTTACAACTTATTCAAAATTACACTATGAATCTAAATTTTTGAATGTTGAAAAAAATAGGTGTGTTAACAAGCGGGGGAGATTCCCCCGGAATGAATGCCGCTTTCAGGGCAGTGGTTCGTACGGCAGTTGTCAGTGAGTTTGAGGTTGTAGCCATTCGGCACGGCTATAAAGGATTGATTGAAGAGAGTATGAAGGTTGTGGGGCCGGAGGATGTGTCGAACATAATTCAGCGGGGCGGAACGGTGCTTAAGTCAGCCCGCTGCGAAGAATTCAGGGAGCCCGGGGGACGGGAAATTGCCGCCAAAATGTTAAAGAAGCATAATATTGAGGCTCTGATAACAATTGGCGGTGATGGTACATTTCAGGGGGCGGCCCTGCTGGCCAAGGAGCATGGTGTTAATGTGATCGGTGTTCCGGCTACGATCGACAACGATCTGGTGGGAACCGATGAGACGATAGGCTACGATACCGCCCTGAATACGGCGATGGAAGCGATCGACAAGATTCGCGATACTGCCGATGCCCATGACCGCCTCTTTCTGGTTGAGGTGATGGGACGCGATGCAGGGTTTATTGCACTCGAGACCGGTATTGCAGGCGGTGCCGAGCTGATTCTGCTGCCCGAATCACTGACAGATATTGAAGAGGTGAAAAAGTCACTGAATGAAGTTCTGAGTGCGCAGCGCCGAAGCAGCCTGGTGGTGATTGCCGAAGGGGATGAGACCGGGGGTGCCCTGAAAATTTCAGAGGCCCTGAAGCCCGATTTCAGCAAGTATGAGATGAGGGTGTGTATCCTGGGCCATGTACAGCGAGGAGGGAACCCAACTGCCCGCGACCGGGTACTGGCCAGCAGGCTGGGAGCCGCTGCCGTAAATGTGCTCGCCGAGGGGCACAGCGAAGTGATGGTTGGCGTGGTTAACAATAAAATTAAACTGACGCCGATGAAAATGACTTTTGGAAAAAAGAAGGAGATCAATTTTGACCTGCTTGAACTGGCAAAAACATTGAGATAATACGAGGGGAGATGATTAAAGCAGATTTAACAGATGCGCAGGAATTTATTGATGATGCGGAGTTTCAGGCAGCCAGAAAGAAAGCGAAGGCTTCTTTTCTTCAGGTGCAGCAGGGCAGCGGAGCTGGCAGCGAATGGCTCGGATGGCGATCCATTCTGAAGCAGCCCAATGATGCCGAACTGGAAAGGATCGCTTCACACGCAGCTCGAATTCGGGAGGATGCGGATATTTTTATTGTCTGCGGCATTGGCGGATCGTATACCGGAGCGAAAGCAGTCATCGATGCGCTTTCGCCCGTATTTCGGGATAACGGACCGGAGATTCTGTATGCCGGACATCACATGGGCGGACGCTATCTGCAGCAGCTGATGGAGTATATTGCCGAGCCCGATGAAACGGGAGAGGCGAAAAGCGTCTATCTGAATGTGATTTCAAAGTCGGGTTCAACCCTGGAGACGGCGCTTGCGTTCCGGACCCTTCGTGACTGGATGCACGGTACCTATGGCGATGATGCTGTTAATCGCATTGTGGCAACCACCGGTGCCGAAGGCGGTGTGCTCAATAAAATTGTTCAAAAAGAGGGGTATGCGAAGTATATCATTCCGGATGATGTGGGGGGCAGGTTTTCAGTACTCACACCGGTGGGACTGCTTCCGGTTGCCGTTGCGGGGATTGATGTACAGACCCTCTATTATGGTGCAGTGACCCAGTTTGAGAATTTGGAAGAGGATCCGGCTGAAGTGATCAACTATTCAGCACTGCGTTACTGCCTGCACCAGAATGGAACTGCACTTGATGTTCTCGGTTCATTTGACCCGGAGATGATGGGTTTTGCAGATTGGGCTCAGCAGCTTCTCGGAGAAAGTGAAGGGAAGGATGGCAAAGGCCTGTTCCCGGCAGTTGCAGGATATTCGACCGATCTTCACAGCATTGGCCAGATGGTTCAGCAGGGAAGAAGAAACCTGATGGAAACCCTGTTTGTTGTGGAGAGCCCGATTTCGGGGATGGCGGTGCCCGCACTTGGCGATTCGACCGATGAGCTGAACTACCTCGATAAAAAACCGTTTCACGAGATCAATAAAAGTGCTTTGGAGGGGACCATTCAGGCTCACAAGGAGGGTGGAGTGCCGGTTGTTAAAATCATTCTGGAAAAACTGAATGCACAGCAGCTGGGGGCGTTCATCTATTTTTACGAACTGGTTACGGCTGTATATGGATACATGCTGGAAGTAAACCCGTTCGATCAGCCCGGAGTGGAAAACTATAAAAAGGCGATGTACCGCCTGCTTGGAAAATAACTGAGATGTCAGAACAGAGAACGAATAAATATATCGCGATTGCGGGGAATATCGGTGCGGGAAAATCGTCACTGACCCGTCTGCTCGGAAAAAACTTTAACTGGAAGACCTACTATGAGTCGGTTGATGACAACCCCTACCTGTCCGATTTTTATGACGACATGCGCAGGTGGAGTTTCAATCTACAGATCTACTTTCTTTCGAGCCGCTTCAGGCATCAGAAAGAGATCCAGGGCTCGGCCGGCAACCTGATTCAGGACCGGACGATCTATGAGGATGTTGAAATTTTCGCCAAAAACCTGTTCGACATGGGGTTGATGAGCGACCGGGACTATGAAAATTACAAAGCCCTGTTTCATGAAATGGTGAGCTATCTGAGACCCCCTGACCTGCTCATCTATCTCAGGGCGGAGGTTCCCACGCTGGTGAGGCAGATTCAGCAGAGGGGACGGAATTATGAAAACACCATCAGGATTGAGTATCTTGAGCGTCTGAACGGATTGTATGAAAGCTGGATCGACAGGTATGAGCATGAAAAGCTCATTATAGATACAGATAACCTCGATTTTGTAAATGATAATGAGGATCTTGGTAAAGTGATTGAGCTGGTAGAGCAAAGGCTCTACGGGTTGTTTAATTAAATTGCTTTCCAAAAGATATCTTTCTATTTTTGTAAGCTATCGTGAGTACATCAAAATTGACATTCAGAATACAGGAAATTTCCGACGGTAAGAGCGACAAGGCTGTGGCTCTGAACGGGGAGGATCTGACTCTGAGTGAGGATGTCTCTCTCGAGAGGGCTGACGTGATGATCGATTTTTATAAAACGGATCATTTTGTTCAGGTCAAATTCAGTGTACAGGCGGATGTGGAGTTAATCTGCGACCGCTCACTGAAGCCGTTTGTCTACCAGGCAAGCGGCACGTATCAAATTCTGTTTGAGCCTGATCCGGTGGAGGATAGTGAAACCGAAAAAGCGGCAATACGGCAGATACCGGCAGACGATCTGGTTATTGATATGAGCGAGGAGGTGCGGGATACCATTTTACTGGATATTCCCATTCGAAAAGTTCATCCCGATTTTCTGGATTCTGATGGCAGGCCGGCTGAATTTGAGACAAAAACTTTCGGTCCGGCCCCGGATGATGAGGAACGGATCGATCCCAGATGGGAAAAATTGAAAAAATTAAAGAAATAAATTAGTTAACTGTAGAAAATGGCGCATCCAAAACGAAAAACATCGAAAGCACGCAGGGACAAACGACGTTCACACCACCGGATTTCTGAAATTGCACTGGCAGAGTGCACAAACTGTGGTGCCATGCACAAATACCATCATGTGTGCATGGAGTGTGGTTACTATCGTGGCCGCCAGGTAGTGAACGTTACCAAATAACCTAAATCCTGAAGAATGCTGATTGCTGTTGATGCTGTAGGCGGAGATCACTATCCTGAAAATCCGGTATTGGGCGCTGTTGAGGCGATCAATGTGAATGAATCGATCCAGGTTCTGCTGGTCGGTCCTGAAGAGATGATTCAGAAGGAGCTGGATGGCCTTGCCTACGATAAACAGAGGCTGCATATTCTACATGCCCCTGAAATCATCGGTATGGATGAATCACCTGCAACGGCCGTTAAAACCAAACAGCAATCTTCTATAACGGTTGGAATTTCCGCTCACAAACAGGGTAAATGTGACGCGTTTGTCAGTGCCGGCAATACCGGTGCTCTGCTGGCAGCCTCTACATTTATCCTGGGTAAACTGGAAGGGGTGATCCGTCCGACCATCGCAGCAACCTATCCGACCATGAAGGGGATGAGCCTGCTGGTGGATGCTGGGGCCAACCTGGAGCTGAAGCCTGAAATGTATGTTCAGTTTGCCAAAATGGGCCGGATCTTCTCGCACGAGGTGCTTGGCAAGGAGAATCCGACTCTCGGCCTGCTCAACATCGGCGAGGAGCCCGAAAAGGGAAGTGACCTGCATAAAGAGGTCTATCAGCTTTTAAGCGGCCTGGATGGGTTTGTCGGAAATGTGGAGGGCAAAGGCATTCTTAAAGGCGCTGCCGATGTCTACCTGACCGACGGATTTACCGGCAATATTATACTCAAGTTCGGGGAGTCGATTCCCGAAGTGTTAAAAGTACTGCTCTCTAAAACAATGGAGCAGGAGGGAACCCCGGCAGAAATTCAAAAACAGATCTACTCCGTCATCGGTAAAGGAC
>JBJHCX010000003.1:0-189855 GCA_050486245.1 Rhodohalobacter sp.
TGGAGCGCACAATGAGCACATGGCTCTCTTTCAATCCATTCGACAACTCATCGGATGTCAGTTTTGGTTCATTTTGTACAGTGATTCCCAATTCCTTCAGATTCTGTATCGCCTCATCAGGCAGTTTATCAGCTACGGTTACGGTCATGGCAGGTATCTCTTTTGTTTAACATAAGGGTGATTTAAAAAGTAGTGAATCGAAGCGCTTCCACAAAACAATTCCTTCAACTTTGATATCCAATCTGCTTTTACTAATTTAAAACTAAAATTTTAGTATATGATTAAAAAAATCTCTTTCCTTACACTGTTGATCGTTGCTTTGAGCAGTTGTGTATTCTTCAGGCCCTCCCTTCAGTTGCAGCTTCTAACGCTGCAGATGACCCATGTTCCGGGTGGCACATTTGTGATGGGTGATGTATTTGAAAAGAAGAATGATGACTCACTCCCGCTGCACGAGGTTACACTGGATGATTTCCATATTGGAACCTATGAAGTTACATACGAACAGTACGATGCTTTTGCAAAAGCAACCGGACGTGCACTGCCAAAAGATGACGGCCGTGGTCGTGGCAAACGGGCTGTTGTTCATGTTAATTGGTATGATGCCGTAGCATTTTGCAATGCTTATGGCTATCGGTTGCCTACTGAACAGGAGTGGGAGTATGCCGCACGGTCGGGCGGACGCAACGACAAAATCTTCTCCGGTGCCACGGACCCTGATCAACTCGATGAGGTGGCACGGCACCGGGATAACAGCGCCGGGTATACGTTTTATGTAGGAACGAAAGAACCCAATGAGCTCGGGCTGTACGATATGAGCGGAAATGTAGCGGAGTGGATCGGTGATTACTATCCTTTTTTCAAAACAGACCCTGACTCTATTGAGTACTATCCGCTGGATGAACGGGCCATGCGTGTCATTCGCGGGGGAAGTTTTAACCACACACAGAATGTATTAAAAACCTATTGGAGAGTGGGTGTATTGGCGGATCGGGGTATTCACACCATCGGCTTTCGGTGTGTAAAACCAGCCGGTTAATCAGACGCTCATTTAGCCTTCACTTTTGGCGACTACACTTCGGATAGCATGGGGCATCGCCTCTAGACGCCCTTTTTGAATCTTTCGTCCCGTTTCCACACAAATTCCGTAATTACCGGTTTCAATTCGATCGAGGGCTACGGTAATCTGGTTCATTTTTTTGTTTTCACTTTCCAGGCTGGCAAGCAGTGTGGTCTTGGTATTTTCGGCCGATGCCAGATCGCCCTGATGATGATCCTGTGACGATTGATTATCCTTTCTGTTTCCTCTCAGGTCTTCCAGCCTGGACTTCAGCTCATCGACCTTTTTCCGTGATTTACTCTGTTCTTCTTCCAGCCTTTCTTTAAAATGGCGCAGTTCCTGGTCGGTAAGATAGGTGTTGTTGATCGGTGCTTCTTTCGTACTCATGGCTATTCACTGTTTTATTCACATTCTATCTAGTACAATGAATATCCTCCACACTGCGTTTCGTGTCTGTCTCCTTCTACTTCGGAAACTCCAGGGAAAACCGGGTTCCGGGGTTCAGATTTGTGTACTCAAAATTTCCCCGTAGCTGCCTGGTCAGCTCCCGAATCAGGTGAACCCCCAGCGAACGTGATTGGTCTACTTTTTCAGGGTCTATCCCGGCGCCGTTATCCTCAACATAGATGTAGACCCGTCCATTATTTTCTGATATTGAGATCTGCAGTTTCCCGCCATCACGCCCCTTGAAAGCATGTTTATATACATTTGTCAACACCTCATTCATGATAAGCGATGCCGGTATCGCTTTATCTGCCTCCACCCTGGCCTCCGCTTTTTTTACATGAATCTCAATATTGTTGGATCGGCTCAGGGTTTTTGAAATGATATCCACAAGCTGTTCGATGGAGTCTGAGAAATTCAGCTCTGCAAAACTGTCGCCTCGATAGAGCAGTTCATGAATTGAGGCCATTGTATTGACCCGAACCACACTGCTGTTGAGCTTTTGCTGAAACTCTTCATTGTCCGATTCTATGGCCTGAAGCTGGAGTAGCCCTGCAACAATGGCAAGATTGTTTTTTACCCGGTGATGAATTTCTGCCAACAGAAGTTCCTTCTCCGAAAGTGATTTTTCCAGACTCTCCTGCTGAGTCACCCGATCAGAAATATCATGAGCCAGTGAGAATATCGAAATAACTTCACCGTCTTGATTGACCATGGCTGAATTGTACCACTCACAATGAACAATCCGGCCATCTTTTGTGTAGTTTCTGTTCTTAATCATATTCCGGGGTGCTTTGCCGGTTAGTAAATGATCAATACCATTGCTCACCTCATCACGGTCATCCTCATGAACAAATCGCCAGTCTGCAGGAGTTTTGCCCAGCAGCTCGTCTGCTTTCCACCCAAACAGCTCCTCGGCCCGTTCCGTCCATTTAGTCAATTTTGTTTCCCTGTCCCACTCCACAACCGCAAGGGGAGAGTTGTCTACATGAAATGCGAGCTTTTGAGAGGCTTTGTGAATTTTTTCTTCTGCGATCTTTCGATCGGTAACATCCATTGAACTTCCAACCAGCCGATAAATCCGGCCTGTTCTGTCTTTGTGAGGCGTGATTGTAGTCAGGTAAACTCTGCGTCCCCTGTTGGGCATCGATACATCCTCCTCATAACTGATCTCTTCACCCACTTCAAGACAGCGTATATAGTTCTTCCGGATAGCCTCCGCCACATCGGGCGGAAATGCCTCTCTGATCAGCTTTCCCTGCACCTCCTCCCTGGGCAGGCCCAAGAACCTGAGCTGGGTTTCATTGAAATTCTGAACCCTGAATTTATGGTCCGGCAGAACATCAATGATAAAAATACTGTGGGGGATGCTGTCAAAAATTTTACGGAATTCACTCTCTTCACCGTTTTCACCGGAGAATCTCAACGTTCTGGTAATATCCATAAAGCAGGCAGCAAATGCACCCTCCTCATCAGGCCAGACGTGAATCTGAAACCACTTCTCAAGTGGAGCGACATACTCTTCAAACACCCTCTCCTTACCCAGCAGTGCAGAGTTTGCAAATATTGGGATCCACTTATCCAGGTAGACAGTCAGTGATGGCAGGGCCTTTTTTGCTGTTCGATGATGTAACTGATCTGGCGTCAGGCCAAACATGCTTGCATATGACAGGTTCGATTCAATAACCCTAAAGTCACATGGGTCACCCTCCTTGTTTAATATAATTTCGTGAAGCCCAAAACCGACGGGTGATTTTCTGAGTACGCCTTTTGTCAGATCCATATGTTAACTGTGAATGTAATTCCTAAAGCATTGCATCTGGAATTAACGAAATAATCTGACTTAATCAATCCCTGTGGCCAACTTCCCAGAATTTCAATAGGCCAGGCTCTGATAGATCATTTCAGACACCTCTGCTCCGATCTCACGGCCCCTGTCATCATCGGGCAGATCTTTTGAGAGGAAGACAAGAACATAAGAGTGTCCGTCAGGCAGGTAGACAATTCCCGAATCGTGTTCCACTCCGGAGATGGAGCCTGTTTTATTGGCAACAACTACCTCATCGGGCAGGTTTGCCGGGATCACATCGCGGTAAAACTGATCTTTCAGCACTTCTACCATCAGGCTGTCCATCTCCTGACTGACAGCCGTACCGCTTGCAATATGCTCAAAGAGAACTCCCAGGTCTTTGGCTGTTGTGCGGTTGCTTAATCCCCGGTCAAACGCTTTCATATCGTAGAGTCCGCGAAGCACTTCGATCCGCTCTGCGCCCAGCTCTCTCATTGTCTGCGTGGTTTCTTCAGCGCCCACCATCTGCAAGATGATATTGGTTGTGATATTGCTGCTATAGGTGATCATGGCATGGTTCATATCAAACAGCGTCGCCTTTTCACCGACCATTCCCTCAAATGGGTCGTTGCCGTCGGGGTTCAGGTCGAGCTGAAATTCCGACCCGTCTACAATACTGTAAAATTGATTGATCACATCAACAGAGTCTGTCAGGTCAAATTCACCCTGTTCAGCCCGTTTAAACAGCTCAACCATCACCGGAGTCTTCATCGTGCTGGCAGCGTGAAAGAGCGTATCTTCATGAATCGAAAAGTGCAGATCCGGTTGCTGAAGGTGTTTGAACCAGACGGCAAAGGTACCCTCCTGTTCATTCAGAAAGGTTTCAACCTCCGATTTAAGGTGGGAGACATCCCTCACCTCAGACTCTGTACAGGAGTTGAGTATCAGGGAAATAAAAAGAAGAGATAAGAGTATTCGAAATTTCATGAGGATCGTTGTTACAGGCTTGTTTTAAGGGAACCTACAAAAAATTGAACATCATTCCTGTTAAAAAGTTGATACCTCAGCATGCCATGTCAACTTTGCACTTACAAAAAAAAAAGCACCGCAGTTTGAGCTGCGGTGCTTTTTTGAAAATTTACGGTACTGTGCTTCTTAACACTGCGGACCGGTATAGGTTGGGTTCTGGCAGAGATTCGGGTTTACATCGATATCCCTTCGTGGTATTGGAAGTACCAGTTTGGGGTCATCGTAAGTTCTTGCACCAACATTTCTCTGAGTACGCTTGATGTCGTGCAACAGGTTGCCTTCAAACATCAACTCAAGCTTTCTTTCATGCAGAATCGCATCCAGATCCAATTCTGTAATCAGAAGCGGATCCAGTTCTACTCTATCCCGAACTCTATTGATATCATTCAGGGGAGTATCACCTACAATTTCACCCAGCCGGAAGTTCGCCTCAGCGCGGGTCAGGTACATTTCAGCCAATCGGATCAGGTTGACCTGATCGTCGGTTGGGCGGTTCCACTTACCCGAACGGATTGCACCATCGGCCGGATCTATATAGAAAAGATCCAGTCTGGCGTCATTTGGCTCGTACTCATCCAGGTGAGCGGAGCTGATATCGATATCGCCACGGCTGGATGCACTATAGAATGTAAACAAGCTGTTTGTTCCATCCTGCGCGCTGTTCTGCATGGCGAAGATATCTTCGGTTGTATTTTCAGGCTGATTAAAAACGCCTGCATAGGTTGGCCTGAGTGAGTAGTTATTGGATTCGATGACACGGTTTGCCTCATCACGTGCCTCTTCATACTCACCTCGCTGCATGTGAACGCGCGACAGAACTGCACTGGCTACCAATGAGTTGATGTAATATTCCCTTACCGGGTTAACTTCATCCAGAAGATCCCTTGCCTCTGTCAAATCTTCAATGATTTGATCATAGACCTGCTCAACCGTAGCACGGGGTATATTGGCTTCTTCACCAATTTCAGAGGTTGGTGTGAGTACAATAGGCACACCGGGCTGGTTATTTACCTGGCCTGCCTCATACTGTTCAGCAAAGAGGCGAACCAGTTCAAAGTAAATCATACCCCGAATGGCTCTCGCCTCTCCCTCAACACGTGCTCTGTCAGCTCCCTCCAAGAGGTCGAGACCTGCCAGTACATTGTTGGTAATGTTGATCGTATTGTATGAGTTGATCCATGTAGAAGTTACCTGGCCATTATCATACAACTGATTTTTATTCCGGATTTCACGGGGGGCAAAAAATGTACCCGTAAAAGTGAAATCGTCATCCGTTGCAGCCAGAAAGTCTGGAATCATCAGGTACCAGCCACCGTAAAGGTTGCTGTTCCCCATTGCGTCGTAAGCTCCGACCAGAACAGATTTCACGTTATCCGCATTTGTCAGAGCCTGTTCTGAGTCAATAGACTGACTTGGCTCCACATCCAGCAAGCTGTCGCAACCCTGAAACAGTATCAGAGATGCTGCAAGTGCGCTTATATAGATTTTCAATTTATTCATAATAGTAGATTTATAAACTTTTCGATTTACAATGACTTTTCAGTGCGATTAAAAGCCAATGTTCACACCGAATGACACGGTTCGGGCTTGTGGTGCTGAATAGAACTCGTTACCGATATTCAGGTTATTTGACTGGCTGTAGAGGTCAGTATTCACCTCAGGGTCCCAGCCCGGATAGTCGGTAAAGGTTAGCAGGTTCAGGCCGCTCACATAAAAACGCACTCTCTGCAGGCCCATTCTGTCGAGCACATTCTGTGGAAGTGTATACCCAAGCACAACATTCTTCAGCCTCAGGTACGAAGCATCGTGAATATATCGTGACGACGGGTTGGAACCGTTGGCACCGAAGAGGCGTGCTTCCGGAACATCGGTGATGTCGCCCGGCTGTTGCCATCTGTCAAGCTGCTTGCGTGTCTGGTTATCAAAGAAGTCGCCGTTTGCTGACTGATACCGGCCACCGCCATTGTAAATATCATTTCCGTATACAAACTGGAACAGTACGTTCAGGTCAAAGTTTCTGTAGCTGAAACGGTTGCCAAGTCCACCGATAAAGTCGGGGTTCGGGTCGCCGATCACTACATCATTAGCCTCTGAATAGGAGTTGGTTGTACCGGCGCTGTAATCTTTGCCATCCGGGCTGTGCAGATAGTAGAGGGCATCACCGTTGTCCGGATCCACACCTGCATACTCCTTGCCCCACATTACAGCAATTGGCTGACCTTCGATCGCGCGGTTCAGAAAGCCGCCGGTAATGATTTGACCGTCCAGATTGGTAATCTCATTTCTGTTGAATGCGATGTTAAAGTTGGTTGTCCACTGGAACTCGCCAACCATGTTATGTGTGTTCAGGACAAACTCAAATCCTCTGTTCTCTAGTTCACCCACATTTCGAAGCTGGCTGGTAAATCCGGTTGTTGCCGGAACATTTACATTCAGCAGAAGGTCATCGGTCTTCTTGATGTAGTAATCAATCTCACCGCTTACCCGGTCACCGAACATTTCGAAATCCAGGCCGAAGTTGTATTGAGCCGTACGCTCCCATCTCAGGTCAGGATTTGGTGTCTGAGTCGGAACCAGTCCGGAGAGTCCGGCATAACCGGTACCGCCAAATAGCCCCAGTGATGGGAAGTTACCGATATTTGCATTCCCTGTGAGTCCGTAACTGGCTCTCAGTTTCAGGAAGCTGAACAGGTCGGAATTGCGCATAAAATCTTCACGCGACAGTATCCATCCGGCAGAAACCGAAGGGAAGAATCCGTAACGCTCATTCTCACCGAACCGGGATGACCCGTCAACCCGTGCACTTGCAGAGAAGAGGTACCGGTCTCTGAAGGTGTAGTTTGCACGTGAGAAGTATGAGAGAAAACGGAACTGAGTCAGAGAAGAAGATCCGCTGGTAATTTCAGCAGCACTTGCAATTTTTCTGAAACTGTCTGTCGGGTAGTTGGTTCCCGCAACATAGGTCAGGTAACGGTCTGAGCTCTGGTAGCTCATTCCGGCCACAGCCGTCAGTTTGTGATCTTCAGCAAACTGGGTATCCCATGTAAAATAGTTGTTTGTGGTGTAGTTCACGATATTGACGATTCGAGAATCACCAAAACCGTTTGTATTCTCACCGACATTGGTATTTCGCCCTGCGTAGTAATCTTCGTTCTGGAACATCAGGTCAAGGCCCAGCTCACTTCTGAACTGCAGATTGGGCAAGATGCTGTAGTCAGCGTAGAGATTACCCACATTTCTGAATACGGTCTGTACATTATCCACACCCTGAACATGACGCAGGAAGTTGTAGTAGAGGGTATTCTCATTGGGCTGATCAGAGAAACCGGTCAGGTTTCCGCTTCCGTCAAACTGTGGTGTGTAGGGAGGGGCTAACGGGGGCTGTGCAATCGCCTGAAGCGGAGTTGCAAAGGCGTTGTCATTTGAGATCCGAATATTTTCTGTACGGGTAATCCCCAGGTTCATACCCACACTCAACCTGTCAGATGCGGTGTGATCCAGGTTCAGTCGTCCATTCATACGGTTAAATTCATCACCACGAACAATACCGATCTGGTCGCTGACCGAACCGGAGATAAAGAACCGGGTGGCCTCGGTACCGCCGCTTACCTGTACGCTAAGGTCGGTATTGCTGGCATCCTGGAAGGACTCATCCTGCCAGTTAGTATCCACTTCACGGTTTCTCCAGTCGGTTCCCTGTGCAAATGAATCAAACCATCCTTCCAGATATGCACCTGAAAGATCACCAAATGGTGAGCGCTCGGCAGCTTCTGTAAAGAGTTCGATATACTCATCTGCATTCAGCCACTCAATTCTGTTGGTCGGAGCACTGATTCCCCGTTCAAACGTTACGTTTACGCGGGTAGCTCCGGCCTGGCCTCGTTTGGTGGTTACCAGTACAACCCCGTTGGCTGCACGTGAACCGTAAATCGCTGCGGCAGCAGCATCCTTCAGGATATCGATCGACTCAATATCATTCGGACTCAAATCTGCAAGCGGGTTGGTATCAGCCGTTGTCGACTGGCTTTCAGAAGTAACGGGAATTCCGTCAATGACATAGAGCGGCTGACTGCTCGCAGAAACCGATGAGGTACCCCTGACTCGGATATTGATCCCCTGACCCAGTTTACCGGTACCCTGCTGGATAAACACACCCGGTGCCTGGCCCTGCAGTGCTGTTTCAAAACTGTTTACCGGCATCTCTTCAATCTGGCGGGCAGATACACTGGTAATGTTACCGGTCATCTGCTCCCGGACAATCGAACCGTACCCGGTTACCACAACTTCCTGCAGATACTGCTGGTCTGTGGTCAGAGCAAGATCCAGATTCAGATTTTGGTTAACATTGATATTTCGGTTCAGTTGAACATATCCCACAAAGCTGATTCGCAGCGTGTAGGTACCTTCAGGAACGTTTGTAAATTCAAACTGTCCGTCCGCATTTGTTGCGGTTCCATAATCTGTGCCAACCAAAATTACCGTAGCCCCCGGAAGGGTGGCGCCGGTATTTTGATCAGTCACAGTTCCTTCAACTGTATATTGCGCGAGGGCCGAGCTGCTGAACAGTACAGCAAACAGGACCGATCCCGCAACAGAAAGTAACTTTTTAAGCATATATGCCTCTTTCGTTTATTGTTTTGGTTTAAAGTATAGAAGTGTTTATTGCCATCAAGCGGCTGGCCGCCTACTCCATCCGTAACCCGGAACACTCATCAGGTCTGCCCGGAGGGAATTACCTTCCGAAACCTGGCCTGAGAACCTTATGAGAACCTTGTGAGCTGCCAGCATTTTACAATGTTTACATTTAGCTATCTGCGTATATAGCATATTTAAAAGCGAAAATCAATTTAACACCCATCCACTGACATTATTTTTTAATAGACCCAGGCACTGAATTCTCACGGGCCTGCCTGTAACTCCATTTATTCCAACCTGCAGGTTAATCCGAATGTCCGTGCCCGGCATAAGTGTTTTACAACCTCCCATGTACTGTTTTCACTGATGCATTAGTAAATATCATGCCACTCCAAATAACTTTGGAATCTCCGTTTTTTATCCGCCACCCATTCCCCGGTTACCTCTATGTTTTTTAAAATCAACCCTGATCTATTCTTTTACTAAGATGATCGAGCCCCGGCATGCCGGGCGACCCCAATTGTGTAAACTGTTGCAACAGATCAGCCGGATTTAATCCTGCTGTTTGTTCCGGGTCTTCTGCTACGATACGGTATGCTTCCCGAAACGCTACACCTTTCTCCTTTACCAGACTATTGGCCGCTTCGGCCGCGTACAGTTCAGGTGTACATGCCTCTTCCAGGTCATCACGGTTGGGAGTGATGCCGGAAATCAGTAATTGTGATGCCTTCAGCAATCTCAGCGTCTTCTCAACAGAGGAAATCACCGGCCCTTTGGTGAGCTGCAGGTCACGATGGTAACCGCTGCCCAGATTGGCCGTCAGCGCCTGCAGAGTAGCGGCAGAGCCGGCCACTTCAGCATGCCCGGCCCTCACCAGTTCGGCTACATCCGGGTTTTTCTTCTGCGGCATGATCGATGACCCTGTGCAAATCGCCTCATCCAGGTCAAAATAGGGGGTGGCTTCACTGCTAAACTGAATGACGTCTGAAGACAGCCGGTTAAGAATGGCCGTTAATCCTGCCAGATACTGCACAAACTGCAATTCCACCCATCCGCGCGACAACTGTGCCGTGGTTGAACAGATCAGCGGTCCTGAAAAACCGAGCTCTTTCGCCTCAAATTCACGGTCGATACTGAACGTGGTACCAAACCCTGCAGCGGTTCCCAGCGGAGACCGGTCGATTAAGGCATTAACCCCGGCAGAAGCTTCCTTTTGGAGGATCAGCATTTCAGCAAATCCGCCTGCCCATAGCCCGACACTGCTCAACATCGCTTTGCGGGTATGGGTATAGCCCGGCATCGGCACCTGTTCAAACGCTTCACCCAGCTCTATCAACAGTTTGGCTGTAGCGTCTGCCTGTTTCAAAATCTCCTGCAGAGACTCCTTTTCATAGAGACGCATTGCCGTTAACACCTGGTCGTTGCGCGATCGGCCGGTATGTATCTTTTTCCCCAGATCGCCCAGCGTTTCGGTCAGAAACCGTTCGATTGCCGTATGCATATCCTCATCCTGCACAGAAATCTCGAACTCCCCCTTCTCCCAGACTTTCTGAACCTGCGACAAGCCGCCGGTCAGCTTGTCCAGCTCCTGCTTTGTTACGATTCCCGCTTTGTGAAGTGCCATTGCATGCACTTTCGAGGCTTGAACATCATACGGCACCAACACCTGGTCCAGTTCATAATCATTACCCACCGTAAAAGCCTCTGCCAGGCGAGCCCTTTCAGAGTGGGTATCGGTTGATTTTTTTTGCCAAAGTTTGGACATCACGCGTTCTGTTTTAAATTTTCAATTTCATGTTCATTTCGATTCAATGACTTCTAACCCTGCAGGGCTTCTGTTTTACTGCTTTTCACCACCTCTTTTTTCAGCTGATAAGCTGTTTTCTGGGGCAGATTCCACAGTTCAATAAATCCGGCTGAAGCGTTCTGGTTGAATGCAGCCGATTTGTTAAAGGTAGCCAGGTTCTCATCAAAGAGCGACCAGGGCGAACTGAGTGCTACAACATCACAATTCCCTTTATATAGCTTCAACGTCACCTCTCCGGTCACCTTTTTATTCTGTTCATTGATAAAAGCCCGGATGTTGTCCATGACCGGTTCAAAATACTTGGCGCCATAGATCAGGTACGCCCACTTCTGATCCATAAACCCTTTCAGCTCGTTCTCTTCCCGGGTCGAGACCAGCTGCTCCAGGTTTTTATGAGCCTGGATCAGAATGGAGGCTGCCGGATTTTCATAGATGCCCCGCACTTTGAGCCCGACAACCCGGTCTTCAATCAGGTGAAACACTCCCACTGCATGTTTGCCGCCGATCTCGTTCAGCAACAAGATCAGATCTTTTTTGTCATATTTTGCGCCGTTCAGAGAGACCGGGTCTCCCTTCTCAAATCCGATTTTTACCAGCTCCGCGTTTTCCGGGGCCTGTTCAGGAGTATTGGCCCATTTCAAAATATTCTCCAGCGGGGGAATCAGCTCCGGATTTTCGATCTCACCGCCCTCGCCGGTGTTGGCCCACATGTTTTCATCGTACGAATAGGGGCTCTTCTGTGTCTGCTCTACCGGTATCCCGTTCTGCAGCGCATAGGCGATCTGCTCATCACGGCCCATGCTCCACTCTCGCACCGGTGCAATGATCTTGAGTTCCGGGTTCAGCGTTGTGATGTAGCTTTCAAACCGCACCTGGTCATTGCCCTTGCCGGTACAGCCGTGGGCAATCACTTCACAGCCAAATTCGGCTGCAAACTGAACGGCCAGTTGCGAAATCATCACTCGTCCCAGCGGACACCCCAGCGCATATCCGCCCTGGTAATCGGCATTGGCCTTCACTGCTTCCGTACAAAGTTCTGCAAATTCAGCTTTCGCATCATATACAATGGCATCTTTTGCACCGAGCTTCAGGGCTTTCTGCTTGATCGCCTCGAGGTTATCGGCCGTCTGTCCGATGTCGACCGTCATCGCAATGACCTCACAGTCATACTCCTCCTGAATCCATTTCAGCATCATGCTGGTATCCAGTCCGCCCGAATAGAGAAGCAGGCAGGTGTTAAAGGTTCCTTTATGCGCTTCGTGTGAAGCTACTTTTTGATATGTGGTTTGATTTTTCATTGTTGTTTATATTATTGATTTTTATATATTTGATGTCCTTATTTACGCTCAGGAGACCCCGAACGCTTGGTAATTTTTTATCTGCAGGGCTTTCGCTTATCAGAAAGCTCACAATCGCACTCCGTTCCGGGTCTGTACTTTCGTGGCTTATATCATGATTCAATCAGGAGGTGATCACTGTTTTCACCGGTTCACTCACTTTTGCCTGACCGGCAAGAATTGTTGCAAACACTCCCTTCGATACGATCATCCGGTTTTTCGCCTGTTCGTAAACCCAGGAGTTGGAGTGGTCAATCACTTCATCGGTCACCTCCACTCCCCTGTGGGCCGGCAGGCAGTGCATGAAGCCTGCATGGTTCCTGGCCTGTGAAAAGAGCTTTCCATTAACCTGGTAGGGCTGAAAGTGCCTGATCTTTTCATCGTAAAGATGCTCCTCACCCATCGAAATGAAGGTGTCGGTATAGATGGCATCCGACTGATATACCGCTTCAGAAGGGTTTTCAGTCTGCAGAAAACTGCCTCCATACTCAACGGAAAGAAGGGAGAAGTACCCCAGTTGTTCATCGTTCCAGGAGTACTTGTCCGGTCCCGCAAATTTCATGGAGTGGCCCAGTTTAAGGCCGATTTCGATCAGTGAAAATGCCACGTTGTTGGCGTCGCCCACATACGAGACCGTCAGCTTTTGCTTTTTCCCAAACTTCTGCTGAAGGGTCAGCATATCAGCCAGGGCCTGCATCGGATGGTGCAGATCGCACAGTGCATTGATCACCGGAATGGTGCCATACTCGGCCATTTTCTTCAGCGTGCTGTGAGAGTAGACCCTGGCAAAAACCGCGTCACACCATTGGGATACATTCATCATGGCATCGTTCAGCGACTCTCTGCAGGTGAACGGCACGGCTTTACTGCTTGAGAAGATCAAATCGGGATCGATCGAGATGACGCTTCCGCCCAGATGATTGATAGCCGCTTCGGTCCCTGCTTTGGTCCGCAGGGATGGTTTTTCGAAAACAAATGCGATGTTTTTGCCCTGAAGAAGTGATTGAGGCTTGTTTTCGAGTTCAGTACTGAGATCTAATATGGATTGAATTTGACCGGGATTGAGATCACCGATCGTTAACAGATGGTTCATGGGTATAGATATTACTTGTTCGGAGTTGATAGTGGATGGTAAAAAGGCCGGGGATTCAGGACAGGTGGGAATGCGTTCGGATCAGAAGAGATCTGAACGCAAAAAAAAAGCCCCGACAATTTTTGTTGTCGGGGCTTGTGATAAGTCCTTAGTAGTCTAAACTACACACAGATATCACACGCCCATAGGGCGGCGACGGCGAAGAGAAAGGGTTTCTGTGTGTGTTGATAATTTCATGGCTTGTAACTTCCGGACATCTCAAACAAAATCCAAATCTTTTTTAGTGATTTTGAAATTGCTTTCTTTTTATCCTCTGTTCTGCCGTTCAAACTTTCGTATTTTTTAACCATGAAAAGCATTGCAAACAGGCATTTTCCCCGATTTGTTTACAACGGAAATAACACACTCCTTTTTAACCCGATCTTAAAAAAACGGTTTAAGAACCGGCCTGAAGAGCGCGTCAGGCTCAAGTGGATCGAGTACCTTCTGCTTCAAACCGACTTTCCCAAAACCCGGATCGGGTTTGAGACGCCGGTACGGCTTCGTCATGAGAAGAATGCTCTTCGAGCCGATCTGATTCTCTATTCCCGCGAGATGAAGCCTTCAATTTTGATTGAGTGCAAAGCGGAGTCGATTCCCCTTACCCAGGCAACTGCCGAACAGGCTGCCCGCTACAACACTGAACTGAACGCTCCCTATATCTGCCTGACAAATGGAATCAGTGACTACTGGTTCCGGGTGGAGTCAGGGCAAACGGAGCCCATTAGCGCCGATGAACTTCCCCTGAATGAAACGGTATCGTTCGGCGAACTGGAGCGAGACTTCTCTTACTGGCATCAGCGCGGATGTTGCCCGCCAGACTTTACTCACAAAAACCAATTGGCAGCAATTTTGTCTCATTTCTGGAGCGATCAATGTGACTGGCCTGTGCAGTATCTTGATTTCCGGGGAGCTCCCCTGGGACACCCCCTCAACCACTATTATCGCATACCCGATACAGGCAGCGGATCACGTCTTGCAATTTCGTTTACCGGCAGTCCGGGCCGCCCGGCCACACTAACGGCTGTATTGAATCGAAACGGATCCAATCAAGGGTTGCTCACCATTAACCTGAATAAGTTGGTCAGGCAGGATGGCGATTCGGCAACCCTCTTCTCAAACGGACAGGAGCGCCATCTGAATGCCGATATACACCTGCCCCTCTTTAGTGGCCCCTTTATGGATGAGCTTGCCGAACGGCTTCCCCGGTGCCTAATGAAATTTTTTGATTAACAGCTGAAACGGTAAATTAAACACAAAACGACCAACCAATTTTTTGCCTCTCTGACGGGGCATGAAAAATCTAACTGACCAAGCATTATGTCTGTACAACTGCATCGCGAAAAACTGTTATCCCTTTTTGAAGAGAACCAGGATGGCATTATCTACCTGAAGGGTGCCGATATCATGTATCGTTATGGCACCGATTATGAATTTCCATTCCGGCAGGAGAGCAACTTCTGGTATCTGACCGGGGTGAACGAGCCTGAATATCAAGCCATTCTGGACATCAAGAGCGGTGAATATCACCTCTTCTATCCAAAACGGGATGCACAGTTTGCAGTCTGGCACGGACGCATCAAGTCAGCCGACCAGATCCAAAAGGAGTATAATCCCGATCATCTGCATACAACCCACTCTCTGCTATCGGTTATCAAAGAGCTGAATCCCTCCCTCATCTACTGCCTTGATGAAGAGCAGGCAGAGTATCTTGAGGATCTGGACCGCGGAATGAATGTGGAGGCTGAAACCCTTCAGGATGCCATTACCTACTGCCGGTGCATCAAAACCGATGGTGAGCTTGACAAGATGCGTGAGGCTGCACGGATTAATAATATCGCACACCTGGAGGTGATGAAATCGATCAGGCCGGGAATGCATGAATATGAGGCTAAGGCAATCTTTGACCATCAGCAGCAGAAGAACGGGCTGCTGCAGCCTGCATACAATGGAATTCACGCCGGTGGCACAAACAGTGCAATTCTGCACTATGTAGAGAACAACCAACCCATTCGTGACGGTGATCTCTACCTTGTTGACGCCGGTTACGAAAAAGATGGATATGCCTCGGATGTAACCCGCACCTATCCGGTAAACGGACGGTTTACCGGTGATCAGGCTGCTATCTACCAGATCGCACTGGATGCCCTGAACAAGAGCATTGAGAACGTTAAGCCCGGCGTGAAAATGGAAGACCTGCACCTGGGAGCGTGCCGAATCATTCTTCACGGACTGAAAGAGATCGGAGTTGTCAAGGGCGACATCGACGAGATGATGGAGCAGAATATCTTTGCCCTTTTCTTTCCGCACGGCCTGGGCCATTTTCTGGGCCTCGACACACATGATGTGGGCGGATATCCCAAAGGTGTAGAGCGTATCGACCGGCCGGGAATCAAGTTCCTGCGTGTACGCCGAGAATTGTTACCGGGAATGGTCATCACCATTGAACCGGGAATCTACTTTATACCCGCTCTGCTGAAGCCTGCTTTAGAGAACAGTGAACAGTCAAAATACCTGAATGCCGATAAGATTGAATCTCTGATGGAATTCGGCGGTATCCGCATTGAAGACAACCTGATCATTACCGAAGACGGAGCTGAAAACATGACCGATGTCCCGAAAGAGATCAAGGATATTGAAGCAGTCATGAACAAATAGCCGCCTCTCTGATGAATGGCCTCTCCCGCGCCGCTCAGGTTGTGCCGCGGGAGTCCAGGCCTTTCCATTCCGGTTCAGCCTTTGATCCGGTTTCATAGAACTCTTTCTTCCAAATAGGCACATCCTTCTTGATCTGCTCAATAATCTCCAGTACAGCCCGGGCAGACTCATTGCGGTGAGGTGTGCTAACGGCAACAATCATCGAGGCGTCCCCAACCGGTACATCTCCCGTCTTGTGCAGGATTGCTGCCGCTCCAACCGAGTACTCTTGCATCACCTTTAACAGAATCTTTTCACACTGCTCCAGTGCCATTTCAGGGTAGCTGTCGTATCGCAGCAGCGTTACTTTTCTGCCCCGGTCGTGATCTCTGGTCACTCCCTCAAAAAGGTTTACCGCCCCACAATGATCTCGCCTTACAAACGATGAGATCTCATCAAGCGGGGGAAGTTCTCCTCCTATTTCAATCCAGATGCGATCCGTTTTTTTGACGTTCATAGGTCAGCCACCGATGGTTACCATACTTCGGTTCTCCTGTTTGGCTATCTCGAACCGGCCGGCATGACGGGCTTTTTTATCCCAAATAACCCGCCGGATGATCGGCTCCAGCTCCTCTCCCTTGCGGAGCGGTGTCAGCAAGTCGGTTTCATCGGTTGAAAAGAGACAGTTCTTTAACGCACCGTTGGCCAGCAGCCGAAGCCGGTTACAGCTGCCGCAAAAATGTTCAGTCATCGAGCTGATGATTCCGAACTTGCCGGCAAAACCCGGTACCCGGTAGTGCTTGGTCGTGTCGTGCGGGCCATCCTGAAGCTTTTCAAACGGGTACGTTTCGGATATACGCTCCCTCATCTCAGCAATCGGAACCATTTTTTCATCATCCCACCGGTTTCCGTCAAACGGCATAAACTCTATAAAACGAACTGTAATCGGAACCTCTTTAGTCCACTCCACAAAATCGACCAGCTCTCCGTCATTCATCCCGCGCATGATCACGGCGTTCACCTTCACATTGAAACCCTCTTTCACCAGCAGGTTTATATTTTGGATAACCTTTTCAAAACCGCTTCTGCGGGTAATCATTGCAAATTTATCGGGTTTCAGGGTGTCGAGGCTCACATTTAACTTATTGACTCCATATTTTTTCAGAAGGGAGAGGTAACGGTCTGCCAGTATTCCATTCGTCGTCATTGACAGCTCTGCATCATACCCTGACAGGTGTTCCAGAATCACATCCACATCTTTTCGCACCAGGGGCTCACCGCCTGTCAGCCTGACTTTTTTGATTCCAAACTCCATAAACTGATCGATCAGCTGAAGCAGCTCTTCGGTCGTGCAGAGATCCTCTTTCGGGGTCCAGTCCGGGTTTTCAGGCATACAGTACCGGCATCGAAGGTTGCACTTTTCGATCAGTGATACCCGCAGATAGTCGTGAACACGTCCGTGGCTGTCAACAAGCGGATCCTTCATCTTCTCATCCTCCCGATACCGGTGTAATAAATGCAACTTCATCTCCGCTCTTGAGAACGGTTTCCGGGCTGGTATACTCTCGATTCACAGCCAGGCGGATATGCTCCCGATACTTTCCAAGTATTTCGATTTCATCAGAGAGAAGATCGATCAACTCTGCACCCGTCATTCCCGGCCTGACCTGTATCACCTCATCTCTTCTGCCTCTTTTTTCAGCCAGCAGGCTGAACCAGCGAAGTTTGATCTCCATGTCGGCAGTTATCTTTTTTGCGGGTATCTGAGGGTTCATGAAACTCTACCAAATTTTTTGTGCAAATAATTGTTTTGCTTTCGATTAAAAAATGACAAAAGTTTAGGGGCATTCAAACTATAAACCGTGAAAATCTTAATCTATTTGAATCCACAGGTGTCCGTTCGTTTTAACCTCCGGCAGTTATCTACTAAATTGCGGTTCCGCTCTGTCAACCCGTTATCTTATTGAACAGATATCGAACAAACCCTGTCCGGGCTGCACTCTTTCAATAAACACCTTGAATGGCAAACTATACAGATCATGATCAACATCTCTCATAAACGAAACTCCCTGCGTTACGCCAAAGCATCCGGTGAATTAATTTCCACCCCTGAGGTTATCAAAAAGGTTCGGGAACGA
This sequence comes from Rhodohalobacter sp., assembly GCA_050486245.1. GTDB lineage: Bacteria > Bacteroidota > Rhodothermia > Balneolales > Balneolaceae > Rhodohalobacter. Next base: position 18,009 of record JBJHCX010000003.1, read on the forward strand.
AAAGTGCCCAAGGGCGACGTATTGGAGGTAGCCAGAAGCGCTGGGATCCAGGCTGCCAAACGGACGTCAGACTGGATCGTCTTTTGCCACACAATGCCGGTAGACTGGGTTGAAATCAGTTATGAATTTCATGACCATTCCATCACATTTATTGCCGAGGTTGAAGCGGTATGGAAAACCGGTGTTGAGATGGAAGCGGTCACTGCTGTCATGGCTTCCATGCTGAATGCTTACGACATGCTGAAGCCGCTGGATGCCGATGTCAGAATGACCGATATCCAGCTTCTTGAAAAACGCGGCGGAAAATCTGATATGACAGATGAGTTTGATCCTCCCATTCAAACTTCCCTGATCTCTGTCGATACTGCCAAAAAGGAGGGCCGGCGTGCTGATCGCTCTGCCGATGTGATCCGTGATTATCTGGCCAATGAGCCTGTTGAGCTGGTCTCAGACTATCAATTGGAAGAGGAGACCGATGCCGTAAAACAGCTTCTTACCGATATCACGGATAGCCGTAAAGCGGAACTTATCTTTTTATGCGGCTCCACGGGCCCGGCCCCAAAGGATGTGGTGCCAAAAGTGATCCGTGAAATCTCCGATCGCGAAGTACCCGGAATTGCACACGCAATGCATCAATACGGATTGGACCGAACCCCTTTTGCCATGATTTCAGACCAGGCAGCCGGTATCCGAAATGGAGTTTTGATGATCGCGCTGCCCGGCAGCTCACGCGGTGCCAGAGAGAGTGTACATGCACTTTTCCCCGGCCTGCTCCATATCTTCAAGACCCTGAGAAGGATTTAATGCCAGCCTTATAAATCCGGACTGCTTCTCCCTACGCCTGCACCGTTCTTTTCCAGGCTTCAATGCCTCCGGACAGGTTATAGATGTTGCCCGCTATACCAATATCGGCCAGGCTCTGAATAGCTTCACTGCTGCGCCGGCCTGTGCGGCAGTAGATTACATTGTTTTTTTTCGGTTCGATTTGATTGGCCAGATCGGCCACCTGTTGATGCGGAATACACTTACCTCCGATATTATAGACCCTGTGCTCCTCCTCTGTTCGCACATCCACCAGCAGAAGGCCCGAATCTGACTGCATCCACTCGTTCAGTTCTGCAGGCGTCACTTCCAAAAAACCGGGTTTCGCTTTTGGAGTACAGTGCTTCTCATAGTCAATAAGCTCTTTGATGGCGGGATGCCGGCCGGTTACCGGGTTGTCATCCCTTGAACGAATATGAACGGTCCTGAAATCATACTCTTTGGCATTGAACATCAGCAATTTCCCGCCAAGATGCCCTTCCATGCCGGTAATCACTTTAATCGCTTCGGTGGCCTGGATGATACCGATCATCCCGGGCAGTACGCCGATCACTCCGGCTTCCGAACAGTCTGGGGCCAGTTCGGCCGGCGGGGGTTCGGGAAAGAGGTCGCGATAGTTAGGCCCCCGGGCTCCGTCACCGTCGCGATGGTTAAAAAGTGCAGCCTGACCCTCAAAGCGGTAGATCGAACCGTAGACAAAAGGCTTGCCGAGCATTACACAGGCGTCATTGATGAGGTAACGCGCCGGAAAGTTGTCGGTAGCGTCAATAACCAGGTCATATTGGCTGAGAATGTCCATCGCATTCTCCCGGTTTAACCACTCTGTGTGCGCACATAGATCGATCCCGCCGTTTATCTGCTGAAGTGTTTCGGTGGCAGCTTCCGCCTTCATTCGGCCCTGATCGCTTTCGGTATATAATACCTGCCGGTGAAGGTTATCCAACTCGACACGATCGCCATCCACTATTCCAATCCTTCCCACACCGGCTGCAGCCAGGTACTGCAGTGCCGGACACCCCAGTCCGCCTGCACCGATCACTGCAACCGACGCGTTGGCCAGTTTTCTCTGTCCATCGTTTCCGATTTCAGAGAGTGCTATTTGCCGGCTATAACGATGATTCATATCGGACTTTAGAAAATTAAGCTTATGACAACCGGGCTCCCGGTAAATATAAGATGAAAGCAACCGTTCAGGGGATCACCGCTTACCCTTCCTGAATAGCTCCATCCATCATCTTGTACCGGGTCGGTTTTTTACTATCTTCAACAAAAATACCACGAATATCAATAGACATTCACCAATTTATGGACAGAGTCACAATAGGCATCATCACCTTATCCGACCGGGCCAGCCGCGGAGAGTATGAAGATCTCTCCGGGCCTGAAATTAAACGGTATTTTAGTGAAAGAATTCAAAATCCGATCGATTGGCATTATGAAGTGATTCCCGACGAGCCGGAGCTGTTGCGGGAACATCTAATCGCGATGAGCGACCGCCACATCGGCCTGATCTGCACAACCGGCGGTACAGGCCCTGCCCCGAGGGATATCACCCCCGGTATCACAGAAGAGGTGTGTGAAAAAATCCTTCCCGGTTTTGGTGAAGAGATGCGACGGGTTTCACTACAGGTGGTTTCAACGGCAATTCTCTCTGCACAGACCGCCGGCATTCGCAAGAAGTCGCTTATTATCAACCTGCCGGGCAAGCCCAAAGCGATTGCCGAGTGCCTTGACGGTGTCTATGCAGCCATTCCCTACTGCCTTGACCTGATCGGCGCCCCCTATATGGAGTTTACCGAAAAGGGCAGCCACGCTTTCAGGCCCAAAAAGTGAACCCCTTAACCCCGCACCACACAGATATTCATTAATATTTATTCGATTTGGAAGTGACCTGCCTGCTCTATTTGCCTCTCGGCATATTTCTAATTGCCACACTTTACTCATCGGTGGGCCATGGCGGAGCTTCGGGCTATCTGGCTGTCATGGCACTCTTCTCCGTCTCCCACTTCACCATGCGTCCGGCAGCCCTGATTCTGAACATTCTTGTCGCTTCCATTGCAGCTTTTCATTTCATCCGGGCAGGTTATTTTTCGGTTCGCATTTTCCTGCCGTTTGCAGCCGCTTCGGTTCCTGCTGCTTTTATCGGTGGTATCATAACCCTGGGCGCCGGATACTATCAGGTAGTTGTCGGGCTCATCCTGCTCTTTGCAGCCTGGCGCCTGATTGGATCTTCTCGCAGGCCCGATACCCGGAGGGCCCGGAATCTCCCCATCTATCTTATGGTCATTGCGGGCCTCATCATCGGCCTGCTCTCCGGGCTGACCGGTGTGGGTGGGGGAATCTTTCTTAGCCCGCTCCTGCTTCTTTTTGGACTCTGCGACACCAAAACCACTTCCGGTGTCACCGCAATGTTTGTTCTTGTGAACTCCATATCGGGCCTTTTGGGTGTGATGACAACCCTTCCTTCTCTTCCACCCGAGATCTGGATCTGGCTGCTGACAGCAGGCATTGGCGGGCTTCTCGGTTCTACATTTGGCAGAAGATCATCACCACACAAAATTCGAATACTGCTCTCCCTCGTTCTTGTCGTAGCGGGGCTGAAAATGATTTTGGGCTGATCAGCAGGATACAGAGTCCTTATTCAGCCGATGAAATTTCTTTTCCATCATAGAATGCAAAGGCCGACCAGGTCAGGGTTCTTCCTCATCCAGTACTTTTCTCTGGCGCAGATCCCGTAGTACCGCGTAAACATAGAGAACGACACCTGCCAGCATGACCGGCATTCCCAGAAACACACCGATACCGACACTCCAGGCCTGAAAGCCTGTAATCAGAAAGAGCAGGACCATCAGCATGCCGGCCATCACAAGGATAACCGCGATTCGGATCAGTTTATCAATTTTGACGGGTTGTGTTGTGATATCATTGCTCATTGACCATCTCCATCAGTTTTGCAAGTTCATCTGCATTTAGCTCCATGGTGACCGCAGAAAAGGCATCTGCCGGCCGATCGGGTACGTCATCACGCTCAGCCGGCGTTGGATGCGCAGGCCCGTGACAAGAGGTGCAGCTCACCTCGTCGGCTCTCATTCGATCAGAGAGTGCTGCATGGCTGGGTACGGCATTATATTTTGGTGTGCCTGCATGGCAAGATGCACAATTCTGATTCGGATAGCTTCCTGCAAACGAAATCGGATCTTCCCAGGTGTTGGTTACAAAGAGCAGCCAGTGCCGAAACCCGTCTCGCTTTCCCTCAAAGGTTCCGTGTGCGCCGTAAGTGGTATGGCATGTGTAGCATTGGTATTCCGAAATCCATCCATTCTTGTAGTGCTGGGCGGCCAGTGTATTGCTGTTGCTGTCGTACAAGTCGTTGACAAACGGATCCATCACATGGCACGAAGCACATGACTGAACCGTCTTTGTTGTTTCCAAAACGGTTGTCCCGGTACTCAGTACAACTACGACCGGCAGTGCAAACATGCTTACGATCATCAGGCTTCGGTAGCTTAGCCGGTTCATTTTGTGCCGATTGAAAAACTCGATATAGAGCAGAATCAGCAAGGCTGCAATAATTGAAATCATGCCGGCCCAGCGCATCAGCTCTCCAACCGTGAACCCCGCATCCGCAGAAGCTGTTGGCCGGGCAAACTCTCCGGGCGATTGAAATGCCATAGGCACGACCCCACCATAGATCGTACTTCGGGATTCGGCTGTTTCAGAATCAAAATTGTGAATCTCCTCAAATGCCGCGACCGAAGGGTCCTGGCCACCGTCAACCAAAAAGACTCCTGTTGTGGCAATGGCCAGGCCAAAGATTACCATTGCTGAAAGCAGCATAAGAAGGTGTTTACCGGGCTTTTTAATGTGAGTCATGGGGTTGGATCGTATTGAGTTGAGAAGTAAGTACCGGTATGTGCCGCCGGTTTCATCAGCCCCCCACTCCCATGAAAGCACCGGGAGTGACCGGGATGTTTGCGGAAGCCAATATTTGCTTTATGACCGGACATGATCATTCTAAACTTTTTCGATTTGTACCGCACACCGTTTGTAATCGGGCTGACGGGAAAAAGGATCAACCGCTTCGCTGGTCACTTTGTTCACCAGGTGTTTTGCAGAGTGAAACGTGGCAAAAACGAGTCCCTCGCGGATATTGCCGGTAATCCGTGTCACAAAATCGGCATCACCGCGCCGGCTTCGTACCTTAACCGTATCCCCTTCCTGCAGCCCATACTTCCGGGCATCGGCCGGGTGTACTTCCAGGAAGTCGGTGCGAATGCCTTTCAGGTCATCGATCCCGCGGGTCACCGTTTCGGTATGCCAGTGTTCGAGTACCCTTCCGGTGGTCAGTGTAAGGGGGTAAGACTCATTGGTCGGCTCAAACGGAGGCTCCTGTTCATGCAGGTAGATAATGGCTCTGCCGTCGGGCCGGGCATAAAAATCAATTCTGGCATCTTCATTTTGCACCATCGGATCGGATCCCGGGATAAATCTTCGGCAGGTACCGGGATGATCTTCATCCGGGCAAGGCCAGAGAATTCCGGGCTGATTCTTCAGCCTCTCATAGGTGATGCCCTCAAAGTTGTAGTAGGATGTTCCGGAAATCTTTCTCCACTCGTTCCAGATATCCTCCTGGGTACGGTTGGGGAAAAGATCGGAGTGTCCCAGGCGGTCGGCCAGGTCGATCAGGATATCAAAGTCGCTTCGGGCTTCTCCCGGCGGTTCTGCCAGCTTGGGCACATAGTGATATCTGCGCTCCGACTGGCTGAATACACCGCTCTTTTCGACCCACATTGCGGCAGGCAGCACTACATCTGCATACTTTGTGGTTTCCGTGGGGTGAAACGCATCGGCCACCACGACAAACGTACGTTCCATCGCTTCGCGGTATGGCAGAATGTTGGGAAGTGAGTGTATCGGGTTCGTAGACATGATCAGGGCACAATCCACATCCCCTTCATACATGGCCCGGAACATTGCCATGGTATGATATCCCGGGTTTGGGCTGATAGATCCTTCCGGAACACCCCAAAGCTCTTCCATCTCCCTTCGGTGTGTAGCATTAGCCACAACCCGGCCGTTGGGCAGTGTATGCGCCAATGCCCCCGTATCCCGAATACCACCACCGGCATTGGGCTGGCCGGTTAAAGAGAACGGCGTCGCGCCCGGCCGGCCAATCTGGCCCGTCAGAAGATGCATGGCCATTACCAGTCGATTGGAGGCGGTTCCCTGTGTCTGCTGGTTGAGCCCCATAGTCCAGAACGACATCGTAGCCGGTGAGTTGCCAAATCGAAACGCGGCTTCACGAATCTGTTCCGGCGAAATTCCGCATGTGGCCGCCGCCTGCTCCGGTGTATAGTTTTCCAGGTTTGCCCTGAACTGCTCCAGGGTAATCCGGTCATCCCCCCTTTGAAACCTGAGATAATCTTCTACCATCTCGTCATCAATCAGCCCGCGCCTGAAAAACTCGTAGATCATCGAGTTATAGAGGGAAACATCGGTGCCCGGACGTATCTGAAGGTGAAGGTCGGCCCGTTTTGCGGTATTGGTTTTTCGTGGATCAACCACGATGATGTAGGCGTCAGGATTTGCTTTTTTTCGATCCTTGACCCTCTCCCAGACAATTGGGTGGCAGTCGGCCATATTCGATCCGGTTATAAAAAAGCAGTCGGCATGATCGGTATCCTCATAACATCCCATCGGCTCATCTTTACCGAATACACTGGTATAGCCAACTGCTGCAGAGGCCATGCAGAGACGGGGATTGCCATCTACATTGTTGGTTCCGATCCCCGCCTTAAAAAGCTTGTTGGCGGTATAACTCTCTTCTGTGAAGAGCTGTCCGCTGCCGTAATACGCTACACTGTCTGGCCCTTTCTCACTGATTGCACGGTTGAACCTGGAGGCAATCAGTTCCATCGCCTCCTCCCATGACGCGCGTTCCAGCTCTCCGTTCTTCCGAATCAGCGGGTAGAGGTGGCGATCGTCAGCGTAAAGTATCTCTCGGTTTAATATTCCTTTGATACAGAGCCGTCCCCGATTATGGGCATCAGGATCACCCTTTACATCGACCACGCGACCTTCATTCATTCCGATCAGGATACCGCATCCGGTTCCGCAAAAGCGGCATACACCCTGGTGCCAGCTTTCAACCGGTATCACATCCTGACGCTCCCAGAGTTCACCGCAGCCGGCCATCAGCGAGCCGGTAAACACACCGGCAGCCGACAGGGATGCCAGCCTCAAAAACTCCCGGCGGCTAAATCCCATATACTCTTCCGAAAGTTGGTCGGGAGACTGTGATCCGTTTTTCTTTTTATCCATAGAATTTCCATACCTGTTTTCAGCCCCTGTCTATCTGTCGAATACGATCCAATCTAATGTTTTGCCGAGCTGAACTAATTTTCAATAAACGTACGAATAACATACTTTTCCAATGCGAATCTCACAAATTTTATCACTTATTTAAATTCGGTATAGATATGAAAAACTCCGGAAATCCAGAGTTTGTTCCGGTCAACAGAGCCCAAAAAATTCTAAAAAACCTGCGCCTGTCACCGCCTGATATTGAAAAGATTCCTGTCTCTAAATCCGTAGGCCGTATAGCTGCAAGCGATATCACAGCAGCCAGGGATATCCCCCGTTTTGATAACTCTGCCATGGATGGATATCTCTTTCATAAAGATGATATCGACAACGGAAAACGGGTTTTTCCGCTCGCCGGTGAAATTCGTCCTGAAGATCACAAGCCCGATTCCTTAAAGCCCGGTGTGGCAGTACGTATTATGACGGGTGCTCCCATACCGGAGGGAGAGTATATTGTTGTACCTGTTGAAACGGCCCAAGAGAGCCGTGACGAGGTCACCGTTCACTCACTGCCTTCACGCAACCCAATCAGAAAACAAGGTGAAGGGTATCAAACCGGCCGGATTGTCCTGGAAAAAGGCTCCCTCATCCGGCCTTATGAGATGGGGCTTCTGATTGAATCTGGCAACCGGATGGTTCAGGTGCTCAAACCTCTGCGCATTGCGGTGCAGGTTACCGGCTCTGAAATCGACGAAGATACCGACAGTAACGGACCGGTACTCCACTCCATCATCTCCAGCTGGCCCGGTGTCCAGGCTGAACGGATACCGGTTTTGGACGACGATCCCGCTGAGGTGACAGCTCGCATGAAGCAACTGGGCAACGATTACGATATGGTGATCACCACTGGCGGCATATCTGCCGGAAAGCATGACTATATTTTAAAATCAATGACAGAACTTGGGGCTGACGTACTTATACGCAAGGTTCAGCAGAAACCCGGAAAACCGTTTACCGTTACCAGGCTGGATGGGGTTCCTTTTTTCCACCTGCCGGGCAACCCGGTCTCGGCGGTTTTTACGGCCGAGTATTATGTACGCCAAACCGTTCTGCGTTCTCTTGGCTTGAAACCGCATACGGCAACCGCACGGCTGGCAGCCCCGGCCTCCAACAAGCGCCCCGGGAAATCACTTTTTCTGACCGGCCGGCTTTTCTTCGACAGTGAACACCGCCTCACCGTTTCTGCACAAGACTCCATGCGATCTCACCTGATGCAGCTTTACCGCGATCAGCACGCCTATGTGCGGCTGGATCCCGAAACTGAATATAGCACCGGCGATCGTGTTGAGGTCACTCCTTTTTTCAACGCTATTCTGTCACCCCACCTGTGATGAAAAGGCCTCTCTATATCTTTTGTGGTGGCGGCTCCCGGCGAATGGGCCAAGACAAAGCGCTCCTGACCCTCGAGAATGAAACACTGCTCGATCGGCAAATTCGCAGGTGCAGCAACTACTTTGACGAAATTACACTGCTGAGCGGACCCAACCGGTATGAATCGGAGTGCCGTCTGTTGCCAGATATCCTGCCCGATGCCGGCCCGCTCTCCGGACTTTTAACAGCACTTTCTGATGCCAGGGACGATTCTCCCGATGTTGCTGTCATTCCGGTTGACCTGCCGTTCATTGCAGAAGAAACCCTGAGGCGCCTCTCCTCCGTCACTTTTGATGATCATATCGATGCCTGCCTGATCCGCCATGATGAGCTGATTCAACCCCTTGCGGGTGTATACCGTACCCATCTCATTTCAGAACTGCAGCCCCGGTTGGATGAGGGACACCTAATGGTGATGAAATTTTTGGAACATCTTCAGATTGATTCTTTGGATGTTGGGAAGGAAGAGCTGAAAAACATAAATTACCCGGACGATTTCAGGCAAGCCCTTAAAGAGAGGCCAAAGCCCGGTTCATAGTCCTGATTCATCCATCAAACCTAATAAGTGCCATGCAATTTCATTTTCAGATATCCTCAACACCTCAAAAGTCGAAAGAGCGTCAAATGATGACTGCACTTCTGGCACTGGTTACCGGAGTCCTGGTGCTGATCTATCCGAACTTTTTGTATCTCATTGCCGGAGGATCACTCGTGGCATTGGGCTTAACCTTTATCTATGCCCGCATCCCGGCCTTTATTGCGGGCTTCCCCATTGTTGTGGGGATCCTGATCTTTATACTTCCTGAACTGATTCCCTATACCTTCGCACTCTTTCTCGGGTTCTTCGGATTTGTGATGCTGCTCGGCTTCCAATTTGCCGTCATGGGATTTTTAACCTTGATTATTGCCGTGCTCATTCTGATGAATCCCGATTCAGTAGCCTATTTCATTGCAGCCTTTATGTTGCTCTATGGCGTTTCCAATTTGATCAAGCTGTTTCAGCGACGAAATCACGGAGACGGCGGCCAGAATGGCCATGAGGTCACGGTTCACTAAGGTCCGGGTGCAGGCTTAAAATTCCACACCCGTAACCGCGCCCTGTTCGGTAACGCCCGGTGTATGGCGTACGGTTTAGGATGCCGGGCGCAAGACATCCCCCCGCTTCAATATTTAAGTGTGCAAACTTCTCTGCTTCTTCCCTTCTCCACTTTTTCCTTCTACAGCTCATCCAGAAGCTCCTTTGCCTCCTCCTTTTTATCATCATCATCCATCATCTTGGGTTCCATGGAGGCGGCCTCTTCAAGCACTTCCCTGGCCTTGTCGGTCTCATCGATCTCCAAATAGTGTTTGGCCAGGTCTACCCTGAAGAGAATGCTTTCCGGCATCATGTCGATCGCTTTATTCAAATACTTTTCGGCCTTGTCTTCTTCGGCATCATCAGGCAGCCCCTCCGAAATCAGGCTTGCGGCCGTTCGCTCTGCCCGGTTTGCCGTGGCAATATCTGAGTGCCAGACTCCATAGAGGTGCCATACAGGCGGGTAGTCAGGTATCTTTTCGATCGCCTTTTCAATTCTCTCTTCGATTTCATGTGACGCCTCAATCATGTCGCGGGTCCCCTCAAGGTCGGCATACCGCCCTTTTGCCACGGCATAAACATAGTGTGAATGGCCTTTGTCGGGATAGAGCTCAAGCGTTTTTTCAGCGATTTCAAGGGCTTTCTGATATCCTTCCATTTGAACATCTTCATCACTTTTACGATAGTACTTACGGGTGGTGAGCAGGCTTGCATTCCAAAGGGCCTCATAGTGCTCCGGATCCTTGTCCAGTACCGCTTTATAAATCTCCAGAGCCGACTCTTCGTCCAGTTCCTCAACTTTTTGCTCAGCTTCTTTGATCATTCGGTCGATCTCACCTTCATCTGAAACAGCGCCGGTGAAGATCAGCAGTAAAACAGATGCAATTACAACTACAGCGGAGGTTCTTTTGAATAAATTCATGTTAAATTCCATTGATGTGTTTCTATTTAAATGACCCTCAGAGGTTGTTCAGCAGATCTTCTGCCTCTTCAATTTTATCCGGGTCATATTTTGTTACAGGCTCCATCTCCAGAATCTCTTCCAGCAACGGCCTCGCTTTCTCCTTTTCACCGACCTTCAGGTAGTGTCGCGCCAGGTCCAGGCGAAACAGAATATTTTCACTCTCCATTTCGGTTGCTTTCTTTAAATACTCTTCGGCTTTTTCATTGCTTGCATCCGGCAGGCCTCCGGATATAAAACGGGCTGCAGCTCGTTCTGCACGGGACACATTCGCCACATCAGAGTGCCAGACTCCATACAGATGCCAGACCGGAGCATAATCGGGAACCAATCCGGACGCTTTTTCAATACTCTCTTTAATGTCATGTGCTGCCCGAACCCTGTCGCGGGTCCCCAGCACTTCGGTCATGCGCCCTTTTGCCACAGCATGTGCATAATGGGCATGCCCATCTTCCGGGTGATTCTCAACGGCTTTTTCGGCAAATACCAAAGCTCTTTCAAAATACTCTTCCATCTTTTCATCATCTTCCAGTGCAAAACCAAGCCGGGCAGTAATGACCGCGGAGTTCCAGAGTGCCTCAAGGTGTGCCTCATCCTTTTCCAAAATTTCACTGTAGAGTTCCAGCGCCTTCTCTTCACTACCCTCATCAAATGCCTGTTCTGCCCGGTTCTGAAGGCTGTCAAGTTCGCTATCCGACTGAGCACACACCTCCTGCCACATCAGCAGGGCTGAAGCTATAATGATTAGAGTTATTCGGAGCCGTTTCAAACTATTCCGGGTTTAATGGGTGTTCGGTGATCATATACTCTTCTACCGGTTCTCCCCCGATCAGGTGTCTTTGGATAATCTCTTCCAGCACTTCAGGTGTACAGGAGTGGTACCAGGTTCCTTCCGGATAGACCACCGCAACCGGGCCCCGCATACAGATCCTGAGGCAATTCGCCTTGGTTCGATAGACTCCTCCCTCTCCGTCAAGATCCAGTTCGTTCAGGCGCTTTTTCAAAAATGCCCAGGACTCCAGGCCGGCATCGGACCGGCAGCATTTGGGGTTGGTCTGGTCTGCACATAAAAAAATATGGCGCTTAATTGTATCAACATTTAACTCATCGGCTTTGCGCTGAAGCCGTGCTTTTCGTTTGTCCATTCAGAATTCCTTTGTCTAACTGTCTATAATGAAACGTTTTAGACACATTATCGTTATTATAACAACAAATCAGAAGGAAACATTTGAATTCTTTGGCTCATGCCCCTGAACCGTTACTTTTTTACATCCACATTCCGGTCTGCATGGCGATCGGTCGTTCTTCTCTGGAAACCCATGGCCGGCTGGACGCTGATTGTCTATGCTATGTTTACGGCTCTGATGGCCCCTGTTTTTGTCTCAATGGTTCACTGGGGAGTCTTTCGCGGTGACAGATCGTTCGTTGGCAATGAAGAGCTGATTGGGTGGCTGCTATCACCGGCCGGATTTTCCTATCTCTTTTTGATTCTCCTGATTACCTTGTCTGGTACACTCATTCGTTATGCAGGACTATTTCAGATTATTTCAGATGATCTTCACGGACGCCGAATCACCCTGACCGGCACCGCCTTTAGAATATTCCGGCGCTTCTTCATCATTGTCAAGCTCTGTGCCATAACCATCCTTTGTGCCATCATTCTGCTCATTCCGCTGGGGGCCGGCATTGGCTTGATTTACCATCACTTTCTGGCTGAGTTTGACATCAATTACTACATCTCGGCAACTCCACCTGAGTGGTACCAGGCATTAATCTGGGGTGGAGCCTGGCTGCTGGTCTGGGGTATCAGCATCACCTTGCTGATCGGGTTCACCCTGCCCGCCCTGCCGGCCTACCTTGACGGGAAGCGATCCCTTCGTGACTCCCTGAAAAAAGCCTGGTCTCTGCCATTGGCTAAAATTCTTCAGTTTCTGATCAGTATTGCTGTAGCCGTCTTCTTTTGGATCTTCATTCGGATCGCTGTTGATGCATCCCTGCTGTTTCTGTTTACACACTTTGCCGGCTGGGTCACCTCTATTACCGACTCCCTTCGGGTTCTGGCAACGGCAGCCGGCGGATACCTGGCACTCAGCTTTATCTTTTCGGTACTGATCTCATTCATCGGATTCTCCCTGATCTCTGCCATACTTACAAAATTCTACTACATCTATTCCAGGGGACATGAAGCGGTCGTTACTCCCGGAATGTTACACCTTACCCAAAAAACAGCCCGCACACTCTATCGTTTTCTCCATCCAAAAAAGGTCAGCCTGCTGCTCATTGCACTGGTCTCTGGAAGTATCGTCTCAAGTATTGCACTTACCCGCTATATGAGTACGGAGGCAGACCGGGCCGAAGTCGTTTCACACAGAGCCAATGCAGGCGGAGCACCCGAAAATAGCCTGGCCGCATTACAAAAATCTATCGACCTCGGCATTGAATATGCTGAAATCGATGTTCAGCTTACATCAGACGGCACCCCCATCATTTTGCATGATGCAGACTTCATGCGGGTTGCCGGCGATCCCCGCACCGTGGCCGGCACCCCTTATGCAGACCTGGCAGGCATTCAGCTGATCAGTGATCGTCACTTTTCAGATTCATTGCTTGTCATTCCGACACTGGATGACTTCCTGGAGATGGCTAACGGTCAAATCGGGTTAATGGTTGAGCTGAAGTATTACGGTTTTGACCCTGAACTGGCTGTTGAGACCATCCGAAAAATCCGGAATCATGGGATGGAAGACCAGGTACTGCTTATGTCACTATCGACAGAGGCGATCAGGCAGCTTCAGGAGATCGCACCGGATATACCGCGGGGATATGTATCAGCTGTTGCGGCAGGAGACCCCGGGCGGCTTCCAATTGACTTTCTTGCCATCAATCAACAGAGTGTCACACGTGAACTGGTTCATGAATTTCGCCAGCAGCATAGACAGATTTATGCCTGGACGGTAAACCGGCAGGATGAAATGGTTGCCATGCTTGAAAAGGGTGTGTCAGGGCTGATTACCGATGAAACGGAATTGGCTGTCGATGTTGTCAATGAGTTTTCCGGGCTAACCGGCGCCGAACGACTGCTGCTCAGGTTCGGTTTCACCGTAATGGAGCTTGGCGGCGTTGTCAGCGAAGATGCCGATCGTGATCAACCGGAGTCAGCCGCCGGATATTGACCGGTTTCTCCAGACCTGAACCCACTCTACCGCAATGCCAACCGATGGCAGTATAGCGCCGGCCGTGACGATCTGATAGAGGTTGGGAATTTGCCACTCAATGGGCCATAGCCCGCTAATGGGGACCAGTGTCAGAAGCAAAATGACAACTCCGCCTGTGAAGAGCACCGTTCCTGCAATGGATCCTGACTGCGTCAACTTTTGATATGCAATAAAGTAGAGTACGCTGACAAACCCTAAAAGCAACAGGTGGAGATAGAGTACACGAACCCCATGCTGCCCTGCCCAGAGAACGGATGGCACCAGTGCAGCGCCAAGCTGAAAAGCGATTTTCAATCCAAATAGCAGGAATAGTATGGACCAAAGCAACCCAAGCGGACGCCTGAAATTCCGAAACAGAATAAACGCATTTACCGCCAGGCCAAGGCCTACAACTCCGGCACCCATCCGAGCTGTCCACAACAGGTCGGGGGTCAGCAGGTCTGAAGAGAGACCAAATGGAAACATGAGTGGCACACCCAATACCAGGGGACCGATCAGCCAGTTTGCATCAAACGGAAGGTTGTGAGCCTTGGCATCGGTGAATTGATACAGTATTCCGACAGCAGCAAGGATACACCACCCCTCCGTAAACGAGGTCAGAAAAAAATGGGTCATTGCAGCCGATAACAGATTGTTGTCAATCTCACCGAACTGAACTACGGCCACCCCCCAGGCTCCTAATGAGCTGATTCCGAGCATGATCAGTGATCCATCATAAAATAACCTGGAAAGTGTCGCATCAGAACGATTTCTGTATCGCAGGTAGACCCACATAAACCAATACCAAACGATCATGACCAGTCCTGACAAAATCACAGAAAAAGGGAGTTCGGCCGATCCAAGCTGAACCGAATGATATCCGTAGAGAAGAAAAAACGGAAAAGAGGCAAAACCAATGGCCATTGCCGATCCGATGATCCATTTAAACTGGCTCATGGCTTCCGGTACTTTTTTCAGGATGTGCCAGGCGATAAACATCATGGGAACCGGGGTCACCCAGTTAAAAAACATGAGGTGGGAATGGGCATGACGTATATTTGACAGACGAAGCCCAAACGTATCACCGGTAATCATGCTATAGCGAAAAAGGAAACCGGTCAATGCAGCCAGCAGAAAAAACCCCAGGCTCCAAAGCCAGACGGAACGGAAAAACTGTATTTCTCTATCCATCATTCAACCACTTTTTTATCCGGGATGCGGCATTCGTTTACTGTTCTGTTTCACCCTGTAAAGTGCAAGCAGAAGTATCCCGACCAGAATAAGCGCAAAGAACTGATGAAGCACAGCCAGCGTCAAGTCTACATGCGTAATCAGGGTGAATACCCCCAGCAAATACTGAATCAGAACAACTGCAAATATCCCCAAACCAAACAGTTTTGCAGACTTGCTGGTTTTTGCCATGTAGAGGCGTACCCAATATGCAATGGCTCCCAGTCCCATTATCGTTGCAAGCAGGCGATGAATAAACTGCACGGTTGAGGAGTTTTCGGCAAAGTTCTGATACCAGGGCTCCAATGCCATGAGTTCAGGGGGGACCCAATACTGAAACATTTTGGGAAATGTGTTATAGACATGGCCGGCATTCAGGCCGGCTACCAGACCGCCATAAGCAACCTGTATCATTGTAACGATAAGAATCAGGGATAACCAAACTGAAATTTCTCTTTTCCTGGGTTCATATTGAGGTTTAAACTTAGTGAGGTCGGCAGCATACCATACACAAAACCCAAAGATGATAAATGCCAGTAACAGATGGGCTGTTAACCGGTACGGACTGACATACGGAAGGTCGACCAGCCCGCTCTGAACCATATACCACCCCATCAGCCCTTGCGATGCACCCAGTATCAGCAGCCAGACGGACCTTCTAAGCCATTTGGCATTCAATTTCTTTTTGGCAACAAAGTAGATAAACGGCACCAGGAATACGATGCCGATAAAGCGTCCAATCATCCGATGAAGATATTCCCAGAAAAAGATAAACTTAAACCCTGCCAGGTCCATCCCGCGGTTAATCTGCTGGTATTCCGGAAACTGTTTGTACTGTTCAAATGCATCTTCCCACTGCTGTTCGCTCAGGGGCGGTATGGCCCCCATGATCGGCTTCCAGTCTGTCATTGAGAGACCCGATCCGGTCAGGCGCGTAATGCCACCGATAACAAGTATTAAAATGATTAATACAGCTCCACTGATAAACCAGAGCCTCAGCCACTTTTTATCTTCCGGTTTCAGATCCATTTGCAGGTTATATGGTTTTTGAAAATCGTTGTGTTATGCGGTCGGCTGGCAGATATGCATCAAACACCATTGCGATATTTCTTAAAAACAGCCTTCCCTTTTCAAGTATTCTGATCTCATCGTTCAGTCGCAGTATCAGCCCGTCTTCTTCCAATTCATCAAGCCTGCCCCATTCGTCTCCAAAGTATACCATCAGGTCAATATTCCATTTCTCATTGAACGGTTCAAACTTCACGGATGGCTTACACATCAGGTGCATAATCCAATCACGCCGGATCTTGTCATCTTGAGTGAGCTGAATTTTTTTTATGACCGGCAGCCTGCCCTCATCCAATACTTCATAGTATTCGTTCAGGTCTTTTGTATTCTGATAGTATACACTGTCAACCATAGAGATGCCTGACATTCCCAATGCATACATATCGGTATTGGCATGTGTGCTGTAACCCTGAAAATTTCGCTGCAATGTTCCCTCACTGAAGGCCCGGGTTAGTTCATCTCCTTTTTTAGAAAAGTGATCCATCCCGATATAGAGATACCCCTCCTGCTGCAGGCGCTCAATGGCAAGCATCAGCATGGATAGCTTTTCATCGGGTGAAGGAAAATCCTCCACGTTCAATAATTTTTGAGACGGCATCAGGCTGGGGAGGTGGGCATAACTGTATACCGCAAACCGGTCGGGGCTCAATGACAAGACATCATCCAGTGTTTTATTGAACGTCTTGCGGTTCTGCTTGGGCAGGCCGTAGATCAGATCAAAGTTAATGGATTCAATGCCCTCATTTCTGAGCCAGACGGTTACCTGTTTGGTCTGCTCGAAAGGCTGAATTCGGTGAATTGCCTCCTGAACCTCCTCATTGGTATCCTGAACTCCAAGTGATGCACGATTGCATCCTATGGATGCGAGCGCCTCAACGTGCTCTTTGGTGCAGGTTCTCGGATCGATTTCGACACTGAACTCGATCTCCTTGTGGTATGTAAACCGTTTCTCCACCTCCGAACCGAGACGCTGCAGCTGATCCGGCCTTAAAAAGGTAGGTGTACCACCCCCCATATGCAGCTGTATCACCCTCGAATCCGAATGCAAAGTCTGGGCTATCAGATCCATCTCCTTTACCAGGTAATCGATGTATGCATCTCCACGATCCGTATTTTTTGAAATAATTTTTGTGCAGCCGCAATACCAGCATAGTGAGAAACAGAACGGCACATGAAAATAGAGTGAGATATTTGCGGGCTTTAGATTTCTCTCACTCACCTGGTCTATAATATCTGACGGGTTGTCTACCTCCGTAAACTGAACCGCCGTTGGGTATGAGGTATACCTCGGCCCTGTTACATTATATTTTTGAATAAGCTCCTTAATACCGTTCATACGATACCTCTGATGAATATTTTCCTATCTAAAATCTTCATTTATTATGAATTGATTGAGAATACCGGAACGGTTATTAAAAATCTTTTTTACGAAATACCTGCATACCAAACCATGTTGGAACGGCCAGCCACACCAACAGCATTGCACTTGCTGCAGTAATACCCAGTGTGGTTCCAAAAAAGCGGTTGAAAACAGCACCCGTATACCCCATCAGGGCAGAGATATCAAACTCAAGCATAACCATAATGCGCGCCAGGTCGATCGGGTTGAGCATGGAAACGGCAATGACAAAGTTTTCAAGCGGATACTGGCCAAACATAAAAACCAGCATAAGTACCAATCCGTCATAGAGGATAGCCAGGAACAGCCAGATCACAATGGTGAACCCGAACCCTTTAATTTTGTCTTCATAAAACAGCAGGCCGAATACAAATCCAAGCGAGACAAATATCAGTGTCAGAACACCGCCAAGCCCCAGTACCATGGCCGATGCAACCCCGTCAATGAAGAGGATTCCGTGCCAGAGCAGGGGCAACATCGACCCTACAATAAAGGCGGCCATCAGGGGAGTCGCAATGCCCAGAAACAATCCCCAGTATAAAACCCGTCTGTTTATCGGCTGCGTTAGCAGCAGCTCAACAAATTCACGTGATTGATAGATGTACAGGATGCCGTATATCATACCCACCAAAGGCACAAAGAGCAGCATGACGTTACTCAGGCTGAGCAGGGTTTCGGCGCCGCCGCCCCCAAAACGAAGAAGGGACTCTGTCAGGATCAGAAAGATTAATCCGTATCCGATCACCCATTTGCCCCGGAGCAGTGTTTTCCATTCATTTTTGATAATGTGTGTCAAGAGTTTCATGCTGCCACCTCTTTTTTATCTTCCATTAAACTTGCGATGGCCGCTTCCAGGCGCTTTTCATTGCTCTCGGCCAGCAGGTTCTGCATGGAGCCGTAGTAGCGTATCTGTCCGTCAAGGATGAAGATGACGTGATCCACAAGCTGCTCCAGTTCGCTCATAATATGAGATGTAATAATAACGGTCTTTCCGTTCTCCTTTTCGGCCTGAACCCTCTTCTTGAACTTATGGCTGGAACGCGGATCGAGTCCGGCGGTCGGCTCATCAAAGAAGAGAATCTCCGGGTTGAACATCATGGCCAGTGTGGCCCCCACCTTCTGCCGGTTACCGCCCGAAAGTGTTCTCAGCGGTTTTTTGAGCTCCGACTCTAATGCAAACTGTTCGATCAGTTCCTGTTCAAATACAGGCTCCTGCTCCCGGATACCTTTAATAAAATCCAGAAGTTCATAGACTCTCATGTTCTCCGGGTATCTGGCCACCTGAGGCATATAACCGATATTTCTTCGGTACTCCCCGTCTTTGTCGAGTGGTTTGCCATTGACCTTAATCACACCGGAATCGGCTTTAACCAGGCCCAGTATCGTTTTAATAAGTGTCGTCTTTCCGGCGCCGTTCGGGCCAACAATTCCCGTAGCCTGTCCTTTGGGTATTGTCAGGTTCATACCCTTCAATACGTTCAGATCGCCAAAAGACTTTTTGATATCGTTAATTTCTATCATTGTATTCGATCCATTTTTGGGTTTTCGTCGTACAGGGTTTTAGGAGTCAGAACCGGAGCAATTCGCTCTGCAGTATCGAGCAGCCGAATGAACATGCTTCGCAGCAGAATAAGTGATTCCGGTTGTTTCTCTATGATCATTGAAAAGAGGCTTACCGGCCTGTATGGCACATCACCGATACCGTCTCTGTCCAGATCATACCCCTCATAGTGACTCCAGAAGTTCCCGTCAAACTCGTTGTTGTTTCTGGGGCTGTCTGTACGTACATCAAAACTGTTTTCAATAAAGTTGTTCTCTGTAAATCGGTTGCGCATGCTGTTCGATTTGATATTCACTGCCCACCCGTTCAGCTCTATATGATTTCTGTGAATGTGCACATTGGTGGTCCCCTCTGAATAGATGGCTACGGTATTTCGGTAGAATCGATTGCCTTCAATGCGGCTGTTACGAATATCTTTCAAGAGCATGCCATAGGCTGAAGTCCCCCAATTGTGCTCAAAGATATTATCAATCATATCCACATTTTCAGAGTACATGACGGCAACACCCGCTCCGTTTCTCTTAAAGGTATTATTGTGGTACCTGCCTCCGTCAGAAAACATATAGTGCAGGCCATAGCGGTTGTTATCATTGCTGATGTTCCCTCTGATCTCTGCATTTTCTACAAACTCCAGGTAAATACCGTCTCTCATTCCCCTCACATCATTATCGATAATCAACGGATTTTTCACATTCCATAAATGGATACCGTTTCCGGATGAAGCCTCCCGCCTGTCGTACGACTCTATTTGATTATTTCTAACAACTCCCCGGTCTGTTTCTGCCAGGTAGATTCCGAAGAATACGTTGTCGAGCCGATTATCTTCTATAACATAGTCATTTGCTTTTTCCAGCATTATGGCGGCATAGTCCCGGATATAGCTCCGGCCTGTATTGAGGATATCAAAGCCCTTCACCGTTACACTGTCAGCTGTAATGATAAATATAAACCCTTCTTGTCCTCCATCGACAACAGGCCTGTCCACTCCTTCGAGGGTAATGGGTTTGTCAATGATGATATCGCTCTCCCGGTATGTTCCCGGGTATACCCGAATATGCTCACCCGGTTCTGCTTTTTCAATCGCCTCTTTGATCGATTGGACAGGGCCCTCAGGACTTACTTTTATCTGCGCCGATGCCGGAACGGATAAGCATGTAATTATCAGGGCGAGTCCGATATATTTTAAAATCTTCATCTCTGCCCTCTGTTTAATGGTGCATCTCATGACCGGAATTGTTCTCCAGCCACTCTTGCTTTACAATTTCTTTTACCTCATCATATCCGATGATGCGGCCGCCATATTCATCACGCATCCTTTCTGCGTCTTCAAGGGTTGAATATGCTGATAGAAACAGGCCCATTGGGCTGCGAAGAGTTTCACTGTGAAGGTAATAAGCTTGATCAGCTTCCAGCCAGTTTTCACGATTCAGAAAATCCGGAACCCATCTGGAATGAATATTTTCACCCTCTTCTGTGATATCATAGGCGGCCATACACTCTACAGAGTCGAATTTAAACGATCTCCCCTGATGATTTAAAACCTGGGACCCAAACTCTGCGTCACTGATCATCATCCGGCAGTAGGCACATCCGTCACTACCGTATTCAATAGGCTGTGGTTTAGGCTCACAGCCCCAAGCCAGGATTGCGATCACTGCAATGGCTGCAATGAGTATTTGTTTTGATCCACCCCTCATGGTCAATACCTCAAATTTTAATTATAATTCAACTATTTCATCGCCGTTACGGCGAGATTCCACTCACTTTTAACCAGCTCCAGAACTTCTTCCCAGTTGAAGAATTCACCAGGGTAAGCATCATAGATATAGGTTTTCATCCTTTCGTTGGAATCATCTATAGCCGTCAGATTCATTCCGTTTGGACTGGGCCTGAGCTGGCTTCTTAAGTAGACAAGCTGGTCTGCCGGCAGATATTGCTGTCCGTGTGCAAAGTCCACGATTTCGATCCGTTCTATCCTTGATCTGTCTTGTTGGCCCAGTACAAATCCGGCCACACATTCAACCGACATGAATTTGTGTACTTCACCGTCAGTCATTGTGATTTTGCCACCGTAACGTACGGTTTCAATAACCTCTCCATCGAAACTGCAGATATCTGATCCATATTCAATATCCACAGAGTTTTGATAGAGAAAAACTTCACGCTCCTGCTGGGAGCTGTTTTGGTTGTTGCATGATATCAGCAGGGTGGCTGACACTACAACGATCCATATTATTCGATTCCCCATGATCCGAATGATTTAATGTTGAGATTTATTTTTTAAATTTTTCGAAATATAGTGCAGCACCTGAAAACACCATTGACAATCCAATAAATATGGAGCCTGTATATGGCCATGAACATGCATTGATATTCAACAGTTGTTTGCACCCTATCAGCGGTGGCTGATAGCTCATACCCGGCACCTTGATCGGCGCATCCGGGCTTAAATTATTTCCATAATCGTGGCCCCACATATAGAAATCCACCAAACCGATTATACCGAGTATAATCATCAATGCAAGCCATGTGATGACCAGTTTGGTGCTGCCTACAATAGCTGCCAGTAATCCAAATACAATTAAAAATCCAATGATCCATGGCATGATGACAAATTCCGGAAAATCTTCCTTATGTATTTCTGCCATTCCGATGTAGTGATTTAACGTATTTATACTTTGCAGATCGTGTCTTTTATGACCGGTTACATCGTCGATATGGATATACATCCCGATACCTTCAGGGTACTGGGGAGCTGACATATCGATTGTCCAAAAAGGCATGTAGTAGAGAGAGATCAGCATTAGTGCACCTAATGCCATCAAAAGCCTGGATTTCAATTTCATTTGCTTATTTTTTTTATAAAAGGTTGGTTCATAAGGGGGCTGAATTTATCAGCCCCATGATCAACCAACTGTCACCTATATAATCCCGGACCCGGTGTCTACCCGGGCCCGGTTATGGATCATATGTCCCGATGATTCGGGACGAGGGGATCGTTAGTTCGTACCTGTTCTCCAGGTTAACTCAACATCAGAGTCTGCAGCAGACACGCGGATATATCCCTGCATCTCCTGGTGAAGAGCCGAACAGAAAGCTGTACAGTAGAACGGATAGATTCCTGTTCTGGTCGGTGTCCATTTCAGGGTCTTGGTCTGACCCGGGGCCACTAGTATCTCTGCATTGTTAGCACCTTTTATGGCAATACCGTGCACCACATCCCACTCCTGCTCGAGGTTGGTGAGGTGGATGTATACGGTGTCGCCCAGCTTAATTCCTTCAATGTTGTCCGGACGGAAGTGGCTTCGTGTAGAGCCCATGTATACATGAACATTGTTGCCATTTCTTTCAACTCTGTTGTCTGCAATTCTACGCAGGGCATCAGGGTGATCGTTATCTTCCATCTCATAAATCTGCGCTACGTTATCAACAATTTTGCTTGCGCGAATTGCCTGTGCGTAGTGAGGCTCACCAATGGTTGGAAAATCGAGCAGAAGCTCCATTCTGTCACCACTGATATCATATAATTGAGCCGGGTGATTCTGCTTTGGCCCTGTTGGCAGGAACCTGTCTTTCGCAGTTTTCGTCAATCCAACCATATACTGGGCATCCGGATTCTTTGTATCACCGCCAGTAATCATCAGGTGACCAATTGAGTAATAGGCATCTATTCTGTCTACAACTTCAAAGGTTTCGAGCGACCATTTTACAATCTCTGAAGAGATATAGACGGATGTATACGCATACCCGCGGCCATCAAATTCAGTGTGAAGCGGACCCAGACCCGGGTTTTCAACTTCACCGGCAATGGTAGAATCGTAATCCAGAACGGGGATTCCATCAATGGTGTCAATGACATTGCCATTTTCGATCGCTTCCAGCATTCTTGAGAAGGAGTGTACCGGAATCACTGTAGCCAGTTTACCGCCACCTACGATATACTCTCCTGTCGGGTCAATATCTACTCCGTGCGGAGATTTAGGAGTTGGCAGGTAATAGATGAAATTCTCATCAATTTCACGGGTATCCAGTACAGTGACTTCATTTTTGATGTCATTGATGGCATATCCCTGATTACCTTCATAATAGTTGTGATAGTACTCTGCGTTCACAGTTCTTCCGTGACCATTTCGTACCAGCTCAGCAGCTTTTTTCCAGTTTACAGCAGCGATAAAGTCTTTGTCATTTCTGGAAGCATTGACTTCAAGCATGGTGTGAGCTTCTTCAGTATTGTAAGTGGTGAAAAACACCCAGTCTGAGGAAGGACCTTTACCTGCACGGCCCAGGTCATAGTTGTATGGAGGTACAACGATTTGGAAGTCCAGATCCATCATTCCTGTTTCCTGATCTACGGCAACAAAAGAGAGGGCTCCTCTAAACTCATCACTGTAGCTGTCAATGGGCACATCCAGATCAGCATCGAAAGGAATACTGAAACGTGTACCACCGATAACATACTCGGTATTTGAGGTTACGAAAGAAGATGCGTGGTTACCACCTGTATTCGGCAGTTCCAGAATCTCTTTGGTTTCAAACGTTTTCAGGTCAATGCGTGCAATACGCGGGGTATTATTTGCATTGATGAAAATCCATCGTCCGTCAGCATCACCGTCTGTTTGAGAGATGTGCGGATGGTGAGAATCGTCCCATGGAATAAATCCGTAACTGGTTTCAAACAGTGGCTTGGTCTCTTCCGAGTATCCGTATCCTGTTTCAGGATCCTGTGAAAATACTGGTATTACTTTCAGAAGCCTGGATGATGGGAGTCCCCATACACTTAGCTGTCCGCTGTAACCGCCGGAAAAGAATCCGTAAAATTCGTCATGCTCTCCGGGAGCTACATATACTTTTTGAGCAGCGTCGCCGCTGGTCATCATACCTTGCTGCGAAGGACACCCCGTGAAAACAAGTGCGGCTACTGCCACAAATGCTGCCCCGAACATCATCCCTCGTAACGTTGTTTTTTTATTTTTGCTCATGGTATTGTTGTTTTTGATTGATAGAGGAAGTTTTTAGTTGTTTTTAGCATAGTATCTAAGGAACTCTACGATATCGCGTGCTTCATCTTCTTTTACATTTTGAAATGGCATGGCGGTCATATATTCGGCAAGCAGTTCTTTTCCTACCGGATGCTCACGTACCATACCGCCCGGATTGAGAATGAAGTTCATAATAAATTCAGGGCTTCTGTTGTCAGTCACTTCACCCAGTGGAGGGCCAACCATTCTGCCCTCCATATTGTGACACATTTCACATTTCATCTCATAGATATCTCTTCCGCGAATCACCTTATCCTGGTCAATTTCATCACTGATTTCGATACGTTCTGTTACCGGACCGATTCCGTGTTCGAGTTCAAATTCGGTTAAGCCTTGCTCCTGGGTATTTGCAGCAGATTGACTTTGCCGATCCGTTGAATCGTCTGATGAGCATGCGCTTAGTAAAAAGCCTGCTAAGAATAATGTTGTTAATAAAACTTTCATTGAATTAAGATTATGAGTCATTAGTAGTTTTAAGAGTATTTTATCTGTTTAATATTTAAAAAAAAGTCTTTAGATGTCAAAGAGGTTTTCAAACCCGCCTTCAGCGGTCAGTCTGAGATTTTCATTTTTACCTTTAATTGCCAGGTCACTGATGCTGGTGCTTTCCATCATATTCTTGATTGAGTCGCGGGTTTCAGCCCACTGGTCGTGAAACGGACACGGCTTTTTGACTCCGCATCCTGGCAGTCCCAGCGCACATTCTGTAAAGAGTGCAGGTCCATCAATGGCAACCACAATATCCATAATGGTAATTTCACTTCCTGGCCTGCTCAATCTGACACCACCATTCGGGCCCTTGAAAGACTCCAAAAGATCTTCGGCTGTCAGGTTTTGAAGTATTTTTGTGAGAAAATGAAACGAGATCTCCAGGTCATCACTTAATTGACGAATTGGAACAAAATCGCCATTTTGTCTGGACGCCAGGTAAAGGGACGCCCTCAGCCCATATATACAAGATTTTGATAGCAACATTATGATCCATTAAAATATTTAAGAGTATTTAATCTTAAATTACGGCCGCATGGAATGATTGTCAAGAGTTTTAAGAACTTTCTGTCTTAATTAAAATAAAAAAGCCCGTGAATGCATCATAACATTCACAGGCTCAATAGGTTAGAAGTTGTAAATTTTTCTATATATCGTGTTGAAATGATCTCAACAGCTTCATGGAAGTCACATTTTTACATCTTCAATTTGTCAAAGTGCAGTTCCATTTGTGCGAATCATTAATTCGCTGCGGCTCCGCTGATCGTATCTCCAAAGAACAGGGCATTGGCAAACAGCTTATTGGTTCCATACCAGAAAGCCCTGAAGTTCGGATTGTCTACAAACCCGATAACACGCCCTGATCCGAAACCACTTACGATGACAGATGCCGTATGGCCAATCACTTCCAGGTTTTCATCTGAGATATAACCGCTCACCAATGGGTCTTCAGTCAGGAAAAGCGGTGTGGCAAACGGATTATCCGTTTTCTGCAGAAAGTTTGTGCTATTTCTGAATACACTCATGCTGCCGTCTCGGTAACCATAACCTAACGGATTCGTTATATCGAGTGATCCGCTGAAAATGGACCCCCCCAACACTTGTGCACCCCGGGTTCGCTGCAGATCTTCGTAGGCAATCCGGCCCGTTTCGCGGCGTTCACGCTCAACCGGCTCTGCATTCAGAAGTCCCTGGCTGCGTGCCCAGTTGGTGGCACTTCTCTGCACAATGAGGACTCCCCCGCTGCGAACCCAGTCTTTGATACTGTCTACTTCCCGGTCGCTCAGATCATTGTAGTTTCCATTTACCAGAACAATCCGGTTGTATCGGTTCAGGTCGGCTCGTGACAGCCGGTTTTTATCCATGACGGTAATCGGTATCCGGTATCTCTGATCAAGCTGGTGCCAAACTTCACCCACTTCAAGGTTGCTGATTCCGCTGCCGGCAAGTATGGCAATGCTCGGCTTGTTCAGTGAATTCATATTCGGGCTACCGAGATCAATTCCTGCAGTGGAGAGTCCGGTTCTCAAATTATAAACGGTTACTCCATCCTCTTCAGCCGCTTTCTGCAGCGTTCTGTATATCTCCATTTCATCTACATCCTGAATACCTAACGGAACCAGTATTGTGCCATAATGGAAATCCTGTACACCTGTAGCAACGACAGACTGAAAGGTCCGTGCAGCAACCTTGGTTCGAACACCCAGCTTCTGCAGCCTGTAGAGTGTTCTTGGGGCATAATATTCGTCCCACTCAAAGGCATAGGCATAGTTGCTGCGTCCGCCAACCATCTGGCCTTGTGGCAGTTCCGGTTCGATGACCTGGTCGCCCAACAGATCGTCACTTAACTGTCTCTGGCTTAATTCAGCATAAGGGAGATTAAATGCCAGTGGCAGCGTCCATGTCGAGACGTCGTAGAAAAGGCTGTCAGGAAACTCCAGGCGCTTTTCAAACATCGCTTCGATAAACTTGTACTCTGTCTGCTCAGTCGGAATTACCCAGGCCCGGCCACGCTTGAACTCCTGGCCATCTATTTCCAGATCTTGTGCCAGCTCATAGAGCTCTACATTGTGATGACTCATCAGGTCTGCAAAGTGGAAGTTTCTGCCCTGGTCGTGCTGGTCGCCTATTACAAACGCCTTGACGGGGTTTCTTGATGCTTCTTGCTGCACCTCTCGGTAAAACTCTCTCATATTATCATGCAGGTCAACTCTGAGTGCATTCGAAGCGATCACCGTAGAGAGTGAGGTGTAAAACTGATTGCGTATGGCAAATGGAAACTCCACGATTCCGTTTACACTTTCCTGGGCATGTCCGCGGGCACTTCCCTGTTCAAAGAGAATCCCGATGGTGCCAAAAATATCTGGATAGGTCGACCCTTTGCCATAGTAGTAGTCATCAAATGACTCTTTTGTATAGTAGAGACTCTGAATATCGTCCAGAATATCCGCATGAAACTCTGCAATTGCAGCTGTCAGATCCTGATTCCGCTGCGGTGTAAGAGGGTGTGTTCGTGAGGGAATGCCAGGCTGAAAGAAATAGGTAGAGTTGGTTCCCATCTCATGATGGTCGGTCAGTACGTGTGGCCGCCACTCATGATAGTAGAGAATTCGCCCTCGGCTTTCAGGGTGAACAACGGGCATCCAGTCCCGGTTCAGGTCGAACCAGTAGTGATTGGTACGCCCGTTTGGCCAGACTTCACTAAACTCACGTGCATTCGGGTCGGTTACCGTAGTGTGGCTCTTATGGCTGTTTACCCATGTTGAGAATCGCTGCAAGCCGTCGGGGTTGAATGAGGGGTCCAGCAGAATCACGGTGTTGTTCAGAATCTCATCAATCTGCTCACCCTGAGCTGCTGCATAGTAGTATGCACTCAACATTGATGCATTCGAACCGCTTGCTTCATTACCGTGAACACTGTAACCAAGGGTTACAATAACCGGCATGGATTCCACATCCAGGTTGGCTGACTGTGAAGGGTCCCGCAACAGGCGATGGTTCTCCTTAATCCGGTCAATTGACTGGTGGTTGTCCGGTGTCGTGATGGTAAGCAGCAGCAACGGACGCCCTTCGTGTGTTCGTCCATACTCACGGATGGTTACACGGTCAGACGCTTCGGCAACCGCATACATATAGTAAACCAGTTTATCGTGAGTGATATGCCACTCGCCAACCTCGTGTCCGATGACCTCAGATGGCTTGGGAATATCCGGGTTATACGTCACATCATCTGGCAGGTAGTAGTCGAGCTGAACCTGCGAAAATGCCACTGCCGGAATAAAAAGTAATATTAAAAGGGTTTGTAGAGCTTTTTTCATTCTTTCGGTTGATTATGGGTTAAGGCAAAACATCATGCATATAGTAATAAAATAGCGCCACTCTATGAAACCGCCTTACCTCCCGTAACAACTTTTTAAATTCAAATAAAAAAGGCGATGACGGAATTCTCCGCCATCGCCTGAAGGTGAAACAGATTTTCAGGTTTTTCAGAATCGAAACTCTGCCGCAACCGTAGAGTGCATCGGCATCTCCTCTTTAGGAAGTATATAGACCTTGCTTCCGGTTTTTCGGCCTGTTATAGAGAGCCAGTTGAGCAGTTCGATATCACCGTTTTTAGGCTTGCTGCTATAGTGAACCGTCTGATGCTCTTCATCAAAAACGCCCCATTTCTTTTCATTTTTTGAGATAAAAATGGTGTGTGACCGCCCTTGAACGGTTGCTTCGACGATATCACCCAGGTTATTGGAAACCTTGCCCTCGCCGTGCTCAGAAAACTTCTCAAGCGAGTGGTACATCTCTTTCAGAAAATGAGACTTGATAGACTCCCACCCCTTTTCACGCAATTCACGGTCTGACAGTTCATCCGGATTATATTCTATCGCTTCATCCAGTGAACGCGAATAGCCGTTTATTTTTTTGTAAAGGGCAATATTATCTTTAAGCCCGATGAGTACCAGCGGGTCATTTCGCTCTCTCATCACCCGTGTGATTTCCTTTTCGAGTTCACGGAAATACTGCTCTACAATGACCATGCGGTCTTCCTCACTTCCGCCATGGCCAAAAAAGACTGCTTTTTGAGCACTTGCCCCCGTGTGAAACTGAAGCTGCCTTTCGGGGTCAACCTCCAGGTAATCTTCTACAGATGTAGATACCCCTTCTGGAGTGATCTCTTCCGCTTCATTTCGGGTGCATTTCAGAAGCCTTGCCTTCTGACGGCTAACGGCTAATACACAAAAGGATCCGTCCATGCTCAGCATTGGCAAAAGCGGTGTAATCAGGTAGTGTGTATTGATATAGACTTCACTCTCCACTTCATAGGGCAGTTTATAAATTTCAGACTCTTCATCACTCACATAGATTGAAAGACCTTTGTCGGCATGCGACCAAAACATCGGTTTGTCGAGCAGTTTATATGCTTCTGACAAATAGCTTTCGGCATCCGGCTCTTTCATGCCGTTTGCCTTTAAAATTGTGACTGCCTCATTAAGCAGGTTTTTTAATCGAATGGGATCTTGTTTTGATTCTTCTCCGGTTTTGTGCGTTGGAAGTGTGATCGTTACCAGATTCTTCCCGTTCCGGGCCGCAAGTTTATTGATCTCTTTTTCACTTACCATCCTAACCTCACCTATTTCTTTAGGTTGTTTGTTGTTACTGTTCTAAAAACATAAAGAATTTCTCTATATAAAGGTTCCAAATTGACCTGAATTTGTCATAATCTTTTCCCCTGGTCAGACAGTCAAACCGTTCACATGATCTCTAACACCTGACGGTTGGATATTTGAATTATCCATCTTTTTTTGCATCATCTGTTTATGTTCAGGATTATAGCCGCCTACTTTATTCTCTCTCTTTTTATTTGGGAAAGTGCAGTCGCCCAGGTCTACTCAACCCAATACAGGGTGCCCGGCCAAAACTGGCAGCAGCTTCAAACGGAACAGTTTCGGCTGATCTTTCCTGCCCGATACCTTGATGAGGCAGAAAGAGCTCTTTCCATTCTTCAAACTGAATATGATAATATCCGGGAATTGATTGGCGGCGACCTTCACAATTTTACCGTAATCCTCAATCCTGAAAACGATCGCTCAAACGGGTTCGTCTCTCCATTTAATTTCAGATCTGAGGTTGAACTTGCCCCGATCAAGGGTAAAGCATTAAACCCCGCCTCAGGCGATTGGCTTGAAGCCGTATTGCCTCATGAGCTGGTTCATGCCCTGCACTTCAGCATCAATCCGTCATCCGTAACTTCTCTCCTTACACTTTTCAGCCCAGACATGCGCCGGTCGGTTCACCTAGCGGCGCCGCTTGGCCTGCACGAGGGAATAGCCGTTCACTATGAAAGCCATGGGAGTATTCCCGGATCCGGTCGCGGAAATTACCCCTGGTTTACTCACCAGTTTAACAGCCTTCTTGACAGCTCCGACCCCTGGTCAATGGGACAACTTTTTCACACATCCGACTACTCGCTGCCATTTAACCGGCATTATGTCGGGGGCTATCAGTTCACCCATTGGCTGATTCAAAACCATGGTACCGATTCGCTGCGCGAATCCATTGAGTTTCACTATCGCTGGCCACTGCTGGGGTACGGAATGGCTCTTCGCAACGCAACCGGTTACTGGCCTTCCCAGCTCTACAGACAGTTCATGGACGATGCTTATGAGGCAGAATCCGATCGGCTATCCGAACTATCGCCGTCGGGCGACACCTCACATCAAACGTTTGACATGAAGGGCAGCTGCCGGCAAATGGCGCGCCCGCTATGGTCTTCCAACACCTCCATTCTGTTCTATGGTAGATTTTGTAACCGCCCTTCAGGATTTTATCTGGCCGACCTCGAGACACACTCTGTATCATTGAAAAAGGAAGTGGTTCTCTCTGAAGATTACATTTATAATTACACGCCAGACTCAACGGGAATCTATTTCTCCCGTTATCATACAGACACCCTATATGACAACCTGTTTCGGGGAGATGTACACCTTCTTGCCACATCAGATTTTACCACCCAACGCATCACAACCGGAAAAAGAGTCTTCTCTCCGCACCCTGCAAATGACGGTATCTACACCATTCAAACGGACGGACAAAGAAACAGGCTGGTCAAAATCAACACGACAAGCGGAGCGGTAGAACACGCATTTGAAATGAATGAGAATGGGTCGGTGATCCAGGTGGCTAAACACCCAGTTCAACAGACTGATGCAGCCATCATCGGAAATGTGAACGGAGTACAGGCTGTTTGGTTTGAAGATCTCGATCAGAAGCCGGCACTTTTCAATCGAAATCCGGATATCGTATTTGAATCCGGTTCGATATTTGACATCTCCTGGCACCCGACAGAAAACCGGCTCCTTTTTGTAACGGATTTTGATGGCTCCATGAATCTTTATGAATTTGATAAAGACCACAACAGGGTCATACAACTCACCGATAACCCCTTTAACAATGTAGAGCCCTCCTACTCACCCAACGGAGGCAAGATCGCCTACATCCGTCAGCAGCAAAATGAACTAATTCTTCACACTTTTGATCGTGATCAGGCTTCTGAAGTAACTCTGCCTGATCACTTCTGGATGGGTTCTGAAAGCACCGGCGAACGCCTCGGGCGCCCCCTAATGAATCGTTCTGCTGCACATGAGCAAACGGCCCCTGAGCCCGAACCTTACCGAACCCGTTTATCCTGGCTGCGTCCCCGCCTTTGGCTGCCCGAGTATGAGAAGTTAAACGGTTATCACCGGTGGGGAGTTAACCTGCAGAGTGTTGACCCGATGAGCCGACACATGTATGACATCGACCTCTCACACTATATCGACCGGATGTGGTACAACCTGGAATATACGTATAAAGGGTTCTACCCAGGCTTCAGAACCAATTTATACAATCAGCCGTCCGTTGTCTCATTTCGCACAACGGATGAAAATAACGAAGAGTTAATCTACACGGCACTTCAGCAATCGAGAGGGGGGTCTTTAAAAGTCCCCTTTCGGATATACCTGGATCGCAACGCACGATTTTCATCACTCTTGCTGGAGCCACAATACTATATAAGCCAGCTTCGGTTTCTCAACATTGAAAATAGTTCAGAGTCTATATCCGATTTTGGGACCCGCCATACGTTAGGATTTCGAACCGTTTTGAATCTTAACCTCCGGCAGTTCAGGCGGGATGTTCAGCCAAACCGGGGATGGGTTCTCTTTGGAGAAACCCGATATGACCTGAATCGCGATGAGTTTCAGATTACAACTCCCGGCTTTCAGCTGGCCGGAAATATGTCGGATCGAAAAGGTATCAGGGGCGGTATTTCTACTTTTGTCTCGCCTCTATCCCGGTTCAATCAGTCGCTGCGGCTGACCGGACAGATTGTGTCACAAACTGACATTCCTGTATTCAATACGATGGACATGGCTTCCGGCCTCTTTGCCGACAACCCCGCTGCAGCTGTCAATAATGTCGGAATATTTGATACGCGCTACACCATACCGATCACCTACCCCGATGATGGCGGGTTACTGCTTCCCGTCTATCTCTCAAACATTTACCTGGTCTTATTCAGTCAGACGGTAACCGATCTTGACCGTGATCATCTTGTTGATGCCAGCCGAACTGTATATGGCGCCGGTATTCGGTCGCGGTTTCGTCTCAGCAATCTTCTTTTTGATCTGGGGATATCGATTGGGTATGAACCGACCCGCAACAATATCACCTATCACTTCGGCTCGTTTTAACGTATACTCACTTTGATGTAACACCGGGCTGAATGGTTGGGGCCGGAATAATCTCCATGCCTTCGAGCCTCTCCGGACGATTATTACGATCATTAATCACATCCCGGATGATGATCTGAGCAACCTGATCCGGAAACCTGTTGCGGATCTCCCTGTACACTTCGGGATCTCGTTCACCGGAGTCGCCCACCAGGATAAATTGCCGGCCGGGGAAGTGCTGCATGATCTCACTGATCTGCTCAATCTTCTGATCATACGTAATCATCTCATTGGTAATAAAATTTCTAAGTCCGCTCCAGGTTGTCAGGCTAAAGAGGTTTTTGGTAACCTGTTTCATATGAAACGTTCCCTCAGGAAACCCTGCACGATCCCCCCACAAAAATGAGGATAGCGGCCTGTAAAGCTGCCAGGGTGATCCCGATACGTAATGGAATGCGGCACCTTCCCAGTCGTGATAGAGATCGGCCATACGGGGAGCGGCAGCATACTCTTTAATAAATGTATTTCTTACAACAACCCTGGATCCTGCAGGAATCTCGGTAATCTTAACCGTGTCATCAACATCTGAAATTACAGAAAGCCCCTCCGGTTCCAATAACTGCACCCTGCCCTCACCTTGATGGTTTTGCGAGACAGCCCTGAAAGTCAGCCATCCGTTTTCCGAGCCCTGTGCTGCCATGAGGCTATCCGCTTTATCAACAGAAATCCTGATTTCACCGGTTTTTACTCCATTCAGGCTGGTTCTCTTTCGATTGCCTGAATCATTTGTCAAATAGTATTCGGTTTCCGTACCATCCCCATCAAACATAAACCTCACCCTTTCCCGCCATTCGCTGTCTGCAACAATATCAGCCAAGCGAGATCGAAACCGGAACAGTTCGTCGGGATCCAGATCCCTGTATCGCCTTAACAGCCTCGTGGCTACTCTTTCCGTTCGGGGTCTGGCTTCCATTACATATATTCTCATCGGGATAACCCATTCATCCCCGTCCAAGTACCCGTACGTGTTATAAAATATAACCTGTTTATCCTCAGAGGCTGTTTCACCGGGAAAAACCGATAAAGTCAGTAAGATGATCAGACTGAAAATCTTCATATTCTTGATTGATTCCATTTAATCTGTTCATAAATATCATTATAACAACGATATCCCATTGTTTACCGTTTTAATAAAATAAAAAAAGGAGATGCCTGACAAAGGCACCTCCTTCTTTTTCCTGAAAACATGTATTAATTCTGCTTCTCTACCACTGCTCTGAATCGCGGCTCGCCATGTCGCTCGAGGTAGTAAGTAAACGTTTCGGCGGCAGGGTCATACTCCATCATCCAAACATTGGTGGCCGCTTCCGGAAGGATCTCTGCAGTATGATCATCTGCCGGGAAGTACTGAAGGTAACCCGTGCCATACTCATTGGCATATCCGCCATATCCGGTCAGAGGCTCCTCGCCTTCTGCATACTCTTTATCACCGATGTGGTCGTGGTAAAGGTGCAGTCCGCCTTCTCTCATTTCCAGAACCCATGTTGCATGCC
The DNA here is from genome assembly GCA_050486245.1 of Rhodohalobacter sp. Classification (GTDB taxonomy): domain Bacteria; phylum Bacteroidota; class Rhodothermia; order Balneolales; family Balneolaceae; genus Rhodohalobacter. Next base: position 51,837 of record JBJHCX010000003.1, read on the forward strand.
AGGTGTCACCGTCACGAATCAGGTCGATCTTGATGATATCCTCTTCACAGGTGTGCACATTGACTCTCAATTCGGTATCGACCAGGGCATGGTCGGGGTCATCCGGATAAGTTGACTCTCCAACAAATGATGTTCCGCACAGTTGTGATACATTTGCAAAGAATTGATCCCGAAAATCTTCAAATTCAGCTTCCTGATTTTCACCGTTGCCGCCACAGGCAGATAACAATACCAGGGCTGTAATGAGTATAGATAGTTGTTTCATTATGATCCTTTTGTTTGAAGTTTTGATTTCTTTAAAATCTATATTCAGAGGTTTAAAAACAAAAGATGTATCTTACGGGTCAAAGAAATCTATACAACGACACATTCAGATGAGTAAGGAAGTAGAATCCTATAGGCTGGGAAATGTTCAGGTTGTCATTACAGAAGACAAAAATCCCAAAAAATTGCATGTTGACTGTAATGATGGCAATTATCACTCCGGGTTTACAATCAGCCGGTATGAGTTTGAGAACTATAAACGGCATATGAACCAGAAGATCAAGAATGCCTACAAGGCACAGTATGAGGATTGACCTATAAAATCAGCATTGCATCGCCAAATGAATAGAAGCGATACTTCTTCTCAATGGCATGCCGGTAGATCCTTCGGGTTTCATCAAATCCCGAAAACGCTGAAATTAGCATCAGCAGAGTGCTTTTTGGGAGATGAAAATTGGTTATCAGATGGTCAACCGAACGAAACTGATAGCCGGGTGTGATAAAGATATCCGTTTCACCCGAACTGGGTATAAAACGACCCTCTTTCAGTGGAGCTGATTCCAGTACCCGGACAGATGTCGTTCCCACCGCCGTAATGCTTCTGCTTTGGTTCAGGGCATCTGCTTGTTCCGGGCTGATTTGATACCACTCTGAGTGCATTTTATGTTCTTCAATCCGGTCTGTTTTGACCGGTGCAAATGTACCCAGTCCAACGTGAAGGGTGACCTCTTTTTTTTCTATGCCCGTTAGTTGCAGCTTATGAAGGAGTTCATCCGTGAAATGCAGCCCGGCTGTGGGGGCAGCTTTACTCCCTTCATCTCTGGCATATACGGTCTGGTAACGTCCGGAGAGTGACTCATCCCTCTTTATGTAAGGGGGAAACGGGGTGTGCTTGAACCCTGCAAGTTTTTCGTCATCAAGTGAATGGCTCAGTTCAATGGTTCTGATGCCATCTGCTGCCACATCCAGCGTTGTTGCCGACACCTCTTCCGTGAGCATCACTCTTTTTCCGGTTCTGAACTTTTTGCCGGGACGCACCATCGCCTCAACCGTTTTATCATTCACTGCACGGGTTACAAAGATCTCTGTTTTCCCGTTATTGAACAGTAACCGGCACTTTTCCACCTTGCTGTTATTTACAACCAGTGAGGTTTTCCCCGGCAGGTAGTTCCCGATATTGTAGAACCTGTCATCTGTAATCGACCCGCTATTCCGGTCATAGATAAGCAGGCGGGAGTGGTCGCGCGGAATAGCCGGTTTCTGTGCAATCAGCTCTTCCGGCAGATGATAGTCAAAGTCGTCTAACGTATAGTTCAAAAAATCAGCGTTCTTCAGTGGAAGGTTGACAAACCATAAAGATACGGGTTTTCGAAAAGGGGATAAACTTCCCGTTTACTCTTTCACAAAACGTCCGATCGCTTTCTTTACCTGTCTGATGATACCATCAGGCCCGATTCCAACTTCATCATGAAGTTCGCGCTGAGTTCCGTGTTCGATAATTCGATCAGGCACCCCCATGATATAGACCGGAACCGCGGTTCCTTTTCCGGCTGCATATTCGGTTACAGCTGAACCAAATCCGCCAAGTACTGTACCATCCTCAATGGTAATGATTGCGCTGTATCTGCTGAGTGCCCGGTCAATCAATCTCTGATCGATCGGTTTTGCATAGCGCATATCATAATGTCCGATCTCAATATCTTCATTTATCAGTTGATCTGCCGCTTGACTAACGTAATTGCCTATCGGTCCAAAACTCAGTATGGCTACATCACCCCCCTCCCGGATAATACGTCCGCGCCCGATTTCTGTCAGTTCAAAATTCTCCCTGATCTGCATTCCGGTTGCCCGTCCCCGGGGATATCGTATTGCCCAGGACGCATCGTCATATTTTGATGCAGTATACATCATATCCCTGAGCTCCTGTTCGTTCATGGGAGATGAGACAATGATATTCGGCACCGATCTCAGATATGAAATATCGTATAGACCGTGGTGTGTCGGTCCGTCAGCACCTACCAGGCCCGCTCTGTCTATACAAAAGACGACGGGCAGTTTTTGAATGGCTACGTCATGAACGACCTGGTCATATCCTCTTTGAAGGAAGGTTGAATAGAGGGCTGCAAAAACTTTTTTCCCTTCTGCGGCCAATCCTGCACCAAAGGTAACTGCATGCTGCTCTGCGATTCCCACATCAAAAGAGCGCTCCGGAAATGTCTTAATCATGGGCCACAGGCTGGATCCGCTCGGCATGGCCGGGGTTATGGCTACAATATTTTCGTCTTGTTCGGCCAGCTCTACAAGCGCACCTCCGAAAACATCCTGATATTTGGGCGGCACCCTGGGGTCGGGTGCTTTCTTGGATATCGGTTTACCGGTAATTTTATCGAAAGGACTGCTTTGTGCATGCCATTTGGTCTGTTCACGTTCTGCCGGTGCAAAACCTTTACCTTTAACCGTTACCACATGCAAAATCTTGGGGCCCGAGACTGTGCGTAAATCTTCCAGATGCCTGCGAAGTGCATCCACATTATGTCCGTCTACCGGTCCGTAATACTTAAATCCAAGGGCCTGAAACAGGGCTCCCGGTGTAACTGCAGCCGTAACGGCCTTTTCCAAACGTGAAGCGGCTTTGCGCATCTTTTCGCCCGCTGTTTTTAAATAACCCAGCAAGTCATAAATCTCATCCCTCATTTTATTGAAAGTCTTGCTGGTTGTAATCTCTGCAAGATACTCTTTCAAAGCCCCCACATTTGGATCGATTGACATATTATTGTCATTCAGGATGACCAGCATGTCTGTATTTAGCGCACCTGCATTATTCATCGCTTCAAATGCCATGCCGCCTGTCATCGCTCCATCACCTATTACAGCAACAATTTTTTTATCCGACTTTTCCAGGTCTCTTGCCACTGCCATCCCTAGAGCTGCTGAAATGGAAGTGCTGGAGTGCCCGACCCCGAATGCATCATATTCGCTTTCACTTCTTTTGGGAAAGCCTGACAGCCCTTTGTATTTCCTGTTTGTGTGAAATTGATCTCTTCGCCCGGTCAGTATCTTGTGGCCATATGCCTGGTGGCCCACATCCCACACAATCTTATCTTTGGGAGTATCATAGGTGTAGTGCAGTGCAACCGTCAGCTCTACAACTCCCAGGCTGGCACCAAAATGTCCGCCATATACAGAAACCGTATCAATGATATATTCACGGAGTTCATCACATACCTCCTGAAGCTGATCTTCGGATAATTTCTTCAAATCATCCGGGCTATAAATTTTCTTCAATAATGGGCCCGCTTCCGGCTTATATGGTTGCATATCTGTATCCTATTCTATTTCATCGCCACTGCCAGTGCGATCAATTTTCTCAATCTTCAGGGCAGCATTTTCCAGCGTTTCAGAACAAATTTTTGAAAGCTTTTGTCCCTCCTCATACAAGGCAACCGATTTCTCGAGTGAAATCTCCTTGTCGTTCAGCTTTTCTACAATCTCTTCCAATTGCTTTAAAGCCTCTTCAAATGACGGGCGTTCCTTTTTCGACATGTTATTTTCATTTATTTAGTTAACTGCCCTGAAATTACGCCTTCACAACACCACGTTCAAACTCCTTTTACAGATATCCGGGCAGCAGCCGGATTGCCTACTCATGATTCCACTTTTTTGTTTCCAGGCCTTTTCCGTCTGTAACAAAAATTACAGCTCCGTCAAGGCTGGTAAAGTGCCTTTCTGAGGTGTATTTCGATACATTCATAATTGCATTCTGTCCCGGGTGATGAAAACGATTATGAAAGGCCAGTGAAGCAACCGAGTAGTTTGGCCTCACATAATTTAAAAAGGTTGCGGTGGAACTTGTTCGGCTTCCATGATGCCCCATCTTATATACGGTACTTCTTAAAAAATCTCCGTACTGTCTTGCCATATTTCGCTCCTGTTCTGTTTCAGCATCACCCGTTAAAAGAAAAGAGACCTCCCCATACACCACTTTAACAACGACCGAATGATTATTTGGATTGGAATGGATTGGACCACCCGCCATTGGGCCCAATACATAGATCCGGAGATGAGCATCCAGATTAATGGTGTCTCCTGCATAGGCATTTCTGATAGGGATTCCTTTGCGGGCGGCAAGGGTGCGGTATCGGTTGTAGATCCCGCTGTTATAGGGATAGCTGCTCTGATAAATTACATCCACCGGTATATTTTTCAGAATCGGTTCAACACCGCCAATATGATCGGCATGCGGGTGCGTCAGGATTAATGCGTCCAGCTCTCTTACCTTTTTATACTGTAAATAGGGCAGGATTGTCCTCTCACCGCTGTTACCCGTTGGACTCCACCAACCTGTATCTATCAGTAGGTTTTTTCCACCCGGAGTCTCTATATGAATGGCGTCACCCTGCCCGACATCCAATACAGTTACGGTCAATGAATACCGGTCTTGGTATTTAAGCAGCTGTTCAACAAAAAGTATGTTCAATGCGACCATTAACAGAATCAATACTTTTGTTCGAACTTCCGGAATGCGCAGCGATGCAATAAACAGTATTCCCAAAACCCAAAGTATAAATATGAGCGGCGATTGCAGTGAAGTTTCAATATAGCTGTATCTGCTCTGTCCGATTGTTTCAGCCACTGTTTTCACCCAGGTTAAAGAGAGCTCAACCGGCAGCGTCACAAATGTAAGCCCGGATGATACATTAGCCGGAAGTATTGCTAAAACCAATCCGGCCGGAACGGTGATGGCCAGCAATGGAATTACGGCTGCATTTGCAATCGGGCCGGCAACCGAGAACTCTCCGAAATAGGTAACCAATATGGGATAGAGCCCGGCCTGTACAACGATCGAGACCAAAGCAATTCCTGCGAATTTCCCGGTTATCTGATGCCTGTACTTTTCAGGGATCACTCTTTTGGCTTCAGGCATGACCAGGAGTATGATAAAAACGGCACTGAATGAAAGTTGAAAGCCGATACTATAGAGTTGCTCAGGGTTTATCATCAACAAGATGATTGCTGCTGATGCAGTCAGGTTAATCGAGTTGCGGGGTTTATTAAACAGTTTGCCATAGGTTATCAGCCAGGCCATAAGCGAGGCACGGCTTACCGACGGACTAAAACCTGTTAAACCGGCATATACTGTCAGGAGTAATGTTAAAATGAACAATCCCGATATTCGTCCCCGCCTGCTTCCCCACATAAATGGAATGAGAAGCCAAAAAGGCAGGACAATAAAGCCCACATGTAGTCCGGAAACAGCCATAATGTGTGCCAGGCCAGATCGTGAAAACTGACGGCGAGTCTCCTCATCAATCTCCTGCTTATATCCCAGCAATAGTGCTTTTGCGACTCTCCTGGTACTCTCTGAATAGAGCTGTTCAATATTATTATTTACAGCTTTTCTTAAGGTATACCAGCCAAAACGAACTTCCGATTCACTGTTTAATACCTGTATAATTTCCCCATGTGCGGCTATCCCGTTCTTTAATAGCCACCCGCCAAAATCAAATTCATGAGGATTTCTCCGTTCCGGAAATGAGTAAATCCGAACGACAACATCACTCCTCATTCCAGACATGACGAATGCCGGACCGTCGCTATAAACTCGCATACGGAATTCTCTGTGCCAATAAACTGATCCTGACAGTTTAGTTTTCACCACATCCATGATGTATACCTTCCTGCCGCCGGATGTGTAACCTGACTCGTGTACAGTTCCGGAAAACATCATCTCTTCCCAAGCCAGAAGATCCAGTTTTTCTGAAATTTCTGCAGTCTTGACCACTTTCTCATTTGCCACAGTTGTCCAAATAGCTGCAGTCGTGATGATCATCAGAAAATAGAGTGCGACAGAAAGGTGAGAAGAGTGAAGCGGATATCGTTTTCGGAAAATACACTCTATGAAAAGCCATAAGAAAAAGAGAAGTGCAAATCCATTCAGAATAACTGCCGGATCCGGATTAAAAGCCGTTCCTGTAATGATTCCAATGATGATCAGCAGCAGTATACGAACTGCAGGGTATAATGAAAACGGAAAGCGATATGTAACTTTTCTGCCCACATCTGTAAGACACAGATCTTAACGCCTCCTTACAGAAAAAAGAGATTGGCAGAAATATTTTTATTTACTCGTTGATTCCAAGTTTCTTACAAATTTCAGCCAGTTTTATTTTTTCCTCTTCCGTGAGAATGTCAAACTCTTGCTTAATCTTCTTCAGGTGTTTTGGAAAAAAGGAACCGATAAATTTTCTTCCTTCATCGGTAAGGTGAATTAAAACGGCCCTGCGATCGCTCGGGTCCTTCTCTCTTTTCACATAACCTGTTTTTTCAAGATTATCGACCACCATGGTGATATTGCCGCCGCTTTTTAAAATTTTTTCACCGATCGCTCTCTGATTAAGCGGACCCAGATGATATAGTGCCTCCAGTGTTCCAAACTGGCTTAATGTCAGATCCGCTTCAGACAGGTGCCTGTTGAGCCGGTTATTTATTGACTCGGAGGCTCTCATTAATTTAATGAAGGCGTTGAGAGTATTAACCTCAGAGGATGATCCTTTATAGTGAGTTCCCATGGCTTCTGTGGTGGTTTTTACATTTGTGGCATACTACCTGAATAATCTGCTTAAGCCTTTAATTTTGCAAATTTACGTTTTCCGACCTTGAGGGCCAGCTCATCACCTGCCTGAAAAGTCACCTCATGATTCGGGTTTGTTATCTTTTCATCATCGAGTGACACTCCGCCCTGTTTCATCATTCGTTTGGTTTCACCGTTGCTTGATGTAAGAGCTGCCTCAGATATGATGTCCATTAACCGGTGGGTTGAACCCGGTTCAAACGAAAATTCAGGAGCATCATCGGGAATGTCCTTTTTGATCACGGTTCGTTCAAAATGCTCACGTGCGGCTTTCGCGGCATCTTCACCGTGGTACATTCTTGTTATTGTAAAAGCCAGGTCATGCTTTGCATTTCTTGGATCTTTCTCAATTTTACTTTCAATCAGTTTCAGATCGGCCGTATCTATATCGGTTACCAGCTCATAATAGGTATAGATCAGCTCATCAGGAATGGAGAGTGACTTTCCATACATATCATTAGCCGGTTCATCAATACCAATATAGTTATCGTACGATTTACTCATTTTCATCGATCCATCGGTACCAACCAAAAGCGGCATTAACAGGCAGATTTGCGGGTCCTGTCCGGCATCTCTCTGCAGATCACGGCCAACCAGCAGGTTAAACTTCTGGTCAGTGCCCCCGAGCTCCACATCCGATTCAAGGTGAACCGAATCCTGTCCCTGTGCCAGCGGGTAGAGAAATTCGTGCAGGGAGATCGATTCATTATTTTTATAGCGCTTTGAAAAGTCATCCCTTTCAATCATTCGGGCCACGGTCATTTTTGAACTGAGGCGAATCACATCCTGGAACTTCATCGTTCCCAGCCACTCAGAGTTGTAGACAATTTCTGTCTTGCTGTTATCCAGTATTTTGCCGGCCTGGTCAAGGTAGGTCTGGGCATTCTCCAGGATCTCTTTTTCCGTTAGGGAAGGGCGTGTTTTATTTTGGCCGGTCGGGTCGCCGATAAGTGCCGTAAAATCACCGATAATCAGAATGACATGGTGGCCCAGATCCTGAAACTGCCTCATTTTTCTCAGTATCACGGAGTGGCCAAGGTGCAGATCGGGCCGGGTCGGGTCGCATCCCAGTTTAATTCGAAGTGGTTTATTCTCTTTTATTGACTTCTTCAGCTTTTGAATCAGTTCATCTTCAGGTACAATTTCAACGGTACCTCTTTTAATAACGGATAGTTGTTTTTCAACAGATGGAAAACTCATAGACTTAGATTCTCAAATATGGGTAATGATTTAATAGGATTATTGTCTTCGATGGTCTGTTCGATCGTTTCAATAAAATTTTCGGCTCCCGGATAGATGGCTGCAGCCATATCAAAAACAGCTGGAGCAATATAGATTATGTAGGAGTATGTAACAGAGTTGGTTCTGGACTCTTCGCCAGGAAGGTTAAAGCCTGCAAACAGGAGCAGCACAGCGCTGATGACGATTGCAGATTTGACAGCGCCGAACAGTAAACCGGCCAGCCTGTTAATAAAATTTATTTTGATCACTTCCAGGAATTTCTGGGTTGCAAATGCGATAAACTGCACGGCTCCCACAATCACGATAAAAATAAAAATCCCGGCGGCAATAACCGCATGGTCCGGATTTTCAAATAGCGGAGCAAACAGAATTGAGAGGTCGTCCATATACCAGAAAGTCATAAAGACGGCAATGACCACACCTGCAATGCTCAACACCTCTTTAATGAGCCCGCTCATAAACCCGCGAAAAGCGAAATAGCCAATCGGGATTAGAATAAAGAAGTCGAGCAGGTTCATTCGTTATGAGTTAGAGAGCTCTTCTTTTACAATTCTGCTGATCAATGAACCTTCCGCTTTTCCTTTCAGCCGACCCATTAAGGCGCCCATCACTTTGCCCATATCTGCCATGGTTGTGGCTCCCATTTTGTCGATTTGTTCCTGTACAGCAGAACGGACTTCATTTTCACTCATCATTTCGGGCAGATAGGATTCGATAACAGAGAGCTCCTTTTTTTCATTCTCTGCAAGGTCATCTCTGCCTCCCTGCTCAAATTGGTCGATCGACTCTTTTCTCTGTTTGGCAGCCTTCATTAAAACTTCTGTAATCTGCTCATCAGAAAGTGTGCTTTCACCCCCTTTCCGTTCACTGATCTCCTTTTCCAGGATTTTTGATTTTAACGATCTGAGTACTCGCAACTTATCAGCCTCTTTCGCTTTCATGGCGGCTTTTAAATCATCCAATATTTTCTCTTTGATACTCATCATACAGTTGTCTTAATCAATTTCGGTTGTTCACGGTAAATGTAAGCAAAAAAAAAGGTTCCATCCGTGAGGATGCAACCTTTTATAAAATCTAAAAGCCGAAGTTACGCTTTGTTCTTCTTCAGAAACTCACTCACGTCTTCCTGGTCCATCATGGTCTCACGGAATGCAAATTTTCCTTTGTCATTCTTAGTAGAGATGATCACCTTCGCCATTTTACGCTGAGCTTGTTTCAGCGCTAAAGCTTCTTCACCAAATGCCTGTTTCTTTGCCATGGTTCGCCTTATTTAATTTCTTTATGGATTGTATGCTTCCTTAGTACCGGGTTATACTTCTTAAGTTCCAGCCTCTCAGTGGTTGTTCTGCGGTTCTTTGTTGTTACATACCGCGAACTCCCCGGCTTTTCAGTACATTCGAGTATAACCTGTATGCGATTACCTTTCGCCATTTTTTATACCTCTTTTAAAAGTGTTCCTTTCTTTCTTGCCTCTTTCAATACGGCAGAAATCCCCTTCTTGTTAATTGTACGCAGGGTCTTTGTTGTTACCTTCAGAGTAACCCAGCGATCTTCCTCGGGGATATAAAAGCGTCTTTTTTGTAAATTCAGGTGGAACCGGCGCTTGGTTTTGTTATTCGCCTTTGATGAGCGATAACCATTCAGCGGCTTTTGTCCTGTAATATCGTCCTTGCGTGCCATGATTCTTCTAATTAGCTGGTTTTTTCGATAGACACCAAAATTAAGAGGATTACAATTTAAATTCAATCCTTTTTATTGATTTAATTTCTTTCCAATTTAAGACGGCTGATTTGGCCCCGTTTCAACCCCCCTCAATCGCCTCATTTATACCCCTGTTGGCGCCAAAATATTTATTACCTATTAAAACCATACCTTTTTTTGATTTTGCTTGATCTTGCGCTATTTTCCAACGTCTAAGAGGCTATTTTTAACTTTACTCAACCCCCATTTATGGCAGACAAAAAAGGATCAGATTATAAAGCGTCGAATATTCAGGTTCTTGAGGGACTTGAAGCCGTTCGAAAACGCCCATCTATGTATATTGGTGACACCGGTCAGCGCGGACTTCACCACCTGATTAATGAAGTTGTCGATAATTCGATCGACGAAGCACTGGCAGGACATTGTGATCACATAAAATTGACAATTCATGAAGACGGAATGATTACAATTGCCGATAACGGCCGTGGTATTCCTGTTGATGAGCACCCCAAACTGAAAATGCCCGCCGTTGAAGTCGTCTTGACCAAGTTACATGCAGGCGGGAAATTTGACAAAAGCTCTTACAAAGTCTCTGGAGGGTTGCACGGTGTTGGTGTCAGCTGTGTAAATGCCCTCTCAACCATGTTCAGTGCTGAAATTCATCGCGATGGCCACATCTATGTGATGGAGTTTGAGCGTGGTTTTACCAAAGTTCCCCTCAAAGAGGTGGGTAAAACCGATGATAACGGCACCATTATTAAATTCAAACCCGACCCTGAGATCTTTACTCAAACAACTGAATTCAAGTTTGATATCATTGCCGACCGGATGCGGGAACTTGCGTTTCTCAATCCACAAATTACAATTGAAATTTTTGATGAGCGTGAAGACGAGGACAGTGAAACAAACCACGTCACATTTCACTATGCAGGCGGTGTAAAGGATTTTGTGAAATATCTCGATGAATCCAGAGATTCCCTGATGGATGAACCGATGTATATTGAGGGTGAAGTCGAGAATGTGCCTGTCGAACTGGCTATCCAGTATAATGACGGCTATTCTGAAAATGTGCACTCCTATGTAAACAACATCAATACCCGGGAAGGCGGTACTCATATCTCAGGCTTCAGAAGGGCACTTACCCGCTGCTTCAAGAATTACGCTGATAAAAACAAAATTATCAAAGCGAACAGTAAAATTCAGGTTTCGGGTGAAGACTTCCGGGAAGGCATGACTTGTGTACTCAGCGTCAAGGTTGCCGAACCTCAATTTGAAGGTCAGACAAAAACCAAGCTTGGAAACTCCGAAGTTCAGAGTGCCGTTGAGGTGATCGTTTATGAAAAGCTCAATGACTACCTTGAACAAAATCCCAAGATTGCGAAGAAAATTCTTGAAAAGGTTGTTTTAGCAGCTGAAGCACGTGAAGCTGCCCGAAAAGCCCGGCAGCTTATTCAGCGTAAAAGCGTCATGAGCGGTGGCGGTTTGCCCGGAAAACTGGCTGATTGTTCCATTAAAGATCCCGCTCACAGTGAAGTTTACCTGGTTGAGGGTGATTCTGCCGGCGGTTCAGCTAAAATGGGCCGTAACCGCAGCTTTCAGGCTATTCTGCCGCTGCGGGGTAAAATTCTGAATGTGGAAAAAGCCAAGATCAATAAAATTCTTGAGAATAAAGAGATCCAGGCTATGATTACCGCTCTGGGCACCGGCGTGGGGCATGAAGAAGAGTTTGAGCTGGAAAAACTGCGCTATCACAAAATTATCATCATGACGGATGCGGATGTCGACGGATCACACATTCGTACACTGCTCCTCACATTTTTCTACAGGTATATGCATCCGCTCATTGAAAATGGATTTGTATATATTGCTACCCCACCTCTCTACAGAATTACCGCATCTCGCGGACAGATCCATTATGCGTGGGATGATGACACCCGTGACAAAATTATCCGTGACCTGAAAAAGTCGAAGAAAAAGTTTGACGTATCCCGGTACAAGGGACTTGGAGAGATGAATCCAGAGCAGCTTTGGGAAACAACCATGGATCCCGAAACCAGAACACTGCAGCAGGTAACGGTTGAAAATGCCGCTGCTGCAGATAAAATGTTCTCTACCCTGATGGGTGATGACGTGGAACCCCGGAGAGAGTTTATTGAACGCAACTCCAAGTACGCTAAACTCGACATTTAATATTCATCTGATAAAACTGATTCATGGCTACCGAAAAAATTATACCTATTACTATTGAAGACGAAATGCAGTCATCCTACATCGACTACTCGATGTCGGTGATTGTATCGCGAGCCCTGCCAGATGTTCGCGACGGCCTCAAGCCGGTTCACCGCCGTGTGCTTTACGGAATGAGTGATTTGGGCATGCTTCATAACCGAAATTATAAAAAGAGTGCACGTATTGTAGGTGAGGTACTCGGTAAGTACCACCCGCATGGCGACTCGGCCGTATATGACTCTATAGTCCGTATGGTTCAGGAGTTCTCCCTGAGATATCCGCTTGTTGACGGACAGGGTAACTTCGGATCGATCGACGGTGACTCAGCTGCGGCGATGCGTTACACGGAAGTTCGGATGCAGCGTATTGCCGAAGAACTTCTCACAGACATCAACAAGGAGACGGTCGATTATCAGACCAACTTTGATGATACCCTGACCGAACCCACCGTTCTGCCTGCCATGCTCCCCAACCTGCTGCTCAATGGTGCATCAGGGATTGCGGTAGGTATGGCCACCAACATGCCGCCCCATAATTTGAATGAGGTGGTTGATGGCACCATTGCTGTAATTGATGATCCCGAGATCTCAACGGAAGATCTCATGAAACATATTACGGCACCCGATTTCCCAACCGGCGGTATTATCTATGGATATGAAGGCGTGAAAGATGCCTACTCAACCGGACGCGGAAAAATCACCATGCGCGCACGGGCGAATGTAGAAGAGCTTCGAAATTCACGCGAGCAGATTGTCGTAACCGAAATTCCATACCAGGTCAACAAGGCAACGCTTATCGAAAAGATTGCCAAACTGGTACAGATGGAGAAGATCACTGAAATTTCCGAGATCCGTGATGAATCGGACAGGGAGGGAATGAGAATTGTGATCATCCTGAAGCGGAGTGCCAATGCAGGGGTTGTGCTCAATCAGCTCTACAAGTATACACAGATGCAGCAAACCTTTGGCGTGATTAATCTGGCGCTTGTAAAGGGTCGCCCTAAGATAATGGCGCTCAAAGAGTTAATTCAGCACTTTATTGAACATCGCGTTGAGGTTATCATTCGGCGCACCATCTACGATCTGGACCAGGCTGAGGCCAGGGCACATATTCTTGAGGGACTGAAGATCGCCCTTGACAATCTGGATGAAGTGATCAAAACAATCCGCGCCTCCAAGAACCCGCAAGAAGCCAATGAACAGCTTCGCAAGAAATTTGCCCTGACAGATATCCAGGCAAAGGCGATTCTTGACATGCGCCTTCAAAAGCTTACCGGACTGGAGCGTGACAAGATTGATTCGGAATACCGGGAGATTGTAGAACGGATTGCAGAATTTCGTGAAATTCTTTCCAACCGTGACCGTCAGAATGAAATCATCAAAGAAGAGCTTACTGACTTGAAAGATCGCTATGGTGATGAACGTCGTACTCAAATTGTCTATTCAGCTGAAGATTTCAGCATTGAAGATATGATTGCCGACGAAGATGTTGTGGTAACGATATCCAATAAGGGTTTTATCAAACGAATGCCGGTGAGCGGTTATCGGCGTCAGCGACGCGGCGGGAAAGGAATGAAAGGTACCACTACAAAGGATGATGAATATGTAGAACATCTCTTTGTAGCCACCAACCACAACTATATTCTTTTCTTTACAGAGAAAGGGAATTGTTACTGGCTCAAGGTATATGAAATTCCGGAAGGATCGCGGCTTGCGCGCGGACGCGCTATTGTGAACCTGATTGACATCGACAAAGATGATTCAATTAAAACATTTGTTCCGGTCAAGACACTTGATGATGATGAGTATATAAAAAATCACTCAATCATTATGGCTACCAAACAGGGACAGGTCAAAAAGACTTCACTCGAAGCCTACAGCCGTCCTCGCCGGGATGGTATAATTGCCATTAACATTAAGGAGGACGACAGTCTTCTTGAAGCTGCGCTAACCGACGGAGAAAGCAATATCATTCTTGCAAACAGAAACGGCCGGGCGATCCGGTTCCACGAAAGTGACGCGCGTGAAATGGGAAGAAATACCTCCGGTGTTCGCGGAATGACCCTGGATAAAAATGATGAACTGGTCGATATGGTTGTAATCAAAAATACCCATGAGTCGACTGTTCTGGCTATTTCCGAAAATGGATACGGCAAGCGTTCACTGGTTGATGATTACCGCGAACAGAGCCGTGGCGGAAAAGGCGTCATAACTCTCAAGGTTACCCCTAAAACCGGAAAGCTTATTGCACTGAAAGAGGTCTCAGACAATGATGATCTGATGGTTATCACAGAGAGGGGCAAAATCATCCGTATGGAGTGTCAGGGTATTCGAACCATGGGACGAAATACACAGGGCGTCAGAATTATGCGCCTCGATGATGATGGAAAAATTGCAGCCGTTACACGGGTGGTCAATGAAGACGACACGTCAGAAGAAGATGCCCCGACAGTAGAGTAACAGCCCCCGGCAATTATCACATTAAAAAAGGCTCCCAATGCGGAGCCTTTTTTTTATATCCCACTTTTTTAAATCTCCTGTCAAAGGGAAGTTCACAAGAGCAACCCCTACGAATTGTCCGCTTTGTCAAGCATGGTATTTAAAAGATCCTTTCTCTTCTTTTTCAGTTCATCCGGACTGACTACACTTACATGATTGCCAAATTGTAACAGCCATTCGTTCAGATAGTCCAAATTATCAAAGCGAAATGAAACCTTAATAATTTTACCCTCAGCAGTAGTTTTCTTTAAAATTTTTGTCGGGAGATTGGCCCTGAACGCGCGTTCTGCGCTTTCATCGATTAGCACCTCGACTTTTTGGCCCGATTCGTTAGAGTTAAAAATTAACCCCTCTACGTCGATTTCTTCTTTTTTCTCAAATTTTTCATCCAGAATTTTTACATCCGACATCTGATCGAGTACAAAATTTCGAATGGCACCTCTTTTGTGTGAATATCCGATCACATTCCAATGGTCACGATAAAATACCAATAGGTAGGGGTCCAGTTTTCTCGATATACGATTTTTGTTTTTTCTGCTTTTGTATGAAAAGCCGATCGACTTCCCCTGGGAGATTGCACTGCTTACCAGGTACCAGCTCCCCCCCTCTTTTTTCTCAGCTCCAAAATGCAGAAAGGGGTCGACGATTGTCCGGTTATCAAGTGACTCCATAAACCCCTTCAAATCATCTGGTAGAACGTTTTTTATCTTTAATTCAACACCTAAAGCATCATCTACAAGTTTTTTATCGACTTGTGATTTCACAAAATTCAATCCCACCATTATGGTGGCCAGCTCCTGTGAGTTAAACATCAGGGGCGGAATCTTATAGCCATCTACCACCCCGTAACCGCTATACTCATCCCAGGTTACGGGCACATTGATTTCAGACAAGAAATTAAAATCCCTGAATATGGTTCTTCGGCTCACACCAAAGCGCTCGGCAAGACGGTCGACCGTTAGCCTGTTTTTTGATTCCTGCAGCAGAAGAATCAACTTCATTCTTCGCTCTGAACTTTTTAATCTCGACATACCGCCTGGCTGATTTTCTGTTATCGTGTGACTTGAAAAGTATGAAAACCGCCCGGTATTCGAAAGAAGCTATCCGCTATCTTTCCAAAACAACCAGCCCTTTTCCTTCATAGAATGAGTTGTCAAAATCAAAGCGATACAGTGTAACACTGAGCTTGCCTTTGGTTTTTCTAAGCTCACCCTCTACATCATCCGCCCCCTTATACATCACTATTTTCTTCCACGGTTTTCCCTTTAACAACCGAACCAAATCATAAATTTTAAAGGCGTGCTTGGTCACAATACCGGTACCCTTTTCAATTTCCACAAGCGATACACTTTTCGGTATCGTCACCGCATTTTCCAACCTCATTCTCCCAATGATATTCTCTACCGCCATCATCTTCTTGCGGACATTGTCATTCAGCAAAAACTCCTTTTCCGGCAAAACTATTGACAACGGGATCCCGGGAAGTCCACCCCCGGTACCTGAATCAATCCAACGGTCTGCCCCGTCAAGAAGTCCTGCAGCCACCGGAATCAATGAATGAACCACGTGCTCGCGCACTGTTTCACGTGAAACAGTTCTGCTGACGAGATTTATTTTTTCATTCCATTCCAGGAGATAGTCAATATATTGCTCGAGCTGATTTGAATGACGGTTATACAGCGCGGTGGCATCGTCAAGGTTTTTCTGGGATAGAAGCGACTCTTTCAGGGAGTGTTTCACGTGAAACCTTTTAGTTTTTCAGGTAAACCATTAATACTGCGACATCACTTGGGGATACCCCGCTGATCCTGGATGCCTGCCCGATCGTTTCGGGTTTTATTCTTTCAAGCTTTGATTTTCCTTCTGAAGATAAACTTTTAATCCGGGAGTAATCAATTTTGTCTGGGATCGGGGTGTTCTCCTGATTGCTGAGTTCTTCTACCATCTCAAACTCCCGTTTGATATACCCTTCATATTTGATCTGAATCTCTACTTGTTCGAGGACGTATTTGTCATCGGTAATGTCACTGGCCTTTTGCTTCAGTTCATTATCAGCATTGAGCAAGTCTTGCAGGTGCAGCTGCGGACGCGGAATCAGGCTTCGTGCTTTAACCGGCTGGGAGAGTTTTGTTGTCCCCTTCTGATTGAGCATGGGGTCCATCAATTCAGGCCGAACAGTGTAATCATTTACAAGGTCAAACAGGCGGTTAATTTCCTCTTTCTTTTTACTGAAACGCTGGTATCTCTCATCGTCCACTAGTCCGGCCTTGCGTCCAAGTTCTGTCAGGCGCAAATCGGCATTATCCTGACGAAGAAGGATTCTGTGCTCAGCTCTTGAGGTGAACATTCGGTAGGGCTCTTCAGTCCCCTTGTTAATCAGGTCGTCAATAAGCACCCCGATATAAGCTTCAGACCTTTTTAAAACAAATGGGCTTTCCTCTTTCACATAGAGTACAGAATTCATTCCGGCAATGAGCCCCTGACAGGCGGCCTCCTCATACCCGGTGGTTCCGTTGATCTGTCCGGCAAAGAAAAGCCCATTCACAAGTTTTGTCTCCAGTGTACGCTTTACCTGGTATGGCGGGAAATAGTCATATTCAATTGCATAACCCGGCCTCAGCATAACGGCTTTCTCAAATCCGGGTATGGTCCTGAGTGCATAATATTGAACATCCTCAGGCAACGAAGTAGAGAACCCGTTAAGATACATTTCATAGGTATTCCACCCCTCGGGCTCAAGAAAAAGCTGGTGCCGGTCCTTGTCTGCAAATCGATTTATTTTATCCTCAATGCTCGGACAGTAACGCGGACCCACCGACTTAATGCGCCCGTTAAACATGGGACTCCTGTCAAAACCGGATTTTAACATTTCATGAACACGGTCATTTGTATAACCGATCCAGCAAGTGAGCTGATCGTCAACACCGGGAAGAGTATCGGTCATAAATGAAAATGGGCTTGGGTCTTCATCGCCATACTGAATTTCCAGTTGGGAATAGTCAATCGACCGCCCATCAATTCTGGGTGGGGTGCCTGTTTTTAATCGGCCAATCTCAAAGCCAAGCTTCTCTAGTGAAGCAGAAATACCGATCGATGCACGTTCACCCGAACGCCCTCCCCCATACTGCGCCTCACCAATATGAATGATACCGTTCAGGAAAGTACCGCTGGTTAATATTACAGATTTGGCATTAAACGTCTGACCTGTTTGTGTAACGACACCGGTCACAACCTTGCCATCACTGTCGGTTTTGATATCCACTACATTGTCCTGCCTGAAATGCAGGTTGGGTATACCTTCAAGCCTCTCTCTCATTTTAGATGCATAAAGAGTACGATCACTCTGACAACGCGGACTCCACATCGCCGGACCCTTACTCCTGTTGAGCATTCTAAACTGAACCCCACTTTCATCACTGACCAAACCACTGAGACCGCCAAGTGCATCAATCTCCCTGACAAGCTGGCCTTTAGCAACTCCACCCATCGCAGGGTTGCAAGACATCTTCGCAACGGCATCCAGGTTCATGGTAATTAAAAGTGTTTTTGCCCCCATATTCGCCGCTGCTGCTGCTGCTTCACTACCTGCATGCCCTGCCCCAACGACAATCACATCATATGAGGGATAAAGACTATCCATATCTATTTGTTTTTATTATTTTTAAAAATTTTTCCGAGAAAAGGCCTGAAGAATCAAAAATATCCTTTTATTCTGAATTAATAAATCTTTAAATAGTTTATCGATTCAGTCACAAAGAACGTTATAGATTCATAAATAATTTTATATCTGATAAGAAATGTGGTTTAGAAAAAAGAAAGAGGAAGAGAATCAGGGTTATTTCACAGAAAACTGGTTAAACAAGTGGAAAATAAACCTTGAGAAAAGTGAAACGTACAAACGCCATGGAAGAAACTGGAACGCGCCAATACTTTTAAAGGTCACCCCGCCTGTTCATCATTGGACACACGATGGATATATAGGAATCTTTTTGAATCTGAAATATGGCAAATGTGAGGAGATCCGCTTTGCTAAAAGGGAAGATGAAGATATTGCAGATGTTATTCTTACTGCCGACGAACAACGCTGGATTCGCCTTCTGGAATCTAAATCAGATCCAACCAGGAGCCTTATGACAGGAAAACTGAAACTGGAGAAAGGAAGCCTCGTCTTACTGTCTACTCAACAAAAAGCAGCCAAATCACTTCTTGAAACAGCCCCTGTCTTTGATAGTAAAGTTATAGAAACTGCCCGACATGAATCTCCCATTAAAAAAGATCCATCAGAGAAAAGTTCTCCCGAATATAAAACGGTATCATCCGGACTGGACCATGACAGTTTTCCAATGAAACTCTTTCAGAAGGCGAAAATTTATGGCATTTGGAACCCTTCAGAAATTGATTTTGAAAAAGATGCAGAACAGTATAAAACTCTGACTGCAGAAGAGAAAGGGGTTATCCATCATCTTTCTGCCCTCTTTATGGCAGGTGAGGAAGCTGTTACACTTGAACTTCTGCCCCTGATTCAGGCTATTGCAGGAGAAAGGCGCATTGAAGAGGAGATTTTCCTTACCTCATTTTTATGGGAAGAGGCAAAGCACACAGAGTTTTTCAGTCTCTATACGAAAAGAGTTTTTCAAGGCAAGATAGACTATGAGTCGTATCATGACCCTTTCTACAAAGTTATATTCTACAACAAACTTCCTTCAGCAATGTCGGCACTGAAAACCGATACATCAACATGGGCACAACTAAAAGCAGCAGCCACTTATAACATGATTGTTGAAGGAACCCTTGCCGAAACCGGTTATGCAGCATATCATAAAATGCTGATTGAAAACGACCTGTTGCCGGGTTTGACAGTCGCTATTGAAAAACTGAAACAGGATGAGTCGCGTCACATCGCATTCGGTATCTACCTGATTAACCGTCTGCTAAAAGATGCCCCGCAACATACCACCCCCCTTCAGGAAGAGTTGTACGAACTTCTGAACGATTCGACCAATATCATCCATGAAATCTTTGAGCGATATCCTGAACCCCCATTCGGCCTCGATAAAGAGTGGTTTCTGAACTACGCCCTGAAACAGTTTCAGGCAAGAATGGACAAGATCGGATTGAGCTGATCAATTCTGAAGATTCTCAACACACTCTAAAACAAAAAAAGCCCCCATCGAAAGATGAGAGCTTTTTGCGATCCGGACGAGATTCGAACTCGCGACCTCCTGCGTGACAGGCAGGCGTTCTAACCAGCTGAACTACCGGACCATTTTGTCAATCCCTGTTCAATAAAATGAGGTTGAACTCCATTTTTGAACAGATTTAAATATAGGAACCCTGCTGATACGAAGTCAAGGCTTTTTCGATAAATTTTTAAAATAAAAAAAGGGCTGCAGGTTTCAGCTACAGCCCTTTATCGGGATGGTGATGGGATGTATGTAAGTTCTTAGAGTTCGTTTTCGAGTGCCGAGATCAGCTGATCACTCATCGGAGTTACATTACTTCTAAACCTTCTCACAAGGTTTCCGTTCCGATCGATCAAAAACTTTTCAAAGTTCCAGTTAATATCACCGGTAAAATCTGGATTATCCAGGGATGTCAAATAGCGAAACAACGGATGTTGATCCTCCCCTTTCACAGATACTTTTGAGAACATCGGAAAGGTCACCCCATAATTCAGTTCACAGAACTGTGCAATCTCTTCGTCCGTTCCCGGTTCCTGTCCGCCAAAATTATTGGCAGGAAAACCAAGCACTTTTACATTTTGGCTGCTGTACTTTTCATACAGCGATTGAAGTTCCTGGTATTGCGGTGTATAGCCACATTCTGAAGCCGTATTGACAATAAGAAGCAGATCTCCTTTAAATTGAGAAAGTTCCACTTCTTCCCCTGATAAAGTAGTCATACTGTACTGATAGATGTTCGTATCCGTTTGTATACCCATAAAGAAGAATGAACCAATTAGAAGTAATAATGTTTTCATAGATAGATTACCGTTATTTTTGTTACTTAACCCGATTAACAGACATTTTCATTCCCGATAATATGAGATGGACTAAAATATTACTACTCCTTTTTATTTTTACACTATTACTCTTCCCTGCGGCTGCCCAGGCACAAATGTTTTCAGTAGGCACAACTGAGGAGGTAAGGCCCGATCCACTTGGCCTTCACTCATCAACCAGCATCGGGTGGGAATTTGCAGATTTTAATTATTATGGTGATGCTGACCTCGGTCAGGATGATCTTAGTTTCAATGAAAGCATCTTTGCATTTCGCCTGGAATCGCCCGGCCTTGATATCGGATTGAGTTTTGGCGGCAAGTTAACCGGTATGGATGAAAACAGTTACCTGAATGTAACCGGACGATTGCATAATACCGTTGGACTCTACCGCAGATCAAATGCCATTATCGGAGTGCCCATACAGATCACCACCGATCTGAAGCGGGTTCAGATCAACCGGACGGATGCAGAGTTTCAACAAAGCTCATTCATTATCGGAACGGGCCTCTCCAGCTCACTTCGCTTATCCGATTCATTTGACCTGACCCTGCACGCTACACCGAACTATGGCTTCAGTTTTTCTCAGGGAAATCTGTTTGGCGGCAGCCTGTTTCGATTTGACGGACGAAGCCAGTTCATCTTCAGAAACCTGATCGGTCAATCAGACTTCTCACTGAGTTACCATTTTGATTACAGGCGATATGATATTGATGGTGATCAAAACGATTACGACTTTATGTCTCACTCAATTTCAATTGGATACGTATTTTAATGAAGACTGAAAAATTAGTACTTGAACTGGAATCACTGTGTGAAAAGGGTGGCTATACCATTCGTAAAGAGAGGGGCGCTTTTCGGGGCGACCAATGTGTCATTGAGGGTGACAAGTTAATTGTCATCAATAAAAACAAGCCCTTGGAATCGCAGGCCGCTATAATGGCAAAGGTACTCAGGGATTTAAATCCGGATGAAACTTATATCAAGCCAGCCATAAGGAAAAAACTTGAAGAGATCTGGGACCGTCTGGATCGTTTTACCGAAGACGCTGAAGTTACTCAACAAACTGACGATTAAATGAAGTGCACATTTTTGGGTACCGGTACATCAATGGGTGTTCCCGTCGCGGGCGGGTTCGGTTCCGAGCATATCAAGGGTGACCCCAGGAATGAGCGTACCCGCTGTTCCGTTTGGATACAGACCGAAGAATCGTCAGTTATTATTGATACCGGGCCCGAATTTAGAATTCAAACGCTTCGTGCAGGGGTCAAAAAGGTTGACCTGGTATTGATCACCCACGAACACATGGATCACATTGCCGGGCTGGATGATCTTCGGGCATACAACTATGCACAAAAATCGCCCATTCCGCTATACACCTCCGAGCGAACCAAAAATTCCATCTTAAGAAGGTTTGAGTATATGTTTGGAGAAGACAAATATCCAGGCTCTACCTCTTTGGATATACGCACATTAGACACGCCCGGGAAATTCCGTGATCTGTCAATAACCCCCCTGGTATACAATCATGGCAAGATCGATGTTCAGGGGTACCGCATTAACAATTTCTCTTATATGACAGATGTCAAGGCGATTCCGGAATCCACCAAGGAGAAAGTAAAAGGAAGTGAGGTTCTGGTACTCAGCGGGTTACGCTGGGAGCCCAAACACCCTACCCACCTTACCATTCCAGAGGCGGTCACCATAGCTGAGGAGCTGAATATTCCTCAAACCTATCTGATTCACATGAACGGATATGTAGATCACGAAGAAAGCAACCGAAGGCTCCCCAAAAATGTTCAATTAGCCTACGATATGCTCGAAATTGAGATCTGACACTCTACAAAAACCGGTTTTTATCGGGATCCCCCTTCAGATCTTCCACAACCTCTTTCACTCCCTGGGCCTTATCCAGGTTGACTACCAGTATTGCCTGTTCTGTTTCAACCACCGCCAGGTTTTCAACGCCAACCAGTGATATGATCTTGCCGCTCTGTGAGTGAACCAGATTAGACCTTGCATCTACCAGGGAGATGGGAGCCTCTCCCGTGGCATTTCCATCCCGGTCTTTATCAGAAAGTTCATGCACAGCCGTCCAGCTGCCCACGTCATTCCACCCAAAATCGCCCGGTACAACATGAACCTGTTCCGCTTTTTCCATGATTCCGTAATCAATGGAGATGGATGGACAAGCATGATAAAACTGATGGATATCTTCCTGGGTTAGATCTGATCCAATCAGTTTTTCAGTCAGCTTGTAAACTTCGGGCAGGTATTTTTTAAACGCATTTAAGATCGTCTCCGTTTTCCAGATAAACATGCCGCTGTTCCAAAGATAATTCCCTGATTGCAGAAACTGGCGTGCTGTATCAAGATCCGGTTTTTCAGTAAAGTTTTTCACACGATATACCGGTTTTCCACCTATTTGATCAGCTCCATCCCGGTTATAACAGATATAGCCGTAACCGGTCTCCGGGCGATTCGGCTCAATGCCGATCGTTACAAGCGACTCTTTTTCCCTGGCAATATCTACCGCTCCGTTGAGCACCTTCAGGAACTCATCCCTGTTTGAAATTCGGTGATCGGCAGGCAATACAACCATGACCGACTCAGGGTCCTGTTTGTGCAGTATGGCAGCAGCAGCTGCAACACAAGGGGCTGTATTTTTGGCAACCGGTTCACCAATGATAAACGATTCGGGGATGGCCGGAAGCTGTTCCTTTACAATGGATACATAGTCATCGTTGGTAACCACTAATACATTTTTCTTGTCAATTATACCATCCAGCCTGTTTACCGTCTCTTGAATCATGGTATTCCGGCCAAATAGATTTAAAAACTGTTTGGGGAGAGAGCGTGTGCTTTTAGGCCAAAAGCGGGTGCCGGATCCGCCGGCCATGATTACTGCGTAGGTCATGAAAACTCTTGTTTGATTAAGTTCTGTTTATGTCAAATGTAGCAAAAAGACGGTCAAACCGAAACGTGCGAAACTTTTGTGAGAGTAAAGCTAAACCTTGAGCCCTCATCCGGTTTACTCTGAATATTGAGCTTTTCTCCATGGGCTTCGATGATATGTTTCACGATAGCGAGGCCCAGTCCGGTACCTCCTTTCTCTCTCGAACGTGATTTATCCACCCTGTAAAACCGCTCGGTCACCCTTTTGATATCTTTTGGATCAATTCCAATTCCGGTATCCTTCACATAGAGCTCTATTTTATCCTGATTTAAAAGATCCATGCCAATCTCAACCCTGCCGTTTTCCCTGTTGTATTTGATACCATTCTCAATCAGATTCACCAACACCTGCTTGATCTGATTGCGATCAGCGCGAATTTGAAGGTTTTTATCCATCTCCCGAACCACCAGGCTCACCTTCTCCTTTTGGGCTTTGTATTGCAGGCTTTCAACAACATCCATGATAAGGTCTTTCAAAAATATTTCCTGAAGGCTCGATTTGAGTTCTCCGGTCTCAAGCCTTGAAATCTCCATCAGGTCTTTGGTCAAAATAGTCAGGCGATTAACATTGCGCATCGCCTTTTGCAAAAACTGGACATTGACCTTGTCATCGTGCACGGCACCGTTAAGAAGGGTTTCAATAAATCCCTGGATGGCAAAAATGGGCGTTTTAAGTTCATGTGAGATATCCCCGATAAACTCTTTTCTGTAGTTTTCAATCTTGTTGAGCCGCATCAGCTCTTTTTCCACGGTGGTGCTGGCACGTATCGCCTGAATGAGCAGCGCATCCAGTTCATCCCTTTTCTCAATCTCAAGGTCACTGTAATCTTCAAATCTTTTTTTAGAGATATTCTTTACAATTAGGCTGAGTTCACTCAACCTCCGGTTATGGATGTAAGCAGAAACGAAATAGATAATTGTAAAAACGGTGAGAAAGAGAAGTACAAAAAGCAGCAAAGTCTCAAACGGATCGAGTCCGGCCACGAACCAAATAAAGAAGACAACAGCCGGGGTGATGGTCACAGAAGAGATGACAGCTGTTCTGAAAGAGATGGCAGAGAATAGTTTCATAATCTGATCATGGGTTGTTTAATCTACTCTTTAAAACGGTAACCCACTCCTTTTACTGTTTCAATGTAGTGATCGCCCAGTTTTTCCCGGATTTTTCTGACATGAACATCTACTGTTCGGTCAACAACATAGATGTTATCACCCCATACTTTATTGAGCAGTGTCTGCCGGTCTCTGACCTTTCCTTTGCGGCTGGCCAGGTAGTAGAGCAGTTCAAACTCTTTTCTTGGAAGCTGGAACTCCTCATCACCCCGTTTAACCAGGTATCGGTCTTTATCAATTTCAAGGTCGTGTACCAGCAGTTTCCGAACCTCATCCTCTGTCTCATCAAACCGCCTCAATACAGCTTTGATTCGGGAGAGCAGCTTGGTCGTGCTGATCGGCTTGGTGACAAAGTCATCGGCACCTTTATCCAGCCCGCTGACCTCTGTTTTCTCATCACTGCGAGCAGTCAGAAAGATGACCGGAATATACTTCGTATCGGCACTCATTCTCATCTTCTCACAAACCTCCAGTCCATCCATCACGGGCATCATGATATCCAGCAAGACCAGGTCGGGTTGCAGCTCTTTTGCCAGCTTCAATCCCTGCTCGCCATTTTCGGCCAGCAGTACGTTGTATCCTTCTTTCTTCAGATTGTATTCAATCAGGTCCAGAAGGTCTTGTTCATCATCGACGACGAGTATCGTTTTCTTAGGCAATTTGAATAGATTTGTTGAACATTCATCTCAAATAACGTTTGAGAACTCTCTAATAATAACAAACCAGTATTAAGAAATTATTACCTGTTGAGCTGACTTAATGCCTGCTTTACAATATCGGATACCGACATTTTGGGGTTTGACGCCGCTATTTTATTAACCGTTTGTTCAGCATCGCGTTTCTTAAAGCCAAGCGCCTCAAGGGCAGAAGCAGCTTCTTCATATTTGGTGCGCTGATTGGTTGCCCCGGTAGCAACCGAAGGCTGTGTTTCATCAAAGAGCTTGTCTTTGAGTTCAAGGACCATTCTTTCGGCTGTCTTCTTACCGATTCCGGAAATTTTCGATAGTGACGCTGTGTTCTGGGTAACAATAGCCTCCATCAGATTGGCTGCGGGCATCCCTGATAAAATGGTAAGCCCCAGTTTTGGGCCAATACCCTTTACGGTAATTAAACGCTCAAAAAGGTTTTTCTCCCTGGCTGATGCAAACCCGAACAGCCTTTGATCATTGTCTGTGATGTGATGGTAGATGAGCAGTTTCAATTCCTTCTCTTTGCCCGGAAGGGTTTCATACGTCTGAGCCGATATTTCGACGCGATACCCTACACCACCCACATCCAGTATACACTCTTCTTGTGACTTATGGTCCAATGTCCCTTTGAGATAAGCAATCATTCAGTTACGGCTCCCTTTTCAGGTTGAAATGGTTAATGTTTTTTGACGCGGCCGGGATTCTCTTCAACAAAGGCTGCCCAGCTCGATTTACTGTTGTTTTGATGCATTTTTTTTGAAGATGGATTTCCAAAACTTCCTTTGGTGTGATGGCACCAGGCTACTGCCAGGGCATCTGTGGCGTCTGCTTTGAGTTTTTTATCGGGAAGGTTAATCACGCGCTCAAGCATAAATGCCACCTGGTGTTTGCTTGCATTACCATTGCCGGTAATCGCTTTCTTAACGGCTTTTGGATAGTACTCCGTTACAGGCAATTTTTGATTGGTGATCGCAAGAATGGCAGCCGCCTGAGCCCTGCCCAGCTTTAGCATGGCCAGGGGGTCTATACCGTAAACCGGTGTTTCAATGGCACATTGCAGCGGTTTATGATCCTTGATAAGCTTTGTGACCTCCTCAAAAATAAACTGAAGGCGGTCGTTGTGGTCATCCATATGCGCCATCTGCAGCACATCGCATATCTCTGCACGATACGTTCCGTTCTTCTCGGTCAATACCGCATATCCTGTGGTTCTGGATCCGGGATCGATACCAAGAATTCTGGTTGCCATGGCGTGCGGGTCTTAGTGTTATAAAGGTGCCGGGATTCCGGTTAGAACATTCTTTTTCAACAGAATTTTGACCGGTTCCCGGCTTCAACAATTTAATACTTACTCTTCGTCGGCATAGAGTTTCATGAGTCCGTCTATCATCTCTTCAGAAATTCCGTTGGTTACAAAACCGCCATCATGATAGAGGTTCTGCATCGTCACTTTACGGGTCAGGTCTGAAAAGAGGGTCAGGCAGTAATCGGCACACTCATCAGCTGTGGGGTTTCCAAGAGGTGCTATCTTTTCGGCAAATGTATACATGCTGTCAAACCCTTTGATTCCGGAACCTGCCGAAGTTTTGGTGGGTGCCTGTGAAACGGTGTTGACGCGGATTCCCCGGTCGGCCAGCCGGCTGCCGTAGTTACGGGCGATACTCTCAAGCAGTGCTTTGGCATCGTTCATATCCGAATACTTTGAAAAGATTCGCTGTGCGCCGATATAGGAAAGTGCTACAATGCTTGCGCCGTCATTGAGGATTCCGGTTTTATCAGCAAAATGAATCACCTTGTGCAGGGATATTGCCGAAATATCAAGAGTTTGCTGCAGCCACTTGTAGTTCAGCTCCTTATAGTCAACTTTCTTACGAACGTTTGGTGACATTCCAATTGCGTGCAGAATGAAGTCAACGCTGCCCAGCTCTTCTTTGGTTTTATTCATCAGAGCCTCAACATCCTCTTCATTACTCACATCGCAAGGAATTACGGGAGCCTGGGTCTCCTCACTGAGTGCATCCAAAACACCCAGCCTTAATGCAACCGGGGCATTGGAAAGCACAAAATCAGCACCTTCTCTTTTACAGGCCAGTGCAACTCTCCAGGCAATGCTTCGGTCATCCAGTGCACCGAAAATAATCCCCTTTTTTCCTTTTAGTAATCCATATCCGTTTTCCTGAGACATAACAGTTGTTTATTCTTCGATTGGTTGATTGCAAATATTTTCAGGAAAATAACTACTTCGACCCTCACATCGAAATATAAAAAAGAAGGCCGGCAATGAATGCCCGCCTTCTGTATTGTACCTTATATATCCAAGGTTATTACCAATGGGTAGATCGATCTGTTGCAGCCGGTTAATTTCTCCTTTCGGGTATGGATCCTGACTGATCAGAAATAATGACTTCAACCCTGCGGTTTTGTTGCCGGCCGGATTCCGTTTGGTTTGTCGCAACCGGGTAGCGCATTCCGTATCCAACGGTTTCAATTCTATTGGATGAAATTCCCCGGTCGAGAAGTGCCTGCCGAACAGAATTGGCTCTTCTCAAGGAGAGGTTTTCATTGTACTCTTCCGACCCAATGCTGTCGGTAAATCCCTCAATCATCACATTACGTTCAGGATATTCATCCAGAAAACGGGCCAGTTCGGCAACCGCCCGCTGTCCGCCGGGCTGCAACTCGGCCCGGTCAAAATCGAACAGAACATCCCCCAGTGTAAGGACCAGTCCCCGTTCGGTCTGCTGTGCTTCCAGTTCATTCACCCTGGCGGCAAGCTCTTCGGCACGTTTTCTGGCCTGTTCGGCCTCTTCTCGTTCACGTCGCGCCTCTTCAAGAGCCTGCTCGGCACGAAGTTCGGCGCGTACTGCCTGACTTCTTCTGATATCGATCAATACTCGCTGGCGTTCAGGCTCGGCCCGTTCAATCTCTACCTGGGCTCGGTTTAAGTTTGCCGTTTCCCTGGCAATTGCCGTTTTCTGTTTTGCCAGATATGCGTGGTGTTCTATGAGGGTACGGTCGGCCCGGGCTTCCCAAAGCGATCTGCTTCGTTCCAGCTCCTCCTCAGCCTCAACCAGTGCAACCGGTGCGTAGACCAGGACAGTAGAGTCTTGAGAAGCGGATTCGAAATCGGCAGACGCTTCCTCAAGCATCGGATTCATGGCAAGCGGTCCGCTGCAAGCCGTTAACAGTAAAAGCAGACCCGGAATGGTTAAAAATCGTCGCGTTAGAATCATAGTTTCTTATTTTTTTATTGTTCTCCTTCTCGTATATCCAGCTCTTCCTGAAGAACCCTGATGCTCTCCCTGAGTTCCCTGACTGCAAGCTGAGCTTTACCCGACAGGGTTTTAATCTGGGCCAGTTCCGCATCGACCTTGGCTTGTTCGGCAAGCCGTGCGGCTTCATCAAAATCTTCCCGGTTATATGCAGCCCGGGCCTGTTCCAGTTTCTGTCGGGCCTGACGCAGTTCAAGCGGTGCATAGTCACCGGCTCCAATCTGTGAGGCCTGACGGATCACCGTTTCGGTTTCAGTAAGTTGCTGAGTGGGCGGATTTGTTGTGGCACATGCTCCTGTCATCAAAAGGAGAAGAGGCAGTGCGTATTTTATAACATTCATGGATCGGTTCAGTTTGTATGTTACATGCCGTTGATAGGTGTTCAAAATTGTAATCGGGTTGTGGTAAAAAGTTCCATCAAACCGTCATAAAAAGAGTTTTGAAAGCATCAGAGAGAAAGAAAGTTTTTTCTGTCTTGTTTTGTATTGATAATTCAAATGAATGTCCGTATCATTCAAGACTCTGCATCATTTGATATTTTATTGATATTGTAATTAAACGAGCCTGTGTAATGTTTGAAGATTTGTCTTCTAAAATAGAATCAGCCGTACAGTCCCTTAAGGGGCAGTCGAAAATCAGCGATGTAAACATCGCCGAGACCGTACGTGAAATCCGTCGCGCCCTCCTGGATGCAGATGTTAATCTTGATGTCGCCCGTCAATTCACCAATGACATCAAAGAGAAGGCCATGGGGTCAGATGTACTGACCAGTGTAAATCCGGGCCAGCAGTTTACCAAGATTGTCTATGATGAGATGGTCAAAATGCTTGGCGAGGAGCGTTCCGATCTTGCAGTGGCCAACACGCCTCCAACGGTTATTCTGATTGCAGGCCTTCAGGGATCCGGAAAAACGACCTTCACCGGAAAACTGGCCCGATACCTCAAGCAGGAGAACAACCGCAATCCAATTTTAGCAGCTGCCGATGTCTATCGTCCGGCGGCAATCAACCAGCTGAAAACACTGGCCTCTGAAATAGAGGTTCCGGTCTATTCAATTGAGCAAAAAGATGCCGTTAGGGTTGCCAAAGAAGCAGTTTCAATGGCAAAAAGCCTGGCTCTCGATACTGTTATTATTGATACTGCCGGCCGTCTCCATGTAGATGAGGAGATGATGAATGAAGTGGCTGAAATCAAGAAAGCGGTTAACCCTGATGAGATCCTTTTTGTTGTGGATGCCATGACGGGACAGGATGCCGTAAATACTGCCAAGGCATTTAATGACACCATAAACTTTGACGGAGTGGTGCTGACCAAGATGGATGGCGACACCCGCGGAGGTGCTGCACTCTCTATTCGGACGGTCGTTAACAAGCCGATTAAATTTATGAGTACCGGTGAAAAACTGGATGCTCTTTCTCCCTTCTATCCCGACCGGCTAGCGCAGCGAATACTGGGTATGGGAGATGTGGTTTCCCTGGTGGAAAAAGCTCAAAAGGAGTTTGATGAAGACCAGGCTCAGAAACTGAAGAAGAAGATTAAATCTGACAAGTTCACCCTTGTCGATTTTTATGACCAGATCCAGAAGATTAAAAAGATGGGAAATCTCACCGACCTGGTCGGTATGATTCCCGGGGCAGGCAAAGCAGTCAAGGATGCCGATCTGGATGAAGACTCTTTCAAGCCCATCGAAGCGATTATCAATTCGATGACACCGGAAGAGCGGGAAGACCCATCCCTGCTAAATGGGAGTCGTCGCCGCAGAATTGCAAAAGGATCCGGAACCTCTGTTCGTGAAATCAACGAGTTGATGAAGCAGTTTGAACAGATGAAGAAGATGATGAAGACGATGACAAAAATGAATAAAGTAGGCCGGGCAATGGAAGGTTTGAAAAATTTACCTTTTGGCCGGTAATCAACAACAAGTTTATTTATAACAAAACCTTAAAAGGAGTACATCATTGATTAAAATACGCTTACAACGAAAAGGAAGAAAGAAACGACCTTTTTACCACATCGTGGTAGCCGACAGCCGCTCACCGCGCGATGGCCGTATTATTGAACGATTGGGCCGTTTTGACAATGTGAGTGAGAACAAACAGCTCGCTTACGATGAAGAACGTGTCATTCACTGGCTCAAAATTGGAGCCCAGCCAAGCGATACGGTTCGAAGCATTCTGAAAAAAGAGGGTATCCTCTACAAAATGCACCTGATGCGATGGGGTAAAAGTGAAGATGAGATCGAAGCTGCACTGGAAGAGTGGAGAGCAGCCCGCGAAGCCAAAGAGAAAGATAAAGACAGCAGCCGCAAAGCACAGCAGAAAGAGATTCTGAAAGCTGAAGAGAAGGAGTATAAGAAACAGCTGGAAGAGAAAGCTGCCGCTGCAGCCAAAGAACTCGAAAAGAAAAAAGCTGAAGAAGAAGCTGCCAAAGCTGAAGCTGAAGAAGCCGCAAAAGAGGAAGAGGTTGCAGAGCAGCCTGCAGAAGAAGAGGCTAAAGCCGAAACAGAAGCAGAACCTGCAGAAGAAGTAACTGAAGAACCTGCTGAAGAGAAGGCCGAAGCTGCCGCTGAAGAGGCTGAAAAAGAAGTTGAAGCCGAGAAAGAAGCCGCTGCTGAAAAGCCTGCTGAAGAGGAAAAGAAAGCTGAAACTGAAGAGGAAACCGCTCCAAAAGAGGAGGAAAAAACTGAAGCTGAAGTTAAAACTGAAGAATCCAAGGCTGAAAAGAAAGAAGAAGCTCCCTCTCAGGTTTCAACAGATATGAATGCAACTGAAGCGATCGATCACATCAAAAACACTCCTCTCGAAGATCTGAAAGGTTTTGTACCTGAAAATGAGGATCGTGTGACCGTTCAGCGTGCATGGGAAAGCAAACAAGCTGAATAATTTTTAAAACCGGTTTAACATGAACCCATTGGATAACCGGTTTACTGAAATTGGCCGTTTTGGCAGGCCTCATGGATTGGATGGAAACATCCGTTTCAAGCCAAATGATAACTTTATTGATTCTCTTTTTGATCAGATCCAGATGTATTACATCAAAAATGAACGGTCTGACATGGTTCCAACGCGAATCATCTCCAGGTATGTAGAGGAGAAAAGAAATCAAAAATTGTTCTTTGTAAAATTTGATTCAATCGCAAACCGGCAGGATGCTGAACAGGCAATGAACAGAGCTCTGTTCGTGGTTACCGATGAGCTTGAAAAACTCAAACCGGAATCAAAATCAGACGAACGCTCATTGTTTGGCTACAGTATCTACTATGATGGAAACCGAATTGGAGAGGTGCTGGATGTTCTTGAAAATCCGGCACACCCTATCCTTGAAATCAGGTATCAATCCGGCTCCCTGCTCATTCCGTTTGTAGATGAGTTCGTAGATCGCATTGATCACGATCAATCATCCATAAACTGTATCAATCTAGACCAGTTAACCGAGGAATAAATGCTGCGAATAGATATCATTTCAGGTGTTCCTGAACTGCTGACAAGTCCGCTTGAACACAGCATTGTGGGAAGAGCCCGCACATCGGGAAAGGTTGAGATTCATACGCACGACCTCAGGGAGTATTCAGAGGATAAGCACCATAAAATTGATGATTATCCCTACGGAGGCGGTGCCGGAATGGTCATGACTGCCCAACCCATTTTTTCCTGTATTGAAAAACTGAAAAGTGAACGCAATTATGATGATGTACTCTTTACAGCACCTGACGGGAAAAAATTTGAGCAGAAAGATGCCAATGAGCTCTCGCTGAAGAAGAATATTATACTTCTGTGCGGACACTATAAAGGTGTTGATCAGCGAGTGCGGGATGAACTGATAACCGGTGAATATTCGATCGGTGACTACGTGCTGTCAGGAGGTGAACTTCCGGCACTGGTCATGACAGATGCCATTGTCAGGCTTCTTCCCGGAGTACTCGGCGATGCAGAAAGTGCCTTGACAGACTCGTTTCAGGATGACCTTCTGGAACCCCCTGTCTATACCAGGCCTGCAGAATTTAAAGGTTTAAAAGTACCCGACGTTCTGCTGTCTGGTGACCACAAACGTATCGGTGAGTGGCGATCCGATCAGGCGATTGAACGAACACGCAAAAAACGACCCGATTTGTACGAAAAATTTAAAAAGAAAAACTAAAGCCCAGTAACGAGGACAATATCATGGATAAACTGAAACTTGTAGAACAGACCGTTGTACGCGATGATCTTCCGGAATTTACAGCCGGAGATACCGTAAACGTTCACTATCGTGTTCGTGAAGGGGAAAAAGAGCGAATCCAGCAGTACCAAGGCGTTGTAATCAACGAGCGCGGAAGTGGTGCCAATAAAACGTTTACAGTGCGCAAAATGTCAGGCAGCGTGGGCGTTGAAAGAATCTTTCCTCTCTACTCTCCCTTTATTGCAAAAATTGAAGTGAAGAAAAAAGGACGAGTTCGCAGATCTAAGCTGTTCTACCTGCGCGACAGGCGTGGAAAAGCAGCCAGAATTCGCGAAAAGGATTCAAACACTACCAAGAATAACAGGTAGTTCATATTTTATAAGGCGATGCGTCAGAACATCGCCTTTTTTTATGAATTCAATTTCGTCAATCGTGTAGATTGCAACCAAACTATATCTAACACCTGCGTTGCAGGGAGTGACTGTGCTGCAACGAATAAGATTATAAAACGGCTATTATGAATATTATACTATTTGGACCTCCCGGGGCCGGAAAAGGTACACAGGCTGAGAAGATGGAAACCCATTTTAATATTCCTCATCTCTCCACCGGTAAAATTTTCAGGGAAAACATCAAGAACGAGACACCTCTAGGCAAAAAAGTAAAATCTATTCTGGACGAAGGTAAGCTTGTTCCGGATGAAACCGTTGTCGACCTGATTAAGGATGAACTCAGTAAAAATGACTATAAAGATGGTGTCATTCTGGACGGATTTCCCCGAACGGTTGCACAAGCGGAAGCCCTAGACCAATTTCTTGAAAACAATGGTCAGGAGATCGATGCCTTTATCACGCTCTCTGTTCCCGAACAGGAGCTGATCGACCGAATTTTAAGCCGGGGTGAAGGACGCTCAGACGATACCCCTGAAAAAGTTAAAACACGCCTGAAAGTTTATCATAACGAAACTGCACCGGTACTGAACCATTACAAAAGTAAAAATGCCGTCAAAGAGATTGACGGTGTCGGTTCGATCGATGTGATCTTTAATCGAATTAAAAAAGCTGTTTCCTGATCTGAATGGCTCTATAAAATCCTTATCACTATAAAAAACCCTGCAGCGATCTGCAGGGTTTTTTATTTCCGGCCCCTTTGAAGGCTATCTAAAATGGCCGGCGTAATGTCCATGATCGACCGGCAATATTGAAAAGATTCTGTATCCCCTTTAACAAAAAGCGGAACCGGATTCCGTGTATGCGTTTTAATTGAAATATCTTCCAGATTCCCATGATCACTGGTTATTACGAGCGTATCATCTGCATTCAAATTATGCAGAATATGGTAAAGAAAATCATCCAGTACCCCAAGAACACGATTCGCTTTCACCGGATCCATCTCATGGCCGGCTTTATCCGTTAAATAGTATTCAAAAAGAGACAGGTCATAAAATTTCAGTGACTTCAAAGCCCGCCGGGCAGCCTGTTCAGGGGTGATTTCAGGCACATCAAGATGAAGCATCTCGCGCCACGCCTTTTGAGTGATTTCTGCAGTAATCGCCCTCTCTTCCAATACATCATCCAGGGAATTTAATTTTAATCCGGCCGATTTGCTCATTAATGTTGTACAGGTCCACCGATTTCTCTTTTCAGATTTTTTAAAAAAGATTTCCGGATAGGCATTTAAAAAATGTGGTTTGAATCCGAGACGGATCGCCTGATGAAAAAGGCTTCTCTGTTTTAATAAATCTTTATTCCTTGAGTGTGGAAAGGGTCCGAAGTGCCGGCCGGCCAATTCAGGCGCATTCTCTCCTGAAAGCAGAGCTGCTTGCCCTGTACCACTCTGAGGTAGGCCCGGAACACCTAAATTTGCATCAATTGTTTTATACAGTTTATCACCGACAATAACTTCATCCAATTCATTATGAAATCCATTACTGCCTGTAAACCAGGAAAAAGACTTTAAATCACTGCTTGAAAGCGGATTGTTCTCACAGTTATCCCCAACACCAATTCCGTCAATAAAAACAAAAAGGAGAGCCATTTCACTTCTCTACAATGATTGTTACGGGTCCGTCATTAATCAATTCTACATCCATCATGGCTCCAAAAACCCCGGATTCCACATGCAGTCCTGAAATATTCTTAAACTTACTGATCATATAATCATATAGAGGTTCAGCTTCTTCAGGACGTGCCGCCTCTATAAAACTGGGGCGGGTTCCTTTCCGGGTATCTCCATATAGAGTAAACTGAGAAATAACCAGGATTGCCCCATTCACATCCTGAACCGAACGGTTCATTTTTCCCTCATCATCTTCAAAAATTCTGAGTCTGGAGATTTTTCTGCAACACCAGTCGACCGTCTCTTTAGTATCCGAATGATGAATTCCTGCAAGCAATAGTAAACCTTTCTTGATTTCACCTTCTACGGTACCATCTACCGTTACAGATGCTCTGCTGACACGCTGAACAACTATTTTCATATGTTGATTACTATGTGGATAAAGTCCGGTTTACTTGTGGAAAATATAAATTCTATAAATATCACCTGATCTTTCCACACCAATCCACACAGAACCAAACTTATTAACAGTTAAAAAGAATAACTTTTCACGTGGAAAGAAGTCGCACACAAGATAGGTGTGATTATTGTAAAATGTTAATTACTTCCAGAACCAACCCCTAACCCATTATTTTTTATAGATAAATTATCCACAAACTTATTCACAATACGGAATTGAAGCAGGGATAAAAAAGGATAAATAAATTATCCACTTTTCCACAGACACCTACTATTAAAAAACAAAATAAAAATCTCATACTTATCGTATTCTCCTGTGGAAAACACGGAGAAGTTTTCAAAATAGGGAGTTTTAAACTTTCTATATTATGCATGTGTCTGGAGACAGAATCTGAAATTAAATTAAACAATAAACGACCGGTTAGAAGTGAGTAAAAAATCATTCAGCTACAAAGACTCCGGAGTTGATATAAAAGCGGGTGAAGAGCTTGTCGACTCAATCAAAGATGTTGTAAAAGAGACACATAATGCCAATGTACTATCAAACATAGGCGGTTTTGGAGGCCTCTTTTCAGCCAATTTTTGTGACCTTGAAGAACCGGTATTAGTAAGCAGTGTTGACGGGGTCGGGACCAAACTGATTGTTGCTTTTAAATCCGGTGTATATGATACGGTTGGCCAGGATCTGGTGAATCACTGTGTAAATGATATCGCTGTATGTGGAGCTGTTCCACTCTTCTTTTTAGATTACTTTTCAACAGGTAAACTGGAGCAGAATGTAGGATATCAGGTAATTAAAGGTTTTTCTAAAGCGTGTAAAGAGAATCAAGTAGCCCTGATTGGCGGCGAGACAGCTGAAATGCCCGATATTTATAAAGAGGGTGAGTTTGACCTGGCCGGTACCATTGTAGGCGTTGTAGACAAGAAGAAACTGATAACCGGAAAGAAGATTCAGAAAGGAGACCTTCTCATTGGTTTTAAAAGTTCCGGACTTCATACGAACGGATACTCCCTGGCCAGAAAAGTATTATTTAGTCAATATTCAATTGAAGATCGTCCAAAGGGTCTTACCCATACGATCGGTGAAGAGCTGTTGAGAGTTCATAAATCGTATCTTCAGCTAATCACTAAGTTGAAGGATGTGGATGGGGTCAATGGATTTTCACATATCACCGGCGGCGGAATTATCGGAAATACAAAACGAATTGTGCCCGGTTCTCTCTCCTTGAATGTGGAATGGGACAGCTGGAAAAGGCCGGAGCTGTTTAATCTTATCCAGTCAACCGGCAATGTGGAAGAGGAAGATATGAGACAGGCTTTCAACCTGGGGATAGGGTTGATTGCAGTGGTGTCTCCGGAAGTTAAAGATGAGGTTCTGTCACTGGCAGAATCAATTGGTGAACCCGGATTGGTTATCGGTTCTGTCGGATAAAGATTTTAATATTCATTCAAAAACAGAGAAAGATGGCAACGGTAAAATTACTTGAAATAGCACACGGACGAAGTGGTGACAAAGGCAATGGAAGTAATGTTGGCATTATTGCCCGCCACCCTGATATCTACCCTTTTCTGAAAGAGAAGCTGACTGCCAAACGGGTTAAAGAGTATATGAAAGATATTTGCAAGGGCAGTGTAGAGCGTTATGAGATGGAGAATATCGGTGCCTTGAATTTCATATTGAATGAAAGCCTGGGCGGCGGCGGGACCGTATCCCTGAAACTGGATGCCCAGGGCAAAACACACGCCTCAACGCTTCTTCGAATGGAAATGGATGTACCTGACAATCTTCTGGAGCTGGTCAGATCGTGAAAAAATACTGATTCTAACCAATCTGAATAGGATCGCTCCGAAAACAGAAAGGGTAAGTGTATCGATTGGGATGCTTCCCTGAGAATCAGGATCGGATTCACCAACATATAGGGGATTACCAGATATTACTCAGTACCCATTTGGAATTGATCCCGCAGTTCCTGAATGTAGATTCCGATATCATTGCGGATTTCAAACAGTCTGTTATGCAGTTCAAAATATTGATTGCCTGAAAAGTGTGAACCTCGTTTCAGTTTTTGAAGATGCATCAATGCTTCATTAGCACTTCGCAATGCTTTTTTGGTATATGCGATATTACCGCCGAGAACATCCAGATCAAATCCAAAAGAGTATCCGCCAGCCAGTTTGGCTGAGATGGTCAGAACATGACTTACAAATTCATGTACGGAGTGATTTTGGTGAGAAGGCGGTATGTTTTCACCCCATCTGAGAATATCAACGGCAAAATTACGGGCATCCTGATAGATTTTCAGGTTTTCAATGGACCCGTATTCAGACATGATAAAATCTTCACTGAGCTCCTTCCACTCTTCTCCTTTATCAAAATCATCCATTTCATCCTCTTCCTCAGAGTTGAATGGGAAATTGTCATCCAGGAAAAAGAAGTCGTCATCATCCCATTCATCATCCTCGTCCTCCCAGTCATCCTCATCATCCGGAAAATAAGCATCGTCCAGTAGCAGCTCTTCCTCAATAAAGGTCTCCACAGCATCTAGTTCATCTATACTTTCCTGAAGCAAAATGAGCCAGCGCGGGGTATTTCCGTGAGGGTCGGAAGTGATAAATCGTCGAAGTTGTTCGCTTCTTTTCTCGATCTCGTTCAAGTGAGACTCCCACTGGAACTCGTTCCAGACAGGGCCATCTTCAAAATCGTGAAAGCTCATGCAGTGATGTGCTAAAATTTTATAGGGTTACTGTATTTAATTAAAAATGCGAATCAAATACAACAAAAAGTTACGGAAAATTCACGTAAAAGTAACTATATGAACGGAGAATTCGGGAGTTTGTTTTGTGAGTGAAAATGTAGTTTAAATAGTTATAAAAAAACAACTTATAACTTTTCCAGTACTCCAATGATCACTTTTGTCATTTTTGGTTCGGCCATACCGGCGGCTTCCAGAATCTCTTCCATCACAACGGGCTTCAGTGAATCGGGAAAACATTCATCTGTAACTACTGAAATACCCATGACTTCCATCCCCATATGGACTGCAGAAATCACCTCTGGCACTGTACTCATTCCAACCACATCGGCCCCGATGAGTCTGAGAAATCGGTATTCCGATTTGGTTTCGAGCATAGGTCCGCTCAGAGCAACATAGACTCCCTGGTGCATATGGATATTCTCTTCAATGGCAACCGTTTGAGCTATATCCAGGAGCCGTTCGGTATAGGGTTCGCTCATGTCCGGAAAACGAGGCCCCAATTCGTCGTCGTTAGGGCCAATCAGAGGGTTGTCGCCCAACAGGTTAATGTGATCTCGGATCAGCATGATATCACCCCTGCTGAAGTTTGGGTTCATTCCGCCACTGGCGTTGCTTACAAAAAGTGTATTGGCTCCATTCTCTTTCAGAACGCGTACAGGAAAGGCAATTTGTTGCATGGTATACCCTTCGTAGTAGTGAAATCGTCCTTGCATGGCAACGACCTCTTTACCGCCCAGATTGCCAAAGAGCAATTTACCGGCATGACTTTCAACCGTAGACACCGGAAAATGAGGTATATGATCATATGGGATCTCAACAGACACATCCATCTCATCAGCAAGTTGTCCGAGTCCGGTACCCAGGATGAGCATATACTCCGGTCGCATTTCGGTTTTGGATTGTATGACATCAAGGGCTTCCTTGCGCTGATTTCTATAAGTATCTACAGACATAGCTATGGTTTAAAAAAAGAGGAGTGTAGTTAATGATTAAACTTAAATCGAATTAGTCGAGTTCATCGAGGATATCATCGAGAGACTGCGGACCGTTTGATTTTAGCTCTTTATCCTGTCCGTCAGGCGAGCTTTTTTTCCGGGTATCGGTTGAGTTTTCGTCATCATTTAGAGATAAGTCGTCAGTTAGGTCTGTTTTCGGTTCTTTTGGGAGACTAAAGAGTGATGCTTCATCTTTGCTGAACTGCTGAAGAGAATCCTGGGCAATTTCCAGGTAGGATCGAATGCCGCTGATTATCTCTTCCCTTCGATCCAGAAGCCTGAGGATGCTTTGACGGATCTGCTGACGCTGCTGATTAGCTTCCCTGACAATTGAGTCGGCTTCCATCTCCGCTTTTTCAACAATATTTTTTGCTTCCTTTCGGGCGCCGGTCAGTTTCTGTTCTGCACTGTCTTTTGCCGTCTGCAGGGTTTCATGAAGCGCTTCCTCCACTCTTTCATAGTGCTTTAGCTTGTCATTCATTTTGTCAATTTGGGTCTCCAGGTCACGAACTCTGCCGGTTAAATGCTCCCATTCATTGGAGATGAGGTTCAGGTATGCTTGTACCTCAGCAACGTCGTATCCGCGAAGGGACTTTTCAAATTGTTGTTGTTTAATTTCTAAAGCAGTCAGTTTCATTGGCTTGGATGACATGGCAAATAGGTTTGTCTCAATATTTTAATTGTGTTGCAGATCGAATAAAAAAAGAGCGTGTCAACAGTTCAATGTAACGTTTATTGATTCAACATGTTTTTCAGTTTTCCGCTTTGGCCGCTCTCATCCTCTTTAGTGGTTTCATTTTCAATTTCTATCTCAATTGAACTTTTCCGTTCCTGAGGAATTTTCTTTTTTTTGCCGGTTTTGGCCGGAGCCGGTTCATCGCCGGATACGAAGGCTTCCAAATTTTGAAGCCTTCGGTCAGTATTCTCCTTGAATTCACGAAGGGCCGCCAAAAACTCCTTGTTTTCCGTAATATTGCTACCCGATTTTCTTTTGATAGCTGCTTTAATAATACTCCCCAGGATTCCCATAAAAACAATAGATACCACACTCCCGAATACGATTGCTACAACAAAAATTTCTTCACCCATTACTAATTACCTCATTCCTATTTTATTAATTGACCTGACTAATTCTTCAACAAAATCATTTTTGGATAATAGTTTAATACAGAAAAATACAGAAACCTTATGAATCAGACCGTTTTTTGCGGGCCATTTTGCTGACAACGGATTCATGATCAGAATCATCTGATTGATGTTCAGTTATATCGATCTTATGAAAAGATTCGGGTTCACCTGCAGCAATTGTTTCCAGGTTCTCAATACGTTTTTTCATCTGATGAACAACCGATCTGAGTTCATTCACTTCCTTTTTAATATCGCTGTCGTCAGCTTTCATCATCACCCTATTATTAAGGTAATCGATATAGTATCCACCCACAACGGCCACGGCAACGATAAGGGCTATTAAAACTCCAATCATAAGGGTTGTTCGGTTTTACGTTTAAAATAATAAAACTTTACAGATCAGTTTCATTATAACGGAATGATTATTTAATAGTTGCGTTCGCCGAAAATAGCTGTACCCACCCTAACCATGGTTGCTCCTTCCTGGATAGCAACTTCAAGATCGTTTGTCATACCCATGGAGAGATGGTCAAGCTGAACAGCCCCACCGTTTAAATGCAGATGTTGATCTCTCAGCGTGCGAAGAAGCTGAAATTCTGGACGAACCGATTCCGGATCATCAGTAAAGGTTGCCATCCCCATTAATCCGCGTACCCTTGTATGTTTTAGATCACGGGCATAACTGAGAATGGATTCCAGCTGATCGGGATTACATCCGCTTTTCTGGTCTTCCTGACTGATATTTACCTGAATCAATACGTTAATGGTGCGGTTGAATTCGGCCGCTCTCTTTTCAACCTCCTTCAGGGCTTTCCTTTTGTGAATGGATTGAATCCAATTTACACGATGAGCCATATATTTTATTTTATTGGTTTGCAGATTGCCGATAAAATGCCAGATTGCCGACGGATTATTAACCGTTTCCATTCGGTCTTCAAGGGCTTTTGCCCGGTTTTCGCCAAAATGAACATGTCCACGATCCAAAAGTTCAACAACGTCTGCATCCGGTTTCGTTTTGCTGACGGCAACCAGTACGATTTCCCCGCTCTCTCTGCCTGCCTGCCGGCATGCACGTTCAATTCGTTGCTTTATGGTATTATAGCGTTCAATTAGAAGACTGCTCATTTGTTGATTTCGTTTTAACATTTACCTGATACAATAGGGAGAACCCGGCAGGTAAAGATCCAGTCATTATTTGCCGGGCCTGCTCCTTAAGTAAGGTAAGCATCTGAAGAATTCAAAAAAGGGGAACGATCCTGAATATTGGCAGAATTTTGTTTTTTAATGGAACAAAAATAATCGTATTTTTAAAGTCTGTGAAAAAGATTATGATACTGATTCTATTTACCTACATAAATCCTGATGCGCACCACTTAAAACCGGTGCCGGCGAAAGCACATCATCAAACCGGAGGTACGAGGACTTGAATACCCTGGTTCGCCATATAACAGACTTTATGCATCAGTGGGCACCGCCCGGCGTAAAGATGAGTTATGACAATGTAGGGCTCTTAGTAGGCGATCCAGCGGCTCCGGTTTCAAGAGTATTAGTCTGCCTCGATGTAACAGAAGAGGTTGTTAATGAAGCGATGGAGAAGAAGTGTGAGCTGATCGTTTCACACCATCCATTGATTTTTAAAGAGATCTCCTCGATTAATCCCACCAACGAGCAAGGCAGAATCATCTACAAGCTGATTCGAAACAACATCTCATTGCTCTGTGCACATACCAATCTGGATGCAGCCCTGGATGGGGTATCTTTTGTACTGGCCAACAACCTGGGCCTGGATAATTTGCAATTTCTGGAT
The DNA here is from genome assembly GCA_050486245.1 of Rhodohalobacter sp. GTDB lineage: Bacteria > Bacteroidota > Rhodothermia > Balneolales > Balneolaceae > Rhodohalobacter. The sequence continues at coordinate 93,791 of JBJHCX010000003.1, forward strand.
AAAAACTATCGCATCAGCCGCAGAATATCCCTGACAACCACCACGGATGATACTGACTCGGTGCTGAAGCTTCTTAACTATTTCTCTGCAGAAGAGGCACACTTTTTTAATGTCGATAACCGAAAAGAGGGTCAGTATAGTTTTGAAGCGATTATCGACAAGCAGAATGTGAGTCAGCTCAGGCAAGCCCTTGAAAAAGAGGGCCTGCTGAAAAAAGGGAGTTTCCAGGAGATGGAACTGACAACACCGTCCAATAATTTTGGAATGGGAGTTGTGGGTGACTATCCGGACAACGGAATTGCCATGGATGAGTTTCTTCACCTGGTATGCAGGGCTCTCGATGTACCGTCTGTCCGATTTTCGGGCAGTTCAGACCGGATCCAAAAAGTAGCCGTTTGCGGTGGTGCAGGTGTATTTTTGAAAAGTGCTGCCATGCAGTCAGGCGCTGATGCCTTTGTTACGGCAGATATCAAATACCACGAGTACTTTACGGAAAAGAAGAACTTTCTGCTTGTAGATGCCGGACACTATGAAAGTGAATTCCCGGTCGTTGAAGCGATACGAAAAGAACTCACGGAAGCATTTGAACATGTAACCATTGAAGCTGCTGAAACGGTAACCAACCCGATGAAGATTTACGTAACCGATTTTGAAAATAAAAACATATAAACGTCTCTAATTACAGCCATGCAAGAGGTACTTCAACAACTCGCAAATTTGCAATATATCGATAGCAGAATAGATGAAATCAAACAGCTTCGAGGAGACCTTCCCGAGGAGATTCTGGATATCGAAATGAATATGAATCGATTCAATGCCCGAATTGGCCAGCTTGAAGAAGAAGCGGACAATCTGAAAGGTGAAAAGAAAAAGCTCGAAGTGGGTATCGAAGAGTCGAAAGAGAAAACCAAAAAGTATGAGGAACAGCAGCTTTCGGTTCGGAATAATCGTGAATATGATGCCCTGACAAAAGAGATTGAAGCTCAAAAGCAGTTTATTGAAAATGCCGAAAAACGCATTGAAGAGATCAATAAACGGCAGGAGGAGCTGGAAGGCGAGCTGGAGGAGAATCGTAAAAAACTGGCTGAAACCGAAGAACACTACAATCACAAGAAAGAGAACCTTGATGAGGTGATTGAAAGCACCAGGACCGAAGAGGAAAAATTGCTGGAGAAGCGGGATGACCTCGAAGAGAAGCTTGACAGCCGTTATGTCAGAAGCTATAACAGATTACGTAACGGCCTGGCAAACGGTATTGCGGTAGTTGCCATGGAGAAAGGAGCTGCGCTCGGTATGGCGCTCCCCCCTCAGACACAGGTTGAGGTTCGCAGAAAAAACAAGATCATCATTGACGAGAACAGCGGACGAATCGTTGTTGACCCTTCTTTTTTCGAAGAAGCCAAAAAACAGCTTAAAATATAGTACAATTTGGTTTCGGTACTAAAACCGCTCGCCAAACGTTTTTAACAAGATCGTATTGATTGCCGGGCAATCGCTTCACGAGGATTCGCGAAGAGGAAAGTCCGAACACCTACGGATACCGTGCTTCCTAACAGGAAGGTCTTGCAGCTTTTAGCTGCGGGAACAGACAGTGCCACAGAAAACAGACCGCCTCAATGATTTGGGGTAAGGGTGAAAAGGTGAGGTAAGAGCTCACCGCCCCGGCAGTAATGTACGGGGGCAAGGTAAACCTCACGGGGTGCAAGTTCACGCAGGTTGTGTGTTGTCCGTCACGTTACAACCGGGTAGAACGCTAAAGCTTCAGGGTGACCTAAAGCGCAGACAGATGATTGCCCTTCCGGTTTTTGACCGGAAGACAGAATTCGGCTTACAGGGAATCTTTACGAACTTTAAAGGCTATTAGAATATAATCTGATAGCCTTTTTTGTTATTGGGGCAGAAAAAGGTGATTTTAAAAAAAAATAAATAAGTAATAAAATCCATTACATCGGGTTATATACTTAGATTAATACATCATAAATCACATCTAATTACTACATGAAGATTCTTAAAGCCGCAAGTATTGCACTTTTAACCCTCCTTTTTGCAGCAGGTACTGCATTTGCCCAGGTACAGCAGCAACAACCCCCGCAGCAACAGCAAATGCCTGACCTTCCTACTTCTGCTGAAGTGTCTGATGAAGAGGTTCAGAAAGTAGCCGATACAATTAACGAATTTGCGCCTATTCAGGAAAAGGCGAACGAGAAAATAACTGAAGCCGTTGAAGCAGAAGATCTGACAATCGAACGATTTCAGCAGATGATGATGGCCATGCAAAATCCACAAATGGCAGATCAGGTTGAAATCTCTGACGAGGAGATGGAAAAACTTCAAACCCTCCAGCCAAAACTGATGGAAATCCAATCAGAAACCGACGAGGCTATGATGGAAAAAATTGAAGAGAACGGGCTCTCCCTTGACCGCTACCAAAGCATTGTTATGGGTGCGCAACAGGATGAAGAGCTTCGCGAAAGAGTTTTGGCACTGTTAGACGATGTTGAATAAATAATTATCGTGTAAAACAGAAAGGCTGTCGATGAATTCATCGACAGCCTTTTTTTATTTCGATAGGAAGCAGTGGCACTGTTAAAGGTTTACTTTGTAGCTGCCCTTGATTTTCCGGTCCAATTCCCGCTTAACATCTTTCTCTTTAATGTCCTGGCGCTTGTCATACTGCTTCTTACCCCTGGCCAGGCCCAGTAAAATTTTAGCATACCCTCCTTTGAAATAGAGCTTGAGGGGTACCAGTGTAAATCCCTTCTGATTGATGTTCTTGTCAATTTCCCGGATCTCCTTTCTCTTTAAAAGGAGCTTGCGGTCTCTTCTTTCATCATGATTATAATAGGAAGCGTGTTCATATGGCTTGATATACATATTCTTAAGCCAAACCTCACCGTTTTTCAAAAAGGCAAAAGCTTCGTTCAGGCTGGCTTTTCCTGCACGAATCGACTTTACCTCGGTGCCTTTCAAAACGATCCCGGCTTCATAGGTATCGTCAACGTGATACTCATGCCGTGCCTTCCGATTCTCTATTTTTGGAGGCGAATTCTGTTGGTTGCTTTTTTTTGACAAATCTGTCTGTGGTTCTTAATGGCTATCGGTGCAATGTGTGTAGATAAAGTAGATAGTGTACTGAATGGTCAGCATTAGAAATCGTATCCAACTTCACGCAATTTATCCAGTACTTCAGGCTCAGGCTGACGATCTGGTATGGTATCGTAAATGGCCATGATCTGTTCAATCTGTTCCCTTGCAGCCGCGTTATTCGGATTGATTTTCAGAACTTCGGCAAATTGAATAAGCGCCCGGTTCATACGGGTGCGCATTTCGGTTTCATCAAATGTATTCATGCTGTAATACCCATAGTTAAGATGGGTCTTCTCAAGCAGCATCTGAATTTCATCATCAGAAGAGTCGTGCTCATCCAGCAGCTCAAGAGCGGCTTCATAACGGTCTTGTTCAATCATGCGGTCAATCTGCTGAGAGAGTGTCAGATTGGGATCGATCTCAACATCGCCTTCATCACCGGCGCATGAAATTAGAGTAACAACGAGAAATACGGAAAAGAGTTTTTTAAACATAGTCAGGTAATTTTTCTTTTAGTGAACAAAATATATGGGTGTCGGGCTGATACACAACAGGAACACGCCCAAACTGATCCAGCCAAGAGCTCTTCTGCCCGGAGAGAGTGTCTCCTCATAGATAACAGGCGGATGTTCTATTTTAACAAAATATACGAGAAAGAAACTCCATACTGCCCAGATCAATGAACCGGACTGTGTGAAGCCGCCTACCCAAAAATAGAGATAAGCAAGGGATGCAATCAACGAGATGCCCCAAATGGGTGCAATCCATGCATGATCACGATAGAATGCTTTTCTTAGCAGAAAAAGCAAAATGAGTGCCCAGATCAAAATGGCACTGTGACCATACTCCGGAAACCATTCTGAGATGGTAACATACAAAAAGGGGATCGCTTCTACCCCGCCAAGTGCCGTGATAAATCCAAAACTGAAGCGAGCTACTTTTTTATGATTTTCATACCCGATAAGCGAGTAAAGGATATGACCGCCGTCAAGCTGTCCGACAGGGGTCAGGTTCAAAGCTGTAAAAAAGAGACCCAGCCATCCGGCAAAGAGAAAGGGGTAATGATACATTTCATACATGGGGGGCACATTGTCGAAAAATGACGCCAGAACTGAATAGAGGATGGTGTTGCCCATCAGGATGGTGGCAGCCTCTTCGGATGACGGTGCCGGGGGGTCGTCCGGAAACGTACCGGTTTCCTGGATATGGGCAATGACTTCATCATGGCCTTCAAAATTTTCAATAAAAGTAGGATCTGGCAGGGTTGAAAACCCATAAATCAAGATGATTAAAGAGACGATAAACCCTGCTATAGGTCCGGAAATACCGATATCAAACAGTTTCTTTGTGTTCTTTATTCGCTCCTCGATTTTAATAACTGCTCCCATGGTCCCGACCCCAATAGGAATGGGAATAAAGTACGGAAGACTCACTTTTACATTATGATATACAGCGGCAAAGTAGTGGCCAAACTCATGCGTTGCCAGAAAAGCGAGCAATAGAACCGCAAAGAGTGCTCCTTGTGGCCACATCTCCCAGTAGGTTTCAGCATTGGCAGAATGACCTACCCAAAAAATACCTACAAATGTTACACATAGAAAAGTAGCCGCAAAGAGCAGAAAATGCTTCGTGATTGTCCACATAGAGGGCCGGTTCTTATTGACGGGCTCTGCATAAGGATCTTTTTCCGGTGTTTTAAACTGGGGAAATGACAATGGTTGCCTGTATGATGATTGCTGTTTACAAATTTATGTTGATTATGCAGTACGCAGAACCGGCATGGTCATGCAGCGGGCACCGCCGCGTCCGCGGCAGAGCTCATGTCCCTGAAAACTGATGGCAATTTTACCCTCTTTCTTGTAATCAAAATCTTTATGACTGAACTCATCAATAAAATCAAATTGATTCATGAGCTTGTAACCATGTTTTTCCAGCTCTTCGAATGACTTGGTGTTTCTGCCGTATCCGACAATAACACCTGGTGCCAGCGCAAAGACATTGGCGCCGTCTGTCCACTGCTCTCTGAATTGGTTAATTCTCTCCTTTCCACCGCACTGAATAAAAGTAAAGGAATGTCCCATGATCTCCTCAAGTGCGCCTTTCAGGGAGTGGCATCTGCGTGTTTTCACCTGGCCGGAATCGCCATACAGATCAACCACATTATCGGTTTGCTCTTCAATTGCCGGCGGGAAGACGACACATTCATCCTTATCTGAAAAGGTAAAAATGGTATCGAGGTGCATGGATGAGCGCTGCTTTGGAATATCGACCGCCAATACATGTTCAACACCGTTAGCAATCAGTTTTTCAGCTACATTCATGAGTCCGCTAAACGAGGTGCGCTCGCTCATACCGATTAAAACCACTTTGTCAGAGGGTACAAGTACATCCCCTCCCTCAATAGACTGATGGCCGCTGATGTGGATCGTATTCTCTTTTACCTCTTCAAACAGCGGATGGTGATGAACAATGGTATTCATCAGAAGAAACTCTCGGGCCCTGGCTTTTTTAGCGGCTCGCGACAGGATAATCTGATTTCCAACGACTGCCGAAAGATCACGGGTAAACAGAAGGTTCGGGGCGGGATTCAGGTTAAAGGAGCGATCTGGCGGTATGGAACCTTCGACAACAAACTGAAGGAGTTTTTCCGGGCTGAGTTGTTTGAGATCTTTCTGGATGGTATGGATATTGTCAAACGGCAGCTCTTTGATCATGAGTTCGATAAACTCCTCTCTCACAGACTGCTCCTGAAAACAGGAAAGAGCCAAATCCAAAATTTCAATGACTTCACCATCTTTGGGCATGGCAGCTTTAAAAACCTTGAGCATATCCAGATGCTCCTGTCTGGCATCCTCTTCAAAAATAATATCATCAAATAACAGTTCATCTTTTATTACGGGATTAACCAAAGAGACTTCGCTGCCCGGAGTGTGAACAATTACTTTTTTTAGAAGATCAATTTCAGAAGGTATTCCTACGTTCATAAACCGTTATTTAGGGATTAATTTTCGAGCTGTAAGATACAAAATATAGCGAGAGTTAGGCGATTTGGATTTAAAAATTGAAACACTAAAAATTGAGCTTTATTACCCCTATATTTTGATATCTGAGCCGGAATCAAACCGGCCTTTAAAGATGTTAGCAGTATCAAATGAAGTATTATGATTACCAAAACTGAAATAGAATCCCTCATATTTCTGCTCGACGACCCCGATCCGGTGGTGCAAACCGGTGTGCGAAACCGTCTGAATGAGCTGGGTGAGGATGCCGTTCCCTTGCTGGATCAATACCGTGCTGAAACGGTTAAGGAGGGGGAAAAAGAGTTTCTTAACAATATCATCTATAATATTACGGTTGGCGCCCAGATTGAAGAGTTTTCGGAATTGCTGGATGAGGGGATTGAAAACGGGAAAAACCTGGAGCGCGCGGTTCTGCTTCTCTCAAAGTTTGCAACACCCACCCTTCGAATTGAAGATTACTCACGCAAGCTTGATAAAATTGCACAGCAGATCGGTGCCGATATTGCATATACCCCATCACTCAGAGAGAAGATGCAGATCATGCTGCAGTATGTCTTTAGAGAGCTTCGGTTCAGGGGGGATTCAAAAAATTATCATCATCCCGACAATGCACTGCTCGACCGGGTCATTGACCGCAGAAAAGGATTGCCGATTATGCTGAGCCTGATCGTGATATTTTTAGCACGGCGGCTGAACCTCCCCTTCTATGGAGTGAATATGCCGATTCATTTTATGCTGATCTATCAAACACATGATGAGGGAGTTCTGATCGATCCGTTTGACGGGGGAACAATCGTTACGTATGACCAATGCTACTATTTTCTGAAAAAAAATGGAATTGAGCCGCGTCCCGATCACCTTAAAAAGGCTGATGAAGCAGATATCCTGGCCCGGTGCATCCGAAATCTGATTCAAAGCTTTGCCAAGCAGAAGCAGGACAGAAAAGTAAAAGACCTCAGGGAACTGTTGCAGCTGGTAGAGCTAAAGGGCTAGACGAAAGATTCCGATTACAGTTCAAAGGCCGTTTCATCCTGACGAAACCTGAAAGGATCCAGTTGCCCGGCCATTGCAAAGAATGACTTGGCTTCGCCTTCCTCACCATTTTGCCGGTAGAGTTCACCCGCCAGGTAGAACAATTCGGGGCTCGCCGGATACTTTTTCAACATCTTTCCAAGTATAGGCGCTGCTTTGTCTGCCTCCTTGTCTTCTACGAATATTTTGAGGCGAAACAGGTCAAATACCGGGTGTGAATCTCCTGCCTTCTCCAGATAGTGCATACACCTTGAATAGATATTTTTCTCGAAATAGTAGTAGATGAAGAGAATGGCAAGGGCGGGAGCTATCTCCATGTCATCGAGCCGGTCTTCAAGGGTGCGGAGCAGCTCACGCTCATCGGCAACCAGCAGGGTTGAAATGATGGTAAAGAGTTCTCGCGGGCTCCAGTCAGTTCGTAATATTTCAGTTTTAACCTCATCGGTCAGATAGTCCTGAACCGCATGAACCCAGCTGCTGTCGGGCTGAAGCGGATTTTCAGGCATCCCCATACGTTCAAACCGCTCAGGGTGAGTTCCCTGTGCAGGCATGATAAAATCAGGGGCTCCTTCCCACTTGTCGAAGTAACGTTTACGGTTTTTCCATTTCAGGTGCGGCGCCAGCGATAAACCCATCATGTCAAACGTTTTGCCCCCCGAATGTGTAGCCCTGGCATGGTTTACACGAATAATTTTTTTCCCATCATGGTGCAGCTGCATGCAAAGATCTTCCATCTCATAGTGGCCAAGACGATACCCTTCGTCAAAACGGAAACCGGAATTTGAAGGCAGAAGAAAACAGCAACTGTCAGCGGCATCGATGAATGCGGTCTCTTCAGCGCTTTCTTCCGGTTTCCCAAAAGAGGGTGTGACGAGCCCTGCATAACGAGTGTCGCGGGCAACCTCAAGCATCTTGATCACACACATTTCATCAAGCTGAACATCATTGTGCATGACAAGGGTAAAGTCGCCGGAAGCCTTGTCGAGTCCGCGGTTTACAGACGCCCCAAACCCGTTGTTCTCAGGGTTGGTAATCACCTGGATATTTAGAAAATTCTCTTTCTGGAGTTGCTGCAGATAGTCAAAAGTGTCATCAATACTTGCATTATCAACAACAATCAGTTCGGTTGTATGCGGATCAACGGCCTGTTCAAGATGAATAATTGCCTGTTCGAGCAGTGGTTTGCCAAGCCCGGTGGTCGGAATCACAACACTCAGCTCAATATCAGGAGTTGCCGGTTCGGATGCTTTTTGGAAGGCATCAGAAAAAAGAGTTCCCTGAGCTTTTCCCTCCTCCTCCATTTTTTGAAGGGAGTGCTTCAGTTCAGACGCCTCTACATGTTGTCGAAGTTTTTCGAGTGACTGTATTTTAATTCGAAGTGCTTCATAGTGCTCAGGCTCTTTTTTAAGGATCTGGTTGGCCAGGTTCAGGGAACGTTTGGCGTCACCCTGAAAAAGAAGCTGCCGCGCATTCATTAGCAGGTCATGTTGCTCCTCATGGAGGTTTGAGGGTTTTAATTCACCGATACGGCCGAGAATATCACTTCTTTCTTCCATTGAGGATACCGACCTGAGGCAACTGAACATCAGTTCATTCATATCGTGAAAATCGGCGACGGGGTTTCGGCTTTCCGATAATACGAAGAAAGGGTCGGTGCGATTCCAGTTGTTCTGTTTTTGAAGCCTCATGGCAAGCTCTGCACCGTGAAGGCAATTCATATAGGGATTAAAAAAGAGCTGCTCGTGGCGAATAATATTTCGGTTCCAGATAAATGAATCATCATCGGGCAGTTCACTATTTTGGGCAGCCTCTATCCAGCTATGAACAGAATCGGGCAGAGTGTAGTCGAGCATCCAGAAGCCGGCAGGGTCCGATTTAAAACGCTTTACTGCATCCGCAAGGAGGGATTCATTGAGCCTGCCGGCCCGGCGCGGAGCCCAGACAAACGGCGCGGTTGCCTGAATCACCCCCTCATTCAGGGAGTTTCCCCTCCCCGCCTGCTTTTCATGCTCAAAAAGATAAATATTATCGTTTTTAACAGTATCGAGTGTCTGATGTATAAAGCCGGCAGTATCCGGTGCAGCTGCATCATTAATGACAATTAATTCCAGCCAGGGTGAATTAAATGATGAGAGTTTGGATAAAAGCTCCTGAAACCGGAAGTCGTCCGTGTGCGTGGTAAGTATGACTGAAAGCTGAACCTGTCCTTGCATGCGAATATTCTGTTTTCACCAAATATACAAGATGATTACTGCTGAAAAAAAGAGGATGCTCAACTATTTGCACGACCCCGGTAAAGGAGAATGGTTTTTTTACACACTTTTCAGTAAAGTAGGTGAACATTCCAACCAACTTCCGTGCTCATGAAATATGCAATATCACTTCTGTTATTAGCCCTGCTCCTGACGTCATGTACGTCATCCCGAAAAATGCTGGAACGGGGACAATATGACAGGGCGATTGACCGGTCGACTGAAAAGTTGATGAAACGCCCCAATAACTCTAAAGAGCTTGAGGTGCTTCATGAAGCTTACGATCTGGCTAATATGTTTGACAGGGAGCGAATTGAGTTTTTGGAACTGGAAGGCCGGGAAGAGAGCTGGGTAGAGATTTACCAGCTTTATGAGCAGCTCAACAGGCGCCAGAACAAAGTGAGGCGCCTTCCTTCACAAATTCGCAATCAGTTTACATTTTATAATTACGATCAGGAAATCATTGATTCCAAGGCAGCTGCTGCAGATGTATCATACAGGCGCGGTTTAGAACTGCTTGAGCGTGGCGATAAGTTAAGTGCCCGACAAGCCTGGTATGAGTTTGATACGGCAGCCCAGATCTATCCGGGATATGAGGATACAGACCGCTTGATGGAAAAGGCACTAGACCGTGGCTCAAACTATGCGCTCTTTGTAATTGAGAACAACTCGGGAATGATCCTGCCAGAGTATTTTGATGCCGAGCTTAGAAAGGCATCACTTCGGGAACGGAGTACGCAGTGGCTCACTTTTGATACATTCGAGAATGAGAATACTGATTATGACTTTGTGATCGTGCTCAATATCAATGAGATTCAATACTCACCGGAACGTGTTGAGCATCGCAACTATAGCGAATCGCGCGAGATCGAGGATGGATTGCGATATGAACTTGACAGAAATGGAAATGTGAAAAAAGATTCGCTAGGCAATGATATCAGGGTGCCCAATATTGTAACCGTAACAGCAGATATTACAGAAAGCTCACAAACAAAATCAGCATTTGTCGGGGGAGCAATCGATTTTTATGAACTCCGGTCCGATCAGCTTATACGTTCTGAAAATATCTCGGTTGAAGCGGTTTTCCTTAACAAATATGGTACGTTCAGCGGCAATGAAAAAGCATTATCTGAAGAGACGGCACGGACTATTGGGGGGCGAGAGGTTCCATTTCCGTCGAATGAAGTGATGCTTCTTGATGCTGCAGAGCTGCTGAAAAACCGTGCAGTAGCTCTGATTATTCAAAACAGAAGGTTATTGGAGAACTGATCTGTTAATGATCTGACTGGTGTGCTGCAGCTGTATCAACTCCTGTGGTATCCAGGGGTGGCAGTGTGAGCAGCGTATCGGGCAGGTCATACTCTGCAAGGGTGTCAGAAGCAGGTTTCAAGGTATCGGCTGTAGTATCTGTTGAAACGGATCCATTTTCGGCTGGATCTCCAAGTAGGGTCCCTTCAAAATCCAATTCAGCCCTTAGCAGGTAGGGGTCAATATCGCTTAATCCGGGTTCGTCACCCATCTCATCTGGATCTTCAGGCGGCGTATAGTAAGCGGTGCCGCTCAAGTGTGTCATCTGTCTGAGAATCCATAGACTGCGCTCTTCGGCAAACGGAGATGGCGGCTCGGCTCGCATCCGTTTTGGGCTGGGGAGTACTGCGGCCAGCCGGGAGGCCATCTCCGGATTCAATGCGGTTGCCTCAACCCCCCAAAAGGTGTCTGCGGCTTTACCAATCCCGTACACGCCGGGGCCAAACTCGGCTATATTCAGGTAGACCTCGATGATTCTCTCTTTGGGCCAGAAAAGTTCAATCAGCAGGGTGATTCCGGCCTCTACCCCTTTCCTGAAAAAGGATTGAGCCGGCGAAAGGTAGAGGTTTTTGGCTACCTGCTGTGTCAGAGTGCTGGCTCCCCGGACTCTGCGCCCATCACGACGCTCATCCCATGCCTCCCGTATCGATTCCAGATCGAAACCCCAATGCTCCCAAAATTTCTGGTCTTCAGAAGCTACAACCGCCCATTTGACATGCACCGGGATTTCATCGGCAGGGACCCACCAATCCCGCAGATTGATTCGCTCGGTTTCATAGCGGTTCCAGTCCTCCTGCAGTGTAAAACTTGTGACAGCCGGGTTGACCCATCGCAGCATAATTACAGAAACCACCAGCAACAGAATGAGCGATGCAACCAGTGATACAATACTGATCAGGTAAAATTGCCACCGTTTGTAAAATGGTGGTTGTTCAACTTTCACTTTCATTACTGTAATTAGGCTTTTTCATTGATATACATTTCACTATCGGGTATGATTATCTTGAAGCAGACTTTCTCAATCCGTCTTTTACGGTATTCCACCAGTAATTAAACATGGACCGGGATTTATCACGTTCATAGGATATATCGACAACCCTTGGTGATTCTGAGTCGTTACTGGATCGTACTGCAAACTGATTAACAAAAAACGATCGAAGCCGGGTTCTTCGTCCCTCATCAAGGGTGCTGTTATCCAGAAAACGCACTTCCAGATCGTCATAAATCATTTTCATGGTTCCGGTGGATGCGTCATGATCTGCTGTAAAACCGAATTCCAGCGAGTGAAGCACCCCCCTGTTCAGGTTGATGAAAGCCAGTGAGTTCAGGGGGTCGTTAAATGCATTGAAATCAGCACTTCCCAGCCGACCCCATAAGGAGTGATATCCACTTCCATCCGGAAGAAAGCTGAATCCGGCCTCAAAATTTACAGCTCCCAAAAAGGAGGCAGAGGCTTGAGCTGTGATATAATCTGACGAATCCTGATTCTGAATATTGTTCAGGTAGATATCAAGGTTATCAAAAAAGACCGTACCGCTGCGCTCTTCATCGGGAAAAAGCTCCGTATAACGAATAGAGCCATTGTTCCAGTGAAGGGAGTCGACAGATACCGTAAAAGGCAGGTTTGCCAGCCGGGCATGAGGAAGCAGGCGTTCATCCCGGGGTTCTTTGTCGTACGATTTATCCCTGTCTATATGAATTTGAAAATCATCCAGACGAATCAGATTTGCCACAATATCCCGCTGTTTTAACCATTTGTGAAAGTCTATGCCAAAGATCTCTGTACCCCCCGCTGAAAGATGATACCGATCCGTTTCGTAACCTCTTTTACGTGCCATTTCAGAGACATCCATCAAGGGTTGAAGGATTGTTTTACCTGTTGAGAAGTGTGAAATATGACTGTCTGCCGTGATCCTTTCTGATTTCAATTGATAGTGTTGATTATCGGAGATCAGCATCACTGAATCTGCATGTATAGAAAAATCACCGGCCATTAAATAGAGGGGTATATCGGGATCAGAGATGGTAAAGTTGTTTACCGTAAGGTTCAAGCCGTGAAGATTCCATTTGGGCTGATCTGATGTTGCATCGGGAAAAGCAGAGAGTTCAGAATTCAGAATTTGTACCTGATGAATTGTGAGGTCTGCCGGAATCCGAAACGGGCTCGATTGAGCGGGAATCCGGTCTGTGGTTGGAACGACTTCAACACTCAAATGGTCGATTGTGAACTGACCGATCGACAATTCACGTTCTCTTAGCATCCGAAATAGCTGAAGATCATGAATTGTAATTTGATCTGCCCGCAGCTTTCGGATGGTATCAAACGGCTTGTTGACTTGCAGCTCATCATATGGCCGGCTATGAATGAGCTCAATATCCCGGGCTGAGACACGTTGCCTGAAAATCGAGAGGTTAAACTCTCCGATTGTAAGTTCCGCATTGGGCTGCAGTTCACTGTTAATCAGATCGAGCAGGGTGGTTTCAGCTAGCCGGTTCAGCTGTTTCGAAATCATATAAACGGAGATGAAAAGGATGGTCAGGGCGGATAGAGCCAGAATAACCCACCGTTTCCGATAGAGAGGTATTTCGTCACGTTGTGTCTCCCCGGTATTCATATTTTACCCCGTTATGTCACCAGTTGAACAAGATCTTAAATGATTAAACAGAAAGAGCTGAAAAGTGTTCCTTTATCCTCCAAAATGAATCGTAAAGACGGTACCCTCTCCGGGGGTGCTATCCACGCTGATAGACCCGCCCAGGCTTTCAATTTGATTTTTCGTGATATAGAGCCCGATACCTTTTGAGTTTTTATTCTGGTGAAAGGTCTTGTACATGCCGAATATCTGCTCTCCATATTTGTCGAGGTCGATGCCAAGTCCGTTATCTACAATTTTTAAAACCACATCATTATCAGTCTCTTCAGCCGATATCCGAATGTTTGGAGTGCGGTCGGGATGCCGGTATTTAATGGCATTGGATATCAGGTTCAGCAGAATGCTCTCCAGGTATGCCGGGTTGTACTGAAGCATTAGGTCATCGGGAACCTGCTCTTCAAACTCTGTATTCGTTCCCATAATTTCAGTAGAGAGGATCTCTTTAACCTTGCCGATAGTCTCTTTCAGGTTAAGGGATTGCATAACAATATTCATATCGTTTTGTGCATCGACAATCTGGTTCAGATCGGAAATGGTTTCATTGAGCCTGTCGGATGACGCATGCAAATACCCGATCAGTTCTTCAGTTTCCTTTTCGGAGTCGGCCGTTTCAAACAGGGATAAAATCATCGAGATATTTCCTGCGTGGTTGCGAAGGTTGTGGGTGACGATATGGGCAAAGTTGTGAAACCGGTTGTTTTGATCGCTGACAATATCCAGGGTTTCCTGAAGGTTGTCGGTTTGCTTCTTTAGCCCGGTTATATCTTTGGTGATTCCAAATGTCCCGATGATGGATCCTTTGGGGTCACGCAGCGGCAGTTTTGTGGTGGATGCCCACCGCACACTGTTCTCATCATCAGAGAAGACCTCTTTCTCAATTTTTTCATAGATCGGAGTTCCGGTTTGGATGATTTTTTGCTCATCATCATAGGCACGCCGGGCATGTACATCATCAAAAAAATCAAAATCCGTTTTCCCGATGGCTTCTTCGGGTGAGTTCAGGCCGAACTTTTTTGCACAAGCCTTGTTGATGCGTGTGAAGCGGCTTTTTTTATCTTTGAAGAAAATGCTGTGCTGCATATGATCCATCAGCATATTCAACAGGTAGGAGTCATCGAGCCGGCAGGCGTTCTTTTCATCTGCGAACCGTATAACTCCGTTTGCTTTGTCGGGTGTTAAAAAGACACCTTCGAGGGTAATATTTCGAGGGGTTTTATCCTGGTCAGTAAATGTTGTGCTGAAGATGAAGGGTTTCCGGATGTGCGAATTTCGGTATGACTCTACGGTCATCATAAAAGATTCAAGATGGTCCGGGTGAACGACATTGCTCCAAAAAGTATAATCTGCAGCCGGCTGGCCTGATGGCTGGCCGATGCTTTTTAAAAACTCTTCACCACAATAGATCTCCCGTTTTCCATACTCCCAAATCCAAAACGTACGACTATTCGACATCGGCATAGCAAGCGGATGATTGAAAGGTTTGATTCAGTATAACCAATTCCCGGCAGATAGGGAAAAAGCAATAAACAGGTTTCAGGTTTATATTATTTCAAAACTGATCATGCACTTCGAATAATCGTTATACATGTCCCTGGGCGATCATGGCATCGGCAACCTTGACAAACCCGGCTATATTGGCTCCTTTGTTATAGTCGGGTTCCTTTTCATCCCCTCCGTATTTGACACATTTTTGATGTATGGAGGCCATAATATGTTGAAGTTTGTCATCAACTTTCTCTTCATCCCATCGTATGCTATTTGTATTTTGTGTCATTTCGAGGCCTGAAACCGCTACTCCTCCGGCGTTCGTTGCTTTGCCCGGCGCATAGAGCAGTCCACTATTTCTAAAAACGTATTGTGCACCGCTTGTACACGGCATGTTGGCTCCCTCTGCAACACAGGTTGACCCGTTTTGAACCAGTATTTTAGCATCCTCCTCATCAATCTCATTCTGAGTGGCACACGGAAGGGCGATATCACACTCTGTACTCCAGGGTTTTCCCTCATTGAATTCAAGGCTGAGGGCATCGGCCGCTTCTTGAATGCGCCCCTTTTTTTGATTTTTGAGCTTTTTGATAAAAGCCAGCTTTTCACGGTCAATGCCATCTTTGTCAAAGATATATCCGTCTGAATCAGACAGAACGGTGACGACACCTCCCATCTCTATCGCTTTTTCACAGGCGTATTGTGCAACATTTCCGGAACCGGAGATCACGATACGCTTGCCCTCGATCGACTGGGATTGATGGTTGAGCATCTTTTCAAGGAAATAAATCAGGCCATACCCGGTAGCCTGAACCCGCAGATTGCTTCCCCCATAGGCAAGTCCCTTGCCCGTAATAGCCCCTTCAAACTCTGCAGTAAGCCGTTTGTACTGGCCGAACAGGTATCCCACTTCACGCTCTCCTACGCCGATATCACCGGCGGGCACATCGCGGTCGTTTGAGATATGGCGGTAGAGCTCATTCATGAAACTTTGACAAAACCGCATGATTTCGCCATCCGATTTCTCCTTTGGGTCAAAATCAGATCCGCCTTTTCCGGCGCCGAGCTGCAGCCCGGTCAGGCTGTTTTTGAAGATCTGTTCAAAAGCCAAAAATTTTATGATACTCAAGTTGACGGATGGGTGAAACCTCAGTCCGCCTTTATAGGGGCCGAGTGCACTGCTGAACTGCACCCTGAATCCACGGTTCAAGTGATTCCGGCCCTGATCACTTTGCCAGGGAACCCGGAACTGTATCACTCTTTCAGGCTCTAACAACCGTTCGATCAGGCCCTCATTTCTGTAGTGGGCGTGATCCTGAAGAAATGGGCAGACGTCGGCCATCACCTCTTCAACAGCCTGTATAAATTCAGTTTGATCGGGATCGGCCTGCCGGACGTAATCTAAAATGTTATCCAATTCAAATCCTTTGAGTGTATTCATACCCGGTTTTATGATTAAACGATCCATTTGTTGTAACAGCCCATTTCAGAATCCTGAATGCTTGTCGGTTGAGGACAATGTTAAAGACCCGTGGTTGCTGTCACTATTAAAAGGTTATGCGGGGTGATTCCGTTCAGCCAGCATTTTTGCCTTCTTTCTTTTTCCGAGAAGAAATTTTTCCAATTCAACGATGAAAAAGACAGCCATGCCTCCTGCTATGGAAAAGAGCCAGTATGAGGCATCATGGCCAACTGTGCCAAACCACGTATTCATAAAGGGAGCATAGGTAAAGATGAGCTGGAAAATGATAAGAGTTCCGGCGGCTATAAAAGCATAACGGTTCGAGAAGAACCCTTGTCCGAGTGAGGGTGTGTACATTTTCCGGCAATTGAAGAGATAAAATAGCTGCCCTGCAACCAGTGTATTCACGGCAATGGTACGGGCGATTTCGACATCATACCCATTTGCTTTCAGGCTATAATAGAGTCCCAGGGTAATTCCGCCGATCAGGGTTGAGACAAAAATGATGCGCCAGATAAAGTATCCACCTAATATGGGGGCATCCGTTTTTCTTGGAGGCCGCTTCATGACCCCTTTTTCTGCCGGTTCAAACGAGAGTGCAAGTGCCAGGGTGACGGCTGTAATCATATTGACCCAAAGTATCTGTACCGGCGTAATGGGCATGACCAGTCCCATCATGAGGGCTGCAATAATAACCAGTGATTCGGCACCGTTGGTAGGCAGAATAAAGAGAATGGCTTTTCTGAGATTGTCGTAAATGGTGCGGCCCTCTTCCACAGCATTTGCAATGGAGGCAAAGTTGTCGTCAGCCAGGACCATTTCGGCGGCCTCTTTGGTCACTTCGGTACCTTTGATGCCCATGGCAATGCCCACATCGGCCCGTTTCAGGGCAGGAGCGTCATTCACGCCGTCTCCGGTCATGGCACAGATCAGGTTTTCAGCTTGCAGGGCTTTTACCAGACGCAATTTATGCTCCGGGCTGGTGCGGGCAAAAATATCGTACTCCATGGCTACACGCCTCATCTCTTCGTCACTCATCCCTTCCAGTTCGCTGCCGGTAATGGCTCTGTTACTGGAACCGATACCCAGTTGCTCTCCGATGGCCCGGGCGGTAACGGCGTGGTCGCCGGTAATCATAATGACCCGGATTCCCGCATCTTTACACTCTTTAATGGCCTCGATAGCCTCTTCTCGAGGCGGATCGATAATCCCAATGACTCCCAAAAAGGTCATATCACTCAGCACATCCTCATGCTCTATTCGGGATTTATTCTCATCGGTCTTTTTAATGGCAGCGCCGATAAGGCGATATCCGTTACCAGCCAGATCGTCCATTTTAGACTGCCAGTACGAGGGGTTGAGCTCTTTTGTTCCGGAAGAAGTCAGTTGTTGATTGCACAATTCCAGCAGTCTTTCGGGGGCGCCTTTCAGGTAGATGAGCCTTCCGTCTTCTGTGTCATTGAGGGTGGCCATATATTTGTGTTCTGACTCAAACGGGATATGGTCAATTCTCTGCGGGCTATAGTCTGCAAATCCGGATTTGCGTGCCAGTGTAATCAAGGCGCCATCGGTAGGGTCGCCATCGATCGCCCATTTTCCATCCTCCTGTAGAAGTTGTCCGTCATTACACGCTTTCACCGTACGAATCACCTTAGAAAGCAGCGGGGCTTCATTCATATTTACACTGTTTTCTCCCAGTTTGATATCTCCCGTAGGCTCATACCCGCTCCCCTCCACGTTATAGAGATGATCGGCCGTCAAGACGGCTTTTACAGTCATCTCGTTTCTTGTGAGCGTGCCGGTCTTGTCAGAGCAGATAGCCGCAACCGAACCCAGTGTTTCGACCGAGGGAAGTTTTCGGATAATGGCATTTCTTCGGGCCATTGCCTGCACGCCCACAGCAAGGGTAATGGTCATAATAGCCGGAAGGCCTTCGGGGATGGCGGCTACTGCGAGGCTGATGACGGCCAGAAAGAGCTCATCGATGGTGTAATCTCTGAAAAAGTAGCCGACCAAAAAAAGTAATGCGGAAGCTGCCAGTATGACTACCGACAGGGCTTTTCCGAAAGAGTCGATTTGGCGCAAAAGAGGAGTTGTGAGCTGGTCAACGTCACTCATCATACGGTTGATCTTGCCCAACTCGGTATGTGCACCGGTTTCAACGACGACACCCTTTGCACGTCCGTATACCACAGAGGTGCCTGAAAAGCCCATACAGGTTTGATCGCCCGGTACGGCGCCCTCATCAACCGCATCAACTGTTTTTTCTACAGCGACCGACTCGCCGGTCAATGCAGATTCCTCAATACGCAGATTCCGGATTTCAAACAACCTGACATCGGCCGGTACTTTATCACCCGACTCCAGCAGAATAACATCCCCCGGAACCAGCTCTTCAGCATCTATGCGAGACCGTTGACCATCCCGGATAACCACGGCATCAAGCGATAACATCTTTTTAATATTCTCAAGGGCTTTTTCAGCCTTGCCTTCCTGGATAAACCCGATAATGGCATTGACCAAAACTACCGCTACAATAACCCAGGTATCGATCCAATGGCCCAGCAGGGCCGTAATGACTGCCGCCACCATCAATACATAAATCAATACATTATGGAACTGAAGCAAAAATCTGATCAGGGCTGACTTCTGCTCCCCTTCAGGCAGTTTGTTGGGGCCGTACTGACCCAGCCGATCTTGAACTTCAGCGGGGGATAACCCCTGTTTTCCGGAAGACAGGGAGTTGAACGTTTCATCGATTCCAAAACTGTGCCAGGGATTTGATTTTCTGGGGCTCTCAGGATGCTCTCCGGCCATATGCAGTTCTCTTAGTTTTATCAGGTCAATAAATTAAACGTATGAATATAAAATGTAGCAAATGTGTACGTTGCAAAACAGCCAATCAAAGTGTAAAGTTCGGGAATAGTATTTGCAGCTAAAATGTTTACGGGACATACTATGCCGGATGAGTCACCACCCTTTACGGCATAAATTTTGTATTTTAATACACTCTTAAAAAAACTAAATAGTTATGATTTTTCGATTATCTACCCTAATGATAGCCGTCGCTCTGCTTTTTGGGTGCAGTCCCGCCGAAGAGAGTGAAGCAGCACTAACGGAATATCCGAACTCTCATCTGCTGATAGAGGCTGAGGTACTGGATCAGTTGTTAAGAGATGGTGAGGTTCTGCTCATCGATACGCGTGACGAGGTGTCAGATACCACTATTGCAGGGGCCATACATTTTCCGTCGGTTGACAAGCTGACAGATCACGACCATCCAGTTCAAAGTTACCTGATTGAGCCGGGAGTGTTTGAAACGATGATGCGGGAGATCGGGCTGAACAGTGACGACCGGGTCGTAATTTTTGATGATGGCAATGCCCTGGCATCTGCCCGGCTTTTTTATGCACTGGATTACTACGGATTCTCCAATGCATCGATTCTGAACGGAGGTATTCAGGGCTGGATGGCTTCCGGTTTGCCGGTATCAGGCAGGTATGCGGAACCCGGTAAGGGTACGTTTACCGTCAATGTTCAGGATGAGAAGTTTTGTGATATTACATATGTGATGGAGGCCTCGAACGACCCGAACAAGATCATTTTTGATGTCAGGTCTGAAGATGAGTATACGGGCGTGGATGAGCGGGCGGAACAGAGCGGACACATTCCAAATGCTGTTCACCTGGAGTGGTCTCGTGTTCTGGAAGATGATGGCGTGCCCTATTTCAAACAGGCTCAGGAAATTCAGGATATTTATAATTCACTGGGGATTACCCGTGACAAAGAGGTGATACCACACTGCCACACCAACGTACGCGGCTCTCATGCATACTTCACCCTCAGGTTGATGGGTTACGATTCGGTTCGGGCTTATGAAGGCTCCTGGGCTGAATATGGCAATACTCCGGATGTCACCGTACAATAGCAAACCTTTAAAGAGAAAAATCGGACATTGTTAAAACGAAAGGATGTAGTTTCGGCCATACTGCCTGTTCTGATGTTGGGACTGTTTTTACCGCTATCCATGTCTGCTCAGGTCACAGATGTGGATTCAGCTTTTGAGCAGGCACGGCAACTGGCAGCCGGTTCTGACTATGAGGCGGCGCGGGAACTGGCCGGTGCGATCCTTGAGCAAGAACCCGGTTATGTTGATGTGCAAATTTTCTTTGCACGGACTTTTGCATGGGAAGGAAATTACAGCCGGGCAAGAACCGAACTGAATAAGCTGGTATCTGATCATAGGGAGAATGCAGATCTCTTCGCTGCCCTGGGTAGTGTAGAGTTTTGGTCGGGGAACCTGCAACTTGCCGCAGGGCATCTGTCACACTCTCTTAGGCTGGATCCTGAACAGACAGGCGTCTATCTTGAGCGTGCCAGGGTTTTTGCCGCCCTCAATCAGGGCCGTCGCGCCGAGTCTGACCTGAAGACGGCAAGAGAGCTGGAGCCCGGCCACGAAGGTATTGAGGCAGTTGAACGCACCTTAGAGCAGGAGAGCCGGCATAACAGAATTGCTGTGGCCGGGCGCTTTGAGCACTTTCGGGAAGGGTTGCCCGATAGAAGCCAGGGCATGATTGAATACCACAGGATAACAGGTGCAGGGCCTCTTATTGTACGGATTAACTACGCCGGAAGGTCATCAGAAACGGGAATTCAGTATGAACTGGAGTCGTACCCGGCATTTGGTGAAAACTGGTATGCCTACCTGAGTGCAGGTTACTCAGACAGCTTTCTTTTTCCGGAATACAGAATTGGTGCAGAGTTGTATCGATCCCTGCCAAATGCCTTTGAAGTGTCTGGCGGATTCCGATATCTATCATTTCGTGATGAGGATGTGTTGATCTATACCGGATCGGTCGGTAAATATTGGCGAAACTGGTTTTTTAACCTCAAGCCGTACGTTAACTTTCAGGATGAGGGCGGCAGTACGGCCTTTAATCTGACAGCAAGACGATACTTCAGCAATCAGTACAACTTCCTCTCTTTGATGGCCGGCTATGGATTTGCTACCGATGATTCCCGGCTGGCTGAAGGTGCCGGCACGACAGAACTGCTAAAGTCTCGCTATGCCGGAATCAGGGCTAACCGTCAGTTTGGCAATACTCTGCAGGTTTTTGGTGAAATAAAAATTACCGAACAGGAGTTTCCATTTACAGATGACTTTATTACGCTGTATACAGCAGAAACCGGTTTACGGTTCAGTTTTTAACAGGTGATGATAAGAGGTGGGGTGCGGATTTGGGCTGACCAAAGCGTACTATATTGTAACCCAGTTTGCCGGAAAACTGTGGTTAGAGTCGGAAGTGAACCTGGGAACCAAAATAACGATCTGGATACCGATGCCCGGATATCGAATAGACGAAATGGAGCAGGCTTGTGTTAAGGAAAAGATATAGGCAGTTTCTCGAGAATGAGTGTGATTCGGACAATTCTCATGATATAGCACATGTGAAGCGGGTTGTGGCTGCGGCCATCAAGATTGCCACCGAGGAGAAGGCAGACCTTCAGGTCGTAGAAGCAGCAGCTTGGCTGCATGACTGCGTGATCCTGCCCAAAAACCATCCACAAAGAGAACAAGCCTCTGTACTGGCATCACAAAAGGCCGGCCGGTTTTTAAAAACAATTCCCTTTCCCCCTGAGAAAACAGAGGAAGTTGTACATGCAATTCAAGCTCACAGTTTCAGTGCGGGTATTCCTCCGAAAACCGCAGAGGCCAAAATCGTGCAGGATGCAGACCGGCTGGACGCCCTGGGGGCAATAGGCATAGCGCGATGCTTTTCTGTAGGAGGACAACTGAACCGGACACTGTACAACCCAGACGATCTGCTATGTGAAACCAGGGAGCCGGACGACCAGACATACACCGTTGATCATTTTTTTCAAAAACTGTTTGAGCTGCCCGAACAGATGAACACCCAAAGCGCAAAACGGGAAGCAGACCGGAGAGTTCAGTTCATGAAGGAATATCTGGCCCGGCTGAAAGAGGAGGTGACGATCTGAGTGCCGGAAACATGCGGTGATTAACGGCTGTTCTGATCAATCTGAGCTACTCCATGCTCCAGGAGTTTTTCCGTTGTATCGATAAACTTAACCCCCAGAATCTCCTCCAGCTGTTTGGCAGCAGTAATATAGAGACCCGACAGCCGTGAAAGATCATCTGCCCTCTCCTTTCTGACGGTGATAAATACACGTCCATTTTCTCGGTTTTTTTCCACCCACCCCTCTTTCTCCAGCTTCCTGATAAATCGTGTGATGGTGGAAGGATCCATGTTTAAATAATCAGAGATGTCTTTTTGCTGAACCTTCCCTTCCCGCTTTACATAGAGAAGAAGTTCTACATAGGTTGCCGCCAAATTGAACTCGCGAAACTGTTCATCAAAAAACTTGGACACCGCCCGGCTAAAAGAATTTGCTTCGAGATACATGGAATGTGAAGTAAAATTGTATGTACAACATAAAAATGCTTAATTTAAGGACAAGATACAACGATAAGGTTTCGTTTTTTTGTGCCGATTTGCGATCTTGGCACATAGGCTATTATACCCGCATATGTACAGAGTCCAGCTAAAAAACTTTGAAGGTCCGCTAGATCTGCTCCTTTTCTTTATCAAAAGGGATGAGCTGAATATCTACGACATTCCTATCTCACACATTACGCATGAATTTTTAGAGTATATCCACCTGATGGAGGAGCTGGATCTGGATGTGGCCAGTGAGTTTATCTATATGGCCAGTATGCTGATGTCGATCAAGGCGAAAATGATGCTCCCCAGGGAGGCCGAGGAGGATGAAGAGCTGGATGAAGACGATCCGCGATATGAGCTGGTTCAGAAACTGCTGGAGTACAAGCGGTATAAGGAGATGGCCGAAAAAATGACGGTCATCGATGAGGAAACCCAGAAGAAGTACTTCAGGGGTTACCTGGATGAAGATGAAGTGGAGAAGCAGGCATCGGGCGAAGCCCTGAAAGATGTGACGCTTTTCGACCTGATGGGGGCTTTCAGAAAAGTGCTGGCCGACATCAAGAGGCAAAATGTTTATCACAAAGTTGAAAAGGTTCGAATGACGGTCGAACAACAGGCCGAATATGTATTAACGGAACTCCAAAAAAGAGGCCGAACCTCATTCTATACATTTTGCCTGGAGCTAAGAACAAAAACAGCCATAGTCGTTACCTTTTTAGCAATCCTGGAGATGCTGAAAGAGCAACAGATCAACCTGTTCATCGAAGAAAACGACCCGACCCGTTTTCACATCGACCTGAAACCGGTCGATGAGATCATCGGTTCACAATCAACAACATTCAAATCTGAATTTTCATGAGAAAATTAATTCCAGTGGCTCTACTCATCATTGGAGGATGCGCTACACAAGAGGCCCTTCAGGAGAGGTGGTCGGCCGACCGACTGATAGAGCATCAAACCGCAATTACCTCAGATTTTTTACAGCAACACCTTGAAGTGATTGCTCACGATTCACTTGAGGGCCGTGATACAGGCACACGCGGACAAAAAATAGCAGCCCACTATATTGCCGATTTTTATCGCGAACTGGGTTTTGACCCGAAAGGCGATGACGGTTCCTATTTTCAATATTACACCCTGAATGCGGAACTTACAGATAGCCTTGTATATACAACCTACTCCACTGGAAACGGTGAGCCGGAGAGGGTTGACCACAGTGTGGAGTCCGGCAGTTCAACCGGCCACTATATCCGGATGTTTGGGGGTGCCGAACCCCTGAGCGGAGAGGTTGTCTTTGCAGGCTTTGGCGTGAATGATCGTGAGCGGGGGGTTGAGCACCTGAATCCCGAAAAGGTAGAAGGAAACTGGGTTCTGATGTTTGAAGATGTACCCTATGTGGTAAACGGCGATACGCTGATCAATCCAAACCTGTCAGGAAATGTGCGGCTTCGAACTATCCTCAATGATATGGATGCTGCCGGAATACTGTTGATTTCAGACTATACAGAATCCGAATATCGCGAACTGGCAGAAATCAGTTCCCGTCTGATGTCTCAGCCTTCTAACATGAGTCTGGCCTACCTGGATGATCAACAGGGATCAGCCGGATTTCCAAAAGGGTTCATGCAGGTCAGTCCCCAGAAAGCCGCCATCTATCTGGGACTGGACTCAGCCACTGAACTGTCAAGCTACAAAGATGAACTTGCACAAGACCTTCAGTCATTTTCATCACAGCAGACAGGATATCGTCTTGATTATACTCCATACGACGGACCCGGGACGATTGAAGCCGAAAATGTGATCGCTTACCTGGAGGGGGCAGACCCTGAACTGAAAGATGAGGTACTGGTATTGATGGCACACTACGATCATGTGGGTATTGGCCAGCCGGATGAAACTGGAGATGTCATCTATAACGGAGCCGATGACAACGGAAGCGGTACGGTTGCACTCATGGCAATTGCAAATGCATTTAATGAAGCGAAAAAGAGTGGGTACAAACCGCGCAGAAGTGTTCTCTTTCTGCATGTCAGCGGTGAGGAGATTGGCCTGCTGGGATCCCGATACTACTCAGATCACCCGGTGATACCCATTGAACAGACTGTGGCAAACTTTAACGCAGATATGATCGGACGCAGTGACCCTGAGAATATACAGGCGGGGGATACCGATTATGTCTACCTGATTGGCGGTGAAATTATATCATCGGGTTTGGACAGCCTGGTTACAGCAGCGAACGATCGATCCGTAAATATGAGGCTGGACCGTAAATATAACGACCTGCGTGACTCGAACCAGTTCTACCGGCGCAGTGACCACTGGAACTTTGGACGCCTGGGGGTTCCCTTCGTCTTCTTCTTCACCGGTGTTCATGAAGATTACCACCGACCATCCGATACCGTTGATAAAATAGATTTTGAAAAACTGACACGCGTCACAAGGCTGATCTACACATCGACGGTGAAAGTAACCGGTTACGATGGCCGCCCTGAAGTGGATAACCAGGAGTTTATCGAGATAACGCGTATGCTTCCGCGATAAGCGCTGATACGTAACAGGAATCTTTCAAAAGCCGGCATCCTCACTGATTGCCGGCTTTTTTTATCGGCCATTTAAAATAAAAGCTGCCCAGTGAATGGGGTGAGATGTTTCAGGGTTGTTGATCAACTCCAGCTTGGCCTGTTGAAGTGCACTTCCATAGGAATGACCGTTATGGATTTGCTGATAGAAATTAATCATAAGGCGGGAAGTGGGCTGATCATTCACCCTCCACATGGAAACCACCAGATTAGAGGTGCCCGAGTAGATGAATGCGCGGGTAAAGCCTATAAGCCCCTCCCCTTTTCGAATAGTGCCAAGCCCGGTTTCACAGGCACCCAAAACAACCAGATCGGCATTCAGCCGCAGGTTATAGATATCACCCACGTAGAGGATTTCTTCAGTGCCCGGATTGCCGCCGTTAAACATGATTCCGGAGAGCTCAGGCCGGTTTTCATTGACAAATGCATGAGTGGCAAAATGGAGAAAACTATAATTTTGAACGGCGGGGGTCATTAGCCGCTGTAAATGAGCATCTTCACCCTTGTAGACAGTTGCCCGGTTTGGAAAAAAGAAATCACGCACCCCTCTGCGTTGTTCGAAAATCCGGGATATTTCAGTTGTTTCAAATTCGGTCAGAGGCAGCGGCGACAGTCCTGAAATATATCGCTGCAGTCCATGGTCGTCCGTAAGCTGGGCAGCGTCAACCCCCGAATCGATAAAAGGAGCAAAAGCCATGATGTTACGGGGTTGCAGCGGCCGTTGCTCCTGCATCGTATTAAAAACGGTAGCCGACGGGGCGTACTGAATCTGGTAATCACGAACAAGGTAGGGCAATCGGTGAAAATCAGTGCCTTCCGATTGGGAAGTCAGGAGAACTTCAAATGGGAGATAATGTAACTTCTGATCGGGAAGAACAATCAGCGATTGGCCATTGACAAGCTCCTCAAGCGGTTCAAACAGGGCAAGGTAGAGTTCGTGAGAAGATTGTTTAAAGAGGGAGTCTTCCTTGTTCAGAATGGAGTTCCGCAAGTGGTCGACCTTCTGGTCTATTTCGTCATGGCTGCCCAGGTTTTTTATATCAATACCGTCATGTTCAATAACCAATCCGTAGAGATTATCATTGCCATAGACATAAAGAAGAATAGACTCATCAGGTCCGATCAGGGATTGAATCATATCGGTATCGGCAATGGATTGGTCATACTTTACGGCATAATAGAGCGGATAGTCATCTTCCAGGTTTGCCGTGAACTCCATCAATTCTCTTCGTGCGTAAAACAGGGAATCCTGGTAGATGCGAAGAGATTCATTATCGGCCTCCAGCCCTTTTTCCTGCTCGAGATGCAGTTGCTGGAAGAAAAATGTTACCTGTTCATTTAACTTTCGCTCCTGATTAAGAACAGACTCCGGAACATTGCCAAAGTCTCTGGCCCGGACGGTTTGAAAGAGTTCCAGTGCAATACGTGCACGGCTCTTTTCAGAGAGTTCTATGAGGTCTGAAAGCCAGACATCCTCCCCGGTCTCAATATAGAGTTCATACATGGCGTCTGCCGCACCGGTAAAGATTGAGTAGTTGCTTTCCAGCAGTCTCAGCTTTGAGGCTTCACTTTGATACTGAAACTGTAAAAACTCAATTGTTTCAGTAGCTGAGTTATAAAGGCGCATCACTTCGTATAGCATCTCACGGCTGTCCTCTTCCCTGAACAGTTTGAAATTAAGTTCAGCCTTGTCACGTAATATTTCAAGCAAACGGGTGGGGTAGTTGACTTCAGATGGATCAATTACGGTAATTAGCGGCTCATATGTTTCATGAATCAGGATCGAAAGGGATTTCCTGTAGAACCGGTTAGCCTCGTCCAGCCTTCCCTCTTCTTTGTAGGTTTCACCCAGGTTTGCATAAAGCCCAAGCACATCGGGATGGGCTTCACCCAGACGGTCTGTACCGATATCGAGTGCAGCATTGTAATACTCACGTGCCTTTGACAATTCACCGGTCAGTGTATAGAGTTGTCCAAGGTTTACATATGAGATGATCAGAGAAGGGTGATTCTCCCCATGAATTGCTTTTCGTACCTGCAGGGAGAGCTGATAGTTTCGCTCTGCCTTGCTGTATTCATGATGACTCTTGTAAATAGATGCGAGATTGTGATATCCCACGGCGGTGTCAGGGTGATCCGGCCCAAACACCTCTTCTTTAATACGCTGCGCTCTTTCCAGATAATATGTGGCATTTTCGACATCCCCTATATTCAGGAAGGAGACACCTGCATTGTTGTAAGCCTGGGCAACACGATTGTTATACTCGCCTCGAACCTCCTCGAAAATTGTACCCGACCGGATGAAGTAGTCGGCCGCTGTTCCAATATCTCCAATTGAGTAGTAAAATGTACCCATGCTATTGTAGAGCAGCGCGATTTCAGTATGATACTGTCCATAGGTTTCAATGGCGGCATCGTAGGCTTTTTGGTAATTAGTCATTGCCAGCTCATATTGGCCAAGTCGCCTGTGCGATACACCGATGTTGTTGAATACGATTGCCTGAAGCCGCCTGATTTCAAAACGGTCAGTTTCATTTTCGAGCATATCAATGGCAATATTGTAATACTCTATTGCTTCATCATAGTTGCCCCGTGAATCTGAAAGGTATCCGCGGTTTATATAGGTACGTGCACGAGAAGCGGCATCCATTTGATGCTCATCGGCATAATCATAAGCCCGCATGCTCCATCTGTGAGCCTGTTCGGTTTGATTCATATCTTCATACAGATAGGAATGCTGAACATAGATTTCAACCAGCAGCCGGTGTGGCAGGTCAAGGTACTCTTCTATGATGATTCGGGCATCTTCAAGATAATTGCGGGACCGTTCAAAATTACGGTAGATGCGATGCAGAACTCCTTTGTAGGTGTAGGCTTCAGCACACTCGTTCATCAACCCGGAATCACTGCAAAGGCCGGGCAGGATCCGGTCAAAAAGCTCTTCAGCATTCTCCTCCTGATCAAAGTAGTAGAGTTCCTTTGCCTCCTCAAAACGATCCAGAAGGTCTTGATTTGATTGGCCGAATGCCGGTAAATGGATGAGTAAAGCGGCCAGTAAAATGAGGGACATACGGATTCCGGGTGAAACCGTATACCGGCGGATGAATGAATTTAAAAGAGCATAGATCATATCAGCAAACCAAGTAGTGAATAACCGATATGTTAATGAAGCTTGTGGAGTTTGTAAAGTATTTTAATGTAGTCCAAAAAGTGCATTTACAAATGCAGTTCGGTCAAATACCTGCAGATCTTCAATTTGTTCACCTACGCCGATATATTTTACGGGTACGTTCAGTTCATTGGATATGCCGATGACAATGCCCCCTTTGGCCGTTCCGTCGAGTTTGGTTAGGATCAGGCCGGTAACATCGACAACCTCGGTAAACGCTTTAGCTTGCTGCATCGCATTTTGTCCGGTTGAGGCGTCCAGAACCAGCAGGATCTCATGCGGGGCCCCATCTACGACCTTACCCATGACCCGTTTGATTTTACCAAGTTCTTCCATCAGTGACTTTTTGTTATGCAGACGGCCGGCCGTATCGACCAGTGCGATATCAGCTCCCTTGGCTTTTGCTGACGAAACCGTATCAAAGGCAACGGCTGCGGGGTCAGCATTTTGTCCCTGCTGAATGATCGGCACACCGGCCCGTTCACTCCAGATTGTAAGCTGGTCGACAGCAGCGGCACGGAATGTATCGGCAGCACCGAGCAAGACATTTTTTCCGGCTTTTTTATAGAGATGGGCCAGTTTTCCTATGGAGGTGGTTTTTCCCACACCGTTTACACCCACAACCAGCACGATATGTGGTTTCCGGGCAAAATCAGCATCAAAATCTGCCGGCTGATCAGGCCTGTTATCCTTCAGCAAGGCTACAATTTCATCTCTCATTAACTCATGAAGTTCACTCTGTGAAACGAATTTATCCCTGGCCACCCGTGCCTCAATCCGTTCAATGATCTGGATAGTGGTTTTGACACCCACATCCGATGAGATCAGGGCATCTTCCAATTGATCCAGCGTGGCGGCATCAACCGTATCCTTGCCGGCAATACTTTTCCCGATTTTGGACAACAAGCCTTCCCGGCTCTTCTCTACGCCCTTTTCAAGTTTCTCTTTCTTCTTAAGTCCTAATTTATTTAACCAGCTCATAGTCGTTCAGGTAATGCAAAAATTTCAGCTTGTAGGTTCAATTCCGTCACAAGCACGTTAATCGTTAAAAATAAGGAAAATGTTTCCCGGATGAATCAGTTGTTATTTAAACCGGATCAGTTAAATTCAGCACCATTGATAATTTTATGGTATCGCTGTTTGTATTCAACAAAGGAGACCACCATCATCACGGCCGAGGCCCACATAAAAAAGATCTGAACATTGGTTGCTTCCGGGAAAAAGAAGACGGAAATCCAGTAGACGGCCATCAGGTTCACCGTAATTTTACCTGACATAATCGACATCGCCACCTTACCGCGTTTTATTTTTATATGGGTTGATCCGGCCATGATTAAAGAGTCTCTTATCACCCCCAGAATGAAATACCAGACAGGAATCCAGCCCAGCCAGACAGTATATAAAAACAGGAAAAATGCCATCAATTTGTCGGCAATGGGGTCCAGTGACTTTCCAAGCTCTGACCGTTCGTTACGCCACCGGGCAACAAACCCGTCCAGGTAATCCGAAAAAGCACCGTATGCAATCAATATCCAGATCAGGCTGTTAACCTGGTAATCATTCTGCACATGCAGATAGATGATGGGAAAAACCACCAATACCCTTGAAAGGGAGATCAGGTTAGACCAGGTGAAAATGTCGTCTCTAACCAATACCTTTTGTCCGTCTATATTTGCGGCTTCTCTCATAACGGGTTATAGATTATAGATTGCAATACAGGAAAATACGTTTTTTAAAAGAGTAATAAAGAATCAAATGAAAAATAAGCATTTTGACAGTTCCGGTAATACAGAAGGAGATTTATCCGAGAAGACGATCTCATCAGAACATGTATTTGACGGAAAACTTCTTCAGGTTTATGTAGACCGTGTTGAACTCCCCGATGGGACAACATCCACACGCGACTGGATCAGGCATCCCGGTGCAAGCGCGGTTGTACCGGTCTTTGAAGATGGTACGGTGATGCTGGTAAAACAGTTTCGATATCCCCCGCGACGAATATTTGCCGAAGTGCCGGCCGGAAAAATAGATCCGGGCGAGACTCCCCTGTCAACCGCACGCCGTGAACTTACGGAAGAAAGCGGACTGGTGTGTAATCACCTGGAGCCGGCGGGCTCATTTTTTCCTGCAATCGGGTATGCCGACGAGGAGATCTTTGTCTATGTTGGCTGGGACATATCCCGAGAGGAAAAAAACTCGGATAGTGATGAGTTTTTGGAGAACTACCGGGTCCCTTTTTCAACTGCGCTTTCGATGATTGAAAAGGGTGAGATTAAAGATGGCAAAACGATCTGCGCTCTGACTCAGGCCTATTTTTGGTGGCTCAGAAACCGGCCGTTTGAGGTAAATTTCACTGCCGATAATGAATCGTAAGATCACTTGCGATCGTTCAGAATCCCTTCCCGCTCTGCAAGCTCAAAAATGGATTGATGCAGGTTGTCAGGGTCTATTTCATTGCGTTTTTGAAGTTCACCGACCTCCCTCCCGGTAAGCATTAAAAGGCACCCGTTGTTTTGAAACTCCTGGTCGAAGTTTCGGGGATCTGCCAGTTTCATCCGGGCCAGGTCCATTCCTTCCGGGCTTATCTTTAGGTCGACCAGACAGTAGAAATGATCGTCCGGCTCCTCGCCAAATTCAAAAATTTGAAGTGTTGTATTTTTATATCTCTTCATGAGTTGGAATGTCTTTCTATAAAGTCGCGGGCTTTCACCAGTTCTACAATTTCATTGCTGTTTCGGTCACGAATCTCTACCTGAAAGAGGCTGATAATCGCCTGACTATTCAGGCACTCCAGCGTTTCACTGACGGTATCACACTCTTCGGTTTCACTGACCAGGTCATTTACACCCTGTACAATATATCGATATGAGCGCTTAACCGGTTGCGTAGCGCCGGGCTTTTTTCCGGAAGCGGCATCACCTGCGTCAAAATAGTCCCTGATCGCATCCTCGGTCACAAACCATTGCACACCGAGCTTTCGGCCCTTCAACTTTCCTTCCCGGAGATAAGCCCGAAGCGTCATTTTGCTGATTCCCAGAAGTTCATGCAGGTCATCTACAGAATAGAGGGTCAGGGACCCGATTTTTTTAGGCATTTTCGGTTACTGTTTTTAGTGAATAGACTTCTATGGCCAATTGATTAGTAATATATTAAATAACATTAGTTATATAAAGGTGGGTATATAAAAGTTCGCTTGGATTTAAGGGGCAAATCGCGATATATTATCAGGAGTTGCTTGAAACAAACCTGCCTGAAGCCGGATTTATCCCTCTCCTCCCTTTCAGCCAACTCCCGGCGGCGAGAAGCATTTCGGTTACGCCTTCAATCTTGATTCCGGATACCCCTATAAAGATATGTGATTGAACCGGTCGATATCATCTGTTCAATAATAGAGAACCGTGCGTGTTCATCAGTTCAAATACCGGCATAAAAAAACCCGGACGTTGTGCCCGGGTTTGAGATACTGTCAATATCATATGTCTGGCCATATCACCCGGTGTGCGGCGATGGAACGGCAGCGGTTTCACGCGATGCCTGCCATGCCTCTCTTTTAACCCGGATATACTCTTTAATGTCGTTGGCCGAAATATAGATGACCGGGATGAGTACCAGTGTAATCAGGGTTGAAGCGGTGAGTCCTCCGATCACGACACGCGCAAGGGATGCCTGTATTTCACCGCCGGCTCCCCAGCCAAATGAGAGTGGAAGGAGGCCAAGAACTGTGGTCAGCGTAGTCATCAGAATAGGGCGCAGGCGGAGCTTGCCAGACTCAACAACCGCCTTGAATACATTCAGCTCCCTGTCTCGCCTCATCAGGTTGATATAGTCGACCAGTACAATGGCGTTATTGACGACAATACCGATCAGCATGATAATCCCCATGATACTCTGCATGTTGAATGTGGTATTGGTCAGGATCATGGTTGGGATAATACCGACAACCGCCACGGGTACCGAGAACATAACGATCAATGGATCAAGAAAGCGTTCGAACTGAGCAGCCATCACCATATAGATCAGCCCAAGTGCCATCAGAATGGAGATGAGGAAATCGGTCTGTGCTCTTTGTTGCTCTTCATACTCGCCTCCGTAAACAATGGAGAATCCGGCCGGCAATGGGAAGTCAGATAGTTCTGATTGAATTTTTTCTACAGCCCTGCCCAGCGGAACCCCGCTTTCGAGGTTTGCGGTAATATAGGTTACCCGCTGTCCATTGATTCGTGTGATCGTGTCAGGCCCTTCTCCGGGCTCCTGCTTGATCACGGATGAAACGGGCACGGTTTCTCCATTTGCGGCCCGAACCGATATATTGTCAAGGTCGAGTGTGCTCATGCGGTCAGATTCCTGCAGTCGTACCATAATATCATATTCACTTCCGCCCTGCCGGAACACACCGGCGCGAGCGCCGCCTACATTTGCCTGAATGGCCTGAGCAACTTCTCTTCCGGTTAATCCAAGGGAAGCGATCCTTTCACGGTCAAAGACTACATTCTGTTCCGGTCGCCTGTTTTCGCGATCAGATCTGACGCCTCTGATTTCAGGAATACGTTCCATTCTGATACGTATATCATCGGCCAGTTCACTGGCTAGTTCCATGTCGTGTCCGCGAAGCTGCAACTGAACGGCTTCATCGCCGCCGGAGCCGAATACACGCCTCAGAATCCAAAGTCCTGACTGTGCGCTGACT
Source organism: Rhodohalobacter sp. (assembly GCA_050486245.1). Classification (GTDB taxonomy): domain Bacteria; phylum Bacteroidota; class Rhodothermia; order Balneolales; family Balneolaceae; genus Rhodohalobacter. The sequence continues at coordinate 126,990 of JBJHCX010000003.1, forward strand.
CTGAAATTTCCGCCAGGGATGCTTCCCTCAATCTGATTTCGAATTTCATCAGCAAGAGCAAATGAGCTGACGGTTCGTTCCGAAACATCGACCAGGTTCAGGGTCACCTGTGCACGGCCGCTGCGCACTTCAGTAGAGGTGTACTTGACCTGGTCCATCGGTGCAATTTCCATGACCTTTTCGGTCAGCTCTTCCAGGTATTGATTGGCAACGGCGATATTCATGCCATCGCCCATAAAGAAGTCGATCCGTATTTCATCAGCTTCCGTTTCCGGAGCGAGCTCGGTATCAATGAATCTCATACCGTAAAATGACCCGGCAACCAGAATCACGGCAAGGGTAAATACGGTGTATCGCCGGCGGATGGCCCCTTCAAGAAAATTGCCGTATCGGTTTTCAAATCGTTCAAATAGCTTCTGGAACCACCCTTTGTCCTTTTCAGTGAGCTCAGATTCGGGGCGGATAGTCATAAACTTGCTGGCCAGCATGGGTACCAGGGTCAGTGCAACCAGCAGTGAACAGGCCAGGGCAAATACAACAACCAGTGCCAGCTCCTGGAACATGGTTCCTGTGATGGTCTGCATAAAGACTACCGGCAGAAAGATGACTGAAGTTGTAATGGTGGAGGCGATAATTGCTCCGCCCACCTCTTTGGTACCGATCAGTGAACTTTCAGCAAGTGACCGCCCCTTGCCTCTGAGGCGGACTATATTCTCCAAGACCACAATGGCGTTGTCGACAATGAGCCCGACACCCAGGGCGAGCCCTCCGAAACTCATTTGATTCAGGGTGAGCCCGGTAAAGTAGAGCAGCCCGAATGTTGCGACGATGGAGACCGGAATGGCCGTTGAGATAATAAATGTGGTTGATCCGTTACGCAAAAACAGGTAGAGAACGATGATGGCCAGCAGTGCACCCCAGATGGCTGCCTGTTGTACATTGTCGATCGAATCCTGGATAAATTCACTTTGGTCGGTAACGACCAGGAGGTTAATGTCGTCGCGTTCTGAATTAATCCGCTCAATTTCACGCTGTATTCCCTCCGAAACGGCTACAGTGTTGGCCCCGGTCTGTTTTCGGATCCCCATCCGAATCATTGGGATATCATTCACATGAATCACACGGCCCACATCCCGGTAAGAATCTTCAACTGAGGCGACATCATTGACCCGTATTGGCCGGCCGTCTACCCGTGTGATAATGGTTTCGCCGATTTGGCTGATATTGGTAAACTCACCCAGTGTCCGAACATAGAGTTCGGTCAGCCCATCTTTTACATTTCCTCCCGGCATGGTATTGTTTTCTGCCACAATCGCATTTTGAACATCGGTAGCGGTGAGTCCGCTGGCAGATAATCGGTCTCGCTTCAGGTTAACCCGAATTTCCCGGTATACCCCTCCCCAGACATCAATGGAGCCGACACCGGGAACTTGCTCGATCCGTTTTGAAATATCCTCTTCCAGTATCTGAGTCAGGTCGTCAAGCGGACGTGTAGACTGGGCGCCCAGAATAACAATCGGGGAGTCATTGGGGTCAAATTTACGCACCCTGGGCGTATCGGCTTCATCAGGAAGTGAACGCCTTACCCTGTCGAGTGCGGCTCTGACGTCGTTTGCCGCTTCATCCAGGTTTGTATTTTGCGCAAAGTTCAGGGTTACATTACTTGAGCCCTCTGAAGATCTTGAGGTAATCTCCTCAACGTTGGCAACACCCGCCAGTGCATTTTCAATTCGGTCGGTTATAATGGTTTCAATCTCTTCAGGGCCTACATTGGAGTAGGAGGTCTGAACAGTGAGGCGTGGAAATTCAATAGGCGGGAGCAGGTCGACCGGAAGGTATCGAAAGCCAACAATTCCCAGCACAATCACGATCAGGTAGACCATGGTTGTGGCAATTGGCCGTTTGATTGACGTATCTGTAATTCCCATAATAGTTCAGGTGAGTATGATTATTGATTCATTGGCGTACTCGAGGCCATGCCATTATTCATGATATCCATCAGGAGATCCTGTGGACGCATTCTCTGCTTTTCAAGTATATTGTCCCAGCTGGTGGCCCTGATTCTTGCTTGTTCCCTGCGGTCTCGCACCAACAGGTTCTGCCCTACAGTTACAACCCAGTCACCACTGGTTACCCCGGTTACACCGGCCGCTTCACGTCCGCGGGCAATCACTTCAATAGGCTTGAAGACAACCTCTGTCGGGTTGCTGAGCTGCCCGATGGCACCGCTGCTCTCAATCTCTTCCAGGATTTCCGACTCGATCCCAAAACCGGGAGCAACAAAGACTCCGGTTTCACCGGTTTGCGGGTGACGATAAATGGCACTTAACGGTATCAGTGTGGCGTGTTCACTCTCTCCATAGAGAACATCGACGGTTACAAACATTCCGGGCAGCAACAGTCCATCTTCGTTCTCCACGTCTATTTCAGCTTGTGTGCTAAAACTGCCTTCTCCCAAAAATGGGCTGATTCTGGATACTTCGCCGGTAAGCAGAGTGTCGCCCAGGTTTTCAGAGTAGATGTTGACCGACTGACCGGTGTTAATATAGCCGAGCATACGCTCTGTCAGGTTCACCTGTACTTTTGACCGGGTCAGGTCGCCCAGGATGAACAGGCGGGTGTTGGTATTGGCCATCATGCCAACCTCAGCGTTGCGTTGTCCCAGGGTACCGCTGATTGGTGCCCGGATGGCTGTCTGTTCCAGGGCCTCTTTCTGCTCTTCAACATTTGATTCGGCTTGCTCAACCTGGGCTTCGGCCAGTTCCAGGCTGGCTTCGGCCGATTCAAGCTGTGCTTCCAGGCGTTCAATTTCAAGGTCGCTGGTTAGATTTCGTTCAGCCAGTACACGTTCCCTTCTCAAGTCAGATTCGACTTCCCCCAATGCTGCCCGGGCCTGACGAGCCTGTGCCTGAGAGATTCGCAAGTTTGCTTCAGCCTGACGCAGCCTCTCCCTGTACTCGTTATCACGCAGGCGTACAAGCAGCTCACCCCGCTCTACCTGCTGGCCGGATTGAACATAGACCTCTTCAATGGGTGCCGATATTCTTGGGTAGATCTCGACCTGGTTAGAGGCACTGGCTATTCCGCTCAAACGCTCTTCAAGTGGCAGACCGCCAAATTGAGCCTGAACCGCCTCAACAGCAGGCAGTGGAGGGCCATCGGATTGTGAAACTTCACCGTCATTGCTGCATGCAGCTGCAACCAATGATATTGAAACAAGAAAAAGGAGGTAGTATCTAAAATTCATTATAATTCCACATTAAATTATTTCCGACATAAAAGTAACGAAATCCTCAAGTTTTCATTCCCTGCCCATTGTTAAAGAATTTAAAAGCGCTCCCAAAATCGTAAAAAGATGAACTTGTCTGATATGGCCGGGCCGCTTCTGTATAAATTTGCGGCCGATTGTACTGAGGGCCTGAGCAGATGATGCTGATAGTTGGCTGCCTGGCGGGTGACGATTTATCCGGTACATTTTACGATATAAGAACTATGCTATTGGCTCGTTATTGGAGGCGGAATTAACGTGAAGATGAAGAATTCTTTGTATATTCGATTGTCACCAAAATAACCTGTAAACGTAAGTATCGGACAGATAAGTAAATGAAACGCAAGATCATTATTGGATCCACATTAGCTCTCTTTGTAGCTATTTTTGCATTTATCTCCTTTCAGCAGATTCAGCCACAGGAAATTGAAAATGAACCTGACTGGCTCACGCTGAGTGAAGCTTTTGATAAATCGGCAGTGAATGAACGCCTCATATTGATTGACATTTATGAGGTGGGGTGCCGGTTCTGCCGGGAGATGGCCCGGGAGGTTTACCCTTCAGAGACCGTGCGAGCAGTGATTGACCGAAGCTATAACCCTGTAAAACTGAATGGAAACTCGGATGACATGATCGTCTATCGCGGACAGGAAATGAGCAAGAAAGCATTTGCTGCCGAAATGGGTCTCACAGCGTTTCCGTTTACGGTGATTTTGGACCCTGAGGGAAATGTGGTTGACCGCCGCCGAGGGTTTATGGATATCCAGGGGCTTGCCCGGTTTCTGAGAAATTCAGAAAACAGAGATGTTTAATTCTGTTAAGATCGAATGAATGTAACAAAGCCCGGACTGTCCAGGACAATCCGGGCTTTTATTTTTATACTTATCCGGTATTTACGGGCCTGTATTACCCCTGAGCGTAAGCCCGGACATCCGCCATATCGACCATTAAATCGAACAGTGCAGTATTTTCAACAAAGGCAGGAATCCGGTCGCTGCCGGGCCCCCAGGCAGCCAACTCAACATAGTCTGCCGTGTGGTTGGTCCCGATGAAGTAGATTCCGTTATAATTTGCCAAGACTCCGGAGAGCACGGCCCCGGGTGACTGCCGATTACGGAAAGGAGCTTTGTATTTTGCCTGAAATGCCCGCTTAATCATAACAGCCTCTTCATTGGTGATCTTTGTATTAGTGGCGTATTCGACCAGGTCAAGGATCTGTTTGGCAGACACATTGTCGAGTGAATCGTCAGACCAGTGATATCCCAGCTCACTGTACATCCACTCAAAACTGTGGCGATAGTCGTGCAGGGAATCAATAAAATTGTTTGAATCAAGATAGTTGGAGCCCAGCCCAACAAGCCCCGGATTGGCATTTCCGTGATCAGTTGTCAGGATGACGAGGGTATCATCCCTTCCATCGGTAAAGTCCATGACAATCTTAATGGCATCGTCAAAAGCAAGCTGATCGTAAACCAGCCCGCCGGCATCGTTGCCATGGGCTGCATGGTCAACCCGCCCTCCTTCAATCTGCAGAATAAACCCGTTTTCTTCTCGGTCGAGCCGGTCGAGTGCCGCCTGGGTCATTTCAGCGAGTGACGGAACCGTCTCATTCAATTCAGAATCGGTCATCCAGTCAACGGTATAGGGCAAATGGTGTTCAGAAAAAATACCCAGCAGTTTGCTGTTGCGGGTAGCCCGGGCAAGTTCATCTTTACTTTTAACGACCGTATATCCCTTTTGCTCGAATTCACTGTAGAGGTCGCGGTTGTCAGGGCGCTTATCAGCCGAGAAGTATCGGTCACCGCCTCCCATCATGATGTCGACATCACGTTCCAGGTACTGTTCGGCAATGTCGTCCTCCATGCCGCGTGAGGGCATGTTGATGGCAAAACCGGCGGGTGTGGCATGAGTAATGCGTGTGGTGGTGACCAGGCCGGTCGCTTTGCCGGAATCCCTGAAAATTTCACAAATCGTTTTATACTCTTCACGGTTGGGGCCCCAATTCAATCCACCGTTAGGGATTCGCTTTCCACATCCCCAGGAAGATGCCGCAGCGGCCGAGTCGGTTACCACCGCATCGAGTGAGGCCATATCCATGAGACCGCGGTGAAATTCACGATCGGACTCATAAAGTGACATCCAGTGTGACTTTTGGCCGAACTGTCGCTGCTTGACAACATCCGCCAGGGTAAGGGTGCCCGAACTCATTCCGTCCGTAACCAGAAAGATCACATTTTTTGCATCCCCGTAAGAGGATTTAACGGGTTTTTTATTTTGCAGGCCGCGTCCGAGTGCACCGGCACCCAGAGCTGCGGTTGAGAGTGCTCCCGCTTTTAGAAACTCTAATCGGCTGATTCCTTTATTACTCATGGTCTGAAATTGGTTTCAAATTAAAGAGCTGTTAAGTAACGAACTCTGAATGTTAAAATCGAATATCGAATGGTCGGTTTGAATAAAAATAACGGCCAGAATTCATCTTCCGGCGGATGTTGCGGAATGATACCACTTCTACAGGTCAAGTTTTTTGATTATCATTTAACCAGCATCATTAAAACAATAATAAAATTTATCGAGTTATGAACGCTATTGAAAACTACTTTAGGCAGTCAACAAGATTGCTGACGGTGTTTATGGCCGTATTTGTGTTTTTTGTCTATTCAGACAGTATGGCACAAAACGGTGTAACGCCCGAACATGTTGCCAAGATGAAGGCTGTTACAAGTTCTGTCATTTCTGATGATGGCAATTATGTCGCTTATACGGTAAGCGTGCCGGCCGACCCGTACAAGGAGAATGCACCGAATCAAAATCATCTCTATGTACTGAACGTGGATGAAGGAACCACCAAACCGTACTACACGAGCGGATCGGTGGCATCAGTTGACTTCAGGCCTGGACACGGCACCATATCATTTTTAGCAACCGGCAGTGACGGCCGTTCCTTGTATGAGGTGCCGCTTGATGGAGGTGAAGCGGTTCAGGTGTTTACATTTGACCGCAATATACTGATGTATAGCTGGCATCATGACGGGAACCACATCGCTTTTACAGCTTTTGAAGAGGCCGAACAGTCTGCTTCTCCTCTTCCATATACAGCGGATGTTTTTGAAGAGAATCAGCCTAACCGCAAAGGGTACATTACCAATGTAGCGCGTGAGGGACATGACCCGCATCAAATCAATATTCCGGGAACGATCTATATGATTGAGTGGTCGCCCGATGGCAGCAAACTGGCCGTTTCAGCTGCTCCCACCCCCACTGTAGACGACTCTTTTATGGCTGAAAAAGTGTATGTAGTTGATTACAGAACACGTGATGTTATTGCAGAAGTGAACAATGAGGGGAAACTGGGACAGATTCAGTGGAGCCCGAACGGTGATCGTCTGGCCATACGTGCCGGTGCCGATATTCACGATCCGATTGACGGCCGTATCCTGATTGTGTCTGCCGAAGGAGGAACACCTGAAATCATAGACCGTGACTTTGAGGGCAAGTATGAGCAGATTAAATGGACAGGGAATAATGAAATTCACTTCTATGCAAGTGAAGGGACATCAACGCTGATCGGTACGATTCGTCCGGACGGCTCGAACAAGCGTGCCCTGTTTCAGGCACCTGCTCATGATATCACCTCATTTTCCAGAGCATCAAACGGAACCCTTTCGTTTGTAGCCAGCTCACCTCAGCATCCCGCCGAAGTGTTTGTCCTGCCGACACGCCGAAATGCAGAGCCAAGAAAAATGACGAACCACAATGAGTGGCTGGCCGATGTAGAACTGGGCCGCCAGGAAGTGGTAAGATATACCGCCCGCGACGGTGAGTTTGAGATTGAAGGGATTCTGATCTATCCGCTTGGTTATGAAGAGGGAACACGTGTCCCGCTGATCACAATGGTTCATGGCGGACCCGAGGCACACTACAGCAACGGATGGCTGACCGGTTACCAGATACCCGGACAAATGGGAGCGGCAAAAGGATATGCTGTCTTTTACCCGAACTATCGCGGAAGCACCGGACGGGGCATCGAGTTTGTCTATAGCAGCCAGGCCGACCTTGCCGGCAAGGAGTTCGATGATGTTGTTGATGGAGTGGATTACCTGATTGATCGCGGCATTGCCGATGAAGACAGAATTGGAGTGACCGGCGGTTCGTATGGCGGATACGCATCTGCCTGGATGAGTACCTACTACAGCGACCGATTTGCGGCAGCTGTCATGTTTGTCGGAATCAGCAATAACCTGTCGAAGTGGGGTACCAGTGATATCCCGGATGAGCTCTACCTGGTTCATTCGCGTGAGCGAATGTGGGAGTCTGATGAGAAGTGGATGGACTATCTGAAGAGAAGCCCGATCTACTGGGTAGACAGGGCACAGACCCCCATCCTGATTATGCATGGTTATGAAGATACCCGTGTTCACCCTGCACAGTCACTTGAACTCTATCGTCACCTGAAAGTGCGCCGACCGGATGTGCCGGCCAGACTGGTATGGTATCCCGGAGAAGGCCATGGCAATACCCGGGCTTCATCCAAATTTGACTATACCTATCGAATGTTTCAGTGGTTTGACACCTATCTGATGACCGGTGATGCATCAGCTGAAATGCCACACTGGGATGCCCCGATTCCAAAGAGGGATTAACCGGTGGCCTTCTAAAAGCAGGTTTTCATTATATAAAGCCCGGGTATTTTCGAATGCCCGGGCTTTTTTTATAACTCCTTCAGAGCAGCGCAAACAGTGCAGCGGCTATGATAAAAATGGCTGCCAAAACAATAACGGTTCGTCGGATATATATGTGCAGCATAACTCTCTATACTATGTTAAATCGTTCAGAGTGAATTTTATAAACAGGGATGCCCCAGTTTTTCAGAGACTCTTCAGTGACATCCATCATTGGCGGCGGACCACATACGAAGTATTCACAGTCATCAAAATTCTCAGGCAGATGACGGTGAAGCAGTTCATCCGTAATAAATCCGGTTTCACCTTCCCACCCTTCCGGTGCATTTTCAAACACATGAATAATTTTCAGATTGATCGATTCGGCTAATTTTTGCAGTTCGTCATAAAAAGGTGTCTGCTCTTTGGAGGGGGTGCCGTATACAAGTGTGGTTTTTCTTTGGTCACCCCGGGCCTCCAGAGATTTCAGTATACTCATGACAGGTGTAATTCCGATACCGCCGGATATAAAAATATTGTGCGTTTCAGGGTCATCAGAAATGGTGAAATTTCCATAAGGCCCTTCCATAAAAGCCGTTGAACCCTCCTTTAGGTTTTTAATTTTGGAAGTAAAGTCGCCCAGTTGTTTAATAGTCAGGCGAATCCGGTTCATCTCCTCAGGCGCTGAAGAGATTGTGAAAGGGTGTTGTTGCAACTTAAAAGGAGAGTCTCCAAGCGTGATCCAAACAAACTGTCCGGCGGCAAACTCCATACCTTTATGCCCTTCCGGTTCCAGGGTGATGCTCCAAACGGTATCTACTTCGCGGTTTATTTCGGTAACCGTATATGGTTTTTTCTTCATCATATAAGGTCTCCAAACGCGGTTGTGAATCAGCATGCTGATAGCTGCAGCCGACATCCCGACCCAGAGGGTGATCTGCCACCACTCGGTCACATAGTAGCTCACTTGCAGGATATGAACGGTTCCGACAAATACGACAAAGAGGGCCAGCAGTCCGTGAGATGCTCTCCACCACTCATAGACGATGCCAAACTTTTCACGCCAGTGTGTTGTGGCAATCAGTGCGGTCAGTGCAATAATGACCCCGCCCAGGGCAAAGGCTCGCGGTAGGTTAACGGTGGGATCTAAAAATGCATGAAAATCAGAGTCGGCCAGAAACAGTATGATAAAATGTCCTATAATAAAACCCCACCCAAAATAACCGGCCTTTCCATGAAACTGTAATAGTTCATCCAGCCCAAAAGGTGCGCCAATTTTACTATAGCGTGCTGTTAAAACAAATTGAAGGCCCATCATGGCTAGTCCGATAAACCCAAGGGCAACCCCAAACTCTATCCAGAACCCCCGGCTCTCTTCCGGGTGGCCGATAGCGGCAAACACCAGCGGTGCAATCACAAGTACGATAAAAAGGATCAGCCACTTTAAAGCATTTTTCAGAAATGAAGCTCTTGTTCTCATAGAATAGGGTTCATTATTGGGAGGTTCTTGTCGGATCAATTCAGTTATTCTACTCCCCAACAAATATTTAGCCTCTCAGGTTCTCAGTCAATATTCTTTATGAGATCTTTGGTGAAAAGATCTGCCGTTCCGGCTTTAAACCGAAGCGAAATCGAATATCGATATGGCCCTTTTAAGTTGTAGTTAACCTGGTTTACATTTCCCTTACCCCAATAGAGATGATCGTGGCATTGTAAAAGGGTTTGGCTATTTTGTTGATGTAATTTTTTTCAATTCAGAGAGTTATTATTAAAACAGGTTATATAATTGGAGGGTATATGAAACTATTCATGACACTGCTTTTTTCGCTTCTGTTCTATCTTCCACTTTATGCACAGGTGACGGCAGAGGTCAGTTTAACGGGGTACAACCAGGTGCCTCCTGTTCGCACTGCAGCTGATGGCCAGGTAGAGATTACGGTTGATGGGGATTCACTGTTTGTAACCGGCAGATTTTCTGATCTCAGGGAATACTACAGAGGGGCGTATATCAATTTTGGGCGTGAAGGCGAAACGGGCAATCGCATGTTTCAGTTGCGTGCCGACCTGGGGGAGGATAAACGGTCAGGTGAGTTTCGGAGAGAACGAAACAGCTTTCATCTGCGACCCGCTCAAATTGACGCCTTAAGAGATGGACGGCTCTATGTGAATATTACCTCAAATCGCTACAGAGGCGGTGAAATACGGGGACAGATACCATCCTTGCACCCCTGAACGCGCGTTTATAATGTGCTGTTTACATATGTATAGCAGAATGAAAAAAGGTAATCAATGAATATTGTAATTGCTGGAGGACATGGCCAGATTGCCATGCACCTCCATCCTATTTTAAATGAAAAGGGTCATAGTGTAAAAGGATTGATCCGTGATCCAAAACAAGCGGATGATTTGGAAAAAGCGGGGGCCGCGCCCGTGGTAGTTGATATTGAAAAGGAAGAGGATCTGTCCCGATTTGCGGAGGGTGCGGATGTGGCTGTCTTTGCTGCAGGTGCAGGGCCAGGAAGCGGCAAAGAGCGCAAATGGACCGTAGATCGCGATGGAGCCATCAAGCTGATTGAAGCTGCGAAAAAGAATGAAATCAAGCACTATATCATGATCAGCGCTATGGCCCTTGATACTCCTCGTGGTGATGAAGTTTTCCGGGTATACCAAAAAGCCAAAGCCCAGGCAGACGAAGCTCTTCGAAACAGCGGCTTGAACTATACCATCATTAAGCCCGGCCGGCTCACCAACGATCCGGGTACCGGAAAAGTCAATATTGCAGAAAACCTGGACCGCGGTTCGATCCCCAGAGAAGATGTTGCGAGGGTCATTGCAGAAGTTGTGGATCATCTGAAACCGGGGCGCCTGGAGTTTGATCTCTTGTCAGGCGAACAGCCTATCCGAGAGGCCCTGCAACAGTTTGTGTAAGTGACCCACCTGATGTATATACTGTAAACAAGTTATCACTGCATTGATTGATGACCTGTAATCGTAGACTTCATCACGTCAACAATTACAGATTGAACCTTGAAGGGCATTGTTTTAAGTTGCCATGCCTGTCTTATTGAAGGTGTCATCACTGTTTCAACAGGGTATATGCCCTGAATCAGCCGGCCATTGTAATAAGATGGTATTGTTATACAATAGGTTACATTATTATATATGCTCACAAAAATAAAAGACTTTTTTCTCAAAGACATACTCTTGGAAATCAAGGATCTCAAATCGCTTCACAAACTTTCCGGGATGTACGAAAACTACCTCCCCTGGAGCGGTGCCTCTATTCGTCCTACAGCGTTAGTTTATGTGCTGAATGATATCGTTATTCACAACAGGCAGGTTATCGTAGAGTGTGGATCCGGAATTTCTACAATTTATATCGCTTCTTTGCTGAAACAGCTCGGTCAAAAGGAGAGAGCTCTTTATTCAATCGATCAGGATGAGAGCTGGCTCTCTATCCTCCAGAATGAATTGAAAAGAAACAATCTGGAAGAGTATGTAACCCTTATTCATGCCCCACTGAAAAGCACACACCATGCCGTAAATGAAGATCTTGAATGGTATGATACCGACGCCATTGATCAACAGATTAAAGAGAGAAAAATCGACCTTCTGTTGGTTGACGGGCCTCCGGCAAATAGGAAAGGCCTGGAGCATTCACGCTATCCGGCACTCCCGTTTTTTCATTCCAGAATGTCAGACCGTGCCGCAATTATGCTTGATGATGCTGACCGAAAAGGGGAGCAGTATGTGGCAAGCCAGTGGAAAGAGATTATCGGAGAACCGTTTAAAAAATGCATTATGAAGGGGAACCTCTTCATCTGCAACAGGGGTGATTCTTATAATGTTATGTAATCTGTTCTTGTCGTCAGGCGAGGAGAGGTATACGAATCGATGAAAAATAGATTGGGAAGAGTGTAATAAGAAAACCCCTTTCCACTTTAATGGCTAAAGTGAAAGGGGTTTTGAATCGGTTTTGTGCTGAATAACAGCGAGTGCTGTTTTAGTATCTGGCAGACTCACCGCTGGTCAGTGATTCGCGGATAAATTCACGAATGTGTTCATTGGATGTAGCCAGGTCTTCCTGACGCAGGTACATCATATGTCCGCTGCGGTACCCTTCAAATCTCAGCCGGTCACCCACTTTTCCGCTGCGATCCATGTTCCACATCACATATTTGGCAGAGAAGTAGTCGGTGGCACCGTCGTAATAGCCGCTCTGTACCATCACATGCATAAACGGGTTCTCCCCCATGGCACGTCGCAGGTTTTCACCGGTATTGTCGTTGCTTCTGTCCCACGGGTGAACCGGGCCGAAGATATTGTATTTCAGGTCGGTTTCGTAGCCCAGCACTTCCCGCAGATAGTAGTTGATGGCCGGGGTAAAGGAGTGGTTCCAGGCAGTCAGGGCCGGATCGTGATCGTATCGATCACCGGCATCCTGCCGGTCAATACCGCGATATCGTGAATCCAGCCGGCCCACGGTGAGCCCCTCGTCACGAAGCAGCTCTTTCCAGTAGAATGAGGTGGGCAGGGTGAGGTTATGGTTGAGCACATGCTGCTTGTCGATCCCGGAGTAGCGTGCAACTTTTCCGGCGATCTCATTACGAAGTTCATCGCTGATGGACCCGCCCCGGGCTACGGCAGGCAGATATTCATTAATGGTAAACTCTTCTACCTTCGGAAGGATATCGTAAAGATCGAGCCTCTGCAGGTCAGGGGCAAGGGCTTCATGATACCATGCGGTGGCTGCGTAATAGGGCAGCTTTAAAATTTCAGACCGTGGAGTCATGGCCGGCGGCTCAAGACCCATTCCCGTCGGGGATACCAGGATCACTCCGTTGATGAACATCCAGTGTGAAGCCTGCAGCTGGCGCGCCAGCCCCGCAACACGAGTGGTGCCGTAGCTCTCGCCTTTCAGGTATTTCGGTGATGTCCAGCGGTTATGTCTTGACACAAAGTTGTCGATCCACTCCGCCAGATAGCGTACATCAGCATTTACACCAAAGAAGTCGCTCCTGCTGGCATCTTCTGATACAATTCGTGAAAAGCCGGTGTTGACCGGGTCGATATAGACAATATCTGCAACATCCAGAATGGAGTGCTCATTGTCTGTCACACCGTATGGCTGTACCGGATATCCTTCATCATCAATATTCAGAAACTTTGGCCCGGTATAGCCAATGTGCATCCAGACAGACGCTGAACCGGGTCCGCCGTTGAATGAAAAGACCAGCGGCCGATTGGAGACATCACTCACATCGGTTCGGCGATAATAGACATAAAAAAGTGAGGCATGGGCCGTGCCGTCATCGCCCCAGACCGGCTGGGTGCCGGCCGTGGCTTCATATCGAACCCGTTCGCCCTGAATGGTGACTTCACCCTGAGTGGTTACGGCACTTTCGGGCTCCAGTACCCGCTCTTGTGCATTGACAGATTCAAAAAGAAATAGAATGGATAACATCAGCGAAAAGCTGATAAGCGTAGTAAACGTAGATTTCATATTGGCTAAGGTTAGTTGTGGATATCAGATGTTATGACAGAAAGAGCCTGTCCGGCTTTAGCTTGCCGGACAGGTAAATCTTTTTTACTGCTGATTGAGCCAGTAATCGAACCAGCTTCTCTTGCGCTCCAGCCTGTCGACCAGCAGCCAGGGTTCGCCGGTTCTGGACAGTCCGTGTGAAGATCGGGGGTAGCGAACAAACTCTACCGGCACTTCCATCTTCTTCAGTGCCATATACCACTGTTCACCATCGGTAATGGGTGTTCTCCAGTCTTCTTCACTGTGAATGATCAGTGTGGGTGCGGTAACGTTGCCAACATACTTCATGGGTGAGAGATCCCAGTAGAGTTCCTGACGTTCCCAGGGGTATCCGCCGAATTCAAATTCGGTCAGTCCCTGTGCATCGGATGATCCGTACCAGCTGAACCAGTTTGAGATGGACCGGCTGGTAACGGCCGCGGCAAAACGGTCGGGAAAGCGTGCGGTCAGCCAGTTCGTCATAAAGCCGCCGTAGCTTCCGCCGGCAACCCCGATCCGGTCGGGGTCAACACCGGGGTATTTCTCCATAACGGCATCAAGGCCGGTCATGAAGTCCTCTTCATCCATGACGCCCCACTGCTCTTTTGTGGCATACATAAAGTCGTGTCCATAGGCCGATGATCCGCGGGGATTGGGATAGAAGACAAACATCCCGGAGGCAGAGAGTGTGTGAAATGCCTGGAACCAGGTGTTTCCGTAAGCGGTATGGGGTCCGCCGTGAATCTTCAGGATAAGCGGATAGGATTCGCCCTCTTCATACCCAACCGGCTTGATGACCCACCCTTCGATCTCGGTGCCATCTTCAACGGTCCATGTAATCGGTACTGCAGGATTGATGGTACGTTCGGCCATCCACCCGGCATTAAAGCTGGAAAGCTGAACTTCACGGCTTCCGTTGGTCCGTGAGACAAAAACCTCGGCCGGTGTTACGGCATCCGTTGAGGTGTAGGCCATGAAGTTGCCGTCATCTGTTACTGAAATGGAACCAAGACGGCGTTCGCCATCGGTAACCTGGCGTACGTCTCCGCCAGATCGGCGCACTTCAAAAAGGTGTGCGTTACCGCGGATTTGGGCAGAAAAGCGGAGATTGTTTCCGTCGGCCGTCCAGTGAAGTCCGCCCGGCTGCAGGTCCCAGTCTGATGTCATATTCTGAGGGGTTCCGTTTACCTCACCCGTTCTGCTGAGTGATACGATGTAGACATCGGTTTGGGCACCCCGTTCGGCCGAATGAGTAAAAGCCAGGAAACGTCCGTTTGGCGAGAGGGTTGGTGAGCTCTGGCTGCCGTCCATTTCAAGCAGCTGTTGCCACTCTCCGCTTTCAACATCAACCATGTAGAGGTTGCGGGTGAAATCGATATTGTATTCGTCATCCTCTTCGGGATCTCCGCTGAAATAGATTTTGGAACCGTCGGCCGACCACTCTATCTGGCCTGGATTAAACGGCAGATCGGTGATCTGACGGGGTTCTCCGCCTTCAGAAGAGATGATGTGCAGCTGACGCTTTTCATGGATTGAGGGATGGGGCAGCATTGCCGAAGTGCCATCACGGTAGTAGCGCATCTGGGTAATCACGCGTCCGTCAAACCGGGTTGAGTCGAGTGTATTGGAGATTGCGTCGGGTGCAATCCATCCGGCGCGGCGGTTTCGCTCGTTATCGGTCTCCGGCTCACGAACAAATGCAATCTGGCTCCCGTCAGGCGACCATACGGGCGACCGGTCGAGGCCTTCAATGGTGAATGCTTCACCGCCCGGTGCTGTGACCCTGATAAATCGGACAGAATTGGAATCATCACCCCTGCGCGACTGAATGCCCAGCAGGGTTCCGTCTGGCGACCACTGCGGGTTTGACGATTGGACGGTTGGATCGGTAAACCGGAATGGCTCGCCGTCGGGCTGGCCATTGCGAAGTTTCACCATCCATACCTCACGGTGGCGGTCGTTATTCTCTTCATCAATCACGGTTTTTGTAAAAGCCACATATTCACCGTTGGGTGAAATTTCAGTCTGGCTGACAAAGACGGTTTTGTAATAATCTTCCGGCACCACGCCCTGTTGGGCTATCAAGGGTGCGGAGAAGTAAAAAAAGAGAAGAGTCAGCGCAGAGACTGATAGAAAGTATCGGTTCCTCAGCATATCAAATAGTGTTGGTTAAAGGTTTTATAATGCCGTAATGTAATTGAACGGAGTGTGGTTTTAAAATTTGCCTAAAATGAAAGGGGTGGTTTTACAAATTTTTAGCAGTGAAATCGTCTTTTAATGGTTGTATGTTAAATTCATATTTTATTGCAAAACTGAAACCAGCAAACAAGGTGAAATGGAATTGATAGCAGAATCGGGTGAATATGTATTTGCGGGCAATGAATTGTGGCGAATTATAGTTCTCGTTACCATACTTGCGCTCTCCTTCTTTACAGGGAAATTTCTCAAGTACTTTCTGGACCGGCTTGGCCCGAAGTTGATTGAAGCGGACAAAAAGCTGTTGTCAGTTGCCGCCAAATCGGCAGCCTCTTCCGTTACCTTCCTCTTCTTTGCATTTGGCCTCAGTATCGGTATCTCCTTTTTGGTTGTACCGGAAGGCTTTGATGGCCTTTTAAACACCATCCTTGAGCTGCTGATTGTGCTGGCAATCGGACACTTTGTCTACCGCCAGGTGGATGTCGTAGACCGCTGGCTGAGGCGATTTTCATCTGACGACTCAGTGAATATCGACGATATGCTCATCCCGATTGTGGGCAAATCGATCCGTGTGGCTGTTGTCATTCTGGTGGTTCTGCAGGCTGCGCAGACGCTGAGCGACCAGCCCATAACAAGTATTCTGGCCGGTATCGGTATTGGCGGCCTGGCACTGGGCCTTGCCGCGCAGGATACAATCCGAAACTTCTTCGGGTCGATGATGATCTTTGCAGACAAACCCTTTAATGTTGGGGAGCTGATCGACCTGAATGGTCAGATCGGCAGCGTCGAGGAGGTGGGTGTACGAACCACCAAGGTGAAGACGCTTGACGGGCATATACTATCTATTCCAAATGGAAGCCTGGCCAATATGACGATTCACAATATTGGCAAGAGGAAGTTCATCCGGCGCGTGTTTGATGTGACCATTACCTATGACACCCCGCCTGAAAAGGTAGACCGGGCCATTGAACTGCTGAAAGAGATTTTGGATGATCACGAAGGAATGGATCCTGATCTTCCGCCAAAAGTATATTTTGATAACCTGAACGCCGATTCACTGAACCTGAAGTGCTACTACTGGTATCATCCGCCAATGTTTTGGGATTACATGGCATTTAATGAGAGAATAAACCGGGAAATATTCAGTCGGTTCAATGAAGAGGGCATCGACTTCGCATTCCCGACACAAACGATCTACCTGGCGGGCGACAGAGACCGCCCCATCGATATCGGTGTCAGGGAGATGAAACGGAAACCCGAAAATTAAATCTACCTCCCGGTTCAGTTGTCTGAGAAGGTGAAGCAACAGGTGAAGTAGTGAATCGGAAAGAAGCAGAGCCATAGCCTGACCCGGCACAACCGGATTCAGGCTTTTAGCATGCATTACAGTTGACTGTGCGAGCGATCAGCCAGACACGTGATCAGCACATTGGCTGGGGGTTACCTTTTGATAACCATATCACTGTGGGTTTTCAGCTTCTTGCCGGCCAGTGCTTCATTGACATTAAAGAGGTGGTCTCCAATCTTTTCAAGCCGGGTGAGGTAGTCCAGATAAATTACCCCGGCTTTCGAGTCATAGACTCCCTCTTCGAGACGCTTGTAGTGGGCCTCTTTCATTCTGTCACGCTTGAAGTTGATCTCCTGTTCCAGTTTGATCGATTGTGTGAGGTCAATATCATTGCCAAAGTGTTCCATATTGAAACGCATGTTCTTAATGGCATCACGTACAAGGTCGAGCAGCTCTGAGATCTCTTGCCGGGCATCTTTCGGGAGTTTGACCCTCTCATTGTCCATCTGCTCAAAGGTTTTGGACATCTGGAAATAGATATCTCCAATCCTCTCAAGATCATTAATCATGCTGTGCATTGCACGGATCTTCCGGGTTGCCGATTCAGAGAGGTTGAACGAAGAAATTTTGGTCAGATATTCGGCCACTTCAAGCTCGATATTGTCGGTAATCTGTTCCCGTTTCTTAATCTTCTTTAAAAACTTCTCCTGCTTTTTCTGTTTTCTGAAGAAGAGAGCGGAAAAACTGAAATGCATCTTTTCAATCAGCTTGCCAAACAGCTCAATCTCCTTGAAAGCCTGGGCGATTGAGAGCTCGGATGAAGACATCAGTCCGGCAGAAATATACCGCAGCCGGAAGGCTTTGTCAGAGTCATCCTTATCTTTTTGAACCCGCTCTACAAAACGTATAATGGCCGGAACAAACGCAAAGAGGAGAAGCACATTCAGTACATTAAATGTGGTGTGGAACAGGGATATTCCAAGGGTTGCGGCAGCCCTGGCCTCCTGTGTATCGTCAAAAATGGAGCCGGCTTCGGGCTGAAAAAACTGCATGGCAGAGTCTATTCCCATTAAAAACGGGTTGATCAATGCAAGCATCCATAATACTCCGACTACGTTGAATATGAAGTGAAACCGCGCGGCACGCTTGGCATGCACGTTTCCGACAAGCGCCGCAATATTGGCGGTTACGGTCGTTCCGATATTTTCGCCCAGAATCATGGCAGCTGCAATCGGAAAAGTGATCCACCCCTGAAAGAGCATAACCAGTGTAATGGCCGTTGCCGCTGATGAGGATTGGGTTAGCAGTGTGAGAAGAGTACCGACAAAAACGAAAAGGATCAGAGATAAAAATCCAAACTCGGTAAATGAGTCGAGGAAAGCGAACATTTCGGGATTCTCCTGAATATTCGGAACGGCGTCTTTGATGAATTCCAGGCCGATAAACAGAATACCGAAACCGATCATCGCTTCGGCCAGATGCCGGTACTTCTCTTTGCCAAAAAACATGAAGGGGAAGAAAATGCCGATCATGGCAATGGCTACAGGTGTGATCTGCATTTTAAAACCGAAAATGGCAACCATCCAGGCGGTCACGGTGGTACCGATGTTAGCTCCCATGATGACCCCGGTCGACTCCAGGAATGTGATCAGCCCTGCATTCACAAAACTGACAACCATGACAGTTGTTGTGGTAGAAGATTGGGTGATGGTGGTTGCTCCAAATCCGGTCAAAATACCCCGCAACCGGCTGGTGGTCATCCCTTTCAATATTGAGCGAAGACGGGAACCTGCAACTTTTTGTAAGCCGTCACTGAACACCTTCATTCCAAAAATGAAGATTCCCAGTGCACCAATCAGCTGTAGAAAATCAAATAAGGTATAATTCATTGAATATGTATATGCCCAGTCAAGTCAAGTGGCGACAAAGAACCTAAATATGCGGAGAAATATGGCAAGGTTCCAAATTAAATAAATGTTAAGAGCTCTGATTTTTGGCCTGTTTGAGGCTGTTTTGGGCGGGTACAACCGGGTAACTCATGACATCATACAGATCGGTTCTTCGATCTTTCATGGTGCGCACGCTTCCCTGCTCGTGAAGCTCTTTCAGCAGGTCCAGATCCACATCCACAATCAGTATCATCTCTGTATTCGGAGTGGCTTCAGCTTTGATGCCATTGGTTGGAAATGAGAAGTCGCAGGGTGTAAAGACCACAGACTGGGCAAAGGAGATATCCATATTGTGAACCTTGGGCAGGTTGCCTACGCTTCCGGCCAGGGCCACGTAGCACTCATTTTCAATGGCGCGGGCAATGGAGCAGTTACGCACCCGGGAGTAGCCGTTCTGTGTGTCGGTCAGAAAGGGAACAAAGAGGATGTCCATGCCCTCTTTTGCCAGCAGCCGGCTCAGCTCGGGAAATTCTACATCGTAGCAGATCAGGATGCCGATTTTGCCGGCATCGGTATCAAATGTACGAATCTGGCTGCCGCCGCTCATCCCCCATATTTTTGCCTCATCGGGTGTGACATGAACCTTTTCATACCTCTCCACCTCTCCGTTGCGCTTGCAGAGGTACCCGATATTCTTCAGGGTGTCATCCTTGAATTCCGGCATGGAGCCGGTGATGATGTTGACATTGTAGGTTATTGCATATTCGGCAAAGGTATCCCGCATCCGCTCGGTATAGCCGGCCAGCTTGCGAATGGCTTCCGGCTCCGAGAGGTCATTGTACTCTGCCATAAGAGGGGCGTTGATATACTCGGGAAAGAGTAGAAAATCGGCACGGTATCCGGATACCGCATTCACAAAATATTCGATCTGCTCGGTCAAGTCATCCCACCCCCGGTAGGCCCGCATACCCCACTGTACCAGCCCCAGCCGCACAACCGACTTCTGGGGCTTGTAGGCTTTTCGGGGTTTTTCATAATAAATGTTCGACCACTCCAGAAGTGCTGCATACGATTCGGAGGCATCATCTTCAGGGAGGTAATTCTTGACGACCCGCTTCACATGAAAGTCGTTGGAGAGCTGAAAGTTGAGAACGGGATCCTTGATCTCCTTGTTCTTAACTTTCTCGATATACTGCTTGGCCGACAGATCGTCAAATTTATGGAAATTGGGGAGCCTGCCGCCAAAGACAATGCTCTTCAGATTCATCTCTTCACACAGCTCTTTGCGATAGTCGTACAGGCGCCGTCCCAGCCTCAATCCGCGGTAGTCTGGGTGAACCATGATATCGAGTCCGTAGAGAGTATCCCCTTCCGGGTTGTGGGTTTTAAAGGTGTCGTTTCCGGTGATATCGAGATAGGTGTGCTCATCGTCAAATTTGTTGTAATCAATGATAATGGCGAGTGCACAGGCCACCATCTTTCCGTCTACCTTGATCACCACCTGGCCGTCCGGGAAAAGGGAGGTCAGCTTCTTAATCTGTTTTTTTGTCCAGGCGGGATCCTGAACCTTCGGGTAGCACTTGATCATCAACTCCTGAAGGGTTTTGTAATCATCAAAACGGAGGCGTTCAAGCTCTACTTTTTCAATCGATTTCATAATGGGTCGAATCTTGGGTGAAAAGGTGTTCGGTCATATCCATAACCTGAGACGGGTGAAGTACATTCAGAATTATAATGGACAAACCCTCTCAGTAAGTCTTTGTAAGGTTTTGGCTCATGCCATCTTGATCGTACGGATACCCTAATCAATGTAAGAAACGGTTGTACAAAAAAGAATTGGTCCGAGGCTGGCCGGATTCTGATTGTGCCAGTATTTGAGGCCTGCCGGCCGGTGATTTTAAAAAAATCTGTAAGGAATGGTCAATTTTCCCCTCTTATAAAGAGATGAAAATAAACAGGGAGGATCAGAAAATGGAGAAACCATATTTAAGCATACTGGTGCATGTGATGTTCAGCACCCAGAGTGAAATGAAAGTGATCAAGCCGTGGATGGAAACACGCCTATACAGTTATATCCAGGCAACAGCCCGGCGTTTCGGGGTTACGATCATTGCCATCGGCGGGACTTCAGACCACCTTCACATGCTCTTAAAGTGTCCGCCAAACCTCTCTCTCAGCTTTGTCATGCAGAAGCTGAAAGGGATCTCGTCGAAATGGATGAACGACACCTTTTACAGAAGGCAGCGCATTTTCAAATGGCAAAAAGGGTATACCGCGTTCAGTGTTGGCTATGAGGATAAAAGCCGCGTTATCCGAACGATCAACACCCAAAAAGAACGCCACAGTGAGATGAGCTACAGCGATGAGCTTCAGCAGTACCTGGATAAAAGCCAGGTTTTTCACAAACGGTTTTTCCCGGTAAAAATGGGCCTGTTTAACCCGGAGGAGTAGTCTGACCGGCCGGATTACAGAGAAACCGTTTCATTCAGTGTGAGTCATCGACAGTTTGAAAACACGGTTCACCCAATGGCTCCGGGATTGTGGAGGCGGGGGTTACAATTTCAGCAGATTCAGAGATCTGAATGATAGATTGGGGCGAGGGGGATGGATAATCCCAAAAAAAAGAGAGACAGACTTTTCAGCCTGTCTCTCTTTTAAAAAAACGAAAAAGGCCTGGTCTTATTCGTTCTCCCAGATCTTGACGGTTTTGTCGCCATGAGAGTTGATGGAAGCACGAAACATACCGGCTGTATTCATTTTCATGGAGATGTTACCGTAGCTGTCTACAGCAACAAAGCCTGCATCACCCGGATCGAGGCGATCGTTCAGGATGAAATCCATAGCCTGGTCAAGAGAAGCTCCCTTAAATTCCATGTAGTTGGCAATCGTGTTGGCAGATACATTTCTCATGATCTGCTCGCCCCATCCGGTCGCCGAGACGGCAACCACATGGTTGGCAAAGGTTCCGCCGCCAATAATCGGCACATCCCCTACACGGCCAAACTGTTTATTGGTCATGCCGCCGGTTGAGGTTGCAGCGGCAAGGTTGCCGTTGCTGTCAAGGGCAACTGCCCCTACGGTTCCGTATTTGTTATCCTTGATCCAGTCAAGAATTGACTCTTCAGGCTGTATTGCGCGTGCTTCCTCCTGGGCTCGCTGCCACTGTTCATAGCGGCGCTCGGTGTGGAAAAAGTCGTTCTCTACACGTTCCACATCGGTTTGGTCGGCATAGGTTTCAGCGCCGGCCCCTGAAAAGAAGATGTGCGGAGACTCTTCCATGACGATACGTGCAAGTGAAACGGGATTTCTCACGGTTGTGAGTCCGGTCAATGCTCCGGCTGCCAGGGTGCTGCCATCCATAATGGCGGCATCCAGTTCATGCCGGGCTTCTTTGGTAAATACCGAACCGCGTCCGGCATTGAAGAGCGGATTGTCTTCCAGGTGTCGCACCACTTCTTCAATGGCATCGAGTGCGGATCCGCCATCACGAAGAATGGTTTCACCGGCCATAAGTGCATCTTCAAGCCCGTCGTAATACTGTTGCTTAACGGTGTCGGGCAGATCCTGTGAAATGGTGCCAGCGCCGCCATGCAGGGCGAGTGCCCAGTCGGCAGCCTGGGTTTGTTGAGCAGATTCCTGGCCGTTGCATGCCGTAAAGATCAGTGCTGCGGCAAGCAGGCCGAAAAGGGGTTGTAAAAGAGATTTCATGTTGGCAGTGTTTGAGGTTGGTAAAAGTTGATTGAGTATCCGTTGAGTCTTGAAAATAGATGAAGCGGACTGAAAATAAAAAACCCAATCCGGTTGACGGATTGGGTTTTTGCAGATTTTACAACTTTTCTGGAGAAGTTGGGTTACTTCTCATCCTCTTTTTTCATTCCCTTGAAAGCACTGAAAAATTCCATTGGCAATGGCAGGAAGGTAAAGGTAGAGTTCTCTTCACTGATTTCACCCATGGTTTGCAGGAAGCGCAATTGAAGGGCGGTCGGTGTTTTTTCAATCATTTCACCGGCTTCTACCAGTTTGGTAGCCGCTTCAAATTCACCCTGTGCATTAATAATTTTCGCACGACGGTCACGCTCACTTTCAGCCTGTCGGGCCATGGCGCGTTTCATCGATTCGGGCAGGATAACGTCTCTGACTTCAACAGAAACCACCTTGATACCCCAGGGATCTGTTTGACGGTCGATAATATCCTGAATTTGCTTATTGATTTTATCTCGCTCTGCAAGAAGTTCATCAAGTTCAAACTGGCCAAGCACACTTCGAAGTGTTGTCTGTGCAAGCATAGAGGTGGCGGCAATGTAGCGTTCAACCTGAATAACGGCTCGTTCGGCATCCACTACACGGAAAAAGGTAATGGCATCAACGTTAACGGTAACGTTATCCTTTGTGATCACTTCCTGTTTGTCTACGTTGATTGTAAGTACACGAAGATCAACACGTTCCACTTTATCGATAAAAGGGATCAGGATAATAAGGCCCGGCCCTTTGGTTGATTGAAATTTACCGAGACGGAAAACAACGCCCCGCTCGTACTCCCGCATGATTTTGAACATTTGTGGCAGGAACACAGAGAGGAATATTACAATCGTAATAATCCACACTAACATGTTCGTAATTTCTCCTGGATCATCCATCTGAAGACTCCTTTATTTGATTGGTTAATGGTTTAACGATAACTCGTAATCCTTTAAATTCTACGATTTCACAGAGATCACCTTCGTTGAGGGGCTGGTCGCTTTCGGCGTGCCAGTATTCGCCTTCAAAGAAAATACGCCCGGTCTGTCCCGGAAGGATCGCGTCGGTCACTTCAGCGGTTTTTCCGATGGTTGCCTCAAGGCCCGTTCGTGTCGGGTTAAAGAGTGATTTTACCCCATAGGTCACAATCCATGCAAAAAAGGCAGCTGTAAGCAGCGTTGCCGGGATTAGCCAAAAGACGGAAATCTGCATCTCTTCCGGCAGATCCTGGAATAACATAAGAGCTCCTAAAAAGAATGCCACGGCACCTCCTGAAATTAATAGTCCGAATGCGGGTGTAAATGCTTCTGCGACAAACAATATAACGGCAAGGCCGATTAATAGAAACCCGGCCAGGTTAATTGGCATCGCGGCAACCCCATAGAGCAGCAGAATCAATGCAATCACGCCCGAAACGCCCGGTATGATACCTCCCGGATTGGTCACCTCACCGATGATACCGTAGATGGCGATGAGCGTCAGGATCAGCATCACCTCAGGACGAATCAGAAAACTGAAGAATATTTCTGCCATGGTCTGGGGGATCTCATTTTGCTGGGCCCCGCGTGTGTTGAGGACCTTGCCCTCGACCTCCATGCCGTCAATCTGGTTCAGGAGATCTTCCATGTTGTCAGCAATCAGATCAATGACATTGATTTCAAGTGCTTCTGAAGCCCGGATCGAAGCGCCATCCCTTACAGCAGATTTTGCCCATTCGGCATTACGGCCCCGCTCTTCGGCAATGGACTCAATGTAGCTTTCAGAGAAGCTGAAAATTTTACGCTGTGCAACGGTATCCATTTCGGCACCTCCCATGGCTACGGGCGATGCGGCTCCGATATTGGTTGCAGGAGCCATCGCCGCGATATGTGCGGCGAGTGTGATAAACGTTCCGGCACTCCCTGCATTTGCACCCTGGGGGGCCACATAGACAACAATCGGATGTTCAGAGCCAAGCATTGCCCGAACAATGTCCTGGGTGGAGTCAAGCAGTCCGCCGGGCGTATCCAGCTGAATGATAAGGGCTTCATCGCCCTCCTGAATCGACTTGCGCAGGCTTCTTTCGATATATTGCGTCGTTGTTGGCCCGATCGTTCCTGAAACGCTGATCACGCTGACGGTTCCGATTTCATTCGTGGTTTCTGCCGGCTGCAGGCTGGCAATATCCGTTGTGTCGGAATCCTGCATGACAAATGCGGTACCCACGATAAAAAGCAGCGCCGATATGAGAAAATTTTTATTCATGACACAGTCATAAGCTTTATAAGAAACAAAAGGTTCCTGAATTAATTGATATTACAATATAGATAAATAAAGTAAACCCCTTGTTAACGTTTCCGGTAATAGAATATTAACATTTTTAGAGGAGAAACATTAAATCCGTTTAAAAACATCGCTGCATAAAAAAAGGAGGCCTCACGGGGCCTCCTTTAAAATGATACTCAGCTGTTGGGCTTACTTCTTCTTTTTGCCTTTTTTCTTCCCTTTCTTCAGCTTTTTATCGGCTTTCTCCTGTGCCTCTTTCACCGCATCCGGTTTATCAGACTTAATCTGCTTGTTGATGATAAACTGCTGAGCAACTGAAAGTACATTATACACAAGGTAGTAGAGGCTCAATCCGGCTGCAAAGTTGTTAAAGATAAAGAGCAGCATGACAGGCATGATATACATAAACACCTTCATGTTGGGTCCGCCGCTAGGTGCAGCTCCCGAGCTCATCCCGCCGGTCACTTTGGTCTGAAGGAACATGGCGGCCGACATGAGCAGTACAAAACCGGCAACCTGGTCTCCGAGAAGCGGTATGCTGAACGGAAGCGACAGAATATAGTCGGGTGCTGAAAGGTCACTTGCCCACAAGAAGGATTCCTGCCTGATCAGCATCGAGTTCTGGAAGAAGAAAAAGAGTGTAATCAGGATCGGGAACTGCAAGAGCATCGGCAAACAACCGCCCAGCGGATTCACCTTGGCCTTCTTGTAGAGGGCAATGGTCTCCTTCTGCTGTTTTTGCGGGTCATCTTTATACAGCTCCTGTATCTCCTTGAGTTGTGGCTGAAGCTCTCGCATGGCTGCCATGCTCTTGAAACTCTTCTGTGTAAGCGGGAAGAGCAGCAGCTTGACGATTACACCGAACAGAATTATCAGAATGCCGTAATTGGAAATAAACATGCTCCCAAAGGCAAAAAACGGGATAATGGCATATCGCACAAGCGGATCAGCAAACCATCGGAAAAGAGCGTAACCAATCTCAACCACATCATAAGCGTGATCATCAAACTCTCTGAGGTCATAATAACGCAGTGGTCCGGCATACAGCTCGTAGGTCAATACCGGGTTGCTTACAAAGTTTGATTGTATAAAAACCTGGTAGTGGTGCAGGGTTTGGGGATCGTCGGGTTCGCCGTCCAGCTCACCGATCATGGTCGAGGCGTTGGAGTGGGTAACCGGTTTGATATACTGCCCGAAAAATCGTGTGCGTGAAGAGACCCAGTCAATCGTACCGTTGATTCGCTGTTCATTGCGTCCCATCGATTCAACCTGGAACTTTTCCAGCACATTACCAGCAAAGGTATATGCCATAGCGTTTCTGGCATCCTGAATCACGTCCATTTCAGATAGGTTCAGCGGAGCCTTCCAGCCAAAGTCAATGTTTGTGCCGCTGATGTGCGGCTCCATATTGTTCATCTCTATATCGACCTCAAAAGCGTACTGGTCAGCAAAAAAGGTGTAGTGAAACAGGATGGAAGACTCTTCACTGACTGCAAGACGGTAAGAGAGGGTTCTGCTCTCTCCGGCCGAAAGTTCAATATGCTCTTCATCGAAAAGCGGTTCAAACAGCAGCTCATCGGTTTCAATATTGTAATTCTGGGTAGAGAGAAAGCCCAGGGAATAAGCAGACCGCGAGGTGTCGGCAATCATCTGCATCAGGTCCTGATCCCATGTTTTATGTCCGAGCAGCGTGTACTTGGATGGACCGGCACCGAGGTTGGTTAATTGAATTTCATAGAGGGGAGTACGGAGGGTGGCAAAGGTTGTATCGGATATGGCAGTTTCCCCGAAAATGCCCCTTGAAGGCCGGCGTTCAGTTTCAGATACGGTTTCCGGTTCCCGTTGCTGCAGCTCTGCAGTGCGGTCTGTTCGATCAGCCCGGTCGATGGTGTCGGCTTGCGGGTCTGTAGTATCGGCTTCGTCAATTTGAGCGGCAGCGATGCTGTCCTGGCGAATCTGCTCCTGGCGCTGACGTTCAATCTCCTCCTGGCTTGGCATGGTAAACCACGCCCACATGATGGTGAGGAGGAAGATGAGCAGAAGTCCTGTTACCGTATTCTTATCCAAAATTCTATCAGTTTAAATTAGTTTCATCGGTTGAAGGGGGCTCATTGGCCGAACCTTGAGTGGTTCGAAGCAGGCGGTTCCGAACGTTTTTGAGCATGGGAACCATATCTGCTTCAATGTCGGCATAGGAAAGTTCAGGCCGGTTGGCGAGAAAAAGCCCGTGAAAACCAAAGGCGCTTTTCTCGAACAGATCATTCAGGTGGGATTGTTGATGTCTGTACACTTCCCGTAAAAGCCGTTTAATCCGGTTGCGCTTGACAGCGCTTGAAATTTTTTTCTTCGGAGCTGCAAATCCAATATGGCAGCCTTCGTTTGGGTCAGAATAGATTCTGTATCGGAATTGAATAGAATCGGAGTTCAAAACGGTTGATATTTCAAACAGGCGCTGGAAATTTTTCCTGCCCCGAAGAATTTTTGATCGCGGTAGAGAATAGTCAGGTCTGTGAGAATCCGGCCTATTTCGGTCCTTTTTCATCACTTACCGTAAGCTTGTGGCGTCCTTTGGCACGACGGCGTTTCAATACATTTTGCCCGTCAGATGACTTCATGCGCTTGCGGAATCCATGCTTGTTGGCTCTCTTACGCTTACTTGGTTGATACGTACGTTTCATGACTTAACTGAGTTATTGACTGAAATTCAAAATCCTGTTTTTAGATAGACCCGAAAAATAAGAAGAAAATTGTTAAAACCGAACCCTTAATTTTATGACAAATCCACTCCCGTCCCGGTCAGGTGCCAATCTTTCTGTCATTGTTTCGTTAAAAATGGGTGAAAATAGAGTTCGGTATCATTTTTGTACATGAATAATCACTATTTTGAGGGGTTCAGTTTGAACAGACAAAAGTTAAACTGTACCTTATAAAGTTCATAAAAACCCGATAAAATCTGCACTTTACTGCATGTTAGATAAAATATCCAAAGTTCTCACATCCATATTTGGAACCAAAAGCTCTCGCGACCTGAAAAAATTGTGGCCAGTCGTTGACGAGATCAACAGTTTTGAGGAGGAGATGAAAGCCCTCTCTGATGATGAGCTGAAACAGAAGACGGAATCATTTAAACAACTGATCAAAGAGAGGACCCGGGAGGTTAGCGATCAAATTGCGGAGATCAAGGAGAAGATGGACTCGCATGACGAGTCGATCACCCTGGAGGAACGGCGTGAGTTTTCTGACCGGCTGAAGGAGCTCGAAGAGGAGTGGCTCGATATTCTGGAAGATACCCTGGATGAAATCCTGCCCGAAGCCTATGCCGTGCTGAAAGATACCTGTCGCAGATTTGTCGGAAAGAAGTGGAAGGTGGCCGGTAATGAAATTGAGTGGAACATGATTCCATACGACGTGCAGCTTGTTGGGGCCGTGGCCATGCACCAAAGCAGTATTGCCGAGATGAAAACGGGTGAAGGTAAGACCCTGTCGGCAATCTTTCCCGCATATCTGAACGCACTGGCCGGCCGCGGCGTGCATGTCATTACCGTGAACACCTATCTTGCCCAGCGGGATGCCGAGTGGAATGAACCGATCTTCAACTTCCACGGACTGCACGTTGACTGTGTAGACCGGTACGATCCCAATACCGAACAGCGCCGCAAAGCGTATCGTGCCGACATCACCTATGGTACCAATAACGAATTTGGCTTTGACTACCTTCGCGACAATATGGTGATCGAAGAGGAGCAGCTCGTGCAGCGCGACTACCACTACGCCATCATTGATGAGGTTGACTCTATTCTGATTGACGAGGCCCGTACCCCCCTGATTATCTCGGGACCGGTTCCGCAATCAAACAGCCAGCAGAAGTATGAGGAGATGAAACCCCGTATTGAGGCGCTCGTGAAAGCCCAGAAAGCACTGGTCGCCTCACTGGTTACCGAAGCCGAACGGCTCTATGAAGAGGGTAAAATTGAAGAGGCCGGACTGGCGATGTTCCGGGCAGAACGCGGTTTCCCCAAGAACAAGAAGTTCCGCAAATTGATGCAGGAGGCTGAATATCAGCGCCTGGTTCAGAATACCGAGAAGATCTACCTGGCCGACAATGCCAAAAACATGCCGATTGTTGACGAATACCTCTACTACGCAGTCGACATGAAGCAGAAATCGATCGAAATGACCGAGAAAGGGCGCGAATTTATCACCAGGGATGAAGAGGGTGATGAATTTTTCGTCATTCCCGACCTGGGAACCGAAACCTCCGAAATTGAAGAGGAGATGGACGCCCTGGAACAGGAGAAGATCGAAGAAATTGAGAATAATGACGAGTTCAGCGAAGAGTATAAGCAGAAGAAAATTGAAGAGGCAAAAGCTGAAGTGAAGCAGGATCGTGAAAAACGATTCAATGAACTGCACCGGCTCTTTGCCGAGCGGGGCGACCGTATCCATACCGTGAACCAGCTCCTGAAAGCCTATACCCTGTTTGAAAAAGAGGAAGAGTATATTGTTCAGGATGGAAAGGTTCAGATTGTGGATGAGCATACCGGACGTGTACTCTCCGGTCGACGTTACTCTGACGGACTACACCAGGCAATCGAGGCGAAAGAGAGTGTGAAGGTGGAAGCCGCCACGCAGACCTACGCGACCATCACCCTGCAGAACTACTTCAGAATGTATCATAAACTCTCCGGTATGACCGGTACCGCTGCTACCGAAGAGGGTGAGTTTAATGAGATCTACAACCTGGATGTAACGGTCATCCCAACCAACCGTCCGATTATCCGGGATGACAAGGAAGATCTGATCTTCCGAACCAAGCGCGAAAAGTTTAAAGCAGTTATCAACAGAATTCAGGAGTTTCATGATAAAGGCCAGCCGGTGCTCGTCGGTACAACCAGCGTGGATGTTTCGGAAACCCTGAGCCGGATGCTCAAGCGCGCCAACATCCCCCATAATGTTCTGAATGCGAAACAGCACGCCCGCGAGAGTGAAATTGTAGCCCAGGCCGGACAGCCGGGCGCTGTAACGGTCGCGACCAACATGGCGGGACGGGGAACAGATATTAAACTGAGTGATGAAGTCAAGGAGCGCGGCGGTCTCGCCATCCTGGGTACCGCCCGTCACGAATCACGTCGGATTGACCTTCAGCTTCGCGGACGTGCAGGCCGTCAGGGAGATCCGGGTGAATCACAATTCTTCGTATCTCTTGAAGATGAGCTGATGACTCTGTTCGGCGGAACCGACCGGATTGCCAACATTATGGACAAGCTCAACTTTGACGAAGGTGAGGTGATTCAGCACCCGTGGGTGAGCAAATCACTCGAACGCGCCCAGAAGAAGGTAGAGCAGAACAACTTTGCCATTCGGAAGCGTCAACTGGAATTTGACGATGTACTGAACAACCAGCGAAACGTGGTTTACTCCAGGAGAAAGCACGCCTTGATGGGCGATCAGCTTCAGAGTGATATTTTCGATATGCTCGAAGATTTAACCGAGAACATTGTTTATGAATACTTCCCCGAAGGAGAGTTTGAAGAGCTTCGGGATGAAGTGCTTCGACAGCTGGCCGTTGAGATCGAAATTGATCGGGATAACTGGGCAATCTGGGGCGAAGACGGGCTGATCGATCACATTATCGAACGTGCCTTTGAAGTCTACCGCAAGAAAGAGCGCCTGGTTTCAGAACCACTCTACCGTATCATCCAGCAGATTCAGAACTCCGATTCGGAGAAGAAGCCTTCCAAGATTCAGGTGATCTTTACCGACGGCATCCGGCGCATGCGAATTGTCGTGGATGTGGAGCGGGCTGCGAAAAATGAAGGACGCGAGGTTGCACGCTCCCTTGAGCGCACTGCGATCCTCTCTACCATCGACAATAAGTGGATGGAACACCTGCGTGAACTCGATACGGTGAAAGAGGGTATCGGGCTCCGGTCGTTCGGTCAGAAAGATCCGCTGATGGAGTACAAGAAAGAGGCGTTTGAGATGTTCAAGATGCTCATTGATGAGATCAATAAAGAGGCGATCTCCCTGATTTGGAAAGCGATCCCCGAAGTGCAGGCCGACCAGGGCAAGGTGCAGGCAGCACAGAAGGAGAAAAGCAAGTACGATATGAGCAAAGCTCAGGCACAACAGGCAGACGCCACCAATATGGGCTTCAGGGGTGCGCAGCAGTCTGACGACGGCGATCGCCAGCAAGCATCAGCACCGGGCGAAAAACGTCAGCCGGTAACGGTTGAAGATGAACCCGGCCGAAATGACTATGTGAAGCTTCAGAACATCAACTCTCAGGAGATCAAGGATGTGAAGTGGAAATACGCCAAAAAGATGGTCAATGAAGGCGGCTGGGTTGTGATTGAGAAGTGACCCGGTCACTTCTGGCGGGCCTAATCGATTCTATCCATAAAACTCATGGCACGTCAGCGTGTCATGAGTTTTTTTATACCCCTTTCTCCCTCAGGGCAACACCCAGCAGGAAATTCCAGATGGTGAGGGCAGCCAGCCGCGAGGTTTGATGATCCCTGTCAAACTCCGGATTGACCTCACACAGGTCAAAAGAAGTAACATTCATGTGTTTTCCAAACTCAAAGGCGAGTTTGAGCCAAAGCTCTTTCGAAATACCCGACCCATTGGGAGCACTTACGCCCGGCGCATCACCCTGGTTCACTACATCCATATCCATGGTTGCCATCACAGGCTCATTGTCCAGGCGGTTCAACAGATCAACAACCCTTAAAAGTGTTGTTGACTGCTCAAATACGGCCTCCCCATGCTGTTCAGCAAACGCCAGGTGATCAGACGATACGGCCGCAGGGTTCAGCCCGAAGACATTGTAAGATTTGCACATGCCCGATGAGTGCTCAATGGCCTGGCGAAATGGTGATCCGGAATGTGCTTTTCCCCCCTTGAACGCCCGGACATCGGTATGTGCATCAATATTGATGATGTGCACCGGGGTTTGGCTTTCGGCATAACCCAAAAAGTGTCCGTATGATGTTTCGTGTCCCCCGCCCAGGATCACCGGAATGGTTTGGTTGTTCACCAGCAAGGAGACCTCCTTTCCGAGCCTGGCCTGATCTTCTTCAACGTTCCCCGAACAGGAGATGACCCGGTTGGTTCCGACCGACTCCAGTACGTGGATATGCTGGCGGACATGTGATGCGTGAGGTGTCATTTTTAGAAGCTGTTCGAGAATCTGTTCGGGTGCTCGGGATGCTCCGGGGCGTCCGCCATTTATACTGACTCCCGCATCAGACGGAAAGCTGATGAGCTGCAAGGCGTCATTTTCAGCAGGCCCGGTTCCGAGAAGGTCTCTTAGGCGTGGATCTTCACTCATGATAAAACCAATGGGTTTATTGTCGATGTCAACCTGTTTTCCAAGATAGCGATAAAAGGTTGCGGGTGAAACTCTCAGGACGAAGTTACCCCCCGCTATCCTCTTCACTTCTTTTTTGAGCGGCCAGGTAGAATCGCCTCCGGCGTTTCCATTCACTTGTAAAGACCGACAGGATGGTCACGACAATCAGCGGAATCACAAAGTAGAGCATGGTGTTGCTGAACACATCGAGCAGGGCGTGATCGGTTGAGTACAACACCAGGTAGGTGATATAGGCGATGTAGAGCAGCAGAAACGCGCCGCCTTCAAACCGGTCAATTTTATGGCGGGTAAAGAAAATGGGCAGACAGGCAACCGATGCGGCAATCAGTATAATCAGGTCGAACCGGATCAGGGCGGGCTGAACCGGGATATCCGGAATGATCAGCCCCGATACCCCCAGTACCACCAGGATATTCAGAATATTGCTGCCAACCACATTTCCGACGGCGATATCGCGTTCTCCGCGCAGGGCTGCAACGACAGCCGTCACAATTTCGGGCAGGGAGGTGCCGATCGATACAATGGTGAGGCCGATGACCAGCTCGCTGATGCCGGCCATCTCGGCAAAAATGACAGCGCTGTTGACCAGCCAGCGAGAGCCCAGTATAAGCAGAAAGAGGCCGGCTGCGCCCAGGATGAGAAGAACAGGTGTGGATGTGGGAATATGCTCGATCTCTCCGTCGAAATCGGTATGCTTGTTTTCACGGATCAGAAAAATCAAATAGACAATGAGCAGGATCACCAACACCAGGCTCTCCCAGATATAGATCGACCCGCTCAGGGCAAACAGAAATAGAAGCACTGTGACGCCAATCATCACCGGAACATCAACGCGTATCAGCTTTACGTTGACTTTCAGGGGCAGAATCAGGGCTGCAATACCGAGAATGAGAAGGATATTGGAGATATTGCTGCCCACAATATTTCCCATCAGGATATCCATCTTTCCGGTAAGTCCAGCCTGAATACTTACGCCCAGTTCAGGCGCGCTGGTTCCGAACGCCACAATGGTCAGCCCGACAATCAGCTTTGAAATACCAAAACGGACCGCCATGCTGGATGCCGAACGCACCAGGAGCTCTGCACCTGCAATGAGTGCGATCAGTCCGACAATAAACCAAAGGGTCGTGATCAGCATAGGTTATCTATGAAAAAGGGTTTCCTTTCAAAAATCCGCGGGTCATTCGTGAACCTTTAAAGTGATAGATCCATTCGTTTACGTTATCGGCGTCAATGAGGATGAAGTCTGCCGATTTACCCGGCTCTATCGATCCGATGGAGTGGTCAAGCTGTATCGCTTTGGCGGCATAGAGGGTGGCTCCCTTTAAAACTTCAGCCGGTGTAAGCCGTCCGTGATTACAGGTAAGCATCATCGCCAGCGGCAGGTCGAATGAGGGCGCGGAACCCGGGTTAAAATCGGTTGCCACGGCAACCTCCACTCCGCCCTCTACAAGCGGCCGGCAATTCAGGTAGGGTTGTTGCGTATAGAGTGATGCCAGCGGAAGGGTAACACCCGTAACCCCTGCCTTGGCCATCTGCCGGATCCCTTCGCCGGAGATCTGCTCCAGGTGGTCGGCGCTGACCGCCCCTACCTCGGCAGCCAGCTCAGCCCCTCCACCCGATGAGAGCTGATCGGCATGCAGCTTCGGGGTGAGGCCGTGCTCTTTTGCAGCTTCCAGGATGGTGCGTGCCTCCTCGACGGTGAAGGCCGAATCTTCTACAAAGATATCGCAAAAATCGGCGAGCCCTTCACTCGCAACAGCCGGAATCATGTCATTGATAACCAGATCGATATAGCCCTGCCGGTTCTCTTTATACTCTGCCGGAATGGTGTGTGCACCCAAAAATGTACTTACCATGTGTACCGGACTGTTTTCCCGTAATTTTTTATAGACCCGAAGCTGCTTCAGTTCATCTTCGAGGGTGAGTCCGTAGCCGCTTTTGCACTCGATGGCGGTTACACCCATTGCATGAATCTCACGCAGAAGGGCTGCCGACTTCTCATAGAGCTCATCCATTGTTGCGGCACGGGTCGATTTTACTGTGGATAGAATTCCGCCCCCGGCCTTTGCAATTTCCAGGTAGCTGCGTCCCTGTATGCGCATCTCAAATTCATCAGCCCGCCATCCGCCAAAACAGAGGTGAGTATGGCAGTCGACCAATCCGGGAATCACCATCTTTCCTCCGGCATCAACGGCTTCATACGACCGGTACGGCTCCGGAAGGCCGGATTCGGGCCCCACCCACTCTATCGTGTCGCCGCTCCAGGCAATGGCCGCTTGTTCAATGGGGTGTACCCCGGCCTGGCCGCCCTCATCGCGACAGGTGTATAGAATGGAGATGTTTTTGAGTAAATACATATCTAGTGATAATGTTTATCAATCAGGTTTTGCTATTATTATTGTTTACCCTTTAGTTAACCCAATGCATAACAATAACTAATAGACTTGAAATGATAAGAAAATTGAAGAAAGGTAAAAAATTTCTATTATTTACAACGTTAATGATAACCGGTATAACCCTGCTTGTCGTTCAAGAGAGTGATAGTTATGGTAAAGATGATTCTGAAGGTATAGCTTGTTATTCATATTATTTTGGTAACTGGGACATGCATATTGGTGGTTGTTGGGAAGCAGACCCGTTTACGTGTACCGGTTGTAGAATCCCGGGTTTAGATTAACATATTAAAGGGCTTATAGTCAACGGATAAAATTAGTTCTAACATTTTTTAAATGACACGTGCACTCCTGTTCTTTACATTCACATCTGTTTTGCTATTTGGTTCATGTATTGGTGATCAAAATGAAGGGCACAACAGGTTTAAGGTTGAGGTACAAAAAAATATTGAACTGGATGGTAAATCCTCACAATACCTGTATTCACTCTATCCAATAGCTTCAGCAAGCAGTACGAATGAGCTGATTGCTTTGCCCAACTATCGAAATCCGATTGGTGTAACATTGGTCGACTATGAGGGGAACTTTATAGAACAAATTGGATCGGAGGGACGTGGTCCGAATGAAATTCTGAGCGCAAGGTATATAGGATTGGACAACCATGATAATGTGGTGATTAACGATAAAAGCTCATCTTTAATCAAAAAATTTGATCGGTCAGAGAGATCTGTAGAGAGTTATCGAAATTACAGCGATCAGGGGATTGATATAACATCTAGAGACATGAAACAGTGTGATGGTCAATGGATATTATCTATTTCCCATTTCGAATACACCCCATCTGATACATCATCTTTGATTGGAATTTTTGATAAAGAGTTTCAGGTATTGGATATGTTTGGTTCATTTGATCCATATCTAATTGACCGAAAAACAATTCTTCAGGATCCAATAACAAGTATAGACTGTGAAAACGGTAAACTCTATTCCACACATGTTAAGGTTCCTTTTATTCAGATATTTGATCTGGATGGTTTTTCAAAACAGGAAAGGGTTGAGTTCATACCTCCATCGTTTAGACTATCTGACCGGTTTATAGAAATGATTGATGTTGGAGGGCAAAAGGAATATCAGGATTTTTTAATTGAGGAACAGAGCATGAGTTTATTATTGGCTTATACCGATAATTATCTTTTGCACATATTTCGAAATGAAACTGAGTTGTTTTTTGAAACCAGAAACTTCATGGACAGAGAGCATTATGTTGCTGTCTATTCAATTGAAGATTATTCATTTTTGGGTGAAGTGCAGCTTGAGGGTGCCCCTTTAGGTGTCACAAAAGAAGGGTATATCATCAACCTTGTAGATGATGATCCAATTCATTTGGAGCTCATATCTGTGGTAATGGAGCTGCCATAATTAAGCAGTGACCCGAAATTTATCACAATATTTCGAGGTTCAATTTTTTTAACCGGGTCATGATTTCCTGTCCGCGTACCAGTTCAATGGCTTTACTAATATCATCTTTAAAATAATGATCCTCTGTGGCATGAGGGATCTTTTCACGGATCACTTTGTGAGCCTGCTCAACGCCTTTTCCGGGCCGAAGGGGTTTCCGGAAGTCGAGTGCCTGTGCGGCCGAGAAGAGCTCAATGCCGAGCACCTGCTCTACATTTTCATACACTTTCAGAAGATTGAGCGCACTGATGCTTCCCATGCTGACATGATCTTCCTGCCCCAGGCTGGTCGGGATGGAGTCGACCGACGAGGGATGGCACAATACTTTGTTCTCTGATACCAGTGCCGCCGAGGTGTATTGGGGGATCATGAACCCGGAGTTGATGCCGGTCTCCTGCATTAGAAGTTTTGGCAGGCCGTCGTGTCCCTCCAGAAGCAGGTAGGTGCGGCGCTCGGAGATACTGGCAATTTCGGCCAGTGCAATTTTCGCAAAATCGAGGACCAGGGCGAGCGGCTGACCATGAAAATTTCCGCCGCTGATAATATCCCCGTCGGGGAAGACCAGCGGGTTATCGGTGACCGAGTTGATTTCGGTTTCAACGACAGACACCGCATGTCGGATGGCATCCCGGCTGGCACCATGCACCTGCGGAACGCATCGCAGGCAGTAGGGATCCTGCACCTTGCCGCAGTGCCGGTGCGACTCCAGTATTTCACTGTCAATAAGAAGTGAGCGTACATTTTCAGCAGACTCTTTTTGTCCGCGATGCGGACGAATGGAGTGAATCCGTTCATCAAAAGGCTTAATACTGCCCTGCAGGGCCTCCAGGCTCATCGATGCAATCAGGTCGGACATTTTGAGCAGATGGAGGGATTTTTCCAGGACATAGGCTCCATAGGCACTCATTAACTGGGTGCCGTTAATCAGGGACAGCCCGTCTTTTGGCTGCAGGTCGATCGGCTCCAGGCCGTGTTTCTGAAGCAGTTCACCGGCAGGGATTGTGCCGGTGCCCTCTTGATTCCAGAATTCGCCATAACCCAGCAGAGGCAGTGACATATGTGCAAGCGGGGCAAGATCACCGGATGCGCCCACACTCCCCTTTTCCGGGATGGCCGGAATCCAGTCATTTTCAATAAAAAGTATCAGGCGGTCAAAGGTCTCCTCAGAGATTCCGGAATAACCAATGGCCAGGGCATGAACCTTGAGCTGAAGCATAAGCCGGCAGATCTCTTTTGGAATAAGATTGCCCACCCCCACCGAGTGCGAAAGGATAAGGTTTCGCTGGAGCTGTTTTAAATTCCCGGAGTCGACCCGCTTGCCGGCCAGTGCACCGAAACCGGTGTTGATTCCATAGTAGGCATTGCCGTCCTGAAGGGCACGGTCAACCACACTGCGTGACTTTAACAGGTCGCTTTTATCTTTTTTCAGGGAATTTATTCGGGCAGACAAGTCCCGGTATAAACTGGGAATATGTACATTATTCATGGGCATTTCGGCTTCTGGCAAATTGATTGAACCTCTTGACGTAACAGCCTGTTCGGCGCCCGGTAAATTAATCAAGATCTGTTCCGAATGAAAATCGGAAAAAGAGTGATGTGCAGTTATAATGATGTGGAGCGACATAAAAAGGTGTTAAAAAAAGGGAGGATATTTTCAGAAAGTCACCCTCTATTTGTTTATTGTGGGTTCAACAGAAAATTGACCTATTTGATATGATGAAACGAATTCCCTCTCTTTTCTTTATTCTGCTGCTTGTATCGTGCAGCCAGCCGGCAGAAGAGTCGTATACGGAGTATGCCCCATTTAATCGGTCGGAAGTATCAGGAACAAATTCGGCGGTAGTGTCCGGTCACCCGCTGGCGTCTGCAGCCGGTCATGAGGTGTTGCGAAATGGCGGCAATGCAGTCGATGCTGCCGTAACCATGGCAGCAGTTCTTGCCGTTGTTCGTCCCCATATGAATGGAATTGGAGGGGATGCTTTTGGCCTGTTTTATGAAGCGGAAACAGGCTCGGTTACTGCCCTGAATGGCAGCGGACGTTCGGGCGAACTGGCGTCTGTCGAGTTTGTCCGTAGTGCGGGATATGAGCGAATGCCACAGAATGGGGCGATGGCTGTTACGGTTCCGGGCGCCCTTTCAGCCTGGGTGGCGGCACTTGAGCGGTATGGCACACTGTCGATCGGAGAGGCCTTTGAGCCCGCTATACGCTATGCAGAAGAGGGGTTTCCGGTGACTCCTACCCTGGTGCGCGACTTCGCATCCGTTGTTGACAATCTGAATGAGGCCGGCCGGGAGATCTATACCCGCAACGGCACCCCTTTGCAGATGGGTGAACGGCTTGCAAATCCCGCATTGGCCCAAACCCTGAGAACGATTGCTGAAGAGGGACCGGAGGCCTTTTACGGGGGCGCAATCGGACAGCAGCTTGCACAGTTTATTGAAGGGCAGGGCGGACACCTTAGGATAGATGATTTTTCAGCCCATCGTGCCGATTGGGAAGAACCTCTTGCCAAATCGTTTAACGGACTGAAGGTTCACGTTCATCCGCCAAACACACAGGGAATTGCACTGCCGATGCAACTGGCGATGGCCGAACAGTTTGACCTGGAAGAGATGGGGCACAACAGTGCAGGCTACCTTCACACACTTGTCGAACTGAAAAAATTGGCCTTTGCCGACAGAGACCGCTGGGTGGCTGATAATGAGAGAAATCCGGCGCCTGCAGATCTGCTTCTGAGTGATGAGTATCTGTTGGAACGAGCAGAGTCTGTAACGAACCGGGCAGCCGAATCGGTTCCGCCCGGATATGGAGGGCCGATCAGTGAAGATCCGGCTTCGGGCGACGGTGACACCGTCTACCTGATGGCAGTAGATGCCGATGGAAATGCGGTGAGCTGGATTCAGAGTATCTTCTCCAGCTTTGGTTCAAAACTGGTAGAACCTGAAACAGGTATTGTACTGCAAAACCGTGCAGGCGGGTTTACCCTTCAGGAGGGACATCCCAATATGATTGAGGGTGCCAAAAGGCCATTTCATACGTTAACCCCTGCTATGGTGACGAATGGAAATGGAGAGCTGGAGATGACATTGGGCACACCGGGCGGACACGGCCAGACACAGACCAAGCTTCAGGTGTTGATGAATATCTATCTGTTTGGCATGCACCCTCAGGAGGCTGTTGAAGCTCCGCGATACCGCAGCCAGAGCGGAGTTCGGCTTGCCATTGAAAATCGCATCCCGATGGATGTACGTGATGAGCTCAGAACAAAAGGACACGAGTTACAGGTGGTTGAGGGATGGTCGCCCTTGTTCGGCGGTGCCCAGTTAATATGGGTCGATCACAGCAACAGCGTGCTTCGAACGGCGGCTGATCCGCGCCGTGAAGCGGCTGCCATTGCGTATTAGATCACATTGATCACAAAGTAGTAAGCCATGATCAGGGCTGCCAATACCTTAATAAAAGTACTGATGAAAAATCCCAAAACCGCTCCCATGGCCGCTTTCATAGCGATGGCGGGCGGTTTTTTGTGGAGGAGTTCTCCGATAAAGGCTCCTGCGATCGGGCCAAAAATGATTCCGAAGGGAGGAAAAAAAATAAAACCGAGTATGGCACCGGCTATACTGCCCCAGATGCCGTAGATCGATGCCCCCATCTTTTTGGCACCTGCAACCGATGCGATCTGTTCCAGGAATTGAATCATCACGACAATAACAGCCCAGACAATCATAAAACGGAGTGTAAAGGGCGGGGCTGTGGTGAACTGAAGCATCAGCAGGCCTGCATAGGAGAACGGCAGGCCCGGCACCACCGGTAAAAAAGACCCGATCAATCCGGCAAGTATGAAAAGAGCTCCAAGAATAATCAGGATGGATTCCATAGTCTGAGGTCAAGATTGTGAATAATTTTCATCCCCTGCTCAATCAGCGTACGCAGGATGCGGGATAAAGATTCGTGTGAGGCAGTGTATTCCTGATTTTGCATCGGAATATTTGTAGAAATCACAGGTTTAATTAATTTACCGTTTGGTAACGGCAAAACAAGTGGCAATCCCGGTCGTTTTGATTTGGGAGGTATTATTTTATTAAGATTCAGTCATATGAGGAAGCCAATTAAAGAATACATTGGATTCAGGTCCCGACCCTGTATGATGGTTTTGATCCTAATATTTCTGGCCGGATGTGGAATATTGGGTTCAAATGGAAGCCCATCTCTTAAAATTGAAACGGATCTTGAGGTTTATGATCTCAATGATACGGAGTTTATCAATGTAGATATTGTAAACACTTCCGAACAAACCATTTATTACAGCACATGTCTGGCCCGGGAACTTGAAGTCCTGAACAATGGTGAGCTCGTCGATACGATTCCATTTGGAGTTTGTTATTGTATCTGTTCGGCAACACTGGAGCCCGGTGAACAGGTTGCTCCATATATCAGTAAAACATCAACCTACATGATAAAAGAGAGGTCTGATCAGTTACTGTCAAAAGGATCTGTGACGTACCGATTGAAGTACTCGTTTTACGAAGACAAAGCGTGGGGAGAAAAGCTTTTGCCACAAAACGAGCTTCAATCAAACGAATTTACGTTAATACTTCCCGAGTGATTAAGGCACGGACAATTTCACCACTCATTGAATACTCGCCAGGTGCTCTTCCAGCCGGTCCCAGGTTTCGGTAAAGCCTTCGATCATTCCCATCTCCACCAGTTTGTCGACCTCCTCCTTTGAACCTACCCTTGACACCACTTTTACCACCGTATTCTTGCCGTCACGTGTAAACGTAATAATGGTGTCGAAAGCCGGCATGTCGGTATTGATGGTTCCCTCTTTATCGGAAAAAAAGTCGTTGTAGATAATTTTTTCCGGTTCGTTAATCTCCTTGTACTTGGCTACTCCCCAGGATTCATCACCTTCATTCGGGCCTTTCATGCAGTAGTGCCACCGTCCGCCCGGACGAAAATCCATTTCACAATAACTGAGCGGCCAGCTTCGCGGACCCCACCAGTTCATCAGATGTTCACAGGTTGTATAGGTTTCAAAGACCAGTTCGCGCGGCGCCCGAAACGTGCGGGTGAAGACGATCTCGTTCTCTTTGGTTTCAACGGTTTGATTTTTTGGCTTATTCATCGTTTTTATCTTTTGTTTGGAGTTCATGAAGATAATCGTCCAGCCGGTCGAAGCTGGCTTCCCAGAACTTTCGGTACTGTTCCATCCACTGGTCAACGCCTTTCAGCGGTTCCGGCTGCAGTTTGCACGGGCGGTATTGTGCCTTTCGGCTCCGTTCAATCAATTTAGCCTTCTCCAGCACCTTCAGGTGTTTGGTGATAGCCGGCATCGACATATCAAACGGCTCGGCCAGGTCGGAGACGGTTTTTTCGCCCGTGGTAAGGCTGGCAAGAATTGCCCTCCGGGTTGGATCGGCAAGTGCCTGGAATGTGGTACTCAGTGGATCTGCTGACATAGACATCAATATTTAACCAAATAGTTATTTAACTGTATGGTAAAATACAATCGGGCAAGGTCTTTGTCAAGCAGTTGGGGAAATTTCAGGTTTACATTGTGGGAAAATTTATATATCCTTACATAAGGTAAGAAAAGTAAGGATATGCCAACAACTACACTCACATCGAAAGGCCAGGTTACAATTCCTAAAAAAATAAGGGACGAGCTGAATCTGCAACCGGGTGATCTTCTCAGTTTTGAAATTGATAAGGAAAATCATATTACCGTCAAGCCAGAAAAAAAATCCGCCGATCAGGCATATGGGATACTTTATTCAACTGAACGAGAGGCATTAACCGGAGAGGAGATGGATCAGGGAGTTGCAGAATATTTCAAAAAGAAATACGGTAAATGACCGGTGCGGATACAAACCTGCTCGTCCGGTTTTTGACCCGGGATATTGAGAGCCAGGCACATATCGTAAAAGAGAGGCTAAATAGAGGTGAATATTTCTATATCAATGAGGTTGTGTTGTCAGAGCTGTACTGGGTGCTGGTTCATGTATATGGATATTCCAGGAATGATTTCATTCGGGCCATCGATGTGATGCTGGAAACAAAAGGGTTCCGGTTTTTTGATAACACCATTGTCCGCCAGGCCCTGACTGATTACATTCATACAACCGTTGAGTTTTCCGATTGTCTGATACACAGAATCAACTCAGGACAGAACCTTTCTACTCTGACTTTTGATAAAAAAGCATCAAGGCTTGAAGGGATGAAACTGCTGAAGTAAACGGAGTACGGGATCATTAAGTGAGAAGGCTTTTCGCAATGTCATACACTCTGTTTGTGGTTCTCCAGTTTCGGAGGGTCATCTGCTGATAGACAGGCTTGGATGGGAGTTTATTCAGCATGCTTTTTGTCAGATGTGTCGCAGTTCGCCTGTAATAGATGACGCCGGGACCCTGCCATGCACGATCCACTTCATCCCGGATTGGAATATCACCAATGGTTTCGGAGGGAGTTAAAGGGGGCTTCAGAAACAGAACATCGTATTTATAATTCTGGTTCTCTTCACCATAGCCGGCGGGAGCTTCCGATATGACACGGGCAAGCTCCTCAAAACGAATCAAGATCACAGGATTTGAGTAATTGAACCTGTTGGCAAGGGCAGACTCTATCATTTTCAGTGTTTGGGCCCTGTCAGAATCCCCAGATTCAAATACCACATTTCCACTTTGAATGTAGGTCGTAACCTGTTTAAAGCCCGTGTTCACCAAACACTCCCTGAGGTCGGCCATTTTGATAATATTATTGCCGCCTACATTGATACCCCGAAGAAGTGCGATATAAGTTTCCATAAAATGGGTGTCTGAGTTTAATAAGTTTTCATTGCAACAGATCAGGGTCAAATTTCCGTGTAGCGTGTTTTAGAATCCACTGAGTGTGTTTATTGTTAGATTGTTGCCACTTTTGAATAAGCTGTATAGTGGGCTCCGGGTTTACTTTCAGCCAGTCGGTTAAGTGATTGCCCACAGATTTCTTTACAAAACGTATGGGATCTTCTTTCAGGATATCCAATAATTCGAATACCGGTTCAGGCTCGTCGATAAAAGTATCCAGCTTGGCAGCCCAGGGCAGCTTAGGCCGCAACCCTTCTGACGAGAGCCGGCGCAGGTGAAAATTGTCTGACACTGCCCAGCGATTCATCTGACGGAGGGTTTTGTCAGGATATTGCCGGATATAAGGCCTGATGGCATACTCACCCGTATTGCGTTTAGTGATTTCGCCGATGGCATGCATCGAAAGGTCAAAATGCTCAAGCCCGAAATTTTCCACATATTTACCGATAGGAAGGATCCAATAGTACTGCGAAAACATACCTGTTTCATTGGGATTCTCTTCTCCCAGGATCTTCAGCAGAATGGATACAGCGGTTTCGTAATCCCCGGGCAGACTGGCGTGAAGTTCGTCGGCAATCAGGTTCACCCTTTGGGTATATGTGAGACCGGGGCATTTCTCTTCAATGGCCGATATAAAATCAGCATTTTTAAAACCGGGGTAAACAGGCTTAATTTTCCGTGACAATAGTTCGGCAAGATTTTTCCCGAATTTATCGGTAATGCTGTATTTGCTGCTCATATTGAATTGTGTTGAACGATGATAATCAGGTTATAATTGGGTTTGGTCACAGTTATATGGGATCCCTTAAAAGGTTCTGAAATCAATTCCATGTCTCAGGTAATCATCAAGATTGTTTATATCGGCAACTTCCCCCTACCAATCGCCGCTTTTCATCTTGTTGCGCCGCATCAGTTCCTTTTCACTGGGATCGGGACCGGGGAAAGAACCGGACTGAATATCACCATCCGGCACATAAGTATTCATTACAACGCCGGTGGGTGATACTTTTGAATGCATGAGTTTTAGCGCAGATGGTTTTGACAAATCACTGAAAAGCCGCTTGCCCTTGCCAAGCACCACCGGAAAAGTCCACACATTGTACTCGTCGATTAGTGAAGCTGCCTGAAGTGTATGAATCAGGTTGCTGCTGCCGATGATCTGCAGGTCCGGGCCGGATTCTGCCTTGAGTGTATGAATCGCTTTCACCACATCACCCTGAAGCAGGGTCGAATTATTCCAGTGAAGCTGGGTCCGCGTGCGTGAAGCTACATATTTTTTTGCAGCATTAAGTGTGTTTGCAACCGGGTGATCCCCCGGCTGATAGGGCCAGTACGCTTCGAATATCTCGTAGGTCCTGCGTCCGAGTACCAGCTCGCGATCTCCTCCGTCGAAACCGGCTTCGGTGAGATCCATGCTGTCGTCCGCATAATTGAACATCCAGCCACCCAGGGCAAATCCGCCGGTGGGATCTTCTTCCGGTCCGCCGGGTGCCTGCATGATGCCGTCAAGTGATACAAACGCCGATACTATAAGTTTTCTCATAGGTTTATTTTCCATTGTAAAACACATTCCATTTATGGCCGTCGGGGTCGGCAAAGCCGCACCCATACCAGTTGTTTTGCATTTCGGCAGGCTCGGAAAATAGCGAGCCGCCTGCTGCTTTCACCTCTTCAGCCCAGGTATTGACTTCTTCTCGGCTATTGGCTCCAATCGTATACATGATTTCATTGCCTCTGCTCAGATCAGCAGCGTTGCCCTCAGAAGCTTCTTCAAACATGTCTTTCCGGAAAAAGTGCATGATCAGGTCATCCCGTCCTGCGAAAAAGCTGACTAAATGACCGTTTTTATGGGTTCCGTTCAGCTGGAAACCCAGGTGTTCATAAAATTTTTGAGTGCGTTCAACGTCGGTAACAGGCAGGTTTGCCCAAACCTGTCGGTTTTGGATAAGTGGTTCTGTTTTATTCATGAGTGAGATGTATTAAATAGGTAACAATGTTTAATTCAGACATATGACCTTGCAGGTTTTTGAAAACTTCAGA
Source organism: Rhodohalobacter sp. (assembly GCA_050486245.1). Classification (GTDB taxonomy): domain Bacteria; phylum Bacteroidota; class Rhodothermia; order Balneolales; family Balneolaceae; genus Rhodohalobacter. The sequence continues at coordinate 171,931 of JBJHCX010000003.1, forward strand.
GTCTATTCATTATAAGTTTTGTTCGACAGGATTGTTTTCTTCACGCCGGAGTATCACATGAGTGGCACTCTCCGAGGCTACAAATTGGTCACATGTGTATCCCAGGTTGTTCAGGTCAACGGCATCGAACAAGCGCTCGCCCTGTCCCAGAAGAACCGGCGAAATCGCGATGTGTAACTCATCGATGAGTCCTTCCTGCAGATATTGTTGTATGGTGTTGGGTCCGCCGCCAATTCGGACATCTCTCCCATTGGCAGCCTCACAAGCCCGGTCAAGTGCTTCGTGGATTCCACCGGTAACAAAGTGAAACGTTGTACCGCCATCCATTTCGAGGGGTGGACGAGCATGGTGGGTCAGAACAAAAACCGGAACGTGATAGGGTGGGTTGTCGCCCCACCACCCTTTCCACTCCATATCGGGCCAGGGACCGCGAATAGGGCCGAACATATTTCTGCCGAGGATCCAGGCCCCCACATTTTCAAACCCGCGGGCGATAAAATCGTCATCAATTCCTGTTGATCCTTTCTCTTCACCAAAAACGACCTTCTGCATTGTACGCGTCGCAAATGCCCATTGATGCAATTCCTCACCGCCCTCACCGAGCGGGTTGTCCATACTCTGATTGGGTCCGGCCCCAAATCCGTCAATGGATATGGAAAAACTGTTTACCCGTATTCGTGTCAAAATTAAACCCCTCTTTGGTCTGTCGGTTGATCTGTAACACTTGACGTACTCAATTAGCAGAATGAGTACTGCTTACACCTTAATAAACTCAATAATCCAACCGAACATCACAAGGGGCTTTGCTGACATTCAACGGGGGTGTTTGCGACACCCGGTGTCTTTTAACTCCTGCCTGTAAATCGTAATCATTCCTGACTGTAATAAGAGTGATCTGAAAATCTAAATTAGGATGTGACTTTTCCCTGGTGATTCCGACTACTTATTAAACATTCATTTAATTCCATGAGGAAACCATGAGTATCGACATCAAAATATTACAATCTGCATGCTGCGGACCGGCAGTTCCGGTCAAAGAGGAGATCCTGAAAGCGGCCGGACTGGCCGGGGTGGAGGTCTCAATTGATGAGCCTTCGGAGATTCAGGAGATTATGAAATATGGCACACTGACATTCCCATCGATCGTGGTGAACGGTAAGGTTCACGATTATAGAATGTTCGAAAAGACAGATGATCTGGTGAGTCTGCTCAGGACACAGGGGGCTGGCTGAAAATGAGTTCATTTGATTTTTTGAACAGGCCAGCGGAATACCTGGTGTACAACATTCTGAACCTGGAGGAGGGCGCCCGGCTGGCTGAGGCGCTCCTCTACTTTATTCCGGGGTTTGTCATGCTTTCAATTCTGTTGACATTGGTGGTCTATCTGATGACGGCCATCACCGGGTATTTGTCGTTCGAAAAGATCAGAAGTTTCCTGGAGAGGCATAAAAAAAGCGGTCTCGGAAATGTAATGGCATCGGGATTCGGGGCGGTTACCCCGTTTTGTTCCTGTTCGTCAGTGCCGATATTTATCGGGATGATGCAGGCAAAAATTCCACTGGGCATAGCACTCTCGTTCCTGATTACATCCCCCCTGGTCAATGAAATCGCAATTGCGGTTTTCTGGGTCACCTATGGCTGGGAAATCACACTGGTATATGTCGTATCCGGGATGATTCTGGGTGTTATCGGAGGTCTTTTACTGGAAAAACTGGGACTTGCGGAGTCTGTTGCCGACTGGGTCAGGGATCTGGAATCTCAAAACGTGAGTGAACCAAACGATGGTGGATCTTTTGTGAAGCGTCTCCCCATGATCCATAACGAAGCGTTTGCAACCATTCGAAAGCTGGTTCCGTATGTGTTTATGGGAATCCTGATCGGTTCGTTTATTCACGGATATGTTCCGGCTGCTTTCTTTGAAGAGACCATCGCCGCTGATAACCCGCTGGCCGTACCGATCGCAGTGGTCCTGGCCATCCCGCTCTATATTGATGCGGTGACAATATTGCCGGTGATCGACTCGCTTGTTGCGAAGGGCGTGCCGATGGGAACGGCCATCGCGTTTATGATGGGATCGATCGGGCTTTCACTGCCTTCAGCCATTTTGCTGAAAAAAGTGATGAAGATGAAGCTGATTGTCAGCTTTTTTGTAACCATCGGGATTGGAATGATCCTTTCAGGTTATTTCTTTAATGCGGTATTCTAAAAGAGCAGGTTCAGGCAGGCACAAAACTGTGTGTTTACAGTAGAAGTGTTCAAAACATGCAACCTCTCTGCTGGTGAGCGAGAGGTAAAGCCACGGAGACACGGAAATACACGGAATGTAACACACAGGAAAAGTATGTTATCCATGTACAAATATAATACAGTCATTATTGGGTGCCTTGTATGAACGTTTAAGAGTATCCCATCACACATCATAAATCATTTTTTAATTACATTACACCATGTCACGCTCCACTGAAAACATTGCCGACACCGTCAAGCAGTTCTATGGATACCTGAAAGGGTATATCATCAAAAAAACCGGTGATCCGGATCTGGCAGACGATCTTACACAGGAGGTGATGTATCGGCTGGTGAAAGCAGACGATGAAAACCGGAGCATCCGGAATGTGAAGGCGTGGCTCTTTCAGACCACCCGCCATGTGATAGCCGACCATTACAGGCAGCAGGGGAAACAACCGGTGGTGAATTCGCATGACGAACATCCTGAGGCGGTATCTGATCAGGAACCGTTACGGCCATCCGATGAATTTGTCAGCATTTCGGATGTCGACTTTATTCTCCCCATGCTGATGCTCCTCCCTGAGAAGTACGGCAAGCCGCTGATCATGAGCGATATCGAAAACATCCCGCAAAAAGAGATCGCCAGGCATCTGGGGCTTGGACTTTCTGCCACCAAGATGCGAATCAAGCGGGGACGTGAAAAGCTGCATGGCCTTTTTACAGAGTGTTGTGAAATTGAATACGACAGCCGCGGGGAGTTTGCTGGCTGTACCATCAGGGATCACTGCACACCGCTGCTGGAAATCCGGAAAAATTTAATCGAGAAGAGTGCATGTGAAACGTTTACAGATCACTCATGTTGAACAACAGTTTATGGTTAGTGCGTGAACTCAACAGACCAGATTGACTGAATGATTTCTGCAAAATATTCATGGCACAAGATGTATTAACAGTGGGGTTCTTACGACAATAGAAAGAGTTGAAATAAATATCCCGAAGATTCTTAGTGGTAAAGGGTTGCAAGATTAATAAAAACATATCAGCATCTATTATGAAACATCCTGCAATACAACAATACAACTACCACAAATGGGCTAACACCAGAATTTTTGAACATTTGAAATCTTTGCCCGGAGAAGTATATACCACTGAAATCAAAAGTGTGTTTCCCTCAATTCAGGAAGTTATTATTCACGCCTTTCAAGCCGAAGGAATGTGGCTGAGCGTGATGTCGGGCGATGATTTCTCCGAAACCATGGATGTTATAAATGAATTAAAAGAAAAAAGCAGCGGTGAAAGTCTTTTAGAAATGCAACAGCTATATGAGGAAATGAACAAGAAGTATTTCGATTTCCTGAACAACCATGATGAGCTCGATCTTAAGTTCACCATTAACCATCCCCGATATGGCGACCTGGATGCGTCCGTTACCGATATGGTTAAACATGTGGTCAATCACGGTACGTATCATCGGGGGAATATTACAGCAATGCTTCGGCAGCAAGGCCATGCGGGGGTATCGACAGATTATATTTTCTTTCTATACAATTTATAATTAAGAGATACACCAGGCCTTAATCGTTTCCCGCCTGTAATTGCCGAAAAAACCAGGAATTGGAAAAAACGGAGAATGACTATGAAACCACGGATAACCGTTATTACACTTGGCGTTGATGACCTGGAACATGCCTTGAGGTTTTATGAGGATGGATTAGGTTTAAAAACGAAGGGAATTGTGGGCCGTGAATTTGAATACGGTGCCGTTGCTTTCTTTGAACTGCAAAACGGAATACGTCTGGCAATTTGGCCGCGCGAAAGTTTATCGCATGATACCGGACTTAAAGTAAGCCAACCAAGTCCGACAGACTTTTCTATCGGGCACAACGTCTCTACCCGATCGGACGTAGACTCTGTTATGAAACAGGCAGAAATGGCAGGGGCTGTTATTGTGAAGCCGGCTCAGGACACTTTCTGGGGAGGATATGCCGGTTATTTCCAGGATCCGGATCAGCATCTCTGGGAAGTCGTTTGGAATCCGCAAATGTTGCCGGAAGAATGACCATGAAAGAGTTTTCTGCTGACATCCAAACGATCTAAATAAGCTTAAGAACACAGGCAATGATACATGACTGCTACAACCGAAGAGCACAAAAACCAAATTAAGCAGCTATTAATAAACCTGGTATCGATAAATGAGCCCGACTGGGAAACCTTCAGCGGGAAGCTGCATTTTAAACAGTTTGACAAAAAAAGCCGGATTTCACAGCCGGGCAGGGTCGAAGACCGGCTCTACTATCTGGCCGATGGCGTGGTTCGGTTTATCGTATTTAACGGTGAGAAAGAGTCGACCACAGACTTTGCCTTTTCAGGACAATTTTTCAGCTCCTACTCCTCATTTATCACACGTAAGCCTGGAATATTTGAAATCCGTCCGGTAACCCGTACGGCCGACTGTTTCTATATCACCTGGCAGGATCTTCAGGAGATTTATACCACGACAAGTTGTGGCGAAAAAATTGGAAGGATGGCGGCCGAACAGCAGTTTATCAAAAAGTCGGTCCGGGAGGTCTCTCTGTTGAACGAGCATCCAAAAGAGAGATACCTGAAGCTGCTGGATGAGCAGCCAAAATGGGTTCAGGAGATCCCGCTGAAACACCTGGCCTCATACCTGGGAATTGCACCAGAAACACTCTCCAGAATTCGAAGATCGATTCAGGACAGATAATTTGAAATCGGTTTTCCAAGGTGGGTTCATTTCTTGATTGAGATCAAGATATTCGCGAAAAGTCGATGGTATATTAATTCCTCTTTTTGAATGAAAATCTTAAACCATGAATTAATTCAGGATGGCATTTTTTCTCGGACTTCTTTCCATCACTTTATTGATTATGCTGGTAACCCGGCTTGCGGGGATCAATGCCTTTCATTCTTTTTGGGCCGCAGCCAGGCTATCAGCCGCTATTATGTTTATCCAGGTAGGCATCATGCACCTAACCCGGCCTGAAGACCTGGTCTATATGATCGAGGGGTTTATGCCCTATCCGACTGAGATCATTATTCTCACCGGTGTGACCGAGATCGTTTTGGCTATGGGACTGTTATGGAGGCGGACCCGGAAGATGGCCGGATGGCTGCTTATGGCCATGTTTCCGGCCAATATCTATGTGGCAGTGATGGAGCTGCCGGCGCCCGGAGGCTTACCGGCCAGCCCCTGGTACACCTGGAGCAGGCTTCTTTTCCAGCCGGTGTTTATCTGGTGGATCTGGAAATGTGCTGTTCATAACCGGAGTCGATCATATGTTAAATCGACCGGAATTAATGATAAATTTTTCAATCAACCGGTCAAATGATCAAGTTTCATTACAACGGATCTGATGGCTGCAGATTAACCGCCTGGAAGACAAAACCGGTCGGGAACCTTGTAACCGTGCTTCTGCATGGCGGCGGCCCGGATCATCACAGCCTTCTGCCGCTTGCACACAAGCTTGCCGACCTCACGCAGGTCATCGTACCGGATATCCGCGGGTATGGTGTGTCGGTATGCACAGATCCGCTCTGCCATACCTGGCAGCAGTATGCAGAAGATGTCCTTTCACTGCTGGATCACCATAGCGTCGATAAAGCCATTGTGAGCGGGACCGGGCTTGGAGCCACAATCTCGCTTCGGTTTGCCCTGGCATACCCAACTCGAGCCGAAGCCATTATTCCAATCAGTATTGAGGATATTGAAGACGATGAAGCCAAAAAAGCGGAGATCGGATTTATGGATGCATTTGCAGAACGGGTCCGCAAGAACGGGATCATGGCGGGATGGGAGCCTGTCCTGGACGACCTTGCCCCGGTAATCCGTACGCTGGTAGAGGATGCCATCCCCCGCTCCAATCCTGCAAGCATAGCCGCTGCGGCAGCGATCGGACACGACCGATCATTCTATAGTATGGAGGAGTTAAAACAGATCAACGCACCGGCACTCATCATTCCGGGAATGGATCACAGGCACCCGGAGGCGCTGGCCAGACAGATCGCAGAGATCATTCCGAAAGGCCAATTGGCAGATGTAAAGATGAATCCAAACTTGAAAACCGCAGACGATCTGGCTCGACAATTTGCGCCTGCCATCCGAAAGTTTTTGATAGAATAGAATTTTTAAACAGAAATACAACTTATGAAAACTCAGTACTACACAGCCACAAGCCTGGACGGATTTATTGCCACAGAAGATGACTCACTGGACTGGCTTTTTCCTCTCGGCGATCTGGAGAATTCAAGCTACCCGGAATTTATATCTAACGTAGGGGCACTGGCTATGGGATCGGCAACCTACGAATGGATTCTGCGAAACGCAGACAAAGTTGCTGACGAAACGGGATCACCCTGGTCTTATACCCAGCCAGCCTGGATTTTCACAAGCCGTAAGCTTCCCATGATTGAAGGCAAGGATATCCGTTTCGTCAATGGCGATGTGAGTCAATTCTATCCCGAAATGCGAACTGCTGCTAACGGCAAGAACATCTGGGTTGTTGGAGGCGGCGACCTGGCCGGGCAGTTTTACGATGCCGGCCTGCTTGATGAACTGATCATTCAAATCGGTTCGGCTACTCTCGGCAAAGGAAAGCCTCTATTTCCCCGCACTGTGCTCAGCCCGACTTTGCGCTTGACATCCGTACAACAGATGGGATCAGGCATGGCTGAACTACATTATGAAATTGATAAAACCATGCCGGGATAAATCCCGCCATTTCAAACATCAAACCCAAATAATCTGAATCAATGGAAAAAATCGAAATCATCAACTATATCAAGGCCCCTGTATCAACAGTTTATGATGCATTAACAACTGAGCAAGGATTGGGCGAGGTGTGGACCCATAAGCTAAAGGTTAAGCCGGAGATCGGATTTATAAATGAGTTTGATTTCAATGAAGAGACTCTGACCAAAATGAAGATCCTTGAACTGAACGAACATGAGAGTATCCTCTGGGAATGCGTGGAATCGGATCCCGAATGGGTTGGTACCAAGGTCTCCTTTCATCTGAAAGAGAAGAATGGAGTTACGACCCTTCACCTGAATCACTCCGGCTGGCGCGAGCTAACCGAGTATTATGGCTGGTGCAACTACAACTGGTCTATGTTCTTAAATCGGCTGAAGGAGTATTGTGAGAGGTAGGGTTTCAGTCATATTTACAGGCAGGCCTGGAGCAGGGCGTTGATACGGGACTGTTAATCTTAATAACTGAATCGATCCAAAAGTGATTAAAAATGAAAAGAGCAGAACTTAATAGCATTCTGGATTTCATTCGCAGATCAGAACGGTTAAAAAACACATTGCGATCAGGGTATACCTCAACAGGACGTAATGAAAGTGTTGCCGAGCACACCTGGCGACTTTGTCTTATGGCTATGGTTCTGGAAAAATATTTTCCGAAGGCAGATATCGCGCGGGTGTTAAAAATCTGTATTGTTCATGATTTGGGAGAAGCGATAAATGGGGATATACCGGCACCGTTACAACAAGAGGAGTTGAATAAGGCTGCTAATGAACGAAACGACTTTCTTCAACTCGTGGACAGTTTACCTGTTGAAATTCAACATGAGTTGATTGGGTTGTGGGATGAATATGAACATGCTTCATCACCGGAAGCGAAAGCGGCGAAGGCGCTTGATAAGCTGGAAACCATTATTCAGCACAATCAGGGGAAAAATCCCGATGATTTTGATTACTCCTTTAATCTGAATTATGGGAAAACGTTTACATCAGAACTTCCGGTTGCATCCGAAATACGCAAAATCCTGGACGAAGAAACCATTAAACGTGCTGAAGAGGCACGAAAATAATATCAACTGAAAAATGAAGAAGAAAATAATTAAAATAAACGATCTCGAGCAGTATACAGAAGGTTTTGGGAATGAAAATCACCCGCCAATTTTATTGCTTGCAGGTGCAACCGTCTCAATGCTGTATTGGAACGAAGAGTTCTGTCAAAAATTGGCAGATCAAGGATTTTTTGTTATTCGGTACGACAATAGGGACACTGGAAAGTCCACCTATTATGAACCCGGCACAACACCTTATGATATTGTTGATTTGACGAATGATGCTGTCTCAATTCTGGACGGATACGGTATTGATAGTGCTCACTTTGTCGGGATGTCATTAGGCGGGCTCATTTCCCAAATTGCAGCCATAAAGTATCCCGGAAGAATCCGATCATTGACACTGTTCTCAACCGGCCCGTGGGGCGATTCAGACCCGAACATCCCTGAAATGGACTCCAGGATTCTGGACTTTCACAGCAAATCAGGCAGCGTGAACTGGTCTGATGAGGAGAGCGTCGTGGAATATATGACTGAAGGGGCCTCATTGATGAGTGGCAGAAAACCGTTTGACCAGAAAAGAAGTGAAAAACTTATTCGGGCAGAATTTAGCAGAGCAAAAAACTATCTAAGTATGTTCAATCATGCAGCCTTGCAAGGCGGTGAAGAGTATTTCAACAGGCTAAATGAAGTTCAACATCCAACCTTAATCATTCATGGTACAGATGATCTGATCTGGCATTTCAAACACACCGGTGTATTACTGGATAGAATTGAAGGATCTACACTCATTTCACTGGAAGGCACCGGACACGAATTACATGTTCAGGATTGGGATACGGTTATTGAAGGGATAAGCGGTCATGCATCTGGTGAATAATTAAAAAACAACCGGCTGTTTAAGGCCAGGCTTGTGCTGGAAGTCTATGTATTTATCTCTCTCATAGCCATTTCTACACTGAAACCCCGATTTATAAAACCTATCCACCGGCATTAAATAGAACTCCCCATGATCAATAAAAAAATTGCAGTTTATGGAGCTTATGGACATACAGGACGCTTTATTGTTGCGGAATTCATCAAGCATGGATTGTTGCCAATACTGTGTGGCCGAAATGCTGTGAGGCTAAACAAACTTCATAAGGAATTTCCAGCTCTAGATGCAAGAGTTGCCGACGTTCAAGACCCTGAATCATTGGATAAGGCCTTTTCCAGTGCAGATATAATTGTCAACTGTGCAGGCCCTTTTTTAGATACGGCAGAACCTATCATAGAGTCTGCAATCCGACATTCAGCTCACTATATAGATTTAAGTGCTGAGCAAATGTCGGTACTCAATGTCATTAAAAATTATTCAGAAAAGGCAGAAAAAGCAGACATAATCGTGCTTCCGGCCACTGCATTTTTTGGTGGCCTGGCAGACCTGTTGTGTTCGGCCCTTTTTCAGGACTGGAAGTCTGCGGATGAAATTTTAATAGGTATAGGACTTAATTTCTGGCACCCAACAAAGGGAACCCGGTCAACCGGGAAACGAAACCACTATCCAAGACTTGTACTCTCAGACCATACATTGGTGACTCTGCCGGAGAATACGGAAGAAAAAATATGGGATTTCCCAAAAACTATTGGCACCCAACCGGTAGAGCCTGTTCCGTTGTCTGAGATTATTACCATTTCACATCATATTGATGTAAAAAGCATAAACACATACCTCAGCCGGAACTCTGTTGTTGATATCAGGAATGAAGATACACCACCACCCGAATATTTTGATGACACAGGACGTTCATCACAGCTTTTTTGTATGGATATTATTGCAACAAAGAACGACCAGACCCGACGTATAACAGCTGAAGGCAGAGATATTTATGCAATAACTGCACCCTTGGTATTCGAAGCCTTTTCAAGATTGATAAGTGGATCCATAAAAAGAAGTGGTGTAACAACTTTGGGTGAAGCATTTGACGCACAAGATTTTTTGAACTCTTTGTCAGCAGGTGACATGAGAGTTACTTACCCTATTTAATTTTAACAAAAACAATAACATCATGACCAATAAATTGATTGCTAAATCATTTTCAAATGGTGAATTTGAAAACGTATTCGACTTCCTTGCAGAAAACGCAGTCTGGGAGGTAGTTGAAGAGAACACATTTCATGGTAAGAAAGCCATTATTGAAAACTGCAAGCAGGTAGCCGCGTACTTTCAAACCGTAACAACACATTTCGAAATTCTTAATGTGATTGCTGAGGATAACAGGGTTGCAGTAAACGGAACGGCTGAATTTATAAAAAATGGTAACCGGATGTCTTTTGTCAAGGCCTTTGACCTGTATGAGTTTAATGATCAGCAGCATATTCAAAAAATCACTTCCTATTGTATTCAGGCTAAATGAAATCCAATTTTGATCAATCGGTCAGAGATGAATTTATAAACAGAGTAGCATGAGTATCAAAAATTACCATCAGATCCCGGACCTAATCAAGGTGATTCAGCCAAAAGCATCTGCTCATTCTGACCTGTTTCACATCATCCGCCTTGATGACCAATTTCAATTCATGAAAACAGAACTGGGGCCTTATCGGCAGAATTTTTTTGAGATCAGCTTCACGGAAGGCCTGAATAGTGACTGCATGATTGACGACAGGAGATTTCAGCAGGAAAACGACTCTCTCCTGTTTGTTAGTCCCGGACAGATCAATTCCTGGAACATAAAGAACTCTGAAAACAGTGCCGGGGGCTACATAGTCTATTTTAAACCTGAACTGCTTGGAGCGGGTGAACTCTCGTGTGAAGTGTTTAGCACATTCAGGTTTTTCAACCTCAACTCCATGCCAATCTACTTCTTGAAACCTGTACAGAAGGAAATATTTACAGATCTGTTCAGGCGCTTGTATGAAGAGTACAACCAGTTCCGGGAAGGGAGTATTGAGATTATTACCTCGTATCTGACCATACTTCTGAATGAGGCCAAACGAAACCTAGAGCCTGAATTCAGGGTGAACGGAACTCTGAGTCGTGTTGAAGAGATCACCTATCAGTTCGAAAATTTGATCAAATCAGAATACCGAAAGAGGCTGACCATCAATGAGTATGCTGAAAGACTCTATATCAGTCCCTCATACCTCCGGGAAGCTGTTAAGCAATCGACCGGAAAACCGGCTTATAAACTGATCCGGGAGTACCAGCTTCTGGAAGCAAAATCGCTGTTGATACAGTCTGAAAAAACAGTGAAAAGCATTGCCCTGGAACTGGGGTTCGATGATTCATCCAACTTTGTGAAGTTTTTCAAAAAATATGCCGGTCTCACTCCTCTCCGCTACCGTGAAAATCCTCAGAATCTACCATAAAGCAGGTACTCTGGATAACCATTCTGATCGAATCCTTCCTGATCTTTGATTCAAACACTGAACTTTGGATCAGGAATTTTATGAGTTTACTATTTGGATTGTTCACGGCAATCGGTTTTGGGGCCGGTGATTTTTTTGGCGGACTCGCCTCAAAGAAGAGCCCGGCTATGTCGGTATCGTTCTATTCACAATGTACAGCTGCTGCCCTGATCGGCATCATTGCACTGTTCCTTGGTGGTGTCCCGGATATAAACGGTGTATTATGGGGCGGCGCTGCCGGACTGGCTGTTGGACTGGGTATCATCAAATACTACCGGGCCTTGTCAAAAGGTTCGATGGGCCTTACGGCAACGGTAATGGGAGTATTCTCTGCATTGGTTCCCTTTGCTGTTGGACTGATGATTGGTGAGCGCCCGTCATGGATTGCCATACTGGGGGTTCTAATCGTGATCGGAGCACTCGTACTGGTGACAAACAGGGAGAATGGACCTGACAAAGAACTCAGTCCGGATCGCGACTCTGTCCACAATAAAGCGGGGCTTTACGACGGGATCGTTGCCGGAGTCTGTTTTGGGTTTTCATTTGTTTTTGTCGGATTTGCGACGACCGTAAACCCACTCTGGCCGGTATTTGCAACAGCCACAGGTTCACTGGCTCCGATACTGGTTGTACAATTATTGAAAAGGGGTACCTGGCCCGAAATTGGTAGCTCATGGAAGGCTACCCTGTTGTCGGGAATCAGCCAGGGACTGGGATTTATTGCCTTTGGACTTGCCGTACTGGATGGGCTGATCTCTATCGTTTCCGTTGCCGGTGCCCTTTCACCCATCCCGACGGCACTCATCGCACTGGCTGTACTGGGTGAACGCCTGAGTAAAAAACAGCTGGGGGGCGTTGCAGTTGCCCTGGCCGGTGTGGTATTCCTTGTGGTAGGCTGAATGGTAGATTCAAATCGATTGCACACTTTTATAATGAGCACCCTGTAGGACAAATTAATTGATTCAAATCAAGAGCTAATAAAAAAATTATACGGATCTTTTGTTGCAATAAGCACAACAACGACTTGCAAATGAAAATCCTGGGCTCAAAGTGCTCGTTGATCTCGAAAATATCATGTGACTTTTTCGCCCATTTTTCGACAACATTCATGATGCAGCTTCGCTTGATCAGTTATTCAAGGCTTCCATTTAATAGAAATGCTAAACTTCACAAATGATTGACAAAATTAAACAGATACTTAACAAGCTGGATCGTACTGCTGAGCTCTATGTTTCTCATATCGTTGAGATGATAGAATGTGAAAACCATTCAAAAAATGAGCCTTAAGCTGCGGTTAAGGTGCTGCTGACAGATTCTTCAAGCAATTAGTGGGCAAAATAGACGGTATTCACCGGATATGCAGCAAGGTGATAAAGCAAATATACATACCACACTTCTGAGGTAAATATGTACGAGAAAATCTCAAAAAACATTTCAAACTATATAGATTTGGATCAGGATGAATTCGATGAATTCTCTTCATTCCTGAAAATTCGTGAAATTAAAAAAGGCCAATATCTTTTCCATAGGGGAGATATCGCAACGTATAATTCATTTGTGAATAAAGGCTGTCTGAAAACTTCATTTTCAGATTCTAATAGCCACGAACATATTGTTCAATTTGCGACTGAAGGGGATTGGATTACTGATTATGACAGTTATTTAAACAAGACCCCGTCCAGATTAGCATTAATAGCTGTAGAAGATTCAGTAATGTTACAATTGGATCGTACATCTCTTGAGAAAATGATTGAGCAAAATCCCAAGTTTGAACGGCTCGTTAGGATGGTCAATGAGCATCAGTTCAATCGGTTACAGCGGTGCCTGATTACTCTATTGAGCAACAATGCAGAAGAGCGTTACAGAGATTTTATACAAAAGTATCCGGGTTTGGCGAATCGGATTCCTCAATACCAAATAGCTACATTCATAGGAATTACCCCTGAATATTTGAGCCGAATACGGTGGAGGTTAGCTCATCTGTAAGATGTTCACACTCTTCGTTTTAATTTGAAATCATAAACTATATCAAAGTGAAGGTGGGTTTGGTGCTGTAAGTTGGGATTACGAGATTATTCCCTAAAGCCTCCCTTGTGATTTTGTCGAATTCAACCTATCTATTACCACTTCAAAATACTGACATGTAAATGATATGATCACTATCCTGCTTATAGTTGCCGGCGGGGCCATCGGGGCGGTACTCCGGTACCTGACGGCAGTCGGAACAGCCCGGCTGATTCCGGGCAACAGCGTGCTAACCGGCACTGTCATGGCCAACGTCATCGGTTGCTTTCTGGCCGGCGCCCTGTTCGCTCTCTATCACGAATCGGCCCTCTCCTCCCATCCACTCATCTCATTTCTGACCATCGGAATACTCGGTTCCTATACCACATTCTCTACGTTTTCACTGGAACTGTTTCAAAGCCTGACGAAGTCGTTCAAAACCCTGGCTCTGTATCTGTTCATGCAACTTGTTACTGCGCTGGGAGCCGTGGTACTGGGCTTTTATCTTCTTCAACGACTCATGGAGATCCTCTAATGAAGTTCAACCTTAAAAAACCACTGATATGGATTGCCCTGGGTGGATCCTGTGGTGCCCTTCTTCGTTATCTCACAAACCTGTTTTTTGAGGGATTCATCCCGCACCACAACCTTTTTACGGCCATAGCTTTTGAAAATGTATTTGGAAGCTTTTTAATGGGGTACTTCTTTTCACTCTTTTCAGTCAGAAAGAGTCCGGATGAATGGAGACAGTTTATGCTGATCGGAATGATTGGCAGTTACACCACCTACTCCGGTTTCGGCCTGGAAGCGATGGGGCTGCTGGGAGAGTCGCCATTGCTCTTTTCGGCTTATATTTTCAGCCAGGTATTTGTAGGACTGATCGCCCTGGCTATCGGACTGAAATTGGGTAAATAGTTTTAAATTTCGTGTATATTATTACGATCCAGGAACCAAATCCATAACATTTATGAAGTTCACCAAGATATACGTTGCCTTTTTTGCGCTGATCTTTACCATCACCGCAATGTCACTACAAGCCGACGCTCAGGGACTGACACCTGAGGATGTCGTGAAAATTGAAACCGTTGGAGCGGTTGCCATGAGCCCGAACGGAAACCACGTTGCCTACACGCTCAGTATTCCGCGAACGGAAGAGGAATCTGTCGGTAGAAGCTACTCCGGGCTTTACATCATCCCTGCCGCCGGAGGAGATGCGATCCCCGTCATCGAAAAGCCGAACAGTGCGGGGAATCCGCAGTGGGGGGCTGACGGAAGGCTTTATTTTACATCGCGTATTACAGACCATCACAACCAGGTTCAGGTCTACTCCGTAAACAGCTCCGGGTCCGACCTGCAGAAACACACTTCAGCCGAGAACGGCCTGAGCAGTTACGCATGGAGCCCCGATGGATCGACCCTCGCCTACACGGCAATGGACCCCGTGTCGGATGAGCGCCGTGCCCAGCAAGAGCGCGGTTACGACATGATTGTGGCCGGTGAAAACCTGCGGTATATGAGGCTTTGGGTACAACCGCGTGACGGTGAAGCCACAAAGGTCACCGATGAAACGACCTATGTTTGGGATTTTGCATGGGCTCCCGACAATAACCGGATTGCCCTGCGAATCAGCGACAAGCCCGGCGCCGACATTGAACAGATGTACACCAAATACGCCGTCATTCAGAGAGATGGATCCGGCCTGACCACCCTGATGGATGCTCCGAAGAAAAAAGCGGCCATGAGCTGGTCGCCTGATGGCTCCAAACTGGCTGTACTGGCCGGCAAGGTGTACAGCGACCCCCTGCCGCAAAGGCTGTGGATCCTCAATACCGATGGCTCGGGCAATCGTGACCATACACCCTCAAACTGGGAGGGCACCGTCGAGTCGGTCTCATGGATGGATGACCGTACCGTACTATTCACCGCTGTTGAACGCTCATCGACCTTCCTCTACTCCATGCGTATTGACCGTGACAGTAAAACCAGAATTGCGGGCGGTGACAAGGAGATCTTCAGAAGTGTAAGCACGGATTCCAGAAGCCGCGCCTTTGCCGCATCGGTCAATACCGTTGATCATCCCGGTGAAGTCTATGTCGGGGATATGAGACGGGGTAACCTCACCCGGCTGACCCATCACAACGACTGGCTGAGCGACAAACAGCTTGGTGAACAGAGTTCCATTACGTGGAAAGGAGCTGACGGATGGGAGATTGAAGGAATCCTGGTTAAACCGGTGGGATATGAAGAGGGTGTGCGCTATCCGCTTGCGATCCTTCCTCATGGCGGACCGGAAGGTATCAGTATGAACGGCTGGAATACGCGCCCGCTCTACCCAAGCCACGTACTGGCCAATCAGGGGTATGTCGTGCTGAAGCCCAACTACCGGGGCAGCGGCGGACGCGGAACAGCGTTTGCATCGGCAAATCATCGTGATCTGGGTGGCAAGGAGTTTGACGACGTTCTTTACGCGATCGACCACCTGGATGAGATCGGCCTGATTGACCCTGACAGGGTGGGAATATCCGGAACGTCGTATGGCGGATATTTTGCCGCATGGGCCGCAACCCGGCACAGTGACCGCTTTGCTGCGGGCATCACGTTTGCGGGCCTCTCTAACTGGATCTCTTTTATGGGAACCACCGATATTCCTCATGAAATGAGCGTGGTTCACTGGGACCTCTACTGGTTTGACAATCCCGGCCAGAACTGGGAGCGGTCGCCTGTAGCCTGGATGAACCAGGCCGATACCCCGCTGCTGGTTGCCACCGGGCTGGCTGATGAGCGGGTTCACCCCGAGCAGGCCCTGCAAATGCACCAGTTTCTGGAGATGAAAGGGATTCCTACCGGACTGATTCTCTATCCGCGTCAGCCACACGGACTCACCGAACGGGCCCACCAGCTCGACTTCATGAATCGCGTGATCGACTGGTTTGATGAGTACCTGAAGTAGTTTCTTTTTACCGAAACGGGACATCATGATCTTACCGTGATGTCCCGTTTTATTATAAAATAACTCACGTCTGATTCATTACTTTTAAACTCTGAACTGTTGAAAAAGAAAGCCGTTGACGCATTCACACGTATTGAAAAACAGAGAGAAGAGCTCTGTTCCCTCTATGATTCCCTTTCGCCTGAACAGCTTCGTAAGAGGCCGGATTCTGAGGCGTGGAATCTTCTGCAGGTGTTGCGTCACCTGATCACTGCCGAGAAGCAGTCGTTTTTCTATATCAAGAGAAAGTCTGCGCGGCCGGAATCCATTCCCAAATCAGGAACAGGTGCATGGTTCCGCCATCTCATCTTGCAGATAGCATTGATGCTCCCGATAAAGTACAAAGCACCGGCCATAGCTGAAGTGAAAGAGCCCTATCCTGATTACCATGAGATGAAGCAGGAGTGGCAACAGATCCGGTCAGAAATGAAGGAGTTCATCGAAAACAGTGATGATGGCCTTCTTGCAAAGGCGATCTACCGGCATCCTAGGGCCGGATTACTAAATATGCACCAGGCACTCGAATTTATCGGTATGCACACCTCTCACCACCGCAAACAGATACAGAGCCTGATCAATCAGTAACCTTCTGCCACAGATCCTAAACCATCACGAACGCTTCTGTGCAGGAATCGAACCCTGGCTCGGGTCGTTTTTAATCCGTTTGGGCAGGAAATCGTCGGGATAGTGTGTAACGTAGTTCTCCCCAAACAGCCGGTTGTGGATGGTGGTGTTCTGATAGACCTCGTAATCAAGTTTACCCACCCTGCGGTAGTAGAGTGTGATAAAGGACGAGGTGATCACGATAAAGGTGGAGTAGAGGATAGCCAGCCAAAGCATCTGGCTTTGTACCGGATCGGTAAAACTGAGCAGGATAATGGCAAAGGCCACCGGCCCATTCTGAATCCCCGTCTCCAGGGAGATTGCGCGCTGGAAAATGGGTGAAAGCCGAAATAACCGCGACATCCAATAGCCAAAAAGGAAGCCCAGCAGGCCTACGCAGATAGCCGAGAGGTAGATTTCGATCGGGGTCTGAAACATCAAGCCGCTGTGGCGTGCAAAGGCGGTACCGATCAGGTAGATGATCACAATAATACCCATAAAGCCGGCGGTATCTTCCGCGGTTTTAGCCCATACCCTCGATTTGGCGCGAAGCAGCATCCCCAGGGCTACCGGAACCAGTACCAGCACAAGCGAGCCGATGATGTTACCGGTTGGGATGACGAAATCGCCGGAGGCACCCGCTGCCTGCATCTCTGCACTGATTTGTCGGGTGAAGTCGGCGGTATAGAACTCCAGCAGTATCGGCATCATGATCAGGGCCAGCATGGTAGAGGCCGTGGTCATGGCGATACTCAGGGCCACCGATCCCCTGGCAAAATAGGCGAACATATTGGAAGTTGTTCCCCCCGGCAGACAGCCGATCAGGATCAGGGCGATGGCATAGGCCGGATGCAGTCCAAAAAAGAGGGCAAGGCCGTATGCAAAAAAGGGCATCAG